>NZ_BAAAQF010000024.1:0-73422 GCF_039531525.1 Glycomyces endophyticus
CCTCCGGCGAGGTCGACGCCCTCGTCGCCGTCCTCGAGGCCGGCGACGACGCCGACGACCGCCTCACCGTCCTCGCCGACGCGCTCGACGCCTTCCCCCACCTCCCCTCGGCCGTCGTCGCCATGGGCCACCCCGAACCGCCGCACCCGCTCGGCGCCGGCCGGCCGCCCGTCTTCGCGTTCCCCGAACCCGCAGTCGCCGCCCTCGGCCGCGCCGCCGACTACGCCGCCTGGCGCGCCCGCCCCCTCGGGAGCCGCCCCGAACTGCCCGGCGTCCACCGCGACCGCGCCCGCGCCATCGTCGACCGGCTCCTGCCCGCCGGGGACGGCTGGCAGACCGCCGCCGACGCCGCCGCGATCCTCGCCTGCTACGACATCCAGCTCATCGAGGCCCTCCACGTCGTCTCCAAAGGCGAGGCCGTCGCCGCGGCCCGCGCCGTCGGCTACCCCGTGGCCGTCAAGGCCGAGGACCCCGACCTGGTCCGCGGCGCCGCCGAAGGCAGCGTCCACCTCGGACTCAGCGACGCCCACGAGGTCCGCACCGCCTTCGCCGACGTCGCCGCCCGCATCGAAGGCGACGAGCAGGCATCCGTCGTCGTCCAGCCCGTGCTCGACGCCGGCATCGAACTCGCCGCCGGGATCGTCCACGACCCGCTCTTCGGCTCCCTCGTCGTCCTCGGCGCGCCCGAGGACCGCCAGTACCGACTCCTCCCGCTCACCGCCGCCGACGCCGAGTCCATGTGGCGGTCCCTGCGCTCGGGCGACCGCCTCACCGAGTACCGCGGCACCCGCCCCGTCGACCTCGACGCCCTCACCGACCTCCTCGTCCGGCTCGGCCGCCTCGCCGAGGACCTCCCCGAGATCGCCGAACTCGAACTCAACCCCGTCATGCCGCTCCGCTACGGCGTCCAGGCCGTCGACGTCAAGCTCCGCCTCACCCGCGCCGCCGCCTGACCCCCCGATTCGCCGGTTTCGCCCCCGCCGGCGGCGGGCGGGGGTACACAGGAGCAAACCCGCGAACACGAGGAGCCGAGATGTCCGAAGACGACGGCAGGCTCGCCTGGGCCACCGCAGGCGCGGTGGCCGCCGGCGCGCTGATGATCACCGTGGGCCTGTTCCAGCTCTTCGAGGGCATCGCGGCGGTCGCGAACGACGCGCTCTTCGCCACCGTCGGCGACTACACCTTCGCCATCGACACCGCCGCCTGGGGCTGGATCCACATCGTGCTCGGCGCGCTCCTCGCCCTCACCGGCATGTTCGTCCTCATGGGGCGGTCCTGGGCGTACGGCGTCGGCATCGGCCTCGCCGCGGTGTCGGCCCTGAACCAGTTCTTCTTCCTGCCGTACTACCCGCTGTGGGCCCTGCTCATCATCGCGTTCAACGTGTTCGTGATCTGGGCGCTGGCGGTGGTCCTCGCCGAGGTCAACGCGCCGTCCTGACCCGTCGTCCCCGGCGATCCCGGGCGCCGGGCCGGTCGCCTAGGATGGTACTGACCGACCAGCCGGTATGTAACGGCCCGCTGCCACGCGAAGGATTGGACCAGCCATGGCGATCGCGACGATCAACCCCGCCACCGGAGCGACCGAGCACGAGTTCGAACCGCACGGCCCCGAGGAGGTGGAGCGACGGATCGCCCTCGCCCGCAGCGGCTTCGAGACCCTCAAGGCCACCACCTTCGCCGACCGCGCGGCCTGGCTCCGGCGCACCGCCGACCTCCTCGACGCCGAGATCGCCACCACCGCGCGCCTCCTCGTCGTCGAGATGGGCAAGCCCATCGCCCAAGCCGAGGCCGAGATCCGCAAGAGCGCCAAGGGACTCCGCTTCTACGCCGACCACGCCGAGGCGTTCCTCGCCGACGAGCCCCTCGGCGACCCCGCCGCCGTCGGCGCCTCCCGCGCCTGGACCCGGTACGAGCCCCTCGGCACCGTCCTCGCCGTCATGCCCTGGAACTTCCCGGTCTGGCAGGCCCTCCGCTTCGCCGCCCCCGCGCTGGCCGCCGGGAACACCGGCCTGCTCAAGCACGCCTCCAACGTCCCCCAGACCGCCCTCTACCTCGACACGCTCTTCGAACGCGGCGGCTTCCCGCCCGGCGCGTTCCAGGCCCTCCTCATCGGCTCCGGCGCCGTCAACGCCGTCATCGAGGACGAGCGCGTGCACGCGGTGACCCTCACCGGCTCCGAGCCCGCCGGGCGCGCCGTCGCGGCCGCCGCCGGCGCCCAGATCAAGAAGACCGTCCTCGAACTCGGCGGCTCCGACCCCTTCGTCGTGCTCCCCTCCGCCGACCTCGACGCCGCCGTCGCGACCGCGGTCAAGGCCCGCACCGTCAACAACGGCCAGTCCTGCATCGCCGCCAAGCGGTTCATCGTCCACACCGACGTCTACGACGAGTTCGCCGCCCGCTTCGCCGAGGCCGTCGCCGCCCTCGTCGTCGGCGACCCCCTCGACCCCGCCACCGAGGTCGGCCCCCTCGCCACCGAGGCCGGGCGCGACGAGCTCGCCGAGCTCGTCGACGACGCGGTCGCCAAGGGCGCCGAGGTCCTCGCCGGCGGCGGCGCCCCCGACCGGCCCGGCTGGTACTACACCCCGACCGTCCTCGCCGGCCTCGGCGACGACGCCCGCATCGTCCGCGAAGAGGCCTTCGGCCCCGTCGCCACGCTCTACCGCGCCCAGGACGCCGACGACGCGGCCCGCATCGCCAACCAGACCACGTTCGGCCTCTCCAGCTCGGTGTGGACGAACGACGCCGACGAGCAGGACTGGTTCATCCGCCGCCTCGACGCCGGCGCGGTCTTCGTCAACGGCATGA
Organism: Glycomyces endophyticus; assembly: GCF_039531525.1. NCBI lineage: Bacteria > Bacillati > Actinomycetota > Actinomycetes > Glycomycetales > Glycomycetaceae > Glycomyces > Glycomyces endophyticus. Next base: position 2,806 of record NZ_BAAAQF010000024.1, read on the forward strand.
CCGTCTCCTTCCCCGAGCTCCCGTTCGGCGGCGTCAAGGACTCCGGCTACGGCCGCGAGCTCGCCGCCGCGGGCATCCGCGAGTTCACCAACCTCAAGACCGTCTGGAAGGCGTGACGGTCAAGCGCTCTCCTTGCGCCGCACCAGCTCCTCGATCCAGACCGGCGCGTACGGCGACGTGCACCCCGGCGACGTCGGGTAGTCCTTGAGGACCTCCAGCCGCTCGCCGATCGCGATCGCCCGCGCCCGCAGCTCCGGGCGGTCGATCCCGATCTGCGCCAGGCAGTGGTTCATCGCCCACTGCAACCGGTCCGGGGCGTCCTTCATCTCCGCCTCGATCACGTCGAGCAGCCCCGGCAGGTCCAGGCCCGCCGGCCGCTTCGCGACGCGCTCGGTCGTCAGCGCCCACGAGCGCGGCCAGCTCCGCCATGACCTCGGCGGTCGTGGTGTCCATCCCCCGATCCTAGAACCCCAGGACGGCCATGGCCGCGTTGTGCCCGGGGATGCCGCTGACCCCGCCGCCGCGCGCCGCGCCGGCCCCGCAGAGCAGCACGTTCGCGTGCGCGGTCTCCACGCCCCAGCGTCCGGCGGCCTCCTCGGTCCGGTACGGCCACGACAGGTCCCGGTGGAAGATGTTCCCGCCCGGCAGCCGCAGGTCCCGCTCCAGGTCGAGCGGGGTCTTCGCCTCGATGCACGGCTCGCCGTCCCCGTCCGTCGCGAGGCAGTCGGCGAGCGGCTCGTCCAGGTACGCGTCGAGCTGCCCGATCGTGGCCTCCAGGAGCGCCGCCTTCGCCTCCCGCTCGCCGGCGCCGCGGAACAGCCGCGCGGGCGCGTGCAGCCCGAACAGCGTCAGCGTCTGGTAGCCCTGGCGCACCAGGTCCGCCCCGAGGATCGACGGGTCCGACAGCGAGTGGCAGTAGATCTCCGAGGGCGGGCGCGAGGGCAGCCGCCCCGCGGCCGCCTCGGCGTACGCCGCCTCGAGCTGCCCGTACGTCTCGGAGACGTGGAACGTCCCCGCGAACGCCTCCCGCGGGTCGACCCCGGTGTCGCGCAGCCGCGGCAGGCGCGTGAGCAGCATGTTGACCTTGAGCTGCGCGCCCTCGGCCGGATCAGGGGCCGGCGCGCCGAGCAGGCCCGCCAGCGCCTCGGGGGAGGCGTTGACCAGCACGTGCCGGGCCGCGACGGCGCCGGGTCCGCCCTCCGCCGCGAACGCGACCTCGGCCCGCGCGCCGTCGGTGTCGATCCCGGTGACCTCGTGCCCGGTCAGGATCTCCGCGCCGGCGGCCCGCGCGGCGGCCGCGAGCTCGTCGGTGAAGGCGCCCATGCCGCCGACGGGCACGTCCCAGTCGCCGGTGCCGCCGCCGATGACGTGATACAGGAAGGTGCGGTTCTGCCGCAGGTCCTCGGCCCAGGCGTGGGTGAAGGTGCCGATGAGGGCGTCGGTGAGGACCACGCCGCGGACGAGGTCGTCCCGGAACCCCGCCTCGATCGCCTCCCCTAGGGGCGCTTCGAAGAACATCCGCCACGCTTGGTCGTCGCCGACGCGCCGGCGGAGCTCCGCGGCGGTCGGCAGCGGTTCGGTGAGCGTGGGGAAGACCCGTGCGGCCACGGCGGCCGCGGTGCCGTAGAACGCCTGCCACGCTTCGTATTCGGCGTCGGAGCCGGTGAGCCGGGCGAAGGACTCGCGGTTGCGGGCCCGGTCGCGGGTGACGAGCAGGCCGGTCGCCCGGCCGCCGCGCTCGGCGGGGGTGTACGAGGAGACGTCGCGCTTGCGCACCTGGAACCGCAGGCCGAGGTCGGCGACGATCTTCCGCGGCAGCAGGCTGACCAGGTAGGAGTAGCGCGAGAGCCGGGCGTCGACGCCGGGGAACGCGGGTGCGGAGATCGCGGCGCCCCCGGTGCGGCCCAGCCGCTCCAGCACCAGGACGCGCCTGCCGGCGCGGGCGAGGTAGGCGGCGGCGACGAGGCCGTTGTGGCCGCCGCCGACGATGACGGCGTCGTACGAGGTGTGATCAGGCATGCACCTTCCTAACACGACCGGAAGTGTTTGCTGTGCAGACGTTCAGGAAACTTTGTCTATGCAGCGCATCCCCCTATAGTGGGACGTACCGAGCAAGAGGGGGTAAACACTATGGGTTTGCTGGACAAGTTCAATGAGCTGAAGGACATGGTGACGGGCGCCGTCGAGGAGGCCAAGGGGCAGGCCGGCGAGATGGCCGGCGACGCTACCGGCGAGGCCGGCGCGGCCTACGAAGAGTACGTGGGCGACGCCTCCGGGCAGGCCGGCGACGCGGTCGCGGGGGCGCAGGACGCGGGCGACTACGTGCAGGACGCCCAGGACGGCGCGCAGGGCGCCGTCGACGACTTCCGCGGCCAGCACGGCATCTAGAACGACGTGAGCGGTGCCCCCGGCCTCCGGGCCGGGGGCACCGCTTCATCCTTTGAGGCCGGTGTGCGCCAGGCCCTCGACGAACTGCCGCTGCGCCACGACGAAGACGATGAGCACCGGCAGCGCCGACAGGGTCGCCGCCGACAGCTGCACGTCCCACATGGGACCGCCGTACGCATCGGTGAACTGCGTGAGCGCCTGCGGGAGCGTGAACTTCTCCGGTGTGGACAGGAACACGACCGGCTCCAGGTACAGGTTCCAGCTGTGCAGGAACGAGAAGATCGCGACCGCGCCCAGGGCCGGGCGCGACAGCGGGAGCGCGATCCGCCAGTACAGCCCGAAGCGGCCGAGACCGTCCATGCGCCCCGCCTCCTCGACCTCGGCGGGCAGCGCGATGAAGAACTGCCGCATGATGAGCGTCGCGAGGACGCTCGGGGCGCCGAAGACCGGGACGAGCAGCAGCGGCCAGTGCGTGTCGACCATGCCCCACCCGTTGAACAGCTGGAACAGCGGCACGATGGTGACCTCGCTCGGGATGAGCAGGCCGACGAGGACCACCAGGAACAGCAGGTTGTGCCCGGGGAAGCGGATGCGCGCGAACGCGTACCCGGCCAGGGAGGACACCGCGAGCGTCCCCACGGTGACGGCCGCGGCGATGTACATGCTGTTGAAGTACTGCTCGGCGAACGGCGCGAACTCGAAGACGCGCCCGTACGCGCTGAACGACGGGTCGGTCGGCAGGAACGTGGGCGGGAACGCGAAGATCTCGTTGGCGGACTTCAGGCTCGAGGTGACCATCCACCAGGTGGGGAACATGAACGGGACGGCGAGGACGCACAGCAGCCCGTAGAGGGTCAGCTTCGCGCGCCGCGAGCGCGCGGTGGTGAGGCGCTCAGTCTTCATGGAAGACCCACTTTCTGCGCATCTGCCACTGGATCACGGTGAGCACCAGGACGATCGCGAACAGCAGGACCGAGAGCGTCGCGCCGTAGCCGAAGTCGTGGAACTGGAAGGCGTTCTGGTACAGGTAGTAGACGAGGACGGTGGTCGAGGTGCCGGGCCCGCCGCTGGTCAGCACGTCGATCTGGGCGAACACCTGCAGCGAGCCGACGACGGTGATGATCGAGGTGAGCAGGATCGTCGGGCTGATCATCGGCATCGTGATGCGCCGGAACCGGGTCCACGCGCCCGCGCCGTCGATGGTGGACGCCTCGTACAGCTCCTTCGGCACGCCTTGGAGCGCCGCGAGGAACAGGACCATGTTGAGCCCCACGTTCTTGAGGACCTGGACGACGACGACCGCGATCATCGCAGTGGTCTCGCCGCGCAGCCAGTTCGGGCCGTCGACGCCGACGACGGACAGGAGGCCGTTGACGCCGCCGTCGTCCTGGAGGAGGAACCGCCACACGATCGTCCACGCCACCAAGGTGACCGCGACGGGGGAGAAGAAGATCGTGCGGAAGACGACCGTGCCGGCCAGCTTCTGGTTGAGCAGGACCGCCAGCACCAGCGCGAGGCTCAGGTTGAGCGCGACGAGGCCGATCGAGAACGCGGCGGTCGTGCCGAGGACGCCGGGCAGCGCCGGGTCCTGCGCGAGGCGCTCGTAGTTCTCCGAGCCGGTCCACGTGAAGCCCCCGGCGAGGACGTTCCAGTCGTGGAAGCTGTACCAGAACATCAGGCCCAGCGGGAGCAGCACGAACAGGGCCGTGCCGGCGAGCTGCGGGGCGACGAACAGGAATCCGGCGAGGTGGTCGCGGCGCCGGGCCGTCCACCACCCGGGCCGCCCCGGCCGGGACTGCGCCCGGCCGGGGACGGCGGTGTCGGCTTTCGTCGCCGTCATTGCGCCAGCAGCGGGTCGATGGCGGTGCACAGCTCGCCGAGGACGCCCGCGACGTCGGCGTCGGCGGTCCACAGCGGGTCGAGCGCGGCCCGCACGGCCTGGTCGAGCTGGGCCTGGCCGGTGTGGCCGGGCTTGACGACGCCCGCGTCGATGCGGTCGATGACGACGGTCTGGAGCTGCTCGGGCGTCAGCAGCGGGTTGGCCTGGCCGAGGACCTCGGCGGTCAGCTGCGACTCGCGCGGCGGCGGGAAGTACTGGGCGAGTTTCGCGGAGTTCTCCGGGTTCGTCATGTACGCCAGGAAGTCCGCGGCCTCCTCCGGGTGCGGGGCGACGGTGAGGACGCCGAGCCCGGCCTGCCCGATCACGGAGTACTCGCCGGCGGGCCCGGCCGGGAGCGGCACGAGGTCCCACCCGAAGGGCGCCTCCGCGAGGAGCCCGGCGCGGGAGATCTGGGTGACCGTCATGGCCGCCTCGCCCGCGAAGAAGTCGGCGGTGGTGCCGGGGCCGGGCATGGCCTCCTGCGCGAACACCGCGTCGTGCATGAACGAGAGCGCCTCGACCATCTCCGGGTCGTCGAACCCGCACTCGGTGCCGTCCTCGCTCCACGCCCGCGCGCCCCAGCCGGTCCACAGGGTGGAGAGGTTGTCCCAGCCGGAGTAGTCGAAGTCGCGGATGACCAGGCCGTCGGTGCCGGTCGCGGCGTGGACGGCCGCGCCCGCGGCGACCACGCGCTCCCAGGTCCACTCGCCTGAGGCGATGAGTTCGGCCGCGGTGGGCTGCCCGGCCTCGGCGAGGAGGTCGTTGTTGACGAACACGCCGAACGGCGAGGTCGAGAACGGGTACGCGTACAGCTCGTCGTCCTCGCGCCACAGTTCGGTCGCGGCCGGCACGAGGTCGTCGTACTCGTACCCCTCGGCCTCCGACAGCGTCTCGCTCAGCGGCGCGAGCGCGCCGCTGGAGACGAAGTCCGGGGCGGCGCTCTCCAGGATCCACGCCAGGTCGGGTGCGTTGTCGCCCGCGATCTGCGTGGTCAGCGTGCTCGTGTAGCCCTCGAACGGGAGCGGGTCGAACTCGATCGCCTCCACGTCGGGGTGGTCGGCGATGTAGGCGTCGGCGATCTCGTTCAGCATCGCGAGGTGGTCCTCGCTGGCCGACCACGTGGTCATGCGCAGCGTCACCGGCCCGTCGTCGCTTCCGCCGCCGCAGGCGGCCAGGGCCAGCGGGGCGGCCCCCGCGGCGGCCAGCAGTATCCGTGCGTGCTTCATCAGGGGTCGTTCCTTTCGGTTGACGGCATTGTCAAGGGCGCGTTGTCAGTAGGCGGCGACGTCGGGCCAGCGCAGTTCGAAGCCTTCGGCGGTCAGGCGGTCCTGGAACTCGGCGAGGAGCGCCGGGTCGTCCCCGACCGCGCGCGGCGGCAGGTTGCGCTCGAAGCTGAAGGCCGCGAGGGCCCCGGCGGCCTCGCCGATGTTCCACTCCACGGGGTGGAGCCGGTAGCAGCCGTTGGTGATGTGGGTGGTGCCGAGGTTCTTCCCGGCGGGGAGGAGGTTGTCGACCCGCACCGGCAGGAGTGCGCCGAGCGGAATCTCGAACGGGCAGGAGGCGACGTCGATGTAGTTGTCGCCCCCGGTGGAGGGGTGGAGGTCGATGCGGTACATGCCGATCCCCACGCTGTCGTGGTAGGACACCGCGCCCTTGTCGCCGCGCACCGCCGCCGAGAGGTCCTGCTCGACCACCGTGTACTCGGCCTTGATGCGCCGCGACTCGCGGTGGTAGGGGGCCTGGGCGAGGCCGTCGGTCGAGCCCGTGACGTCGCCGCGCAGGCGCAGCCCCGGCCAGCCGGCGCCGCCGTCGGCGCGCGGCGCCTCCGTCTGGAGCCAGTACAGGACGCTGCGGGACAGGCCGCGCGCCTTCTCCAGATGCAGTGCGGCGTCCGGGTTGTCGATCACCGGCGCGAGGAAGTAGTCGATCATCGGCCAGTTGACGAGGGTGATGTCGCTGGCGTACGCGCCCGGCGTGAAATTGCGGCGGGCGGCGATGCGGCGGAACGTCCACAGGTTCATGTCGCCGCCGCCGCGGCGCTGGTCGCCGACGACCGCGAGCGGGTCGTCGTCGGGGTTGGGCTCGAAGGTCCGCTCCGCTGCCTCCAGCGTGCGCGGGTTCGGGGCCCGGAAGCCGAGGAGGTTCCCGCCCCAGAAGTCGGTGCGGAACCCCCGCCAGAAGTCGTAGTCGGCGGGCTTGTCGATCGTGTGGTCGCCGTCGACGTGGTCGATCGCGAAGCACACCGAGACGGCCTGCATGTTGTCCGGCTGCGCCTCGTCGGGCGCGCTCGGCTCGCCGGTGTCCTTCGCGGACTCGAACCCGGTGGTGTACTCGGTCCCGGTGAGCGGCAGCAGCTCTCCGGTCTCGGTCGCGTCGAGCACGTACGGCGCGCCCACGGTGATCCGCTCGCCGGTGTCGCGGTGCGCGAGGGTGACGGCCTCGACCCGGTCGCCGTCCACGTCGGCCGCGACCGGCCGGTACGGCTGGAGGAGCCGCAACGTCCCCGACCCGAGGTAGGGCGCGAGCATCGACTCCAGGACCGCCACGGCCACGCGCGGCTCGTGGCACAGGCGGCTGACGTGCCCGCCGCCCGGGTTCAGGTCCCGCTTGGCGCGGGCGGCCTCGGTGAGCGGGTAGTGGCGCCGGTAGTACTCCCTGATCCCCTCGCGTAGCCGCCGGTAGGAGGCGGTGACGCCGAACTGCTCCACCCAGGACGACTCGTCGGGCGGGACGGCCTGGCTGGTGAGCTGGCCGCCGATCCAGTCGTACTCCTCGGTGAGGACGACGCGCCTCCCGGCGCGCAGCGCGGCCAGCGCGGCGGCGACGCCGCCGAGTCCGCCGCCCACGACGAGGATGTCGGCTTGCAGTTCCTGCTTCAAGATCGGTTCCTTCCGGTGGGTGTCGGGGCCGGTCCGCGTTCCGGGGGGAATCACTGGACGGGCCCCAGGGTCGCGCCGTCGTGCAGTTCGCACGGGAGCAGCCGCTGCGTGTCGGTCGCCGCGCCCTCGATGAGCGCGAAGAACACGTCGAGGGCCTGGCGGCCCATCTCGCGGCGGGGGATGGTGAAGCCGGCGACGTCGAGGTCCATCGACACCGGCCGGGTCGGGTCGCCCAGGGCGACGAGGGAGAGGTCCGCGGGGACGCCGAGCCCGCGCCCGCTCGCCCAGGCGGTGACGGCCGGGGCGTCGGCGGGCTCCTCCAGGAACAGCGCGGTCACGCCTTCGGCGACGGCCGCGTCGAGCGGCGCCGCCGCCGCGGCCGCGATCCGGCCGTACTCGACGCCCGCGTCGGCCGCGGCGGCGCGGAACCCGCGCAGGCGGTCCGCATAGGACTCCGGCCCTTCGCCGCTCCCGACGTACGCGATCCGCCGGTGCCCCAGGCGGGCCGCGCGCTCGACGAGCGCGGCGGTGGCGGCCGGGTAGTCGGCGCCCACATACGGCACCGGCCCGCCGGCGTCGTCGCGGCGGCCCACGGACACGAACGGGATGCCCTCGGCGACAAGGCGTTCCAGGTCCCCGCGGTCGACCTCACGGCCGAGCACGACGCAGCCGTCGGCGAGGCGGATGCGGCTGCCGTCGGCGAACATGCGCCGCCGGCCCCCGTCCACGGGCGCGCTGGTGAGCAGGAGCAGATCGCAGCCGAGCCGTTCGGCCTGCTCCTCGAGTCCGAGGAGGAACGGGTGGAAGAAGTCCCTTGCGCCCGAGGGGAAGACGGGCTCGTAGGTGAACACGCCGATGATGCGGTTGTACTGGTCGGCGAGGCGCCGGGCGACCGGGTCGGCGACGTAGCCGGTCTCGCGGATGGCGTCGAGGACGCGCTGCTGCGTCTCGGGGGCGATCCTGACGCCGCCGTCGAGGCGGTTGTTGAGCACCAGGGAGACGGTGGCCTGGCTGACGCCGCTGATGCGGGCGATGTCGCGCTGCGTCACGCGGCGGCGGGGTCCGGTCACGGAGGGGCCTTTCTCGACGGGCTCATAATGCGTATAACCACTGGTGCGTGTGATCATGTTGCACGTCGATTTTCGGGCCGTCAAGATGATAATCCGTATTATCATCTTGACGGCCGCTCACCCCGGAACGGACACTTCTCCTCCAAAGGCCCACCGCGGTGCCTCTGCACCGCCGCGCACCGGAGCACGGCGGCGACCGCGCGGGCCGGACAGGAGAGCGTCATGGACCCCGAACGACGACCCTTCGGCCGCCGCGGCCTGCTGCTGGGCGCGGCCGCCCTCGGCGCCACCGCGGCCCTCGGCGCCGCCCCCGCGGCCGCCGTCCCCGCCGGCTTCCCGACCTTCACCCGCCTCGGCGCGGCGATGGACAGGAGCACCCTCAGCTACGCGCCGGCCCGGCGCGAGATCATCTTCCCCTCGATCCGGCACGTGGCCGGACGGGTGCAGAACCCCTTGGGCGCCTGGTACATGTACTACGCGCCCCACGACGACCCGGGCGGGATCTGCCTCGCCTACGCCGACTCCCTCGCGGGGCCGTGGAAGGAGTACTCGGCCAACCCCATCATCTCCAACACCTGGTCGCCGCACTACCCGACGGTGCCGCACGTGTCCAGTCCGCACGCGCACTGGGCCGACGGGAAGATGTACCTGTACTTCCACGGCGACAACCGCACCACGCGCGTCGCCACCTCCACCGACGGGCGCAGCTTCACCTACGGCGGCACCGTCCTCCACACCTCGATGCTCCCCTCGAACGTCACCGAGGCGTCGTACGCGCGGGTGTTCCCGCACCCGACGCAGTCGGGGGTCAACATCATGCTGTTCATGGGGAACCAGGCCGGGACCCGGAAGATCTTCATCGGCTGGTCGCACTCGCTGACCTCTGGTTGGCAGTTCAAGCAGCAGCCCCTCATCTCGCCCGCCGCCGGCGAGGGCGGGCAGGTCTCGGGGGCGCACTACTGGTCGCAGAACGGCGGCGGCCACGTCGTCTTCCACGGCGGCGACGGCAGCATCCGCGTCGCCCGCGTCGGCACGAGTTTCGACCGCGAGGAGCACCTCGGCGTCCTCTACACCGACCCCGTCGCCACCCGCGCCGCCGCACCGAGCTTCGCCGAGGAGAACGGCCGCATGTACATGTTCTACGAGGCCGGCGCCCGTTCCAACACGAACATCGCCATCGCCCGCGCTTGACGCGGGAAGAGCGGCCCCGCCCGGAACAGGGGCGGGGCCGCCGGTCGAAGCGACGCGAGGTCCTTCGCGTGCGTGCGCCTGCGTGCGCGCAAGGGCGAAACGTGAGCGGAGGGTCCTGGCAAATCGGACATCGATGGGCCCCCGGTCTTAACCCTGCCTCGCGGGTACGACAGCGGTCCCGGCCTGATCGGCCGAGTCTCGCGGGTAGGTTTGCCGGAGGAAACGGACCGAGGAGAGGGACCGCATGAGCGACCAGGCGCTGACCGCGATCGGATTCAACCGGAACGACGGCGGGGAGGCGACGCTGGCCGAGTACCTCGGGCAGGTCGTGCTGGTCGTCAACACCGCGTCGAAGTGCGGGCTGACCCCGCAGTACGAGGGTCTCCAGCAGGCGTACGAGGAGTACCGGGAGCAGGGCTTCACGGTCGTCGGCTTCCCGGCGAACGACTTCATGGGGCAGGAGCCCGGCACCGACGAGGAGATCGCCGAGTTCTGCTCGGTCAACTACGCGGTGACCTTCCCGCTCATGGCGAAGATCAGCGTCGCGGGCGAGACCCGGCACCCGCTCTACACCGGGCTCGTGCAGCGCCGCCCCAAGATCGACGGCAAGCCCGAGGCCGAGACCGCCGACGACCCCGAGATCCTCTGGAACTTCGAGAAGTTCCTCCTCGGCCGCAACGGCGAGGTAGTCGCCCGCTTCGCCCCCACGGTCACCCCCGACGACCCGGCCCTCCGCAAGGCCATCGAAGCCGAACTCGCCCGCACCGCCTGAATTCAGGAGCCGCCGCACCGAAGTTCGGGAACCGCCGCACCGGCCTGCAGTGCCGGACCCTGTTCTGCTCAGGGCAGAACAGGGTCCGGCACGATTCCGTCGGCGGTCGCAGCAACCGGCTCCGGCCCGCTCGGGAACGGACTCCTGCAATGCGGCGAGCCGTCAACGGTGTCGGCCGCACCGGCCGCACCGGTTTGCGGCCCGCCGCCGAGCCGGGCCGAGCACTACCGAGCCCGGCCGGGCGCCACCGATGCGACACGGGTCAGCGCCGGTCTCGCCGACCAAAGCCGCAGGACGGCCTGTCGAAGCGCCGGTCCGTCCCGGCCGCAGGCCGGGCGCACCGTTCCTCGTGCCGCTCACCGATCCGCTCGTTCGACCGAGCCTCAGCTCCGGTGCACCAGGCCCGCTTCGTAGGCCAGGATCGCGGCCTGGACGCGGTTCTGGAGGTCGAGCCTGGTGAGGATCGCGCTGACGTAGCCCTTGACCGTGCCCTCGGTCAGGAACAGGCGCGAGGCGATCTCGTGGTTCGACAGGCCTTCGCCGAGCAGGCCGAGGACCTCCTGCTCGCGCGGGGTCAGGGCCGCGATCCGGTCGAGGCCGGGCGTGCGGCGGGTCAGGCCCGCCGCGCCCATCTTCGCGATCACCCGGTGGGCGATCCGAGGCGAGAGGTAGGCCGCGCCGTCGGCGACGGCGCGGACGCCGAAGACGAGCTCGCGCGGGTCGGCGGCCTTGAGCATGAAGCCGCTGGCGCCCTCGGCGAGCGCGCGCATCACGTACTCGTCCTCGTCGAAGGTCGTCAGCATCGACACCGCGGTCGCCGGCACCGTGCGCCGGATCTCGGCCGCTGCCGCCAGCCCGTCGAGCCGCGGCATCCGGATGTCGAGCAGCGCTACATCGGGCCGGTGCGCCTGCGCGAGCGCGACCGCCTCGACCCCGTCGGGCGCCTCGGCCACCACCTCGATCCCCGGATCGGTCGCCAGGATCGCGGCGACCCCGGCCCGGATCATGACCTCGTCGTCGGCCAGCAGCACCCTGATCATGCGTCTCCTCGCAACGGCATCTCGGCCTCCACGGCGAACCCGCCGTCCCGCGGCCCCGCACTGAACGTGCCGCCGAGCAACCGCACCCGCTCGGCCAGCCCCGCCAGGCCGGTTCCCGACCCCGCCTGCCCGTGCAGCGTGGTCCCCGACCCCGCCTGCGCCAGCATCGCGGGCCCCGACTCCGCCGAGTCCGGCAGCCTGGGGCTCGACCGCGCGGGCGCCGGCATTCCGGTGCCCGATCCCGCCGAGTCCGGCAGCCCGGTCCACGACCGCGCTGTCGCCGTCCCGGCACTCGATTCCGGCAGGGCGGTCCCGGATCCCGCTTGTTCAACCGCGCTCGCTTCGTTCACCACCGCCACCTGCACCGTCTCGCCCGCCCGCTCGACCCGGACCGCCACCGCGCATCCCGGCGCGTGCTTGGCGGCGTTCGTCAGCGCCTCCTGCACGATCCGGTACACGGCCCGGTCCACGACCGCGCCGGTCGGCGCGGTCTCGGCTTCGAGTCGCACGTCGAGCCCGGCCGCGGCCGCGCGGTCCACGAGGTCGCGGACCGGTTCGTCGAACGGGGCGACCGGGGCCGCCTCGTCGCGGAGCAGGCCCAAAGCCTGCCGGAGCCGGTCGGTGGCCTCGACCGCGTTGGCGCGCAGCGCGGCCGCGGCCTCCCGGTTCGCCTCCGGCAGGCCCGGCGCGAGTTCCAGCGCGCCGGCCCGCAGGGCGATGAGCGCCAGGTCGTGGCCGACCGAGTCGTGCAGGTCGGCGGCGATCCGGGCCCGCTCCTGCGCCTGGACGCGCTGTGCGACCAGCTCGCGCTCGCGTTCGAGCCGCGCTGCCCGCTCCTTCTCCGCCAGGTACAGCTCGACCTGCTGGCGCCGGTACCGGCCCGCGAACCACGGCAGCATCACGAACACACCCAGCACCAGGAAAGAGCTCACGGCCTCGTTGACGCTGACGAAGGCGATGCCCGCGGGGACCAGCGCCGAGGCCAGCAGCACGTGCGCCCCGTAGCGGCCGGCCCAGTGGCGGCCGTGCAGGTACGCGAGCACGGCCAGCGCCGGGAACAGCAGCTGCCGCCACATCGGCAGCGCCTCCGTGTCCAGTCCGTTGACCGCCGCCGTCAGCGCGATCGCCGCGAGTACCGCCCCCATGATCACGCCGCCGAGCCTACCGACCGCATCGCCGACCGCAGCCGCACCAGCCTGGCGACCGCCACCGCGAGACCCGCCGCGGCCGCGACCATGAGCGTCACCGTGAGCGGCAGCGCGAAGTAGAACATCTGGTGCCACGGGATCGTGCGCCCGCCGGAGATGAACGAGACCCCGGCCGGGTAGGCCGCCAAGGCGACCGACGGGAGCAGCACCGGCACCATGCGCAGGGCGATCCGCCACGCCCGCCGTCCGGCCCGCCGCTCGGCCCAGCGGCGCGAGCGGGCCACGCCGAGCACGCCGAGCGCGAGCGCCGCCAGCGAGACCGCGCCGAGGACCAGTTCGATGACCTGCCGGTCGTGTCCGGGCGCGGCCGGCTCCTCGCCCGCGGCGATCGCGGTCAGGCCCTCCATGGCGGCCCAGGTGACGTCGGTGAGTCCGGCGCCGGTGGTCAGCACGGCGACGCCGGAGCCGGTCTCGGGGTCGATCCACTGGACCGCGTTGTAGGTCATGAGGTTCCCCGAGTGCGCGAGGGTCCCGTCCGACTCGACGCTCCAGCCCATGCCGTAGTCCTGGACCGCGGACGGCTCGTGCATGGCCGCCAGGCTCTCGGCGCCGACCAGTTGCGTGCCCTCGCCGTTCTGGGTGACGAGCCACCGTCCCATGTCGGCGGCGCTGGTGATGATGCCGCCGCTGCCGGAGTCGTCGAGGAACCCGGCGGCCTCCTCGCGAGGGATCCACACGCCGAACAGCGAGTTGTAGCCGAGCCCCGGCTCGACGTCCTCGTCGCGAGTGGCGCTGTCGCCCATGCCGAGCGGCGTGAACACGCGGTCGCGCATGAAGTCCGCGAAGGACTGTCCGGAGGCGACCTCGACCAGTCGCGCCGCGACGTTGAGGTTCGCGTTGCAGTAGGCCCAGTCCGTGCCGGGGTCGGCGGCGAGCGAGTCGTCGCCGAGGCGGGACACGTAGTCCTCCAGCGAGGTCGCCTCCTCGAGCTCGATCGCGTCGACGGTGGTGTCGGCGAACCCGGAGGTCTGGTCGAGGAGCTGGCGGACCGTCACGTCCTCGGCGCGGGGGTCGGCCATCGCGAACTCGGGGAGCTGCTCGGCCACGGTGCCGTCGAGCGCGATCGCGCCCTCCTCGACCAGGATCATGACGGCCATGGCGGTGAAGGACTTCGAGACCGAGGCGACACGCATCGGGGTGTGCTCGGTGACCGGGTCGCCGTGGGAGTCGGTGCCGTACCCGGCCGCGAAGACCGTCTCGCCGCCGTGCGTGACGACCGCGGACAGGCCCGGCACGCCGGACGCGTCGACGAGTTCGGTGAGGTAGGCGTCGTACGCCTCGGGAGAGGGGTCGGCCGCGGCCCGGGCGGGGGAGGCGGGCAGCGCGACCGCCGCCGCGACCGCGAGCGCCGCACCGAACAGCTTGGGGACCTTGGGATTCACTGGATGGCTCCGTTCTGGGTGGGTACCTCCAGAACGGTATTTCCGGAGCCGGGCCCCGACCTCCCTCGAAAGTCCGGAACCACCCCTGACGAAAGTCAGGTATCGCGGCACCGTCACACCACGCTCCGTCGTGCACCTGATCGCCCGACTGGGAGGACTTGCGTCGGATGTCCGCAATCGTCCCACCATCCAAGAATCCCTACCGCAGGAATAGGGTTCCTGGTACAGTCGGAGCCATGCGAACCGCCGCGACACTCACCCGGCGGCGCGAAATCGATCAGATGCGCGCCGCGAGCGCCCTCTGTCGACCTCTGATGCGCTAGCCGGACGCGCACCCCGCGCCGTCCGGCCGATCCTCAATCGCACTTCGGGCCGCGAAGCGCCCGTTCCGATCACGCAACGCCCGAGCACCGTCCCCACCGGAACCGGCACCCGGGCGAGCCATCGACGAGGGAACCCACCATCATGTCCAAACGTCCCGAGCACGCGTTCAAGATGCGCCACCCCTACCGGCGCCGCATCCTCGCCGCCGCAGCCGTGGCACTCGCGGCCGCCGGCGTCGGCGCCGGCCTCGCCGACGCGGCCGCGGCCGAGTCCGGCGCCCCAGTGGAGCGGACCCCGTAAGGCCCGCCTCCACCGCACCCGGTCCTTCCGACCGCATCACCAGGCCATCGCGAACCGACCCAGCTCAACAGCACGAACGGCGTCCCGGGCGCCGATGACGGCACCCGCCGCCATCGGCGCCCGGACCCGTCTCCGCCACCTGGGCGCGCCGCTCCGGCGCCGCGATGCGATCCTGAAGCGCCGCACTACCGACGAGGAGAACCGCATGACGCTCCGGACCCTCCCGCCGCTCGCGCTGGCGCTCGGCCTCGCGTTGACCGCCTGCGGCACCGCCGAACCCGAACCGCAGCCGACCCGGTCGCCGACCACGGCGCCGGCGCCGTCCCCCTCGGCGACCGCCCCGGCCGCGCCCGCGGCCGTCCTGCCGACCGGTGAGCCCCGGGTCGTCGCCTCCGGCCTCGACACGCCGTGGTCCGTGGCCTTCCTCGGCGAGACCGCGCTCATCAGCGAACGCGACGACGGCGACGTCCTGGAGCTGCTGCCCGACGGCTCGACCCGCCTCATCGGCACCGTCGACGACGTCGTGCACAACGGCGAGTCCGGCCTCCTCGGCCTCGCGGTCGACGAGCAGGGCCGCCTCTACGCCTACTCCACCGGCCCCGACGGCAACCGCATCGAGCGGTACGCCCTCGCCGGCGAGCCCGGCACCCTCGCGCTCGGCGCGGGGGAGACCCTCCTCGACGGCATCCCCGCCGCCTCCAACCACGACGGCGGCCGCCTCGGCATCGGCCCCGACGGGATGCTCTACGCCGCCACCGGCGACGCCGGGAACCCCGACGACGCCCAGGACCTCGACAGCCTCGGCGGCAAGATCCTCCGCATGACCCTCGACGGCGCCGTGCCCGCCGACAACCCGTTCCCCGACTCCCTCGTCTACAGCTACGGCCACCGCAACCCGCAGGGCCTCGCCTGGACCGCCGACGGCGCCATGTTCGCCGCCGAGTTCGGCCAGAACACCTGGGACGAGCTCAACGTCGTCGAACCCGGCGGCAACTACGGCTGGCCCGAGGTCGAGGGGATCGCCGGGGCGAGCGGCTTCATCGACCCCGTGCAGCAGTGGAACCCCGGCGAGGCCAGCCCCAGCGGCATCGCGATCGTCGAGGGCACGGTCTTCGTCGCCAACCTCCGCGGCGAGGTCCTGCGCGCCGTCCCGGTCGCCGATCCCGGCAGCGCCACCGAGCACTACCCGGGGGAGTACGGCCGCATCCGCGCCGTCACCGCCGCGCCCGACGGCACCCTGTGGTTCACCACCAGCAACACCGACGGCCGCGGCGAGCCCGCTGGGGACGACGACCGCATCATCGCCGTCACCCTCGGCTGACGCCGCTCCAGGCGTGCACACGCCTGATCCGCCGGCCCGCACCGTGACGGCGAGCGGGCCCGGGCGACTCGCGCCCGGACCCGCGACACGTCCTAGTCCTGCCCGTACTCCGCCGGGTCGTACACCGGCGCCGGCAGCGACGCCGTGAGCGCGACCAGGTCGTCCAGGGCGAGCCCTTCGATCTCGCCCTCGTAGTTGAGGCTGAACTCGACGGCCCAGCCCGCGGGGTCGTACACGAGGACCCAGTAGGAGTGCGACTCGACGATGCCGAAGTCGCGGGTCGCGACCGTGCGCCCGTCGACCTCCGTCTCCTCGCAGGTGTCGTCCTTGTCGTCACCGGGTCCGCCGCAGCTCACCAGGTACGGCTCCGGGCTCTCCCCCTCGGGCGGCAGCCCCGGGAGCCACCCGCCGGGCAGGTGGTACGTGACCGTCGCCGACACGTCGTACCCGTCGGCATAGGGGTACGGCAGGTACAGGGAGCCGATGTACATGCGGAGGCCGGTGTCGGGGTTCTGCGACGCGCCCGCGTCGGCGAGTTCGGCGCCCGGGTGCGCGGTGTCGATCACGTCGAGCGCCGCGTCGACGCTGGCCTGCATGTCCGCCTCGGCGGCGGTCTCCCAGTCCTCGTCCCACTCGGGCGCCGGAGGGATCTCGAGCAGGTCGTCCGCCGGGGCGAGTTCGCCGGTGTCGTAGGTGAACTGCGGCATCGCGAGCATCGCCGCGGTCAGGTCCTCCACGCTCATCTCATGGCCCTGGCCCTCGCAGTCGAGGTCCCATGAGGACCGCAGCGCCGACCCGTTCGGGTACACCACCGCCGCCTCCAGCGCGCAGCCGTGGTCGGCGACCATCAGCGTGCGGCCGTCGTCGAGCGCCTCGCTCGTGAACGCGGGCGCGTCGTCCGTCCAGGACGCCTCGTCCGAGATGAGGTGCTGCGGGAAGGCGACGTCACCGGTCGGCCCGGGCTCGGCGGTCCAACCGCCGGGCTGGACAGCCGCGATCTCGAACGCCTGCTCCTCGGGCCGGTCGTCGCCTTCGTCGGCGACGTACCCGCGCAGGTACACTTGGCCCCCGGCCGCGGGCCAGTCCCGCCTCGAGAACTGGAGCGGCTGGTTGAGGTGGCCCAGTTCGGACAGGGCCTCCTCGTAGCCGATGCCGAACTCGTCCATGGCGGCCTGGATCTGGCCGTCGGACGGGCGCTCGCCGGCCAGGTCTCGCGCGTCGACGAAGCCGCCGTTCACCACGAGGTCGCCGAACGCGGCCTCGGCCGCGGCGTCGAGGGCGCCGGGGACGTCGTCCCACTCGTCGGCCCACGAGTTCCGCGGGTACGCGGCGGTGGCCGGGTCGAAGTCGAACCCCGCACCCGCCGGGTACTCGTGCGGGGGCGCGGACTCCGCCGCCGGGTCGAACACCCCGGCCGAGAGCGCGATGACGGCCGCCAGGACCGCCGCCCCCGAGGTCGCGGCGGCGCCGATCACGGCGCGGTGCCGGCGGCGGGCGCGGTAGCCGCCGCGCATGATCGTGTCGAGGTCGAGCGGCGC
This sequence comes from Glycomyces endophyticus, assembly GCF_039531525.1. Lineage (NCBI taxonomy): Bacteria > Bacillati > Actinomycetota > Actinomycetes > Glycomycetales > Glycomycetaceae > Glycomyces > Glycomyces endophyticus. The sequence goes on from NZ_BAAAQF010000024.1 coordinate 20,098, forward strand.
CTCCGTCGGCGTCGTGTCGGGTCGGGCCTGCCGGAACATCGTCCCGGTGTCGTCGTGCGGTTGCATGTGCGTCATCTCCTTCAGCTATGCCCGGACCGGTGAAGCGGATTCGGCGAGGATCCCGCGCATCTTGCTCAAGCCCTTGGCGCACTGGCTCTTCACGGTGCCCGGCGAGCACCCCATGGCCTCGGCCGTGTCCTCCACGGACAGGTCCTCCCAGTACCGGAGCACCAGGGAGGCGCGCTGCCGCGGCGGCAGCCTGTCGAGCGCCGCGACGACCGCCATGCGCTGGTCGACCCCCTCCTGGGGGTGCTCGACCAGAGTCGTCGGCATCTCGTCGCCGGAGGCGCGCTCGCGGCGCACCCACGCCAGGCGCCGGTGCGAGAGGTAGACGTTGACGACGATGCGGCGCACGTATGCGGGCGCGCCGTCCGGGTCCACGCGCCTCCACACCGCGAACGCCTTCGTCAGCGCCTTCTGCACGATGTCGTCGGCCTCGTACCAGTCCCCGGACAGCAGGTACGCCTGCCGTCTGAGGTTGTCGCGCTGGGCCAGCGCGAACGACCGGAACTCGGCCTCTTGCTGCTCCTTGCTCTTCACTGGGCCTCTTTCAGGTGACGGGTCGGGGGTCGTGCGCCGCCGTCTCGGTGTGGATGCGGCGGCGTCCGACACCGTTCATAGGTGGGCGGCCCGGAGGCGGGTTGCCCGGTTCGCGGTGCGCCGGAGTCAGACCGGTCACGATCCGCTCCGCGGCGTCACATCTCCGCCGGCTGCTCCGTCAAGGAGGCGAAGCCGCGACACCGAACGGAAGGAACGGGAACCATGACCGAGCAGCACGACGCAGACGAGGCCGCCGTCAGGGACCGGCTCGCCGGGATCATCGAGGCGCTGCGCGCCAAGGACCTCGCGGCGCTGCGGGCGATCTACGCCGAGGACGTCGTCTCCTTCGACGTCGAGCCGCCGCTCCAGCACGTCGGCGTGGACGCGAAGCTGCAGAACTGGGAGCGCGTGTTCGCGGTCTTCGCCGAGATCGACTACGAGCTGCGGGACGTGCGCGTCGCCGTTGACGGGACCGTGGCCTTCGGGTACGGGTTCGGTCGCCTCAGCGGCACCCTGCGGAACGGCGCGACGGCACCGGGCATGTGGGTGCGGGCCACGTTCTGCCTCCGGCGGACCGGCGGGTCGTGGCTGATCGTCCACGACCAGGTCTCCGTGCCGTTCGACATCCCGACCGGCATGGGCGTCACCGACCTGCGGCCGTGACACCGGTCAGGGCGGCGGCAGCGGTGTCGCCGCCCCCGGGCCGAACGCGTCGAAGACGAGCACGAGGTAGCGCCGCCAGCCGTCGTCCCCCTCGGGCACGACCCACAGGACGTTGGTGAGCAGGCCCAGGACGCGGGCGACGTCGTCGCCGGTCACGTCGCCGCGGATCGTGCCCGCGGCCTGGGCTCGCACGGTGAGCTCGGCGAGCGGCCCCAGCGCCGGCTCGATGATCTCCGCGGTGAGCGCCGCCGGGTTGGCCGCGGCCGCGAGGACGCTCCGCTCGCGCTCGACGATGGCGAGGACCGCCTCCATGACGACCAGGATCGCCGAGCGGGGGTCGAAGTCGGGGATGCGGTAGAGGATCGGCGGGAGGCGCTCGGTGACGGTCTGGCGCAGCGCCGTCCGGACCAGCGCCTCCTTGTGCGGGAAGTGGCGGTAGAGGGTCCTGGTGCCGACGCCGGCCCGCTCGGCGATCGCCTCCAGGGGCGCGTCCGGCCCCTGTTCGGCGAAGACGGCGCGCGCGGCGTCCAAGAGCCGCTTCACATTGCGTGCGGCATCGGCGCGCAGGGCGCGTTCGGCTTCAGGGGGCACCCGCGCATTCTAGCCAGCACCGCCCGCGCCGCTCCGAGCCCTAATTGACACTCGACTGCCATATTTAGTATCGTCGATGGGAGAGTCCGTGTGACCCGAGAACCCCCATCCGGCAAGGAGAGCCACGTGCACCCGCTATCCCTCCGAAGCGCGCGCCTGCGCCTGGTCGCCGTCGCGGCGGCCGTCCTCGCGACGCTCGCGGCCGGCCTCACGGGCGCCGCCGGCGCCCAGGCGGCCCAAGGCTGCGAGGTCGACTACCACGTCCAGCACCAGTGGCCCGGCGGCTTCACCGCGAACGTCACGGTTCACAACCTCGGCGACCCGATCGACGGCTGGGACGTCGAATGGGACTGGCCCGAGGCCCAGCGCGTCGCGCACGGCTGGAACGCCGCCTTCACCGCCACCGGCGACCGCGTCAACGCCGAGCATCTGAGCTACAACAAGGCCATCGCCACCGGCGGCTCGGTCTCGTTCGGCTTCAACGGGACCTGGGCCGGCGTCAACCGCGACCCCTTCGCGTTCCGACTCAACGGCCGCACCTGCGACGGCACCGTCGGCGAGCCCACCACCACGCCGACCACGCCGCCCCCGACCGGCGGCGAGTCCGCCATGGACCAGGTCGCCGCGATGCAGCCGGGCTGGAACGTCGGCAACACCCTCGACGCGCTCGGCGGCGAGACCGCCTGGGGCAACCCGCTCATCACCGAGGAGCTGCTCGCGCACGTGAAGTCGCAGGGCTTCAACTCGATCCGCCTCCCCGTCACCTGGGAGGAGTACATGGGCCCCGGCCCCGGGTACGCCGTCGACCCGGCCCGTATGGACCGCGTCGAGCAGGTCGTGGACTGGGCGCTCGAACAGGACCTCCAGGTCCTCCTCAACGTCCACCACGACTCCTGGATGTGGCTCAACGAGCTCGGCACCGACCACGACGCCGTCCTCGCCAAGTACGAGGCGCTGTGGACGCAGATCGCCGACCGCTTCAAGGACCACCCGGCCGAGCTCGCCTTCGAGAGCGTCAACGAGCCCCAGTTCACCGGTGCCGAGGGCGCCGCGGGCGACGCCCTCACCGAGGAGCTCAACCTGGTCTTCCACGAGATCGTGCGCGGCTCCGGCGGCGGCAACGACGACCGGCTGCTCGTCCTCCCCACCCTCGTCACCAACGCCGACCAGCCGCGCCTCGACGCCCTCAAGGCCACGATCGACGGCCTCGACGACCCGATGGTCGCCGCGACGATCCACTTCTACGGCTTCTGGCCCTTCAGCGTCAACATCGCCGGGTTCACCTCCTACGACGCCGAGGTCGAGGCCGACCTCGTCGGCACCTTCCAGCGCGTCCACGACACGTTCGTCGACGCGGGCGTACCGGTGATCATGGGGGAGTGGGCCGTCCTCAACTACGACCACAACCGGCCCGGCGTGCACCAGAGCGGCGAACTCCTCAAGTTCTTCGAGGCCGTCGGGTTCCACGCCCGCGACAAGGGCGTCACCACGATGCTCTGGGACGCCGGCCAGTTCCTGAACCGCGCCACCCTGCACTGGCGAGACCAGCACATGTACGAGTACTTCGCCTCGGGCGTGACCACGCGCTCGGGCACGGCCTCCTTCGACTCGGTGTACCTGCCGAGCACCGGCGCGATCACCGCGAAGTCGCTCACCCTGCACCGCAACGGCCTCGAGTTCCAAGGCCTGTGGCACGGGGGCACGAGGCTCGCCGAAGGCGCCGACTACACCGTCTCCGGCGACACGCTCACCTTCACCGCCGCCGCGCTCACGCGCCTGGCCGGGAACCGCGCATACGGCGTCAACGCCACCGTCGAGGCCCGCTTCTCGGCCGGCGTGCCCTGGCGCGTCAAGGTCGTCACCGCCGACGCGCCGGTCCTGTCCAGCGCCACCGGCCCCTCGGCCTCGTTCGCCATCCCCACGCAGTTCAAGGGCGACACCCTCGCCACCATGGAGGCGAAGTACGCCGACGGCACCAACGCCGGCACCGCGACCTGGACCTCCTACCAGGAGTTCTGGTCGAACTTCCGGCCCGACTACGCCGCGGGGACCCTCGTGCTCACGCCCGAGTTCCTCGCCGCCGTCACCGACGGGCAGCCCGTCACCCTCACCTTCCACTTCTACAGCGGCGCAACGGCTTCCTACACGATCACCGAATCCGGCGGCACCGTCACCGGCACCGCCTGACCGCACCCCGCCGGGACTGGGGCGGTTGGCACACTCTGGGGATTCTGGGGACCGCCGATCCTCGTAGATTGGTCTTCACAGGCAAGCGCAGGCGAGCCACTTCAAGCGGAGGAGCAGGACCATGAGCGAGTACGACGACACCACCTACGACGAGGCCGACACCGCCGAGGACCCCACCGTGGAGGACGACCACACGACCGGCCTCCCCGGCGTCACGGTCGAAGAGGTCTTCGACCTCGACGGCGACGGCTACGCCGACGACACCATCACCGCCGACGGCGTGACCTACGTCGACTCCGACGGCGACGGCCAGGCCGACGGCGTCGCCTACGACGTCGACGGCGACGGGCTCTCCGACGAGATCCTGGTCGACCTCGACGGCGACGGCTCCTTCGAGACCGCCGTCTACGACACCGACGGCGACGGCCAGGCCGACACCTTCGAGTCCGACACCGACGGCGACGGCCTCGTCGACCAGGTGTCCTACGACTCCGACGGCGACGGCTACGTCAACCAGGTCTCCACCGACACCAACGCCGACGGCCTCGTCGACGTCGTCGCCACCGACTACGACAGCGACGGCCTCGTCGACGAGATCCAGGTCGACTCCGACGCCGACGGCGTCGTCGACGCCACCCTGATCGACACCGACGGCGACGGCTTCCTCGACTCGGTCGCCACCGAGGCCACCCCCGAGGGCGACTCCTTCCAGTCCCAGACCGGACAGGTCATCTAGCACCCGGTCCCGCACCGGGACCTCCCCGCTTGCACCCGGGGTCCGCGTGGCCGCGGACCCCGGGCAGCGGCCGTATCGAATACCCTTGGCGCCTATGCGCACCGCCCCCGTCCTCCTGCCGCTCGCGCTCCTCGCCGCGGCGGCCGCGTGCACGCCCGCCCCCGAGCCGGCCGGGCCCGCCGCTCCCCCCGAGACCGCGGCCGAGCACGCGCCCGAGAGCGCCGCCGCGAGCGAGCCCGGCGACGTCGCAGTCCTCAACCCGGAGACCCTCGAAAGCGACGACGGCACGATGGTCAGCCACCGCACGCCCAGCGAACTCATACTCAGCGAGTTCTCCTCCGCCCGCGACCTCGAATGGAACTCCTGGGGCGCCGACGCCGCCACCGCCGCGGGCCGCATCGACGGCATGTTCTGCGAGACCGGATGCGACGGCGACGCCTACACCGTCACCCTCGTCCTGTGCGACGTCGCCGACGGCCACTACACGCGCTTCGGCGTCTTCGGCGACTTCCCCGAGTTCGACGACGCCGCATGGGCGTTCGCCGGCCCCCTCTACTTCGGCGGCGCACCCGCCGACACCGACGCGGAGTGGAGCAACGGCTGCGAGGAGCCCGACCCGGCCGAGCGCACCTGAGCCGAAAACGGGGTGAGCGGGCGCGCCCGCCGCGGTAGGTTGGGGCCCCATCCGCACACCCCGGAGCGAAAGGGCCCGCCGTGATCCCCGACCCCACCGTCCTGCACCCGATGCCCGGACAGCCGCGCGTGGTCTTCCTCAAGCCGCTCGTCGAATCCGAGAAGATCGAGATCGGCGAGTACACGTACTACGACGACCCCGACGCCGCCACCGAGTTCGAGACCCGCAACGTCCTCTACTCCTACGGTCCCGAGCGACTGCGGATCGGCCGGTACTGCGCGCTCGCCACGGGGACGACGTTCATCATGGCCGGGGCCGACCACCCGATGGTCGGCGTCTCGACCTTCCCCTTCGCGATCTTCGGCGGCGACTGGGCCGAGTCCACCCTCGACATCGTCATGAACGTCGCGAGCCGCGGCGACACCACCGTCGGCAACGACGTCTGGTTCGGCTACCGGGCCACCGTCATGCCCGGCGTGACCATCGGCGACGGCGCGATCATCGCCAGCGGCGCCGTCGTCACCGCCGACGTGCCGCCGTACACGATCGTCGGCGGCAACCCCGCCAAACCCATCCGCAAGCGCTTCGGCAACGACGAGATCGAGCTGCTCCTCCAGGCCGCCTGGTGGGACTGGCCCGTCGAGCTCGTCACCGCGCACGGCCGCACCGTCATGTCCGGCACCCCCGCCGACATCGCCGCGATCGCGAAGGCCGAAGGCCTCAGCTGACGCCGTCCAGCAGGTCCGCGATCTCCCGGTGGCCGCGCGACCGCGCGTGCTCGAGCGCCGTGCGCCCGTTCCGGTCCCGCACCGCGGCGTCCGCGCCCGCGTCCAGGAGCGCCGCGACGATCTCCCGGTGCGGCGCACCGCCGTCGCCGAGCGCCACCGCCTCCAGCAGCGCCGTCCACCCGTTGTAATTGACGCGGTCGATCACGGACTCGATGTCCGTGGCCGCCAGCACCTCCCGCACGTAGTCCGCGTGGCCGCGCTCGGCGGCCGGATGCAGCGGGCTGCCGCCGCGCCGGTTCGGGACCGCCAGGTCGGGCCCGGCCGGGAGGATCGCCGTCATCATCGCGACCGACCCGGTCACGCCGCACGTCACCCACGGCGTGTCCCCGAGGCCGTCCCGCGCGTCCGGGTCCGCGCCCCGCTCCACCAGGACCCGGGCCGCCTCGACCCGGTCGGCCAGCGCCGCGAGCATGAGCGGACCGCGCCCCTCGCCGTCCCTGGCCTCCACCGAGGCGCCCAGGCCCAGCAGCCGGACGACCGCCGCGGCGTCCCCGGCGCCGGCCGCCGCCAGCAGGTCCCGGTTCCACGCCTCGACCAGGCGCGGCCCCGGCAGCGGCGCGCGCCCGGCCTCTGCCGGGACGCGGTGCCCGCGCGGCTCGGGGACCGGGGCGCAGGCGGCGAGCAGGCCGACCCCGGCCGCCAGCGCCGCCCGGCGCCCGATCCCCTCGCGCGCCCGCACTAGCCCTCCAGGTCCGCGAGCGCGGCGAGGCCGGCCAGGGCGATCTCCTCGTCGATGTCGCCGCTGGGGGCGCCGCCGACGCCGACGCCCGCGATCGGGGCGCCGTCGTAGACCACCGGCACGCCGCCCGCGAGGAACAGCGTCCCCGGGATGTCGGCGACCGTGGCCCCCTCGCCCTCGGCCGCACCGGCCAGGTCGCTCGTCGCCTGGCCCCACGACACCGCCGTGTACGCCTTGGCCTCGGCCGAGTCGGGGCTCTGCGGCCCCGCGCCGTCGCCCTTCACCAGGGCGATCGTGTTCCCGTTCCGGTCGACGACCGCGACCGTCACGCGCTCGCCGAGCTCGGCGGCCTTGTCCTGCGCGGCGTCGAGGACCGCGAGCGCGGCCTCGTGGGTGAGGGCGTTCGCGCCGCGCACCCCCTCCTCCTGGACCTCGGCGACGGCCACCGCGTCGATCGGCTCCGCCTCCGTCTCCGGTGCGGCGTAGGCGCCCGCGCCCACGACGGCGCCGACGACGGCGAGCCCGGCGACGGCCCCCAGGGCGAGGCGCTTGCGAAGATCGATCGCGTTCATCAGTACTCCTTCAGGTTCCGGACCGGCGCGCTCGCCGGTGCACGCCGACAACACTCCGCCCGGCCGCGGGCCTTGCCATCGCACACCGGACTGAACCGGTCTCCACCCTTCGATCGATGCGCCCCGCGCCCGCGCCGGGCACGATTGGTGGTCCGAAGCGCCCTCGGGCGCGCACGCGCGGGCCTACGCTGGCCCCGGGAACGGAGGCGCAGGTGGGGGAGCGGTCCTGGCTCAACGGGGCGATGCACGCGGGGTTCTTCCTGCTGCTGGCCGCCTCCGCCGCGCGCGTCGCCGCCCGGCACGAGCTCACCGACCGGCTCACCGTCGCCGCGCTGTCGGTCGCCGCGCTCCTCGCCGTCCTCTACGGCGCCGGAGTCGTCCTGTGGCGGCGCCTCGGCGCGGCCCGCCCGGTGTGGCTCGGCCTCGTCCTCGGCGTCACCGTCGCGCTGGTCTTGCTCGCGCCCTCGTTCGCGTGGTGCGCCGTGCCGCTCTACTTCCTGTGCCTGCGGCTGCTCCCGACCCCGGCGGTCCTCGCCTCGGCCGCGCTGCTGACGGCCGCCGTCATCGCCGGGCAGCTGCGCATCGCCGACGTCCCCGACCCGAGCCTGGTCCTCGCCCCGATCGGCATCGCCGCCATGATCACCGCCGTGTTCTGGGTCCTCCAGCACGAGATCGCGCAGCGCCAGCGCCTCATCGACGACCTCGTCGCCGCCCGCGACTCCCTCGCCGCCTCGCAGCTGCGCGCCGGCGCCCTCGAGGAGCGCGGCCGCCTCGCCCGCGAGATCCACGACACGCTCGCCCAGGGGCTCTCCAGCATCAGCATGCTCCTCCAGGCCGCCGACCGGTCCTGGGGCACCGACCGCTCCCGGACGCTCGCCGCCCAGGCCGCCGCGGTCGCCGACGAGAACCTCGCCGAGGCCCGCCGCTTCGTGCACGACCTGAGCCCGGCCCGCCTCGACGGCCGCAGCCTCGCCGACGCCCTCCGGGACCTGTGCGCCGACACCGGGCGCCGCACCGGCCTGCGCACCGTCTTCCGCGAGGTCGGCGAGCCCGCCGGGACCGGCGAGGCCGCCGCCGCGGTGCTCCTGCGCGTCGCCGAGGCGGCGCTGGCGAACGCGGTCGAGCACGCGGGCGCGGCCGAAGCGGTCGTCACCCTCTCCCATCTCGGCGACGCGGTCAGCCTCGACGTCCGCGACGACGGCCGCGGCTTCGACCCCGCCGCGACCGGCCCCGGCCGCGGCCGCGGGTTCGGCCTCCCCGGCATGCGCGACCGCCTCGCCCGCGTCGGCGGCAGCCTCGCGGTCGAGTCCCGCCCCGGCGAGGGCACCGCCCTCGCCGCGTCCGTCCCGATCGGCGAGGAGTCCTGATGCGTCTGTTCCTGGTGGACGACCACCCCGTGGTCCGCGCGGGCCTGGCCGCGCTCGTCGACGGCGAGCCCGACATGGAGGTCGTGGGCGAGGCCGGCGACGCGGCCGCGGCCCTGCGCGGCATCCGCGGCTCGCGCCCCGACGTCGTCCTCATGGACCTCCAGCTCGGCGCCGGCCCCGACGGGTTCGCCGTCGCCGAGGAGGTCGCCGCCCTGGACGACCCGCCCCGCGTCCTCGTCCTCACCACCTACGAGTCCGACGCCGACGTGCACCGCGCCGTCGCGGCCGGCGCCACCGGGTACCTGCTCAAGGCGTGCCCGCCCGAGGAGCTGTTCGCCGCGATCCGCGCCGCCGACCGCGGCGAGTCCTCGCTCTCCCCGAAGGTCGCCGCGCGCGTCTTGGACCAGGCCCGGTCCGGCCGCCCCGCGCTCACCGCCCGCGAGTCCGAGATCGCGGCGCTCCTGGCCGAGGGCCTGGGCAACCGGCAGATCGCCCAGCGGCTGTTCATCACGGAGGCGACCGTGAAGACGCACCTCGTGCACCTCTTCGCGAAACTCGGCGTCGACTCCCGCACCGCGGCCGTCGCCGCCGCCGTCAGGCAGGGCCTCATCCGGCGCTGAGGGGACGAACCGGGCATCGCCGCGAGTCCCGGACACCGCCCGGCGCCTGATATACGCTCGGTGAACGACCGACCACGGCGGGTGGATTCGCATGACCGCACGGCACCGGACCGAACGCGACGACTACAAGGCGCTGGCGCCCCTGTTCCTCGAACTGGCGGACCTGTGCGAGGACGACCCGCGCCGGGCGGAGGTCCGCGAGCGGCTGATCACCGGGCACCTGCCGCTCGCCGAGCACATCGCCCAGCGGTACTCCGGCAAGGGCATCGTCAAGGAGGACCTGCTCCAGGTCGCGTCGGTCGGGCTCATCCACGCCGTCGACCGCTTCGACCCGGCCCTGGGCAGCGACTTCCTCTCGTACGCGGTGCCGACCATGATGGGCGAGGTGCGCCGCTGCTTCCGCGACACGGCCTGGCCGATGCGCGTGCCCCGCCGCCTCCAGGAGCTGCGCCTGGCGATCAACCAGGCGAGCGCCGACCTCGCGCAGGAGCTGGGCCGCCCGGCCACGTGCGCCGACCTCGCCGAGCGCCTCGAGCTCACCGAGGCCGAGGTGGAGGAGGGCCTGGAGGCCAGCCAGGCGTTCCGGTCGGTGTCGCTCGACGAGCCCGCGTTCCGTGACGAGCGCGCGCCGCTGTGCGAGACGATCGGCGCCGAGGACCTCGCGCTGGAGCTGGTGGAGAACCACGAGGCGCTGCTGCCGCTCATCCAGGACCTGCCCGCGCGCGAGCAGCGCATCCTTGCGCTCCGGTTCTTCGAGGAGCGGACCCAGGCGCAGATCGGCGAGGCGATCGGCATCTCGCAGATGCACGTGTCCCGGCTGCTCAAGGGCACGCTGGAGGAGCTGCGCGAACGGCTGCTCACCGCGCCGCGATAGGCGCGGTGCTGGCGCGCACCGTCAGGTGGGCGGGCAACTCGACGCGCGCGGGCGCGACCGCCTCGCCCGCGGCGAGCGCGAGGACCAGGTCCGCGGCGGTCGCGCCGAGTTCGGCGAACGGCTGCCGGACGGTGGTCAGGGGCGGCCCGCACCAGCGCGCGTAGGAGATGTCGTCGAAGCCGACGACGCTCAAGTCCCCGGGGATGCGGACGCCGGCCTGCCGGGCGGCCTCGTAGACGCCCAGGGCCTGGAGGTCGTTGCCGCACAGGACGGCCGTGGGCGGGTCGGCCAGGCGCAGCAGGTCCCGCCCGTGCGCGAGCCCCTCCTCGTACGAGAACCACATCCCGGTGCGCACGAGCCGCTCGTCGAGCGCCGCGCCCGCGGCCGCGAGGGCGGCGCGGGCGCCGTCGAACCGGTCGCGTGAGCACAAGCGCTCCAGCGGCCCCGTGACGACGCCGATGCGGCGGTGGCCGAGGCCGAGCAGGTGCCGGGCGGCGTCGGCGCCGCCCTGGCGGTTCGCGGCGGCCACGGCGGGGACGGGATGGATCGGCTCGCCCGGCGGGTCGACGGCCACGAGCGGGATGCCGCTCGCGGCGAGGAGCGCGTGCTGCTCGGGCGTGAACCCCATGTGCGCCACCACGACCCCGGCCGGGCGCCGGTTCAGGATCTCCCGGGCCCAGTCGCGGCCCGCGGCCTCCTCCTGCAGCGCGTCGGTGAACGCGACGGCGAGCCCCTGCCCGGCGGCGACGCGCTTGACGCCCCGCATGAGGTCGACGCCGACGTGCGCTTGGAGGCCGTAGAACAGCACTTCGAGGCTCGCGGCCCGCGCGGCCTTCTCGGGGCGCCGGTAGCCCTGCTCGCGCAGCAGGCGCTCGATGCGGCGCCGGGTCTCGGGGGCGACGCCCGCGCGTCCGTTGAGGACCTTCGAGACCGTGGGCGCGGAGACCCCGGCCAGTCGCGCCACGGCCGCCACCGTGAGCGGCCGCTCGTCCGCAACGGAGTCCCGCCGCTCCTCGGCCCGCGCGAGGAGCCCGGTCCGCACCCGCTCGGCCTCGTCCTCGGCGCCCGGACCGGCCGCGACGGTCTCCACGAGGTACCGGCGCCGGCGCGTGAGCGGATCGAGCCCGTCGTAGACCCGCACCCGCAGCGATCCGCTGGGGAGCCTCTCGATCTCGCCGCGGGAGCGCCGCGGACCCGCGCCGGTGGCCATGGAGCGACCGTAGCAGCGCTTGCCGCGAACGCGCGCGGCTCCACGGTCGGAAAACATTCGCGCGAGCACTCGTATTGACGTGCATCGATGCCACTTCTAGGCTTCTCTCACAGGCATTCTGAAACTCTCGGAAACTTCCGAACCTCTGGAGGAGCGATGGCGTCCCGTCCGAACGAAGCCCGCGACCGATCCACCGCCCTGCGCCGCAGGTCGATCCTGGCGATGGGAGCCGCCCTCCCGGTCCTGGCGGCCCCCTCGCCCGCATCGGCGCAGACCACCGTCCTCATCCAGCCCTCGGTGGTGCAGCAGACCATCCAGGGCTTCGGCGGCATGAACCACACCGTGTGGATCAGCGACCTCACCGCCGCCCAGCGCGACACCGCCTTCGGCAACGGCGCCGGGCAGCTCGGCTTCTCGATCCTGCGCATCCCCGTCCACGAGGACCGCGCGAACTGGAGCCGCGAGCTCCCCACCGCCCAGCGCGCGGTCGCGCTGGGCGCCAAGGTCATCGCCTCGCCGTGGAACCCGCCCGCGAGCATGACGGAGTCCTTCTCCGGCGGAAAGCGCCTGCGGTACGACCAGTACGGCGCGTACGCCCGCCACCTCGACGACTTCACCGTCTACATGAGGAACAACGGCGTGAACCTCTACGCGGTCTCGGTCCAGAACGAGCCCGACTACGCCAGCGAGTGGACCGCGTGGACCGCCGCCGAGATCGTCCGGTTCCTCAAAGAGCATTCAAGCGTCATCAGCACCAAGGTCATCGCGCCCGAGTCCTTCCAGTACCGCAAGAACCTCTCCGACCCGATCCTCAACGACGCCGCCGCGCTGGCCAACATGGACATCCTCGGCGCCCACCTCTACGGCACCCAGCCCGCCGACTTCGCCTACCCGCTGTTCCAGCAGCGGGGCGCCGGCAAGGAGCTGTGGATGACCGAGGTCTACTACCCCAACTCCAGCGACTCGGCCGACCTGTGGCCCGGGGCGCTCGACGTCGGCGAGCACGTCCACCGCGCCCTCGTCAACGGCCGCTTCCAGGCCTACATCTGGTGGTACCTCCGCCGCGGCTACGGCCCGATGCGCGAGGACGGCCAGATCAGCAAGCGAGGCGCGAACCTCGCCCACTACGCCAAGTGGGTGCGCCCCGGCTTCCAGCGGATCACCGCGACCGCGAACCCGCAGTCGGGCGTGTACCTCTCGGCGTTCAAGAGCGGGTCGCGGATCGTCATGGTCGCCGTCAACAAGAACGCCTCGGCGGTGTACCTCCCGTTCACGCTCGAAGGCGGCGGCACCGGTTCGTTCGCCACCTGGGTGACGACGTCGAGCCAGACCCTCGCGGCCTCCAACGCGGTCCCGATGACCAACGGCGCCTTCGGCTCCCAGCTCCCGGCCCAGAGCATCCGGACCTACGTGCTGAACTAGCGGCTCAGGCCAGGTCGACCGGGCGCACGCGCAGCTTCTCGGCCACGCGCGCCAGGGCCGCCTGGTCCTCCGCGTCGAGCCGGTCGAGGGCCGCCTCGCGGACGGCGCGCACGTGGACGGGCGCGGCGGCGACCACCGCCGCGTACCCGTCCCCGGTGAGCGCGGCGATCGTGTAGCGGCCGTCGACGGGGTCGGGCGAGCGCTCCATCCAGCCGCGCGTCTCGAACCGCTTGACCACGTTGGAGAGGCGCGAGAGCGAGCCGTTCGCGAGGAACGCCAGCTCGCTCATGCGCAGGCGCCGGTCGGGGGCCTCGGAGACGTGGCTGAGCACCAGGTACTCGAACAGGCTCATGCCGCACTCGCGCTGGAGCGGCGCCTCCAGGCGCTCGGGCAGCAGGTAGACCAGGGAGACCAGGCCGGTCCAGGCCTCCTTCTCGGCGGGGTCGAGCCACCGCACCGGGCCGGCGCCCCCCTCGGCGTCCGCAGTCGTGGGCATGGCGGCAGTCTACCGGCCCACACTGACTTCACGCTTGAAGTCAATCGTGATAGGTTGACTTCAAGCGTGAAGTCAACCGAAGGGACACGCCATGAGCCACCCGCAGTTCTTCATCACCCCCGGCGCCGGGGAGAAGCTCCACGGCCTCCTCGGCTACAGCCAGGCCGTGCGCATCGGCGACCGCGTCGAGATCTCCGGCCAAGGCGGCTGGAACGACGACATCGAGTTCCCCGCGGACCTGGAGGACGAGATCGCCCAGGCCTTCGACAACGTCGAGCGCACCCTCAACACCGCGGGCGCCACCTGGGCCGACGTCGTCAGCGTCGACTCCTACCACCTGCCCGACGACCCCGCCTACATCGGCGAGCGGCCCGGCCGCCTCATGGCCGAGCAGTTCCGCAAGCGCATGAACGGCCGCGAGCCCATCTGGACCGAGCTCGGCGTCGCCGCCCTCGGCGCCCCCGGGATGCGCGTCGAGATCCGCGTGACCGCCGTCGTCCCGAGCTAACCCGCGAAGGTCCGCCGGTACGCGCTCGGCGAGACCCCCAGGGACGCCTGGAAGTGCATCCGCAGCGAGGCGGCCGACCCGAACCCGGCGTCGGCCGCCACCCGGTCGATCGACCCGTCCGAGCGCTCCAGCAGGTCCCGCGCCCGCTCCAGCCGCTGGTGCAGCAGCCACCGCTGCGGCGACGTGCCCACCTCCTCGCGGAACCGGCGCGTGAACGTGCGCACGCTCATCGCCTCGCAGTCGGCCAGCTGCCGCAGCGTCAGCGGCTCGTGCAGCCGCGCCAGCGCCCACTCCCGCGCCCGCACCGTCGCCGCCGCGCCCGGCGCGGGCACCGGCCGCTCGATGTACTGCGCCTGCCCGCCGTCGCGGTGCGGCGGCACCACCGACCGGCGCGCCACCCGGTTCGCCACGGCCACCCCGAAGTCCCTGCGGACCATGTGCAGGCACAGGTCGAACCCCGAGGCCACCCCCGCCGACGTCAGCACCCGGCCGTCCTCGGTGTACAGCACGTCCGGCTCCAGCCGCACCCGCGGGAACAGCCGCCGGAACCGCTCGGCCGAGTCCCAGTGCGTCGTCGCCCGCCGCCCGTCGAGCAGCCCCGCCGCCGCCAGTGTGAACGACCCCGTGCAGATCGACGCGATCCGCGCGTCGGGCCGGATCACCGCGAGCGCGTCGGCCAGCGGCCCCGGCAGGCGGCCTGCCGTCCACGTCTCGTCCGACTCGTGCTCCGAGGGCACCACGACCGTGTCGGCCTCCGCCAGCGCCTCCGGGCCGTTCGCCACGTTCACCGTCACGTCCGCCTCGGTGCGCACCTCGCCGGACTCGGTCGTGCACGTGACCACCTCGTACAGGGGCCGCCCGCCCGACCTCGCGGACCCGAACACCCGGTGCGGGATGCCCAGCTCGACGGGCAGGAGGCCGTGGCGGACCAGGACCGCGACCCGGTGGCGACCGGGATGGTGGAACACGCTCATGGCCCGATCCTCGCACATGTTGGCCTCCCGGCCACTGGCCGATCCCCGGCGCCGCGACGAAACTGGACGAATGTCCATAGCAGCCCCAGACGCCCCCGAGCAGCCCCGCACCGCCCGCCGCGTCCACCGCGCCTGGTGGGTGGCGGCCGTCAGCTTCGTCGCCCTCGTCGGCGCGGCCGCCTTCCGCGCCACCCCGAGCGTCTTCATCGAGCCGCTCCACGACGAGTTCGGCTGGTCCCACGGCACCATCTCCGCCGCGATCTCCGTGAACATCCTGCTCTACGGCCTGTTTTCGCCCTTCGCCTCCGCGCTCCAGGAGCGCTACGGCATCCGCCGGGTCGTCTCGATCGCGCTCGCCCTCATCGCCCTCGGCAGCGGCGCCACGGTCTTCATGACCGCCTCCTGGCAGCTGGTCCTGTGCTGGGGCTTCATCGTCGGCATCGGAACCGGGTCCATGGCGATGGCGTTCGTCGCCACGATCACCAACCGCTGGTTCATCGCCCGCCGCGGCCTCGTCTCGGGCATCCTCACCGCCGGCGGCGCCGCCGGGCAGCTCGTGTTCCTGCCGCTCGTCGGCCTCCTCGTCGAAGGCCCGGGCTGGCGCTCGGCCTCGGTCCTCGTCTCCCTCACCGCGCTGGCGATGGTCCCGCTGGTGCTCCTGGTCGTGCGCGACCGGCCCGAGGACGTCGGCCTGCGGCCCTACGGCGCCGGCGACGACTACACCGCCCCTGCCGTCTCCGGGTCCGGCGCGGCCCGGCGGGCCCTCGGCAGCCTGTGGCGGGCCAGCGGCTCCCGCGCGTTCTGGCTCCTGGCCGGGACGTTCGCGATCTGCGGCGCGTCCACCAACGGCCTCGTCGGCGCCCACTTCGTGCCCGCCGCCCACGACCACGGCATGCCCTTGACGGCCGCCGCCTCCCTCCTCGCGGTCATCGGGATCGTCGACATGGCCGGCACGATCTTCTCCGGCTGGCTCACCGACCGGTTCGACCCGCGGCACCTGCTCGCCGTCTACTACGCGCTCCGCGGCGCCTCGCTGCTCGCCCTGCCGTCCCTGTTCGCCGGTGACGTGCGGCCGCCGATGCTGTTCTTCATCGTCTTCTACGGCCTCGACTGGGTCGCGACCGTGCCGCCGACGATCGCGCTGTGCCGCGAGCACTTCGGCGAGGACGGCGCGGTCGTCTTCGGCTGGGTCCTCGCCTCCCACCAGTTCGGGGCGGCCCTCATCGCGTGGGGCGCCGGCTTCGTCCGCGACGCCACCGGGAACTACGACCCGGCGTGGTTCACCGCGGGAGCGCTGTGCGCGCTCGCCGCGGTGATGTCCCTGGCGATCAGGAGGCCCGCGGCACCAGCCGCTCCAACTGGGTGACGTGGCCCGGCTCCAGCTCCTCGAGCGCCGCGACGCCGAGGAGCTTCATGGTCCGCTCGACCTCCTCGCGGAGGATCGCGACGGCCCGGTCCACGCCCTCGCGGCCACCGGCCATGAGCCCGTACAGGTAGGCGCGCCCGATCATGGTGTACCTGGCGCCCAGGGCGACCGACGCCACCACGTCGGCGCCGGACATGATCCCGGTGTCCAGGTGCACCTCGACGTCCCGGCCCACCTCCTTCACCACGCGGGGGAGGAGGTGGAACGGGATCGGCGCCCGGTCGAGCTGGCGGCCACCGTGGTTGGACAGCGTCACCGCGTCCACGCCGAGATCGGCGCAGGCCTTCGCGTCCGCGACGGTCTGGACCCCCTTCACGACGAGCTTCCCGGGCCACTGCTCCTTGATCCAGGCGAGGTCCTCGTAGTCCACCGTCGGGTCGAACATGGTGTCGAGGAGTTCGGCCACCGTGCCCGACCAGCGGTTGAGCGAGGCGAACGAGAGCGGCTCGGTGGTGAGCATGTCGAACCACCAGTGCGGCTTGCGCGCCATGTCGAAGAACGTGCGGGCGGTGATCGCCGGGGGGATCGCGAACCCGTTGCGCTTGTCGCGCAAGCGGGCCCCGGCCACGGGCACGTCGACGGTGACCAGGAGCGTGTCGAACCCGGCCGCCGCCGCCCGCTCGACCAGGGCCATGGACCGGTCGCGGTCCTTCCACATGTACAGCTGGAACCAGTGGCGCCCGTCGGGGCCGCCGACCGCGGCGACCTCCTCGATCGGCGTGGTGCCCATCGTCGAGAGCGCGAACGGGATGCCCGCCGCGGCGGCCGCGCCGGCGCCGGCGGTCTCACCCTCGGTGTGCATCATCCGCGTGAACCCGGTCGGCGCGATCCCGAACGGCAGCGCCGAGCGCTTCCCGAGCACGTCCCAGCCGGTGTCCACCTTCGAGACGTCGCGCAGGATCGCGGGGTGGAACTCCACGTCCTCGAACGCCTGGCGCGCCCGCGCGAGCGACAGCTCGCCCTCGGCCGCGCCCTCGGTGTAGTCGAACGCCGCCCGCGGCGTCCGCTTCTTCGCGATCGCCCGCAGATCACCGATCGTCAGCGCGGCGTCCAGGCGCCGCCGCTTCGCGTTGAACTCGGGCTTTTTGAAACGTATCAAAGGCAGGATGTCGTGCGGGCGGGGAAACTGGCGCTTTGTCATCGGAGGCCTATCGGAGGAGCGGGCGAGGGGTCCGTCACCGCCATTGTGCCCCGCCCGAAAATTCCCCCCGACCTGACCCATCCCCGGCCGCCCCCGCTCCGAATACCGGGCGATCGGAGTCGACGAGCACCGGGGAGCGTGATGATGTCCACACAGGGGGATCCGAAGGCCTGGCGAACAGGCCGACCCCGCCTGACGGCGGTCGAAGAGGCGGCGATGCCCACGATCGAGCGCCTGCTGCACGACACCGCGCTCGGCGACGAGCACGCGTTCGCGCGCCTCTACGACGAGGCCGCGCCGCGCGTCTACGGCCTCTGCCTGCGGGTCCTGCGCGACCCCGCCCAGGCCGAGGAGGTCGCCCAGGAGGTCCTGGTCGAGATCTGGCGCACCGCCACCCGCTTCGACTCGCGCCGCGGCTCCGCCGGATCCTGGATCTCCACCATCGCCCACCGCCGCGCCGTCGACCGCGTCCGCTCCGTCCAGGCCTCCGGGGACCGCGAGCGCCGCACCGCCTACAGCGAGGCCCCCGGCTACGACGCCGTCGCCGAGGCCGCCGCCGTCCGCCTGGAGCACCGGCAGGTCCGGCGCTGCCTCCAGACCCTCACCGAACTCCAGCGGCAGGCCGTCACCCTCGCCTACTACGGCGGCCACACCTACCGGCAGGTCGCCTCGCTCCTCGACACCGCCGTGCCGACCGTCAAGTCCCGCATCCGCGACGGACTCCTGAAACTCCGCGACTGCCTGGAGGTGGCACGATGAGCGCCGACGTGCACGCCCTCATCGGCCCCTGGGCCGTCGACGCCGTCGACGACGCCGAACGGGCCCTGGTCGAACGCCACCTCGCCGAGTGCGCCTCCTGCGCGCAGGAGGCCGCCGAACTCCGCGAGGCCGTCTGGCGGCTCTCCGACGTCACCGTCGCCGACCCGCCGCCGCGCCTGCGCGACCGCGTCCTCTTCGAGGCCTCCCGCACCCGCCAGGAGTCCCCGGCCCCCGAACCGCCCGCGCCGCGGCTCCGCCGCCACCGCGGCATGCCCCGCATGCGCCTCGCCCTCGCCGCGGGCGCGCTGGCCGCCGTCATGGCCGTCGTCGGCGGCATCGTCACCTGGTCGGTCATGCGCTCGCAGGCGCCCACCGAGTCCGACCGGATCGCCGCCGTCCTCGGCGCGGACGACGCCGAGGTCGGCACCGTCGCGGCCGAAGGCGGCGGCGACGTCACCGTCGTGCGCTCCGACGCCCTCGACCAGGCCGTCGTCGTCGTGTCCGGGCTCGCCGCCATCGGCGAGGACCGTGCCTACCAGGTCTGGATGGTCGACCCCGACGGCCAGGTCTCGGCCGGCGTCATGGCCCCCGGCGAACGGTCCGCGACCATGCTCGTCACGGGCCTCGGCGACGCCGAGCTCGTCGGCGTCACCCAGGAACCCGCAGGCGGCTCCGAGACCCCGACCCTCCCGATGGTCGCCGGCGTTCCGCTCGACGCGTAGCGACGGCCGAACCGCTGCGACCCGGTCCATCGGACCGGGTCGCAGCGTGTTTCATGCCCGATCGCGGAAAAAATCCAAGAAAATTCCGGCCCCGACCCATCCGCGGGCCCCCCGCCCCCGAATCAAGGGCATGAGACCGACCATCGCCGCCGCATCCGCCGGCATCGCCTGCGCCGCCGTCGCCGTCGCGACCGCGCAGCTCGCGGCCGCCGCGGTGGCACCGGGCAGCGCGCCCATCGCCGCCATCGGCGCCGCCGTGGTCGACGCGGTCCCCGAACCCGTCAAGGAGTTCGCGATCCGCACCTTCGGAGCGAACGACAAGCTCGTCCTCCTGGCCGGGATCGGCGCGGCCCTCGCCGTGCTCGCCGCGGCGACCGGCGTCGTCGCCCGTCGGCGCCTCTGGGTCGGATACGCCGTCCTGGCCCTCCTCGGCGGGGCGGGTGCGGCAGCCGCCCTCACCCGTCCCGCCGCCTCCCCCTGGTGGGCGCTGCCGTCACTGGCGGGCGCCGCCTGCGGCGCGGTCGTCCTCGCGCTGCTGCTCCGCGGGCGACCGGACCGCGAGGCCGAGGGCCGCGCCGTGCCCGGACGGGCCGTCGACCGCAGAGGCGTGCTCATCGCCCTCGCCGGCGCCGGCATCGCCGGCGCGGCGGGGTGGCGCCTCGGCGGCACCGGCGACCTCGAAGCGGCCCGCAGCGCCGTGGACCTCCCCGAACCGGCCTCCGTCGGCCCCGCCGGCACCGGCCTCGACGTCGACGGCCTCACCCCGTACCTCACCCCCAACGCCGACTTCTACCGCGTCGACACCGCGCTGGTGCTCCCGCGCGTCCTCCCCGAGGACTACCGGCTGCGCGTCTTCGGCCGCGTCGCCAACCCGATGGAGCTGACCTTCCAGGACCTCCTCGACCGCGACCTCGTCGAACGCGAGATCACCATCTCCTGCGTCTCCAACGAGGTCGGCGGCACCCTCGCCGGCAACGCCCGCTGGCTCGGGGTGAGCCTCGCCGAGCTCCTCGCCGAGGCCGGGCCCGAGCCCGGCGCCGACCAGGTCGTCTCGCGCTCGGCCGACGGCTGGACCGCGGGCACCCCGACCGCGGTCTGCACCGACGGGCGCGACGCGCTCATCGCCGTCGGCATGAACGGCGAGCCGCTGCCCCTCGAACACGGCTTCCCGGTGCGCATGATCGTCCCGGGCCTGTACGGCTACGTCTCGGCCACCAAGTGGCTCACCGAGATCGAGCTGTCGTCCTTCGCGGACTTCGACGCCTACTGGGTGCGCCGCGACTGGGCGGCCGAGGCCCCGATCAAGACCTTCTCGCGCATCGACACCCCGAAACCACTCAAGACCGTCCCGGCCGGACCCACCGCGGTCGCCGGGGTGGCCTGGGCCCAGCAGCGCGGCATCGCCCGCGTCGAGGTCCGGGTCGACGAAGGCCCTTGGAACGACGCCGATCTCGCGCCCGTCATCGGGAACGACACGTGGCGGCAGTGGCAGTGGACCTGGGAGGCCGAACCCGGCCGCCGCAAGTTGGAGGTCCGCGCCACCGCCGGCGACGGCGAGGTCCAGACCGGGGAGCGGGTCACGCCCTTCCCAGACGGTGCCACCGGATGGCACTCCGTCGTCCTGAACGCCGAATGATCCGCAGGGCTGCCGCCCTGCGACCGAACAGAGAGGCAAGACCATGAACAACCGACTCATCACCCGGGCCGGCGCCGTCCTGGCCGCCGCCGGATGCGCCTTCGTGTTCACCGCGTGCGGCTCCGACAGCGGCGACGACTCGTCCTCCGAGGACATGACGTCGAGCGAGGAGAGCATGCAGGAGGAGTCGTCTGCGGAGATGGCGCCGGCCGGGGAGTTCGGTGCGGCGTGTTCGGCCGTGCCCGCGGACGGGGAGGGCTCGTTCTCCGGCATGGCCGACGACCCGGTCGCCACCGCCGCGTCGAACAACCCGGTCCTGTCCACGCTCGTCACCGCCGTGGGCGAGGCCGACCTGGTCGACACGCTCAACACCGCCGAGGACATCACCGTGTTCGCGCCCACCAACGACGCGTTCGCCAAGATCCCCGAGGCCGACCTCAACGCCGTCCTGGCCGACCAGGAGACGCTCACCAGCATCCTGACCTACCACGTCGTGGCCGGCGAGCTGGCACCCGACGCCCTCGCCGGCGAGCACACCACCCTCCAGGGCGGCACGCTCAACGTCGAAGGCTCCGGTGAGGACTTCACCGTCAACGGCGAAGCGGCTGTGGTCTGNGGCGTAGCAGGTTCCGGGGCCGCCGTCAGGCGGCCCCGGTGCGCAGGCCGCCCAGGACCCGGTCCAAAGCGAGGGCGGCCTGCTCCAGCGCCGCCGCGTCCGCGGTCCGCGCCAGCCACAGCGCGGCCTCGTTCATCGCCCCCGACAGGAGCCGCACCAGCGGCTCGACCGGCTGCTCCGCCACCACCCCGGCCGCGACCAGCCCCTCCAGGGCCTCCCGCAGATGCCGCGCCGACGACGCCTCGTCCATCGCGCGCCACTCGTCCCATCCGAGCACCGTCGGCGCGTCGACCAGCAGGATCCGGCTCACGGCCGGATCGGTCCCCGCCGCCAGGAACGCCCGGCAGCCCGCGCGCAGCTGCTCCCACGGGTCCGCACGGCGGTCGGCCTCGGCCGCGACGCGCGCGCCCAGCTCCTCCTGCACCTGCGCCGCGACGGCCCGGAACAGCCCGAGCTTGCTCCCGAAGTGGTGGTACGCCGCCCCCTTGGTCACCCCGGCGGCCTGCGCGACCTCGCTGAGCACCACGTCGTGGTACCCGTCCGCGGCGAACCGGCGGCGGCCCTCCTCCAGGAGCGCCCGCCTCGTCGCCTCCCGCTGCTCGGTCCTCGTCATCCGGCCTCCCTTTCGCATACCCGAGGTATGTTAACATCGAATTCCACATACCCGGGGTATGTGAAACTCGAGAGGACCCGCCATGACCGCCAAGCTGACCGGCTTCTACCCGGTGCTCGCCACCGGCGACGTCGCCGCCACCACCGACTTCTACGTGCGCCACTTCGGATTCGAGGAGGTCTTCGCCGCCGACTGGTACGTCAGCCTCCGGCGCCCCGACGCGCCCCACTACGAGCTGGCGATCCTCGACGCGAGCCACCCGACGATCCCCGCCGGGCACCGCGAGCGCCTGCGCGGCGGCCTGCTCCTCAACTTCGAGGTCGACGACGTCGACGCCGAGCACGCCCGCCTCGTCGGCGACGCCGGCTTGGAGGAGCTGCTGCCGCTGCGCACCGAGGACTTCGGCCAGCGCCACTTCATCGTCGCCGCCCCCGACGGCGCCATGGTCGACGTCATCACGATCGTCCCGCCGACCCAGGAGTACCGCGAGCAGTACGCCCCCGGCCACGAACCCGCCTGAGACGCCGAGGCCGGGCGCCCCCGCGGGGACGCCCGGCCTTCACGCGCGGGTCAGACCTCGATGTGCGAGCCGATGATCATCGTGCGGTCGCGGGGGAGCCGGAAGTGCTCGGCCGCGTCGGCCGTGATGTGCGAGGTCGCGATGAACAGGTGCTTGCGCCACGTCGCCATCGTCCTCCCCTTGCCCGGCTTGAGCTGGATCGTCGACAGGAAGTACGTGGCCCGGTCGAGGTTGAGCCGCCGCCCCTCGGCCTGCTCGGGGTCGATCGCCTCCAGCGCGCGCGGCACGTCCGGGGTCTCCATGTAGCCGAACCGGGCGGTCACGTGGATGACCGCGTCCCGGACGTCGCCGAGCTGGTCGACGGTGAGCCGGTCGGGCTCGCCCACGCGCGGCACCGGCTCGGTCACCACCGAGAGGACCACGATCTGCGAGTGCCGGGCGTGGTTCTGCTCCAGGTTCGAGCGCATGGCGAGCGGGGCGCTGTGCTTGCCGCGGTCGAGGAACACCGCCGTGCCCGGGACCCGGGCCACCTTCGGCTCGCCCTCGCGGAGCTTGTCGACGAACTCCCGCAGGGAGCCCTCGCGGCGCTCGCGCTCGCCGGTGACGACCTCGCGGCCCTTCTGCCAGGTGATCATGACGGTGAACGCGAGGACGCCGATGAGCAGCGGCAGCCACGCGCCGTGGATGATCTTCGTCGAGCTGGCGGCCAGGAACACCACGGTGATGGCGAGCAGGAGGCCGCCGCCGGTCGCCAGCAGCCACTTCGGGGCGCCCCAGCGGACGCGGGCGACGTACAGGAACAGCAGCACCACGATGACGATCGTCCCGATGACGGCCATGCCGTACGCGAACGCGAGCGCCTCCGAGGTGCGGAACGCGAACACCAGGACCAGGACCGACACCATGAGCAGCCAGTTGATCCACGGCACGTAGATCTGGCCGTACTGGTGCTCGGAGGTGTGCGCGATGCGCAGCCGCGGCAGGTACCCCAGCTCGGACGCCTGCGAGGCGACCGAGAACGCGCCCGAGATGACCGCCTGGGCGGCGATGACGGTGGCGACGGTGGTGAGCACGAGCAGCGGGATGCGCAGCGCCTCGGGCGCGAGGAGGAAGAACGACCCGGAGATGTTCCCGGTGTCCTCCAGGATGAGCGCGCCCTGGCCCATGTAGTTGAGCATCACGGCGGGGAAGACGATGCCGATCCAGGCCCTGGAGATCGGCTTGCGCCCGAAGTGGCCCATGTCGGCGTAGAGGGCCTCGGCGCCGGTGAACGTGAGGATGACCGCGGCGAGCGCGAAGAACGCGACCCCGAAGTTGCCGAAGACGAAGTCGATCGCGTACCCGGGGGAGAGGGCCTTGAGGATCTCGGGGTTGCGGGCGACGCCGCCGACGCCGAGGAGCGCGAGCGCGCCGAACCAGACGCACATGATCGGGCCGAACCAGCGGCCGATGACGTGGGTGCCGCGCTTCTGGAAGGCGAACAGCATCACGATGATGACCGCCGTCGCGGGGATGATGGCCGCTTCGAGCCCGGTGCTGACCGTCTTGACGCCCTCGACCGCGGAGAGCACCGAGATCGCGGGGGTGATCATCGAGTCGCCGAGGAACAGCGCGGCGCCGAAGATGCCCAGGGCCGCGAGGGTGAGAGCGGCCTTGCGGCTCCGCCCCGAGGCGTGGCGGCGGATCAGCGTGATGAGGGCCATGATGCCGCCCTCGCCGTCGTTGTCGGCGCGCATGGCGATGCCGACGTAGAAGACGGTGACGATGATCGTGACCGACCAGAAGATCAGCGAGACGATGCCGTACACGTTGGCGGTGTTCACCGGCACCGGGTGCGGGTCGGCCGGGTTGAAGATCGTCTGGAGGGCGTAGATGGGGCTGGTGCCGATGTCGCCGTAGACGACGCCGAGCGCGCCGACGAGCAGGGCGAGGCGCAGCGGGCCGCCATTTCCGGGGTGTCGCGGGGGCGCGCCGACGGGTGTCCGGTCGAGCGTGCCCTCGCTGGTTTGAGCGGTCACGTGAGCTCCTTTCGTGCCGCACGCTAGCGCGATCCCGTGAAGGAATGCCCGGTCCTGGGCGTATTCACGTGAATCCATACGC
Organism: Glycomyces endophyticus; assembly: GCF_039531525.1. Classification (NCBI taxonomy): domain Bacteria; kingdom Bacillati; phylum Actinomycetota; class Actinomycetes; order Glycomycetales; family Glycomycetaceae; genus Glycomyces; species Glycomyces endophyticus. The sequence continues at coordinate 44,552 of NZ_BAAAQF010000024.1, forward strand.
GTTCTTGACACCGGCCGCGGCGATCCATACGCCTTCTTGACGCGCCCCCGGCGGGGCCGTCCGCGCGAATCCGGGGCCGGTGTCGGTCCCGCGGGGCACCATTGGACCCATGTCCCCGAGAGCACCGCGCGCCGCCGGCCCCCACCCGTCGCTCGCGCGGTTCTCACCGGCCACCGCCGCCTGGTTCGACCGGGCCTTCGGCACCCCGACCGCCGCCCAGCAGGGCGCCTGGGAGGCCCTGGGGGAGGACCGGGACGCCCTCGTCGTCGCGCCCACCGGCTCGGGCAAGACCCTCGCCGCGTTCCTGTCGGCCCTCGACGCCCTCGCCGCGGCGCCGCCGCCCGAGGACGCGAAGCACCGCTGCCGCGTCCTCTACCTCTCCCCGCTCAAGGCCCTCGGCGTCGACGTCGAGCGGAACCTCGCCGCGCCCCTCGACGGCATCCGCGAGGAGGCCGCCCGCCTCGGCCTGCCCTTCCCCGAGATCCGGGTCGCGATCCGCTCCGGCGACACCCCGCAGCACGAGCGCCGCTCGATCGCCAACCGGCCGCCCGACATCCTCATCACCACCCCCGAGTCGCTGTTCCTCATGCTCACCTCCGGCGCCCGCGACGCGCTCGCCGGCGTCGAGACCGTCATCCTCGACGAGGTCCACGCCGTCGCCGGCACCAAGCGCGGCGCGCACCTCGCGCTCTCCCTGGAGCGCCTCGACGCCCGCCTCGACCGGCCGGCCCGCCGCGTCGGCCTCTCCGCCACCGTCCGCCCCGTCGACGAGGTCGCCCGGTTCCTGTCCCCGAGCCGCGACGTCGCGATCGTGCAGCCGCCCTCCGACAAGCGCTGGGACCTGCGGGTCGTCGTCCCCGTCGCGGACATGTCCGCGCTCGGCGACGCCCCCGCCTCGCCCTCCTCGCCCGACCCGCGCCGGGCCGGCTCGATCTGGCCCCACGTCGAGGAGCGCATCGTCGACCTCATCGAGGCCCACCGCTCCACCATCGTCTTCGCCAACGCCCGCCGCGTCGCCGAACGCCTCTCCAACCGCCTCAACGAGATCGAATACGAGCGCCGCCACGGCGCCCCGCTCCCGGAGGACCACGGGCCCGCCGCGACCATGGGCGGCTCCGGCGCCGCCGCGGGCGCGCCGCCGGTCCTCTCCCGCACCCACCACGGCTCCATCTCCAAGGAGCAGCGCGCCGAGGTCGAAGGCGACCTCAAGGCCGGGCGCCTGCCCGCCGTCGTCGCCACCTCCAGCCTCGAACTCGGCATCGACATGGGCGCGGTCGACCTCGTCGTCCAGGTCGAGGCCCCGCCCTCGGTCGCCTCCGGCCTCCAGCGCGTAGGCCGCGCCGGGCACCAGGTCGGCGCCGTCTCGCGCGGCGTGTTCTTCCCCAAGGTCCGCTCCGACCTCATCCAGTCCGCGGTCGTCGCCGAGCGGATGCGCGAAGGCCGCATCGAGGCCCTCCGCGTCCCCGCCAACCCCCTCGACGTCCTCGCCCAGCAGCTCGTCGCCATCGCCGCCATGGACGAATGGGACGTCGGCGAGCTCCTCGGCCTCGTCCGCCGCGCCGCGCCCTTCGCGTCCCTCCCCGACTCCGCGTTCGACGCCGTCCTCGACATGCTCGCCGGCCGCTACCCCTCCGACGCGTTCGCCGAACTGCGCCCGCGCCTGGTCTGGGACCGCGCCGCCGGCACCGTCACCGGCCGCCCCGGCGCCCAGCGCCTCGCCGTCACCTCCGGCGGCACCATCCCCGACCGCGGCCTCTTCGGCGTGTTCCTCGCCGGGGCCGCCACCGGGCGCGGCGGCGGCCGCGTCGGCGAACTCGACGAGGAGATGGTCTACGAGTCCCGCGTCGGCGACGTCTTCACCCTCGGCACCTCCTCCTGGCGCATCCAGGAGATCACCCGCGACCGCGTCATGGTCGCCCCCGCCCCCGGCGTGCCCGGCCGCCTCCCGTTCTGGCACGGCGACGGCCTCGGCCGCCCCCTCGAACTCGGCCGCGGCCTCGGCGAGTTCGTGCGCGAACTCGCCGCGCTCGACGACCCCGCCGCCCACGCCCGCCTCGCCGCCGCCGGCCTCGACGACTTCGCCGCCCGCAACGCCATCGCCTACCTCGCCGAGCAGCGCGAGGCCACCGGGCACGTCCCCGACGACCGCACCGTCGTCATCGAGCGCTTCCGCGACGAGACCGGCGACTGGCGCGTCGTCGTCCACTCCCCGTTCGGCGCCCAAGTCCACGCCCCCTGGGCCCTCGCCATCGGCGAGCGCCTGCGCGACCGCCACGGCGTCGACCCCCAGCTCATGCACCACGACGACGGCATCGTCCTGCGACTGCCCGACGGCGACCTCGCCGACGCGCTCCTGCGCGCCGACGACCTCCTCTTCGACCCCGCGACCATCGCCGACACCGTCACCCGCGCCGTCTCCGGCACCTCCCTGTTCGCCTCCCGCTTCCGCGAGGCCGCCGCCCGCGCGCTCCTGCTCCCGCACCGCCAGCCCGGCAAGCGCCAGCCCCTGTGGCAGCAGCGGCTCCGCTCCTCCCAGCTGCTGGAGGTCGCCGGCCGGTACCCGTCCTTCCCGATCATCCTCGAAGCCGTCCGCGAGGTCCTCCAGGACGTCTACGACGTCCCCGGCCTCACCGAGCTCATGACCGACCTCCGCTCCCGCGACGTGCGCCTCGTCGAGGTCGCCACCGCCGAACCCTCGCCCTTCGCCCGCTCCCTCCTCTTCGGCTACGTCGCCCAGTTCATGTACGAAGGCGACACCCCGCTCGCCGAGCGCCGCGCCGCCGCCCTCTCCCTCGACTCCCGCCTCCTCGCCGACCTCCTCGGCCAGGTCGAGCTCCGCGACCTCCTCGACCCCGCGGTCCTCGCCGAAGTGGAGGCCGAACTCCAGTGGCGCACCGCGGACCGCCGCGTCCGCGACGCCGAGGGCGTCGCCGACCTCCTCCGCGTCCTCGGCCCCCTCACCGACGCCGAACTCGCCGCCCGCGGCGCCGACCCCGCCTGGGCCGCGACCCTCGCCGACACCGGCCGCGCCTTCCGCGCCGACCTCGCCGGACGCCCCCACTGGGCCGCCGTCGAGGACGCCGGCCGCCTCCGCGACGCCCTCGGCACCGCCCTCCCCGCGGACCTCCCCGACGCCTTCACCGAACCCGTCGAGGACCCCCTCGGCGACCTCCTCGCCCGCTACGCCCGCACCCACGGCCCCTTCACCGCGACCGAGGCCGCCGCCCGGCACGGCCTCGGCCCCGCCGTCGCCGAACGCGCCCTCCGCCGCATCGCCCCCGACCGCCTCGTCGAAGGCGAGTTCCGGCCCGGCGGCGAGCACCTCGAATGGTGCGACGCCGGCGTTCTCCGCCGCCTGCGCCGCCGCTCCCTCGCCGCCCTCCGCAAAGAGCTCGAACCCGTCCCGCCCACCGCCCTCGCCGAGTTCCTGCCGCGCTGGCAGCACCTGGGCGGCAAGGAGTCCGGCGAGCGCCTCGAAGGGACCGACGGCCTCGCCCGCGCCATCGAGCAGCTCCAGGGCGCCGCCGTCCCCGCCTCCGCGCTGGAGCGGCTCGTCCTCCCCGGCCGCGTCGACGACTACCGCCCCGCGATGCTCGACGAACTGACCGCCTCCGGCGAGGTCGTCTGGGCCGGCGCGGGCGCGCTCCCCGGCACGGACGGCTGGATCGCCCTCTACCCCGCCGAGACCGCCCCGCTGCTCCTGCCCCCGCCGCGGGACCTCGACACCGCGGGCCTGCACGGCGCCGTCCTCGACGCCCTGGACGGCGGCTACGGCCTGTTCTTCCGCCAGCTCGCCGACCGCGTCCGCGACGGCGGCCACGCCGGGGCCGCCGACGCCGACCTCACCGCCGCCCTGTGGGACCTAGCCTGGTCGGGACGGATCACCAACGACACCCTCGCGCCCCTGCGGGCCCTCCTGAGCTCCGGCCGCACCCCCGGCGCCACGGCCCACCGGGCCCGGCGCGCCGCCCCGCGCGCCCGCTACGGCGGCGGCTGGCGCGGCCTCCAGCAGGCCGCCCCGAGCGGCCCCACCGTCGCGGGCCGCTGGTCCCTGCTGCCCGCCGCCGAGCCCGACCCGACCGTCCGCGCTCACGCGCTGGCCCACACCCTGCTCGACCGGCACGGCGTCGTCACCCGCGGCGCCGTCGCGGCCGAAGGGGTCGACGGCGGCTTCGCGAAGGTCTACCGGGTGCTGTCGGCGTTCGAGGAGTCCGGGCGGGCCCGCCGCGGCTACGTCGTGGACGGCCTGGGCGCGGCCCAGTTCGCCGTCGAGGGCGCGGTCGACCGCCTGCGCGCCACCGCGACCGACCGCGCCGAACCGGGCCCGGCGGTGGTCCTGGCCGCCGCCGACCCGGCGAACGCCTACGGCGCGGCCCTGCCCTGGCCCGAGCCGGCCTCGGGCCACAAGCCGGGTCGCAAGGCCGGGGCCCTCGTGGTCCTCGTCGGCGGCGAGCTCGCCCTCTACCTCGAACGCGGCGGCAAGAGCCTCCTCGCTTGGCCCGCATCGGCGATCGAGGACGACCCGCGCCTGCCGGCCGCCGTCGCGGCCCTCGCCGAGGCGGTCCGCGCGGGCCGCGCCGGGGCCCTCCACATCGAACGCGTCAACGACGACTTCGCGCCGGGCTCACCGCTCGCCCCAAGCCTGCGGGCGGCCGGGTTCCACCCGACGCCGCAGGGTTTCCGCGTGCGCCCCTGAGCGTCGGCGCCGGCTCCGCCAGCCGACGGACCGGCCCCTCGTTCACCGGCGCCGCCCCAGGCGCAGCCAGTAGTCCTCGCGCCCGGTGTCGAGCGGGCGCGGCTCCTCGCGGAAGAACGGGAGGCGGTTGAGCATGAGCTGGACGGCGGGGGCGTTGGCCATGCCCCGGTAGATGTCGATCGACCAGAGCCCGTTGACGATCACGAGTGCGCGCAGCCGCTGCTCGATCCCGCGCCCGGCCAGCAGGTCGAGCTCGTGGTCGGCCTGGATGCGGGTGCTCGGCATGACCGGGGCCCACAGCACGTAGCGGGCGAGCTCCCACAAGGGGTCGCCGATCATGACGGCCTCCCAGTCGAACACTCCGGCGATCGCGTCGCCCTCGACCGTGTAGTTGCCGGGGTTGAGGTCGCCGTGGATGAGCCGGCGCTCCAGCGGGATCGACGCGGTGATGCCGAGGGCCGTCGCCGTCAGCTCCTCGGCCATCTCGCGGTCGGCGCGGTCCTCCAGGTAATCCCAGTTCTCGGGGAGGAGCGAGCGGAGCTGCGCGGTCCAGTCCGGGGCCGCGCCGTCGCCCGTGGCGGGGTCGACGGAGCCCCAGCCCGCGGAGTCGCCGAGGTCGGTCGCGGCGATGTCCTCGACCACCGCGCGCACGGCCGGGGCGCAGCGGCGCTGGTGGGCCTCGTCGGAGGTCGTGAGGTGGACGCCGCCGAGGCGCTCGGAGACGCAGCAGTACGCGCCCTCGCCGATCGGTCCGACGTGCAGGACCTCGGGAACGGGCACCTTCGTGCCGGCGAGGGCGCGCGCGGCCCAGGCGTCCTTGTCGAAGCCCACGCGCCGGGGCGCGATGCGCAGCACGAGGTCGCGCCCGTCCGAGCGGAAGGCGAACGCCTGGGAGACCTCGCCTTCGGCGAGCGGGGTCCAGTCGTGAACGGAGCCGAGGAGGCCGCGCATCGCCTGCGCGGCCTCCTCGCTGGAGATGGCGGTCTTCACCGGGTCCACGCTAGGGGCCCGAGCCGGTTCCGCCAATCGGTTTTCCCCGCTACCAGGTCACCGGGAGTTCGCCGACACCGTAGAAGTTCTGGTCGGTCCGCAGCGGCACCTGCGCGGCGGGCACGGCCAGGCGCAGGCCCGGCAGGCGCCGGATGAGGCGCTCGAAGGCGATGCGCATCTCGACCCGGGCGAGCTGCTGCCCGAGGCACTGGTGGACGCCGTGCCCGAAGGTCATGTGGCCCTTGGCGTCTCCGGCGACGTCGAACACGTCCGCTTCGTCGAAGTGCGCGCCGTCGCGGTTGGCGGTCTGCACCGAGACGGTCATGAACTCCCCGGCGGCGATCCGTTCGCCTTCGAACTCGAAGTCCTCCGCGGCCTGGCGGATGATGCCGGTGTGGATGACCCCGACGTAGCGAAGCAGCTCCTCCACGGCGTTCGCCATCAGCTCGGGCCGCTCGCGCAGGAGGTCCCACTGGTCGCGGTTCTCCAGCAGCGCCATGGTGCCGAGGCCGATCATCTTCGCGGTGGTCTCGTGCCCGGCGACGAGCAGGAGCATCGCCATGCCGACGACCTCCTCCTCCGACAGGTCCGCGTCGGCGGCGAGGTCGGAGAGCAGGTCGTCCTGCGGCTCGGCCCGCTTGGCGGCGACGAGCCCGGCGATGAACCCCATGATGCGCATGCTCGCCTCGGCCTTCTCCTCGGCGGAGACGGTCATGGTCATGACCGTGGCGGCGTCACCGGTGAAGTGGTCCTGGTCGGCGCGCGGCACCCCGAGGAGCTCGGAGATCACCAGGGCCGGCACGGGGAGCGCGAACTCGGCCACGAGGTCGGCGCCGCCGCCGGCCGCCTCCAGCGCGTCGAGGCGCTCCTCCACGATCTCGGCGACGCGCGGCTCCAGGAGCCGCATCCGGCGGACGGTGAAGACGCCGGTGAGCTTGCGCCGCAGGCGGGTGTGGTCCGCGCCGTCCATCTCGATGAACATGCCGGGCGTGACCGGCAGCGGGCCCGCGTAGTCGCCCATGGCCTCGACCTGGGGCATCGGAATCGGCACCTTGATCGGGGCGACGAGTCGGGACCTGAAGCGCGGGTCGGCGAGGACCTTGCGGCCCAGGCGGTGGTCGGTGACGATCCACCCGAGCGTGCCGTCGGGGAAGTAGCGCAGGCGCCGCAGCGGGGCCTCGCGGTGGAGGGCCATGAGGGCGGCCGGGGGGTCGTAGCGGGTCTCGCGGTCAAGCGGGATGCCGTAGGGGACGGTGTCGGTCATCGGGTGCTCCTCGTCGCAGTCGCGGTGCCTTTCTGCGTATAAACATAATATACGTATACGCGTGCGCGCAAGCCTCCCCGCGCCCGATCCGAACGGCCGCACCGGCGGCCCGCCCGCCGCACCGGCTTGGCTACCCTCTGGCATGCGCACCTGGCAGACCGACACCGCGACCTGGCGCCACGGGCCCTGGTCGATCGAGCGGCGCGGCGGCGACCTGACCGACCTCGCCTACGACGGCCGGCCCGTCCTCTCCGGCGTCCGCGCCGCCGCCCAGGACCAGGACGGCAACGCCGCGACCTGGCAGGCCGAAGTCATCGACGACGCCGACGCGCTCCGCCTCGCCCTCCACTGCGACGGCGCGCCGCTCCGCGGCACCCTCACCGCGAGCCCCGCAGGCGACACGCTCACCATCACGCTCGAACTCGACGCCGACCCCGAAGCGCCGCAAGCCTTCCAAGTCGCACTGGTCGCCCGCCACTCCGCCAGGCTCGCCGGGACCGCGCTGCGCGCCCGCCGCCCCGACGGCACCGTCGAGGACACCGCCTTCCCGGTGCGCATCGGCCCGCGCCCGCCGGTCGCCGACGTCGCCGCCCTCGCCTGGGAGCACGGCGGCCTCGCCGTCGACCTCGCCTTCACCGGCGCCGCGTGCACGATGGCGGACCCGCGCGGCCGGGCCGACGCCGCCTACGAGACCGGCCCGCGCCCGGCCGCCGGACCCCTCCGCCAGCGCCTCGTCCTCACCGTCGCGCCACGCGGCCCCGCCCCCGGACCCGAGTCCCGCACGCGCCTCGTCCTCGCCCCCGGCGGCCTGTTCCCCGAGATCGCCCTCGGCGCCGCCACCGCGCCGAGCTCCGACGCCGACCCCGCCCCGGACCTCCCGCTCCTCGGCGGCACCGTGCTGGTCGAACTCGACCTCCGCACCCCGAACTGGCACGCCGCCCTCGAACGCGCCGCGAGCCCCGGCCTCCCGCTCGACGTCCGCGTCACCGTCCCCTGGTCCGGATCGGACCTCGCGATCCTCACCGACTTCCTCGCGCCCCACGCCGTCGCGCGCATCGCCGCCTTCGACCCCGACACTCACCTCACCAGCGCCGCCGCCCTCGACGCCCTCCGCACGGCCCTCGCCGCCGCCGGACTCCACCCGCCGCTCGTCGGCGGCACCCGGTCCCACTTCGCCGCCCTGCACCGCGACCCGGCCGGAGTCCCCGAGGACACCGAGGCACTCGCCTTCGCCGTCGCGCCCCTGTCCCGCGACACCGGCACCGAGCAGCTCCTCGCCTCCGTCCCGGTGCAGCGCCAGGTCGCCCGCCAGGCCGTCGCCGACGCCGGCGGCCGCTTGGTCCTCATCGGACCGATCACGCTGCGGCCCCGCTTCGACGACACCCGCACCGGCGCGCAGCTCATGTCCACGCGCCCGGACCTCGCCGACGGCTACGGCGCCGAGTTCACCGGCGCCGCCGACCCGCGCCAGCGCGACGACCCCCTGGCCGCCTGGACGATCGCCGCGGCCGCCGCCCTCGCCGTCCCCGGCGTCGCGGGCCTCGCCTGGTACGAGGAGTGGGGCCCGCGCGGCATCCGCTCCGCCGCGGGCGACCCCTACCCCGTCGCGGCCGTCCTGGAGACCCTCGACGACATGTCCGCGGGGGAGCTGCTGTGGGCCGAGCACCCCGACGAGCACGTCTGGGCCCTCGGCTCCCGCACCGCCTCCCGCGTCCGCATCGCCGTCGCCAACCTCGACCGCCGCCCCCGCACCTGCACGATCGCCTTCGCCGGCGAGGAGCTCACCCTCGTCCTCGGCCCCCTCGGCTGGGCCGTCGTCGACTAGGGGCCGACGGCACGCCGCTCCGCGCGCACGGCGACGTCGACCAGTCCAGGGGCCCGCGCCGCCCGTCCTCGACCCGTCCCGGCGCGTCCAGCTCCGCAACGCCCCCGACCTCGCCCACCCCGGCCGCCCGTGGCGCGGCCGTCTCCCGCCGCGGCCGAACCCGTCGTCGCATTCGGACCGTGCCATAAAATCGGGAACATGAGCACTGTGCTGGTCATCGGACTGGGCGACATGGGGGACCGCGTGGCCGCGGGCCTCGCCGCGAGCGGGTTCGTCGGGCGGCTGGTCGTCGCCAGCCGGTCCGAGGTGAACGTGGGCCAGACCGCCGCGACGCTCGCGAGCGCCGCCGACTGCCTCGTCGAAGGCGCGCCCCTGGACGCCACCCGCCCCGACGACGTCGCCGAGCTCCTCGGCCGCGTCCGCCCCGACCTGGTCGTCCAGTGCGCCTCGCTGCGCAGCCCGTGGGCGCTGGCCGATCGCGGCGACCCGGCCGCGAAGGCCGTCGCCGCCGCCGGTCTCGGCCTGCGGCTGCCGTACCAGGTCCCCGTGGTGCTCAACGTGATGCGCGCGGTCCGCGAGGCGGGCCTCGACGTCCCGGTCGCGAACCTGTCCTTCCCCGACGTGACCGGCCCGGTCCTGGAGCGCGCCGGCCTCGCGCCCACGCTGGGCCTCGGCAACGCCGGGATGGTGCTCCGGCGCGTGCGCGCGGTCCTGCGCGAGGAGACCGGCGGCGTGATCCCGCCGCTCGTGCGCGTCGTCGGCCACCACTCGCAGCTGACGCCCGTCATGACCGCCGCGGACCCCGGGCCCGAGGACCGCTGCCGCGTCTACCTCGGCGAGGAGGGCCGCCGCGACGACGCCGCCGCCTACCGCGCCCCGGCGATCGACCCGGGCCTGCGCTGGAACTTCCTCACCGCCGCGGCCACGCTGCCAGTCCTGGAGGCACTGCTGCCGGAGTCCCGGGTCCTGCGCTGGTCCGTGCCCTCGCCCGGCGGGCTCCCGGGCGGCTACCCGGTCCGCATCCAGGCGGGCGCGGTCGAACTCGACCTCCCGCGCGACGAGTCCATCGAGGACGCGATCGCCTTCAACGAGCGGATGGCCCGCGGCGACGGCGTCGAGCGCGTCGACGCCGACGGCACCGTCCACTTCACCGACGCCGCCCGCGAGGCCGTGGCGGGCGTCGCCCCCGACCTCGCCGAGCCGCTCGCGCTCGCCGACATGGACGCCCGCGCCGCGCGCCTGGACGAGGTGCTCGGCGTCTAACGGCAGTTCATGCCCTTGAGCTCGATCAGCACCAGTCGCATGAGCTCGCCCAGGTCACTCGGCTCGGGGTCGGCGACCCACTGGGCGTAGGCGACCTTGAACACCGCCACGCCGGACTCGGCGGCCAGGCTCGCGGCGGGCTCGGCCACGCCCCGCCGGCGCAGACCCGCCGCGAGCGTGTCGGCCAGCCACGCGAGTTTGACCGCTTCGCGCTCGCGCAGTTCGGCGTTCCCGGCGACCACCGCCTGACGCTGCCGCGCGTATGTGTGCCGGTCGGTGAAGAACGCGGCGACGGCCTTGAGGACCTCGGCGACCGTCTCCATCGGCTCGGTGGACGGCGGCGCCGCCTCGATCGCCGCCGCGAACCCGGTGACGAGCGGGTTCGCGTCAGGGAACAGGACTTCGCGCTTGTCGGCGAAGTGCCGGAAGAAGGTCCGCTCGGTGAGCCCGGCCCGCCCGGCGATCTCGGCGACGGTGACCTGCTCGAACCCGCGTTCGGTGAACAGCGCCATCGCGGCCTCCTCGAGGCGTCCGCGCGCGTTCGGCTCCCAGCGTCCCATGGTGGCGATCCTACCGATGTCAGGCACTGACATGACGGTGCTACGGTTGATGTCAGGCACTGACATCAGGCCGGGATCGTCCGGCCCCACCACCAGGAGGTCTCCTTCATGCGTGTCTTCATCACCGGTGCGTCCGGTTTCATCGGCTCCGCGGTCTCCGGCGAGCTCCTCGCCGCGGGCCACGCCGTCACCGGCCTCGCCCGCTCCGACGCCTCCGCCGCCGCGCTCGCCGCGGCCGGGGTCGAGGTCCGCCGCGGCACCATCGACGACCTCGACGTCCTGCGCGAGGAGTCCCTCGCCGCCGACGCCGTCGTCCACCTCGCCTTCAAGCACGACATCGCCTTCTCCGGCCGCTTCGACGACGCGGTCGACGCCGACCGCGCCGCCGTCGAGGCGATCGGCGAGGCCCTCGCCGGCTCCGGCAAGGCCTTCGGCATCGCCTCGGGGGTTCCCGTGTCGGACGGCGGCCCCACCAGTGAGGACCAGGGCCACGACACCGACGCCGCCACCACCGGCCCGGCGGCCCGGTTCGCCGTCGCCGAGTACGCCCTCGGCCTCGCCGCCCGCGGCGTCCGCTCGATGGTGTTCCGCTTCCCGATCGTCTACGGCGAGGGCGACCCCGGCTTCACCGCGACGCTCGTCGCCACCGCCCGCGACAAGGGCGTCGCGGGCTACCTCGGCGACGGCGCCAACCGGTGGTCCGGCGTCCACCGCGCCGACGCCGCGGTCCTGCTCCGCCTCGCGGTCGAGCGGGCCCCCGCCGGGTCCACGCTCCACGTCGTCGCCGACGAGGGGGTCGCGATCCGCGACCTCGCCGCGGTCATCGGCCGCGGCCTCGGCGTCCCGACCGCCTCGATCGCGCCGGAGGACGCGGCGGCCCACTTCGGCTGGCTCGCGGGCTTCGTCGGCGCCGACCGGGCCGCGTCGAGCGCGTTCACCCGCGAGCTCCTCGGCTGGACCCCGACGCGCCCGGGGTTTCTCGACGACCTCGACAAGGGCCACTACTTCGCGCTCGGTTCGCCGCAGGGCGAATAACCGCGCCCGCCGCGGCTACTTCCCCAAGCGCCGGATAGATCCGCCCGAAGCACGCATACTGATGTGGTTTCGGAGCTGAACGGGGAGGTGCATGCCATGCGCGCGTTGACTGTCGAGCCCGGCGTCAAGGGGTCGCTCAAGCTGGAGGACGTCGACGAGCCGGTGCCCGGTCCGGGCGAGCTGCTCGTCGACGCCGTATCGCTCGGGGTGTGCGGCACCGACCGCGAGCTCGCCGACGGCGACTACGGCTGGGCCCCGCCGGGGGCCGACCGCCTCATCATCGGGCACGAGTCGCTCGGCCGGGTCCGCGAGGCCCCCGAGGGCAGCGGGTTCGCGCCGGGCGACCTCGTCGTCGGCGTCGTCCGCCGCCCCGACCCCGAGCCGTGCGGCGCGTGCGCCCGCGGCCTGTTCGACAACTGCCGCAACGGGCAGTACACCGAGCGCGGCATCAAGGAGATCCACGGCTACGCCAGCGAAGTGTGGACCGTGGAGGCCGACTACGCCGTCAAGCTCGACCCCTCGCTCGCCGACGTCGGCGTGCTCCTGGAGCCGATGAGCGTCCTCGTCAAGGCCTGGGAGCAGATCGACAAGGTCGGCGGCCGCTCCTGGTTCGACCCGAAGTCGGTGCTCGTCACCGGCGCCGGGCCGATCGGGCTCCTCGCCGCGCTCATCGGCGCCCAGCGCGGGCTCGACGTGCACGTCCTCGACCGCGCCGCCGACGGGCACAAGCCCGACCTGGTCCGCTCGCTGGGCGCCACCTACCACTACGAGGGGTTCCCCAAGGCGATCGAGGCGGTCGTGCCCGACATCGTCATCGAGGCCACCGGCGCCGAGGCGCTCGTGTTCGACGCGATGGCCGCGACGGGCGCGTTCGGCGTCACCTGCCTGACGGGCGTCTCGCCCGCGGGGCGGCGCGTGAACGTCGACGCGGGCAGCCTGAACCGCGACATCGTCCTGGAGAACGACGTCGTCGTCGGCTCGGTCAACGCCAACCTCGACCACTGCGCGCGGGCCGCGACCGCGCTCGCCGAGTCCGACCGCGACTTCCTCAAGGGCCTCATCACGAAACGGGTGCCGCTGGGGGAGTACCAGGACGCCTTCCACGCCGGCTCGGGCGAGGTCAAGGTCGTCATCGACATCGAGGGCGCCGCCTGACGGGCTCCGATCCCGATTGCCGGACGGCCGGTCGAACCGTACGATCGGCTCATGCACCCGAAAGCGCTTGCTCACCGTGCGGTCATGCTCGACGGCGCCCGTCCCGCCCGATCCGTCCTCCGCCTCCTGGCCCGGCGCCCCTGGCGGCTCACCGCGGCGTTCGCCGCGTTCGCGGTCAAGGAGGTCCCGCTGTGGTTCCTCCCGGTCGTGACCGCGGCGATCATCGACCTCGTCTCGACCGACGGGTCGGTCACCGCCGTCCTCGGCTGGCTCGGCCTCGCCGTCCTCCTGCTGGTCCAGAACTACCCCAACCACATCGTGTACACCCGCAACTTCATGACCGTCGTGCGCGACACCGGCGCCGACCTGCGCAACGCCCTCGCCGCGCGCCTCCAGAGCCTCTCGATCGGCTACTACACGCGCACCAGCGCCTCCATCGTCCAGAACAAGGTCGTGCGCGACGTCGAGAACGTCGAGCAGATGCTCCAGCAGATGACCCACCCGGCGCTGTCCTCGGTCATGGTCCTCGGCGGCGCGATCACCATGACCGCCATCGCGGTCCCGCAGTTCCTGCCGATCTACGCACTCACCGTCCCCATCGCCATCGGCCTGCGCGCCGCCCTCAAGCGCCGCTCGCGCGCCCGCAACGAGCGGTTCCGCCGCGAGATGGAGGGCTTCGCCGCCCGCGTCGGCGAGATGGCCTCCCTCATCCCCGTCACCCGCGCCCACGGCCTGGAGCAGACCGCGGTCTCGCGGGTCGCCAGCGGCGCCGACGGCGTCCGCCGCGCCGGCCTCCACCTCGACATGCTCAACGGGCACGTCGCCTCGATCTCCTGGGTCACCATGCAGGTCCTCGGCGTCGGCTGCCTCGGCGTCGCCGCCGTCTTCGCGATCACCGGGTTCCTCCCCATCAGCCCCGGCGAGGTCGTCCTCCTGTCGACCTACTTCGCGCTCCTGACCCAGGGCCTCACCAACCTGCTCATGCTCATCCCGATCGGCGCCCGCGGCATGGAGTCGGTCCGCTCGATCGCCGAGGTCCTCCAGGACCCCGACATCGAGCAGAACGAGTGCAAGCGCCCCGTCGACGCCGTCACCGGCCGCCTCGTCCTCGAAGACGTCTCGCACCGGTACGCCGGGGCCGAGTCCGAAGCGGTGCAAGGGGTCTCGCTCGACGTCGCCGCCGGCACCACCGTCGCCTTCGTCGGCTCCTCCGGCTCGGGCAAGTCCACCCTGCTCAACCTGGTCCTCGGCTTCGTGCGGCCCACCTCCGGCCGCATCCTCCTCGACGGCGTCGACATGCAGGAGCTCGACCTGCGCACCGCCCGCCGCTTCACCTCCGTCGTCCCGCAGGAGTCCGTCCTCTTCGAAGGCACCATCCGCGAGAACGTCGGCTACGGCATGCCCGACGCCGACGAGGACCGCATCACCGCGGCCCTGCAGGACGCCAACGCCTGGGAGTTCGTGCGCCACCTCCCCGACGGCCTCGACACCGTCGTCGGCGAGCGCGGCGCCCGCCTCTCCGGCGGCCAGCGCCAGCGCCTCGCCATCGCCCGCGCCCTGGTCCGCGACCCGCGCATCCTCCTGCTCGACGAGGCCACCTCCGCGCTCGACCCCGAGGCCGAGGAGCTCGTCAAGGAGGCCCTGGGCCGCCTCATGCGCGGCCGCACCACCCTCGTGGTCGCCCACCGGCTCTCCACGATCCGCCAGGCCGACGTCATCGTCGTCCTCGACCACGGCCGCATCGTCGAACAGGGCTCCCACACCGAACTCCTCGACGCCTCCGGCCGCTACGCCCGCATGCACCTGACCCAGTCCGGCGCACGCTGAAGGGGGCGGGCCGCGCATGCGCGGCCCGCCCCCTTCACCCCCGTGCTACGCGGGCAGGTTCCAGACCTGGGTCCAGAGGCCGTTGCAGTCGTAGATCTGCAGCTTGGTGCCGTCGGCGGTGCCGCCCGCCGAGATGTCGAGGCAGCGGCCCGACTGCGGGTTCAGCAGGGAGCCGTTCGACTGCGGCGTCCAGATCTGGGCGCCGGAGCCGTTGCACTCCCACAGCTGCACGGGCGTGCCGTTCGCCGTGCCCTGCGCGTCGACGTCGAGGCACTTGCCGAAGGCCCGGAGCGAGCCGTCGGCGTACCGCGACCAGTCCTGGCCCGAGGCCGTGCCGCACGCGTAGATCTGCGCGCGGTTCCCGTTCGTCGAGGTGTTGGTGTCTACGTCGAGGCACTTGCCCGTCTGCGGGTTCACCACCGCGCCCGTCGCGCCGGGCACCGTGCCGATCCCGAAGCGCACCTCGCACTGGTTGTTCTGGCCCAGCCAGGTCGCGGCCAGGTACAGGTAGCTCGTGCCGTTCTCGCGCGGGATCGCCGGCGTCGAGTAACCGGGGCAGGAGGGGCCGGAGGAGTACCCGCCGGTCGGGTTCACGGTGACCGGCGTGGTCGCCTCGAACCAGTCGCCCGCGCCGAGGTTCCGGTTGGCGAACAGCACCGCCCCGGACTCGGCGAGCACGGTCTTGTTCCCGGTCGGGCCCGCGACCACGCGCTGGCCCGAGATGAGGAGCGTCCCGTTCGGGCCGCCCGCGGGCGTCCACGACACGTACGGGGTGTGCAGCAGCTCCCGCTCGTCGGAGGTCTGCACCAGGGTGCCGCGGTCGCCCGCCGCGCCCCAGTTCAGGCCGTCGTCGGAGTACTTGATGTAGACCTCGCACGCGTGGTCGGCGTTGGTGGCGTCGCGGCACAGCTCGTAGCTCATGACGAAGCGCCCGTCGGGCAGCTCGGCGAAGGTCTGCATGCCCGGGCGCAGCAGGTTGTCGGCCGGGAAGACCACGTCGTCCTGGATGCCCGAGCTCCAGCTCGCGCCGCCGTTGGTCGAGGTGTAGTGCGCGATCTTCTGGTTGTTGGTGGCGCTGTTGGACGGCCGCTCGTCGGAGATGAAGCACGCGAGGGTGCCGTTGTCGGCGACGAGGAACGTCGGCTCCCAGATGCCGTGGCCCCACCCGTTCGGCTGGCCCGAGGTCGAGGTGCAGTTGGACAGGAACGTCCAGCTCGTGCCGCCGTTGGTGCTCTTGAAGACCTCGACCTTCTGCGCCGAGTAGTTGCCCACGTCCCAGGCCGTGCCGGCGGCGAGCAGGTCGCCCGCGTTCAGCCCGGTGATGTTTCGCGGGACCTCGAAGAGGGTGGGCGCCTCGATGTCCCAGCCGGGCGTGTTCGAGCTGATCTCGGAGATCTGCGACCAGCTGGTGCCGCCGTTGGTGGAGCGGTAGATCGGCAGCGTGGTGGCCGCGGAGCCGTGGCCGCCCTTGGCGAACGTGGCGAGCATGGTCTCGTTGGCGGAGCCGTCGTGCTCGAGGCCGATGGCGCGCGGGTACCCGGCGGTGCCGCTCGGGTAGGTCCCCAGGTTGGGGGAGTAGAGCACCGTGCCCGGGTACGCGGCCTCGGCCGGGGCGGCGATGAGGGCCTGCGCCCCGGCCGCGGCGAGGATCGCGGCCGCGAGCAGGGCGGCCCAGCGGCGGGCCTTGGCGGCCCACTGTCTTGTCACCGTCATGGGGGTTGCCTCCTGTGGAGTCGGTCCGCATCTTTGCAGACGTTGCAAACACCATGCCAGTAATTTGCCTACGTTGCAAGAGGCGGTTTCCATGACAAAACGCCCCCGGCCCTGGCAGTCGGGGGCGTCGACGGTTCCTTACGCCGCGGCCGTGCTCTCGCGGACCACGAGCCGGTGCGGCGCCACGACCTCCTCGGCCGGGGCCTCGGGGTCGTCGATGCGCGCGGCGATCCGGCGGACCGCCTCGCGGGCGATGAACGGCGTGTCGAGCGAGACCGTCGACAGCGAGGGTCGCGCGAACCGGCCCTCCTCGATGTCGTCGATGCCGACCACCGCCACGTCCTCGGGGACGCTGAGCCCGGCGTCGAAGACCGCGCGCATCGCCCCCACCGCCAGGAGGTCCGAGAAGCAGAAGATCGCGTCCGGCCGCGGCGAGAGCGCCAGCAGCGCGGTCGCCGCCTCGTACCCGTCGGTGCGGCTGTAGTGCGGCGCCGCGGTGGCGTACTCCGGCGGCGCCTCCAGCCCCGCCTCCTCCAGGGCCGCCTCGTACCCGGCGGTGCGCAGCAGCGGCGTGGAGTACTCCTCCAGCGGCTGCGCCCCGATCGCGGCGATGCGGGTGCGCCCGCTTCCGACCAGGTGCGCGACCGCGTCCCGCGCGGCCTGCACGTTGTCGATCGCCACGTGGTCGAACCGGCCGTCGAACTCGTGCTCGCCCAGGAGCACCAGGGGCATGTGCTCGGAGCGGTGCATGTCGAGCAGCTCGGACTTGGTCACCAGCGGGCTGAAGAGGATGCCGTCGAACAGCATCGTGCGGTCGTCGCCCATGAGCAGGCGCCGCTCACGCTCGTGGTCGTGCCCGGTCTGGTCGATCATCACGCGGTATCCGAACTCGGCGGCCGCGTCGATCACGTCCCGGGCGAGCTCGCTGAAGTACGGTACGTCGATCTCGGGCACCACGAGCGCGAGCATCCCCGTGCGGCCGGTGCGGAGGGTGCGCGCCACGGGGTTGGCGCGGTAGTCGAGTTCCTCGATGGCGGCGAGCACGCGCTGGCGCATTCGCTCGCTGACGTGGGCGTATCCGCTCACGACATTGGACACGGTGCGGACGGAGACCTGCGCCAGTTCGGCGACGTCGCGAAGTGTTGCCGGCATACTGCCCATCCTACCGTTTGCAACGTCGGCAAAGGGGTGCTAGGTTTTGCACACGTTGGAAAATCACACAAGGGAGTGTTCCATGCAACGCCATCTCCTCCGGCGACGCGCCCTGCTCGCGTCCGCCGCCCTCGCCGCCGGGGCACCCGCCCTCGCCGCGTGCGGACCCGACATCGCCTCCGACGGGGAATCCGGCGGCTCGAGCCTCCTCAAGGCCCCCGACCGCACCGAAGGCGAGATCACGATCTGGGACCGCTCCGGCGACCTCTTCGAGGTCTTCGAGGGCGTCATCGCCGACTTCAACGCGAAGTACCCGGACATCACGGTCAACCACGTCGCCGTCGACATCGACGCGAAGCTCCAGAACACCCTCATCACCGGCGCCGACGTGCCCGACGGCGTCTTCCTCGACGACGCCAAGGTCGGCGGCTTCACCGACTACCTGTGGGACCTCAGCGACGTGCTCGCCCCTTACGCCGCGGACATCGCCCAGCAGAAGCTCGACGTGAACACCGTCGCCGGCGGCGTCTACGGCGTCCCCTTCGACCTCGACCCCGGCCTGCTGTTCTACAACGCGACTGCCCTCGAGGCCGCCGGGATCGACGTGGCCGCCATCGCCACCTACGACGACCTCCTCCAGGCCGCCCGCGACTACCAGGCCGCCGTGCCCGGGTCCGCGCCGATCCACCTGGAGCAGTCCGCGTTCCTCGGCCAGCTCCAGCTGGAGATGTACGCGAGCCAGCTCGGCACCTCCATCGCCGACGCCGACGGGGCCCTCCGCCTCGACACCCCCGAGTTCGAGCGCATCCTCACGTTCCTCGACACCATCCGCTCCGAAGGCCTCGGCACCCGCGCCGAGTACCTGACGCCCACCGACATCGCCGAACTCGACAACGGCAACCAGGTCTTCTACCCGTGGGCCATCTGGTTCTCCTTCGCGCCCCAGCAGGTCCTTACCGAGACGGCCGGCGACTGGCGCGCCGCCCAGCTCCCCGCGTGGGACGCCGGCGGCGCCCGCTCCGGCGCCATGGGCGGCTCCTCGTTCGTCCTCCCCAAGGACGGCCCGAACGCCGACCTCGCCTGGCTCTTCTACGAGTTCCTCATGTTCGACGAGGCCGGCTACACCGCCGTGTGGGGCCCCGGCGACGTCTACCCCGAAGGCCTCGCCACCTCCATCCCCAGCTACACGCCCGCGGCCGACCCCGCCAAGCCCCTGTACACCGAGATCACCGCCCTCGGCGGCCAGGACCTGTGGACCGTCGCCACCGAGGCCGGCGCCCAGATCCCCGGCGGCACGCCCACCCCCGCCTGGTGGGCCGGCGCCGTCGACTACCTCGGCAACAACGTCCAGCGGATGCTCGACGGCGACATGACCCCCCAGGAGGTCCTCGCCCAGTCCAGCGAGGACATCCAGACGAACCTGGTCGACCGCCAGTGACGGCCCTCGCCGCCCCGCCCGCGACCCGGCGCGCCCCTCGCGCCGGGCGCGGGCCCCGCATGCGCCGGCGCCTGGCGCCCTACGTGTTCGTGCTCCCCTTCGTCGCGGTCTTCGTCGCCTTCAGCGTCTACCCGCTGTTCTTCACCGCCCGACTGAGCTTCACCGACTGGCGCGGCACGGGGGCCGCCACCTGGGTCGGCTGGGACAACTACACGTACCTGCTCACCAATCCCGCGTTCTGGTCCTCCCTGGGGAACTCCGCGGTCCTGTGGCTGCTCATCGTCCCCGTCCAGATCGTCCTCGGCATCCTCGTCGCGGTCCTGCTCAACAACGCGAAGCTGCGCCTGCGCGGGCTCTACCGGGTCGCGTTCATCGTCCCGTTCGTGACCCCGCTGGTGGCCGTCGCCCAGATCTGGGTCGTCCTGTTCGACCAGCGCTACGGGGCCGTCAACGCGTTCCTCGGCCTCTTCGGACTCCCCGACACCGGCTGGCTCACCACCAGCGCCTGGTCCAAGCCGACGCTCGCGCTGCTGTTCCTGTGGAAGACCACCGGGTTCATCGTGATCATCCTGCTCTCGGGGCTCCAGTCGATCAACGCCTCCATCTACGAGGCCGCCGACCTCGACGGCGCCTCCAAGGCCCGGCAGCTGTGGAGCATCACCGTCCCGCTCCTGCGGCGCACCATCGGCTTCGCCGTCGTCCTCCAGACGCTCGCGGTGTTCCAGATGTTCGCCGAGCCGTTCGTGGTCACCCAGGGCGGCCCGTACGGCTCCACCACCACCGCCGGCTACTACCTCTACAACCACATCACCCGGGCGGACCTGGGCACCGGCGCGGCCAACTCGTTCCTCCTGGTCGTGCTCGTCATGGCGCTCTCGCTCCTGTTCGTCCGCCTGCTGCGAGCGAAGGACTGACGATGGCCGCCAACCCGGAACGCACCCGGCTCCGCATCGGCTCGCACCTGTTCCTGATGCTCCTGCTGGCCGCCTTCCTCTTCCCCGTCGCCTGGGCGCTGCTCTCGGCGTTCAAACCCGCCGACGACATCGTCCGCTCGCCGCTGACCTTCGACGTCACGACCTTCACGCTCGACAACTACACCGCGATGTTCCAGGACGTCCCTATCGGACAGGGCTTCCTCAACACCGCCGTCGTGCTCCTGCTCAAAGGCGCCGCCACCATGTTCTTCGCCCCGCTCGCGGCCTTCGCGTTCGCGAAGTACCAGTGGGCCGGCAAGCACCTCGTCTTCGGGGCCGTCCTCATCACCCTCATGCTCCCGACGATCGTCCTCATCATCCCGCTGCTGCTGGAGATGAAGGAGCTCGGCTGGGTGAACACCTACCAGGCGCTCATCCTCCCCGGCGCGGTCGACGCGTTCGCGATCTTCTGGATGCGGCAGGTCATCTCGGCCGTCCCCGACGAGCTCCTCGACGCCGCCCGCGTCGACGGCTGCGGCGAGTTCGCCATCTTCTGGCGCGTCGTCGTCCCCGTCATCCGCCCCGGCCTCGCCGGCCTCGGCGTCCTCACCGTCATGAACATCTACAACGACTTCGTCTGGCCCGTGGTGGCCGCGAGCACCGAGCGCATGGCGACCCTCCAGGTCGTGCTCTCCACCCTCGCGCAGAACATCACCGGCAACCGGATCGGCGCCGACTACGCCACCGTCACAGGCGAACTGCTCGCGGCGAGCTCCGTCGCACTCATCCCGCTGCTGGTGCTGTTCATCCTGCTCCAGCGGCACTTCATCAACGGCATCCTCGCCGGCAGCGTGAAAGGCTGACGCATGACCCTCCCACCCGAGACGCCTCGCCCGGAGACCGTGCCTCCTGGTACTCCGCGAGCGGAGTACCCCCGCCCCGACCGGGACCGCTCGGCGCGCTGGCAGAACCTCAACGGCGCCTGGGACTTCGCCGCCGACGGCTACGAGGGCCCGATCACGGTCCCGTTCGCGTGGGAGAGCCGTGCCTCGGGGGTGCGGCGGACCTGGCTCGAGCACGGGACCTACCGCCGCACCGTCACCGCCCCCGGCGACTGGGCCGGCGCCCGCACCGTCCTCAGCTTCGGCGCGGTCCACCACCACGCCGCCGTCCGCATCGACGGCACCCTCGTCGGCGAGCACACCGGCGGGTACGAGTCCTTCGAGTTCGACGTCACCCACGCGCTCGCCCCCGGCGTCCCCGCCGTCCTCGAAGTCGAGGTCACCGCCCCCGCCGACAAGCGCGCCATCGCCCACGGCAAGCAGCGGTCGATCCCGCGCGACGACTACGACGGCGTCTCCTTCACGCCCACCTCCGGCATCTGGCAGACCGTGTGGCTCGAAGCCCGCGGCCGCACCTACGCCGAATCCGTGGTCCTGCGCGGCGACTCCCTCACCGGCATCGACGTCACCGTCGTCCTCGCCGGCGACGCCCCCGCCGGGACGGCCGTGACCGCCGCCGCCGACACCGGCGAGACCATCACCCTCACTGCTGACGCCGACGGCGTCGCCAAGGGCCGCATCGACATCGCCGACCCCGTCCTGTGGAGCCCCGAGCGCCCGCACCTGTACCGCGTCGAAGTCCGCACCGGCGACGGTGACGCGGCCGACCGCGTCGCGGCCACCACCGGCCTGCGCCGCTTCGAGGCCCGCGGCGAGGAGCTGCACCTCAACGGCGAGCGGATCTACCTCCGCGGCGTCCTCGACCAGGGCTACTGGCCCGACACCGGCCTCACCGCCCCCGACGCCGCCGCGCTCCTGCACGACCTCGAACTCGCCCGCGGCCTCGGCTACAACCTGGTCCGCAAGCACCTCAAGTTCGAGGAGCCCCTGTGGCTCCACGAGGCCGACCGCACCGGCATGCTCGTCTGGGCCGAGCCCGCCTGCCCGAGCCGCTTCTCGCCCGAGGCCGCCGCCGCGTTCGAGGCCCAGCTGCCCGCCATGGTCGAGCGCGACGGCAACCACCCCAGCATCGTCATCTGGGGCCTCTACAACGAGGAGTGGGGCCTCGACTGGGACATTCCCGGCAGCGCCGCCCGCACCGAGGCCGCCGTCCGCGCCTACGACCGGCTGCGCGAACTCGACGCCACCCGCCCGATCGTGGAGAACTCCGGCTGGTCCCACGTGCGCACCGACCTCCTCGACTGGCACTACTACGAACCGCACCTGGGGAAGTGGAAGGACGCCGTCGCCCGCCTCGCCTCCGGCGAGCAGGAGGACTTCCCGGTCCGCCTCGGCCCCGACTTCGTCGTCGACAAATCCCTGTACGGCGACGACGCCTTCCCGCGCGTCGGCGTCCCCGTCGTCAACAGCGAGTACGGCGAGGGCTTCACCAGCCTCGAACGGACCTGGCACCTGCGCTGGGAGACCCAGGAGCTGCGCCGCCACGACCGCTTCGCCGGGTACGTCTACACCGAGTTCGCCGACGTCGAGCACGAGGCCGCCGGCCTCCTCGACGCCGACCGGCGCCCCAAGGACTGGGGCGGGGCCGTCCCCGCCGACGTCAACGCCGACACGGTCCTCGTCCTCGACCTGGTCCCGCTCGCCGCCGGCGCCGACGTCGCCGCCCCCGCGGCCGCGTTCAGCGTCGACGTGCACGTCTCCCACCACGGGCCCGCCGCCGTCTCCGGCACCGTCCAGGCCGCCTGGGTCGCCGCCGGCGCCCCGCTCGGCACCGCCGTCCCGGCCCCCGACACGGTCTCCGACCCGGTCAAGGCCGACCCGTTCCGGCTCTCGCCCGCCGTCGCGCTCGCCGTCCCCGCCGTGGACGGCCCCGCGCGCCTCCTCGTGTGGCTCGCCGACGACGAGGGCCGCGTCCTCGCCCGCGCCTTCCTCGACGCCGCCGAGGTCGAGCCCCCGAACCGCCGCGGCGCCCGCCCCGGCGAGTTCGCGGACGCCCCCCGCCCCGGCCTCGCCTGAGCCCCGCGACCGGCGCCCCGACCCGGGGCGCCGGTCCGGACCCTGGGATCGCATTGACATGCCGCCGGACGCGACCTAGCTTGTACTGGCAAGCGTTATACCGGTAAAGCAGACCAGGCCTGAGGAGCACCCACCCGTGAACCGACCGATCGTCCGCCACGCGCCAATCGTCCCCGGCGTCCCGCACCTCCTGCACGGCGGCGACTACAACCCCGACCAGTGGCGCGCCTCCAAGGAGACCACCTGGAAGGAGGACATGCGCCTCGCCCGCCTCGCCGGGATCAACACCCTCTCGGTCGGCATCTTCGCCTGGGCCGCGCTCGAACCCGAGGAGGGCCGCTACGAGTTCGGGTGGCTCGACGAGATCCTCGACCTCATGGCCGAGAACGACCTCACCGCCGTCCTCGCCACCCCCACCGGCGCCCGCCCCGGCTGGATGAGCCGCGCCTACCCCGAGGTCCTGCGCGTCAACCGCGACCGCACCAAGAACCGCCACGGCGGCCGCCACAACCACTGCCTCACCTCGCCGGTCTACCGCGAGAAGACCACCGCGGTCAACACCGCGCTGGCCGAGCGCTACCAGGACCACCCGGCGCTGGGCGTCTGGCACCTCTCCAACGAGTACGGCGGGGAGTGCCACTGCGACCTGTGCCAGGAGCGCTTCCGCGCCTACCTCCAGACCCGCTTCTCGTCCCTCGACGAGCTGAACGAGTCCTGGTGGACCGCGTTCTGGGCCAAGACCTACGGCGACTGGTCGCACATCGAGTCCCCGTCCGAGCACGGCCACGGCGAGCAGGACATCCACGGCCTCCAGCTGGAGTGGATGCGGTTCACCACCGAGCAGTTCGTGGACTTCTACGAGCACGAGACCGCGCCGCTCAAGGCCATCACCCCGGACGTGCCGCGCACGACCAACCTCATGGGCACCTACCCGGGCATCGACTACTACCGGCTCGCGCAGGCCCTCGACGTCGTCTCCTGGGACTCCTACCCCGAGTGGACCGGCACCGGGAAGGACGTCGCCAAGGGCGCCCGCGCCTCCTTCCTCCACGACCTGACGCGCAGCCTCAAGGGCAAGCCGTTCATGCTCATGGAGTCCTCGCCCTCGGCCACGAACTGGCGCCCCGTCGCCAAGCTCCACCGGCCCGGCGTGCACCTGCTCCAGTCGCTCCAGGCCGTCGCCCACGGCTCGGACACCGTGCAGTACTTCCAGTTCCGCAAGGGCCGCGGCGGCTCCGAGAAGTTCCACGGCGCCGTCGTCGACCACGAGGGCACCGAGCGCACCCGCGTCTTCCAGGACGTGGCCGAGGTCGGCGCCCGCCTCGCGGAGCTCGACGGGGTCGTCGGCACCGACACGCCCGCCGACGTCGCCGTCGTCTACGACTGGCACCTCCGCTGGGCCCTGGAGGACCAGAAGGGGATGCTCCAGGGGCGCACCGACTACGAGGGCGCCGTCGTCGCCCACTACCGCGCGTTCTGGGAGCAAGGCGTCCCCACCGACGTCATCGACTCCTCGCTCATCGCCCGGCCCGGGTACCTCGACCGCTACAAGGTCCTCGTCGCCCCGATGCTCTACATGCTCCGCCCCGGCGTGGCCGAGGCGATCGACGCGTTCGTGCGGCGCGGCGGCACCTTCGTCGCCACCTACGCCACCGGCTACGTCGACGAGCACGACCGCACCTTCCTCGGCGGCTTCCCCGGCCCGCTCCGCGAGACGCTGGGGATCTGGGCCGAGGAGATCGACGCGCTGTACCCCGAGGACCGCAACTCGATCGAGTGGGACGGCGCCTCCTACGAGGCCGTCGAGCTGTGCGAGCTCATCCACGCCGAGACCGCGGAGACCCTGGGCGCGTACGGGTCCGACTTCTACGCCGGCCGCCCCGCGCTCACCGTGAACCGCCGCGGCGAGGGCCGCGCCTACTTCGTCGCCGCCCGCACCGGGGACGACTTCCTCGCCGAGTTCTACGGCCGCGTCGTCGCCGAGTCCGGCGCGGAGCGCGCCCTCGACGCCGACCTCCCGGCCGGCGTCACCGCGCAGGTCCGCACCGACGGGACCACGGACTTCGTGTTCCTGCTCAACTTCAACCCGGCCGCCGCGAGCGTCGAGACCGGCGGCGGGACCGTCGAGCTCGCCCCGTTCGGCACCGCGGTCGTCGAGCGCGCCCGCGCCTAGCGCCGCGAGAGGCCCCCCGCCGAGACTGCTCGGCGGGGGGCCTCCGGCGTCCTTCCGCTAGTTGATGATCAGGTCGAACGTGGTCGTGTTGTTCCGGATGTCCTCGTGGTTGCCGCTCAGCTCGAGGCCGTTGAAGACCGCCTCACCGACCGCCGGGCCCTGTCCCGCCTCGGGCATCTCGTTCACCCAGATGCCGATGCCGGACTTGGACTGGAACTCGTCGCCGCTCAGCTGCGCCCCGGTGACCGACACGTCCGTGAACACCGTGTCCGTGACCGGGTGCTGCGGCGAGCCGCCGGTGTAGTTGGTCTGGAACATGATCCCCGAGTAGGTCGGGTCCACGATGTCCACGTTGGAGACGCGGATGCCCTGGAAGACCTTGGACGCCGAGAAGATCCAGATCCCCGGGAACGTCTGCGCGCCCCAGAAGTGGCCGCCGGCCCTGACGATCGAGATGTTCTCGAAGTTCGTCGTCGGGCTCGACCCGAAGCCGTCCATCGGGTAGCCGAAGTCCAGCGAGCTGATCGTGATGCCCGAGTAGACGAGCGTGTCGGCGATGTGGATGTCCCGGAACGTGTTCCCGGTGCCGCCGTAGACGGCCAGGCCCGCGGCCCGCCAGGTGAGGATCGAGGTCAGGTTCTCGTACACGTTCCCGGTCTGGAGGCCGCCGCCCGCGTCGGTGGCGGCGAACAGCGCGAAGCTGTCGTCGCCGGAGGCGCGCGACTCGACGTTCTGGACCAGGTTCCCCGAGCTCCCGTTCGTCATGTTGATCGCGTCCGCGAACAGGTTGCGCGCCCGAGAATCAGTGATCTCGATGTTGTCCATGTTGGAGCCCCAGAACATGCACACCTGGTGCTCGGTCCACGTGTTGTCGATCGTCATGTCCGACACGTTCTGCCAGTCGAACACCTTGCCGGGCCCGTCGATCCGGGAGGTGTAGTTCCCGAAGTAGGCGAACCCGGAGAACGTCGAGCCGTTCGCCGTGGCGTCCGCGCGGAACCCGACGTCGGTGTTCTCCTGGCCGGTCGGCGCGTAGAACCGGGTGTACCAGGGACCGGCGCCGATGATCTCGACGGCCCCGCCGTACACCTGGAACTTCGAGGACGTCGCGTAGTCGCCCGCGGGCAGGTACACCCCGAGGAGGTTCCCCGTGGTGTCCATGCGGACCTGGTCGAGGGCGTTCTGGACCGCCTGGTGCGTGAACCCGCTGGGCTCGACGTACCGCGACTCGTCCGGGTTCGCGATCGGCGCGACCTCTTCGAGGCTGATGAAGTCGATCGCGTAGTAGGCCGCGGTGTTCGCCGCGTCCTTCTGGAGCCGGATCGTGCTCCCCGCGGGGATCACCTCGTCCAGCAGCACGTTCGCCTCGTCGTAGATGTGGCGGGCCGCGCCGGAGCTCGGCGAGTTGTTCGGGCTCGCCTCGGCCCCGTACAGCCACGCGTACTTCGAGGTGAGCGTGATCGGCTGGAGCAGCTGCCCGTCGACGTACAGGTTCAGCGTCGAGGTGATGCCCCCGCCGCCGGCCGCGTCGGGGATCGCGAAGCGCGTCACCAGCGTGTTGGTGTCGGTGGTGGTGGTGAACTGGACGTACTCGCCGGTCCCGTCGAGGACCACGGCCTGGCGGCCGCTGGCCTCGCCCGCGAGGTCGCCGATCCTCCGGTTCGGCGCCAGCACCTGCGCGCCGCCGCCGGGCGCGGCGTGCTCGGCCTCGTCCAGGGTGTACGGCATGTCGGCGCCGCGCCCGACCGAGAGGGTCCGGGTCGTGGTGTTGTTGCCCTGCTTGACGGCGTGCTCGTTGCCGTCCACGGCCACCGCGACCTCCACGGTGTACTGGCCGTCGGCCGCGGTCCACGACCCCAGGTCGATCGCGCCCGAGCTGCCGCCCGCCGCGATCACCCCGGTGTGCGAGCCCGAGAGGGTCCGCACCACGGCGCCGGTCTCGTTGTCCACCACCTTGAGCGTGACGCCGTGGGCGCCGCTCGCCGAGGCGAGGCTGCCCTGGTTGCCGATCGTCACCGAGAAGTCCACCGCGTCGCCCGCCGCCGGACTGCTCGGCGTCCACGAGACCACGCTCGCCACCAGGTCCGAGGTGGCGATCTGGCTGACCGTCAAAGCGTCCGGGTGCGCGTACTCGTTGTCGGACTCGTCGGCCTCGACGACCGACCCGCTCGGGTCGACCTCGGCCCCGAGCTCGTGGTCGCCCGCGGTCAGGGACCCGACCGCGGCGCTCACGGTCTGCGAGGCGCCGGCGGCCAGGCCGCCGACGGTCGCGGAGCCGACCACCTCGCCGTCGAGGACGAGGTCCACCGCGCTGGTGGGGGAGGCGACCTCGCCGGTGTTCGCGACCGTGGCCGAGAGGGTCACCGCGTCGGTCTCGCTCGGCGAGGCCGGGCTCCACGACATGCCGGTGACCTCCAGGTTCGGCGCGGGCGCGGCCTCGCCGAACACCTGGAACTCCGCGACCTGCCCGTTCGGGGCGCCCGTGTTCCCGGTGAACTGCAGCCGGATCTCGCCGTACGTGCCCGAGACCGGGATCGTGACCGTGTTGCCCGAGGCCGGATCGAAGGCGTACGCCGCCGACGCCTTGATCTGGTTGAACGTCCCGCCGCCCGCGTCCCGCGCGAGCACCGAGAACGTCTGCGTCCTCGCGCCCCACACGGGATCGGGGTTGAGCTTGACGACGACCCGGTCGAGTTCGGCGTTCGCGCCGAGCGAGACGGTGAGCGTGCTCGGGTAGGCCCCGTTGGCGCCCTCCCAGTACGTGGTCACGTCGCCGTCGTTGGCGTTCGCCGCCGCGAAGGTGTGCACGGTGGACGACGCCGCGATCGGCTTGCCGACCGCCAGCTCGCCGGTCTGCGACGGGGCGCCGGCCTCGCCGTAGACCTCGAACTCCGAGAGCTGCGCGGCGGGCCAGCCGGTGTTGGCGGTGAAGACCAGCCGCACGTACCTGGCGTCGGTGTCGGGGAGGTCGATGCTGACCGTGTTGCCGCTGCCGGGGTTGAAGGTGCGGCCCTGCGCGGCGGCGAGGGTGGTGAAGTTCGCGCCGTCGGTGCTGCCGCGCACCTCGACGGTCTGGGTCCGGGTCTGCCAGGCGGGGAGCGCGGGCAGTTCGAGGACCACCTCGCTGACCTCGGCGACGGCGCCGAGGTCGACCTGGATCCACTGCGGGAAGGCGCCGTTGGGGCTCTCCCAGTAGGTGCCCTGGTTCCCGTCGGCCGCGTTGCCCGCCGTGTAGCCCTGCACGTGGCCGCTGGCGGTCATCGTCTTTCCCGCCGCCAGGTTCGTGCCGTCCGCCGCGTGGACCGCGGCGGCCGGCACCAGCGCTGCCGCCACGGCGGCGACCGCAGTCGCCGCCGCGATGGCGAGGCGCATGAGTTTCATGATGGCTCCTTGTTCGGGGGAGGCGCATTCCCGATCCACTGCGGCGCGTTGTGAGGCATTTCCGCGCACCACTCAGTAGATCGACATGCGTCGATCTGTAAGGGAGTCTGGAGGTATGAAGTGGCTGGATGAAGAAGGTTTAGCGCTATACCTAATTGGAGATTCTAATGCCAGGAAATTATGCTTGTCAATACGTCGCCGACGAATGGCGCACACCGGTCCCCATGGGAGCGATCGGCAAAATCGGGTCGCGAAACCAATTCCCGGGACACGCGAAGACCGGGGCCCCGGCCCGCCTGCACGGTGGCGGATCGAGACCCCGGTCTGCTCTAGGGGGGTGCTATGGGAAGGGCGCTACGCGAACGGGTCGTCGTCCTCGTCCTCAGGACCGCCGCCCCACGTGTCCTCCTCCTCCACGAGCCAGTACTTCTTCTCGTGGTCCTGGTCGTCGCCGGGCCCGGGCCCGCCGGGGCCGCCGCCCATCATGCCGCCGCCGTGGACGCCGCC
>NZ_BAAAQF010000025.1:0-44462 GCF_039531525.1 Glycomyces endophyticus
CTCCTCGCGCCCGCCGGCTGGCTCGCCGCCGGCGCCGCCGACGCCGACCGGCAGCAGGCCGCCGAGGAGGCGCCGCCGGTCTGGACCGCCCCCGCCCCGGCCGGCAACGGGCCGAGCCTCAGGTCGGAACTCGTGTCCGCGGGCTACGAAGACCTCGTCGGCGCCGTGGTCGACCTGCCCTCGTTCCTCCCCGGCGACGACGAGGTCGACGAGGCCTGCCCGACCGAGGAAGCGGTCGTGGTCCCCGGCTGGGCCGACACGCCCGACGAGACCGGTGCGGTGTTCCTGAAGGAGTACGCCACCGTGCGCTTCACCGAAGGCGGGGAGCAGTTCCCGCTGGCACTCCTCGGATGCGACCACGGCGACGGCACGGCGTTCCAGGTCGTGGCCCTCAGCCACGTCGACGGGCAGTGGTCGACACTCGCCCAGCTCGCCGCCACCCGGGCCGACGGCGCCGTGCCGGCGTGGGCCGCACCGGCGATCGGGCTCGATCCGGGCGTCACGATCGGCTTCACCGAGCGGTACGACCCCGGAGCGGACGACCTCGACTACTGGTTCGAGTCCGTCACCCTCGACGCCGAAGGCGAACCGGTGCGCACGCCCGTCGACGGCTTCGACGCCGAGGGCTACGCCGACCTCGACGTCACCATGGCCGCCGCGGCCACCGACGAGCCCGGCGTCTGGGACCTCACCGCGACCGTCCGCAACGACGGCCCCAGGGACGCGACCGGCTACGAGGTCTACCTGTGCGTTCGTTCGAGCCAGTCGTACATGGACATCGGGCTCCCCGACTGCGACGGCGGCGAGTGCGCCGACACCGGCGACGGCTGCCCCGACGACCGGGAACCCGCCGCGGTCGTCGACCTGCCGGTCGGCGAGCACGCCACATACGAGTGGACCGTGGCGATCGACCTCGACCGGTGGCAGGCGTACCTCGACGCGCTCGGCGACGCGGTGCTCGTCTGTCCGATGTTCCAGGTCGACGTCCAGAAGGACACCGACGACCCCGCGATCCCGCGGGCGTTCACCAGGGCGACCCTGCACGCCGAGTTCCTCCCGTAAGGCCCTGCGCCCCAACGCGATCCGAAGCGCCCCCGCGGGCCGTGCCCGCGGGGGCGCCGCCGTGCCCGCAAACTGTGAACTAGAACTCCACAACGGAGTGCGTCACTCCCGGCCCGGCGCTCGTGTATCTGATGCGGACCCCCAACCCGCAGCACCGTATCCGAGGAGCCCCTATGACGCCCACCCGCGACAGCTCTTCTCCACCGATGGAGGGAGGCGCCGCGGCGCAGCTGCTGCCCATGCGCGCCAGCCTCGAGTTCGACGACTTCTACGCCGCCAACGTCCGGGTCATCACCGGCCAGATCTACGCCTACACCGGCGACCGGGCGGAGGCCGAGGACCTGGTGGCCGAGGCGTTCTGCCGCGCGCTCGCGCGCTGGCGGAAGGTGCGCGAGTACGAGAACCCCACGGCGTGGGTGCGCCGCGTGGCGTGGAACCTCGCCACCAGCCACCTGCGCCGCCGCGGGGTCGTCCAGCGCTTCCTCAACCGGCAGCGCGAGACCCACGAGCAGGCGCCCGACGGCGACCGCGTCGACCTCATGCGCGCGCTCGCCGGCATCGGCCCGCACCACCGCAAGGCCGTGATCCTCCGGTACATGGCGGGGTTGACCGTCGCGGAGATCGCAGAGCAGGAAGGCGTCGCCGAAGCCACCGTCCGCTCCTGGCTGACCAGGGGGAAGGCCGCACTCGCGGGCCGACTCACCGTCCAAGACGAGATGGAGCAGCGATGAGCACGCCCGACGACACGCTCTTCGAAGAGGCGTTCGGCGAATTCGCCCACGCCGCCGAACTCATGGTCGACCCGGTCGACTCCGCCGTGATCCACGGCCGGGTGCGCCGGCGCCGGACCACCAAGGGCGCCGTGGCCGCCGCGCTGGCCGCGCTCATCGTGGCCGTGCCCGCCGCCTGGTGGCTCCAGGAGTCCAACGGCGACGAGGTGGACCCGCCGCCGGCGGAGGAGACCACCGGCGAGACCACCGAGGAGGAGACCTCCCCGGTCGACACCGGCACCGGCTCCGGCGAGGTCCCGCAGGGCCAGGAGACGGAGTCCGAGCTGATCCTGCCCACGTTCAACGAGCTCGTGGGCGCCGAGATCGAGCTGCCGGAGTTCTTCCCCGGCGCGGGGTCCCTCAACGACGCCTGCCCGACCGCGCCCGCGACCATCGGCACCGCCGAGGACAGCGGGTACGGCGACGGCAGGATCCGGCTGCTGAAGCTGGTGCAGGTGCGTCTGGAGGAGGACGGCCCGCTCGAAGCGGTCGCGCTCTTCGGCTGCACGCCCGGGGACGCGCTGGTCACCCAGGCCGTGGCGATCGCCGGCGACGGCGAGGGCGGCTGGGACGCCACCGAGGAGGTCGCCCTCGGCGACTCGAACTCGTTCCCGCTGGTCGACATCGCCCCCGCCGCGGTCACCGGGCTCCTCCTGCTGGTCACCGAGCCGCACGGCACCGACCATTCGGGCCCGCTCGACTACGACATCTTCCGGTACCGCACCGGCGCGACGCTGGAGGACGTCACCGCCACCGCCTACCAGTGGGGGATCACCGACCTCGGCGTCGAGGTCGAGAAGACCGACAACGGCGACGGCACGTGGACCGCGGCGGTCACGGTCACGAACAACGGCGACCACGAGCCCCAGCCGTTCGACCTGGAGCTGTGCGTCGACGAGGGCCTCAGCGTGGAGGGCGCCGACGACATGGCCGTGTGCCTGGACGGCACCACGGTCGCCGAGCGGTACGAGACGCTCGCCCCCGGCGATGCCGTGACCACCGAGTGGACGGTCGAGGCGGGTCCGGTCGACGAGTGGAGCGGCGACGCGCAGGTCGGCGGCGCGTACTTCGAGGCGCGGGTCAGCACGGACATGTACACCGTCGACACGTTCGCGTTCGACTTCGACGTCTCGAACAACTACGCCAACATGGTGATCCTCCCCGAGGAGGTCGACGCGGGGGCCTGACCGGGAACGCCGGAGCGGGCCGGGGCAGATGCCCCGGCCCGCTCTTGTCAGCGCTGTTCGACGGTGCCGTCGTCCGGCCGTGTCGGCGGCCGTGCCGCCGTCCGGCCGTGTGCCGCTCTACCCGAGGGCGACGCCCGCCTGCTCGAAGTCCTCCAGGGCCTTCGCCCGGGTCTCCTCGGCGACGGCGGCCGTGTAGTCGATGAGCACGGTGGTCGCGAAGCCCTCGGCCGCGGCGTCGAGGGCGGTGGCGCGCACGCAGTGGTCGGTGGCGATGCCGACGACGTCGACCGCGTCGACCTCGCGGGCACGCAGCCACTCCGCCAGGCCCGTCTCGCCCGCGGAGCCCTCGAACCCGGAGTACGCGGCCTCGTAGGCGCCCTTGTCGAAGACCGCCTCGGCGAGCGTGTGGTCGAACCCGGGGTGGAAGCCCGCGCCGGCCGTGCCGACGACGCAGTGCGGGGGCCAGGAGTCGCGGAAGTCCGGCTCGGCCGAGAAGTGCAGGCCCGGGTCGATGTGCCAGTCCCGGGTGGCGACCACGTGGTCCCAGCGGCCCGGGGCGGCCTTGATCAGCTCGGTGACGGCCGCCGCGACCGCCGCGCCGCCCGCGACGGGCAGCGACCCGCCCTCACAGAAGTCGTTCTGGACGTCTACCACGATCAGTGCCCGGCTCATGTCAACGATCCTAGTGACGCGGGGCCGCGACCGGTAGTGCAGGGACGCGACTGCGCGCGATTCGTGACCCGGGGAGCGCGAAAGCCCGCCGGCCGGAGCCGACGGGCTGTCGTTCGCAGGTCGCGGGCTAGTGGCCCTTGACCTCCTTGACCAGGTGTCCCCACTTCTCGTCGAAGACGGGGCGCTCCGAGCGGATGCGCGGGAGGCGGTCGAAGTTGCGCAGCGGCGGCGGGCAGCTGGTCGCCCATTCGAGCGAGCCGCCGTAGCCCCACGGGTCGTTGGTCTCGACCACGCGCCCGGCCTTCCAGGACTTGAACAGGTTCCAGATGAACGGGAGCGTCGACAGGCCGAGGACGAACGCGCCGATCGTCGAGATCATGTTCAGCGTCGTGAAGCCGTCGGACTCGAGGTAGTCGGCGTACCGGCGGGGCATGCCCTCGGCGCCGAGCCAGTGCTGCACCAGGAACGTGGTGTGGAAGCCGATGAAGGTCAGCCAGAAGTGGACCTTCGCGAGGCGCTCGTCGTACATGCGCCCGGCGACCTTCGGGAACCAGAAGTACACGCCGGCGTAGACCGCGAACACGATCGTGCCGAACAGCACGTAGTGGAAGTGCGCGACCACGAAGTAGGAGTCGGAGACGTGGAAGTCCACCGGCGGGCTCGCGAGCAGGACGCCCGACAGGCCGCCGAGGAGGAACGTGACCAGGAAGCCGATGCTGAACAGCATCGGGGCCTCGAAGGTCAGCTGCCCCTTCCACATGGTGCCGATCCAGTTGAAGAACTTCACGCCCGTGGGGACCGCGATCAGGAAGGTCATGAGCGAGAAGAACGGCAGCATGACCGCGCCGGTCGCGTACATGTGGTGGGCCCACACGGCCATCGACAGGCCCGCGATCGCCAGGGTCGCGGCGACGAGCGTCTTGTAGCCGAAGATCGGCTTGCGGCTGAACACCGGGAAGATCTCCGAGACGATGCCGAAGAACGGCAGCGCCACGATGTACACCTCAGGGTGCCCGAAGAACCAGAACAGGTGCTGCCACAGGATCGCCCCGCCGGTCTCGGCGTCGAAGACGTGCGCACCGAGGGTGCGGTCGGCCATGACGGCGAGGAGCGCGGCGAACAGGATCGGGAAGACCAGGATCATCAGCAGGCTGGTGATGAGGATGTTCCAGGTGAAGATCGGCATCCGGAACATGAGCATGCCCGGCGCGCGCATCGTCACGATCGTGGTGATCATGTTGACGGCGCCGAGGATGGTGCCCGCACCCGAGATGGACAGGCCGACGAACCACATGTCGGCGCCAATCCCGGGGGAGTTCACGGCGTTCGACAGCGGCTGGTACGCGAACCAGCCGAAGGACGCCGCGCCGCCCGGCGTGATGAAGCCGGCGACCGCGAGGGTCGAGCCGAGCAGGTACAGCCAGTACGCGAAGGCGTTCAACCGCGGGAACGCGACGTCCGGCGCGCCGATCTGCAGCGGCACCAGGTAGTTGCCGAACGCGAACACGATGGGCGTCGCGAACATCAGCAGCATGATGGTGCCGTGCATCGTGAACAGCTGGTTGAACTGCTCAGAGGACACGATCTGGAGGCCGGGGTGGAACAGCTCGGCGCGGATCAGCAGGGCCAGGATGCCGCCGATCGCGAAGAACGCGAACGACGTCACGAAGTAGAGCAGGCCGATCTGCTTGGCGTCGGTCGTGCGGAGTGTGCGGGCGAGCCAGGAGCCCTTGGGCTCGCGGCGCACCGGCCACGGACGCGCGACGATAGGCGTCGGCTCAAGCTTCGGCTCAACCGTGGTCACGTGTGGGCCTCCAGATTCATTTCCAGGTAGCGAACGCAGCATAGCCCCGCGAAACGCCGCCGACGCGGAGGGGCGCAGCCCGTGCGGCGTGGCGGAGCGTGATCGCCCGGTGATCGTTCGGTGGTTGTCGCAGGTCCGATACGCGGAGCGTCACAGCGACGGGAGTCCCCGCGCGGGCCGTCGATGGGCGCGGCCCCGCGCGGGTGAGCAATCTCCTACGGCGCCTAGAGGCCGCGGGCGTCGGGCTCGAGCGCCGCGTAGACGCGCTTGACGAGCAGGGCGGTCTCGTAGCCGACCTGGCCGAGGTCGCAGCCGGCGTTCGCGAGGACCGCGAGCTGGGCCCGGTCGCCGACGGCCATGAGCAGCAGCACGCCCTCGTCCATGTCGATGACGGACTGGCGGATGCGGCCGGCGTCGAGGACCTTCGCGGCCCCCGTCGTCAGGCTCGCGAGCCCGGAGGTGATGGCGGCGAGCTGGTCGGCCCGGTCGGTCGACAGCCCCCTCGAGGCGGCGATGGCGAGGCCGTCGACGGACACCGTGAGCGCCTCGGAGACGTCCGGCACCTTCTCCACGAAGGAGGTCAGGAGCCAGTCGAGTTCACCGACGTTCTTGTCCTTGCTATCCATCTCGCTGCTTTCTATTGGCGTTGTTCGTGCGCGGCGGCCGCCGCGATGCCGGAGGCGAAACCGGCGAGCCGGTCCCGGATCTCCGCCGGGTCGAGATCGGCGCCGCCGCCCTGCCGGGCAGTGGGGACGGAGCCGGGGAGCAGTCGGGAGCCCGGCGCGCGACGGGGCAGTTCGGCGCCGTTGGTCCTGCCGGAGTTTTCGAGTGCTCGGTTCACCTTCCTGAAGGTAACATCCAGCGTCTCGGGAGCGGGGCCCGCAGGGGCCTGCACCGGCTTGCCTCCGTTGAGTGTTCCCCCAGCTACGGGGCGTGGCTCGGGGGCCGGACCGGCCTTGCGGGGGCGCGGCACGATCGGCTCGACGGCGCTCGGCGCGGCCGTCTCGGCGCCCGTTCCGGTCACCGGCAGGTTCGCGGCGCGGGCCGACAGGGCCAGGCGCGCGGCCGACCCCGTCAGGTCCGGCGACAGGCCCACCGGGTCCTCCGCGTGGGCGCTCGCCGGGATGCGCACCAGCGCCAGCGTGCCCTTGCCCATCGTCGAGTGCAGCTGCACGCTCACCGAGTGCTCGGCGGCGAGGCGACCCACGACCAGGAGGCCCATGGTCGCGGTCAGCTCCGAGTTCAGCTGGGTCGGCTCGGCCAGGCGGCGGTTGATCGCGGCCATCGGCTCGGGCGCGAGGCCGATGCCGTCGTCGGCGATGGAGATGACGATCTCCGAGCCCGAGCGGCGCGAGGTCACCCGCACCGACTGCGTCGGCGGCGAGTACGCGGCCGCGTTGTCGAGCAGCTCCGCGAGGATGCGCACCAGGTCGCCGGCAGGCTTCGTCTCCAGCCGGACCGACACCTGGTTCTCGACCAGGACGCGGCCGGCGTCCTCGATCTCGGCGACCGCGTCGCGGAGGATCGTGTCGAGGTTCGCCGGGTGGTTGTAGCGGCGCTGCGGGTCGCCGCCCGCGAGCAGGAGCAGGTTCTCCTCGTTGCGGCGCATGCGCGCGAGCAGGTGGTAGACCGAGCGCCACTCGTCGGGCACCGCGTGGTCCGGGGCCTGGTCCACCAGGGACTCCATGACCTGCTGCTGGCGGCGGATGAGGCTCTGCCCGCGGCGGGCCAGCGTCTTCATCATCGCCTCGACGTCGATGCGCAGCAGCGCCTGGTTCGCGGTCTGGCGCAGGGCCTGGTGGTGCGCGGCGCTGAACGCCTCGGCGAGGCTGTCGAGCTCGTCGGAGTACCGCGAGTCCGAGGTCTGCACCGTCTGGCGCTTCGCGGTCTGGAGCAGCCGGTCGACCTCGTCGGCGTTGGCGGCCTGCGACACCGCGGCCACGGTCTTCGGGAGCGTGTCGTACGCGGCGGTCAGGGTCGCCTCGCGGACGCCGTCGACGCGGAGGCTGATGCGCCGCGCCAGCATCGCCGCGGAGATGATCGACGTCAGCGCCAGCACGATCACCAGCGCGAACGTGGTGAGGAGCGTGCGCGAGGACGCGTCGCGAATCGCCTCGACGTCGTCCTGCATGGCGTCGAGGACCGACTGCTGCGTGGTGTCGAGGGCCGCGACGATCGCGCCCTGCGAGTCCGAGAACTCCTTGGGGCTGATGGTCGGCACGTTCCCGCGGGCGTAGATCCCGAAGGACAGCTGCGCGAGTCCGACCGCGTCGGAGTCCATGGCCGCCTTGTACACCGAGCTCGTGTCGCTGGAGGCGTTCGCCTGGAACTCGGCGATCTGGCGGTCGAAGTTGCCCGACAGGTACGCGGCCTCGGAGAGCTCGGCGCGCCCGACCACGACCGCGTCGGCCTCCTTCAGGATCACCAGGTCCGTGGACACGGCGAACTGGATCTCGGCGGCGATGCGGCTGGCCTGCATGAGGGCCGCGAGCGAGTCGAGGTGCGCGGCGACCTCGGCGTCGTCGACGAGGCGGGGGAGGATCGCGGCGATCGCGACGATCTTGTTCGCGACGTCGCGGTAGATCAGGTAGGCGTCGGCGACGTCGTCGTCCTCGAAGCTGGCGTCCCCGGCGGCGAGCCGGTCGAACGCGGTGCGGGCCGTCTCGAGGTCGTCCGCCTTGGCGAACAGGGACTCGAGGTCGTCCTCGAGGTCGGGGAAGCGGGCGGTCACCGACGGGGTGCTCTCCTCGAGCCGGTCGAAGGCCCAGTCGGTCTCGCGGCGGGCGACCGCGGAGTCGAACGCGCCGCCGCCGCCGTTGATCACCGACTGCACCAGGGGGCCGGCCTCGAGCCGGTGCGCCTCCAGGGCGTCGTTCAGATCGGCGGAGAGTCCGGCGAGCACCTCGGCGTCGGTCGCGTTCTGGTACTCGTCCCAGACGCTGACCGTCTGGAACAGCCCGAGGACCAGCATCCCCATGAGCGCCGCGGCGATCGGAAGCATCAACTGCATCCGGATGGGGAGACGACTGGTGCGCTGCCGGGCTTTACGGGACATCTCGGGGGGCGTCCTTTCTGGGGGCGACGATCCGCGCTGCGGCGTGCTGGACACCATCTTCGCTTGTCGTCGGAGGGGCTGTTGAGGCGGGGCTCACCCCACGAGGGGGCGCGCCGATGGGTACCGGTATAGCCGTTTTCGTGCACGAAGAGCCAGCGACGCGGCGAAAAGCACCGGTCCGACGCGGCCCGTGTACATGGCGATCGTCAGCAGCCACACGGAGGGTTCGGACAGGTCGTAGGTGATGCCGGTGGACTGGCCGACGGTGGCGAACGCGCTGGTCACCTCGAACATGATCGCGGTGATCTCGATGTCGGGTTCGAAGCGCTGCATGAGGAACACGCCGAACGCGTTGCACGCCACGTAGACCAGGGCGACCGCGAGCGCCTCGCGGATGACGGGCGGGTCGATGCGGCGGCGGAACGCGGTCACGTCGGGCTCGCCGCGCACCTCCGCCCAGATCACCAGGAGCAGCAGGAAGAACGTGGTGACCTTGATGCCGCCGGCGGTCGAGGCGGCGCCGCCGCCGATGAACATGAGGATGATCGAGGCCAGCTGCGAGTCCTCGCGCATGGCCCCGATGTCGATCGAGTTGAAGCCGCTGGCGCGGACCACCGACGACTGGAAGAACGCCGGCAGGATGCGGTCGTACCAGGGCCACTGGCCGAACGTCGCCGGGTTCGACCACTCGAACGCCAGATAGAACGCCCAGCCGCCGAGGATGAGCACGGCCGAGCCGACCAGGGTCAGCTTGGTGTGCACCGACCACTGGTGGCGGCCCCAGTGGCGCCGCGTCATCTCGAAGATCACCGGCATGCCGAGGCTGCCGAGGATCGACCCGAGCGCGATCGGCACGCAGATCCACGGGTCGGTCGCGTAGCTCATCATCGAGTCCGAGAACAGCGCGAACCCGGCGTTGTTGAAGGTGCTCACCGAGTGGAACACCCCGTACCAGACCGCCTCGCCGAGCCCGAAGTCCAGCGAGGAGAACCGGATCGCGAGCGCGAGCGCCACGATCGCCTCCACGACGAACGTGAACGCGATGGTGCGCAGCAGGATCGCGCGGAAGTCGCCGAGGTTGAGGGCCTGGCTGATCTCCATCCGGGTCGCGAGCTTGGTGCGCAGCCCCAGCTTGTGGGTGACGAGCAGGGCCATGAGGACCGCGCTCGTCATGATGCCGAGGCCGCCGATCTGGAACAGCAGCATGATGACGAACTGCCCGAACCAGGACCAGTGGACGGGCGTGTCGAGCACGGCCAGGCCGGTCACCGACACCGCCGAGGTGGACGTGAACAGGGCGTCCGCGAACGAGGTCCGGTCGTCGCCGAGGTGGGCGACGGGGAGCATGAGCAGCAGGGTCCCGGCGACGATCACGCCCATGAACAGGAGCGGGATGAGGCGGCCCGGGTGGCGGAAGAACGCCTTGACCTTCGAGATCATGTGGTGGAGGCGAACGCCTCGACCTTGGTCGTGGCCCCGGAGACGATGAGGGTGTCCCCTTCGGAGACGACCGTGTCCGGGGTGGCGTACGTGAAGTCCTCGCCCGGCTGCTTGACGCCGACGACGGTGACGCCGTACTTCGAGCGCAGCCGCGACTCGGCGAGGGTCCGGCCCACGGCCTCCGTGGGGGCCTTGGTCTTGACGATCGCGAAGCCGTCGTCGAACTCGATGAAGTCGAGCATCTTCCCGCTCACCAGGTGCGCGACCCGCTCGCCCATGGCCCATTCGGGATAGACCACGTGGTGGGCGCCGGTGCGGTGCAGGATCTGGCCGTGCTTGGCGTTGATGGCCTTCGCCCAGATCTCGCGGACGCCGGCCTCCTCGCAGGCGAGGACGGTGAGGACGCTCGCCTCGATGTCGGTGCCGATCGCGACCACGACGTGGTCGAACTCGCCGATGCCGAGCTGCACGAGGACCGCCGACTCGGTCGAGTCGGCCTGCACGACGTGCGTGAGCGTCTCGGAGGCGCGCTGGACGATCTCGGGGCGCTCGTCGATGGCGAGGACCTCGTGGCCCAGCCGCGTGAGCGACTCGGCGACGGCGGACCCGAAGCGGCCCAGGCCGATCACCGCGATGGACTCTTCGGGGAGGTTCTCGCCCCGGCCGAACAGGTTCATCCGCTCATCCCTTGGCCTGGATCAGGTGCTGACACGACGTCTGATTGTGCCACCCGCCCGCACCCCGCGGGTGCCGCGGCCGCGCTCCGGGCAAAAGAATGAGGAGGACGGTCGATAACCCCTCATGACCGCCCCCCTCGAACACCCCTAACACTCTCCAAGGATGGAGGAGACTCCAATCCTACTCTGCGAGCACGGCCCTGAGGAAGTCCTGAGTGCGGGCTTCTTGCGGCTCCGAGAACATGGCGTCGGGCGCCCCCTGCTCGACGATCCGGCCGCCGTCGAACATCATCACGCGGTCGGAGACGTCCCTCGCGAAGCCCATCTCGTGGGTCACGCACAGCATCGTGATGCTGGTGGTGTCGGCGACGTCGCGCAGGACCGCGAGCACGTCGGCGACGAGCTCGGGGTCGAGGGCGCTGGTGACCTCGTCGAGGAGGAGGACGTCGGGGTCCATCGCCAGCGCGCGGGCGATCGCCACGCGCTGCTGCTGGCCGCCGGACAGGTGCGAGGGGTACTCGCCGGTCTTCTCGGCGAGGCCCACGAGCTCGAGCAGGTCCCTCGCCTTCGCCTCGGCCTCCTCCTTGCCGCGTCCGGCGACGTGGACCTGGGCCTCGGTGACGTTGCGCAGGACGTTCATGTTCGGGAACAGGTTGAACTGCTGGAAGACCATGCCCACGCGCGAGCGGCGCTGCCGCAGCCACTTCTCGTTCGCCGGGACCAGGGCGCCCTTCTTCTCCATGTGGGAGTAGGGCTTCCCCTCCAGCCACACTACGCCGCCCTCGCGCTCGGGGTCGGCCTTGGGCGTGACCTTCTCCAGCGTCATGAGCAGCCGCAGGATCGTGGTCTTGCCCGAGCCCGAGGGCCCGATGAGCGTCACGCGCTCCCCGGGGTCGACCCGGAAGCTCAGCTCGTCGAGGACCAGGAGATCGCCGAAGGACTTGTCGACGCGGTCGAACTCGATGATGGGCTCAGTAGTTTGACTTTGCAAGGCGGTTCTCCAATCTGCGCATCGCGACCGCGACCGGGTACGAGGCGGCGAGGAACAGCAGCCCGGCGAGGGTGTAGCCCTCGACCGCGCCGGTGTAGTGCTGGCCCTGGAAGGCCCGGGCCTCCGCGATCATCTCCATGACGCCGATGATGAACAGGGTCGGCACCTCTTTGAACATGGCGATGATCCAGTTGCCGACGGCCGCGGCCGAGCGGCGGAACATCTGCGGCAGGACGATCGCGCCCCAGACCCGGTGGCCCGGGAGGTTCAGCGCCGTCGCCGCCTCCCACTGGCCCTTGGGGATCGCGTCGATCCCCGCCCGGTACGACTCCGAGGTGTAGGACGCGTAGTGGAGGCCCAGCACCGTCGAGCCGACGGCGAAGGCGCTCCAGTCGGGGTTGATGTAGAGGCTCGTCGCCGTCCAGACGATGAGCACCTGCACCAGCAGGGGGGTGTTGCGGATGAACTGGAAGACCGCGCCGAGCGGGCGCCGCAGCCACACCGGGCCGTTGCGCTCGCCGACCGCGACCAGCAGTCCGAGGACGACCGCGATGATCCCGGCCACGAGGGTGACCTGGAGGACCACGAGGAAGCCGTCCCAGATGGCCGGGAAGATCTCCCGGAGGGTCTCGTTGCTCCAACCCGTCTGCATCAGTGGACGCCTCCCGCCGCCACGGTCGGGGCCAGGCGGCCCTTCACGGGCTTCGTGTCGATGCCGAGGCCGCGCTTCGCGCGGCGCTCGAGCGCCCGCATCCCGGTCCAGATGAGCCAGGCGAGCACGAAGTAGATCACCAGGACGACCGCGTAGTGCAGCAGCCGGTCCTGCCCCGGCTGCTTGCCGAGGAGCCCGGCCAGCCAGGTGATGTCGAGGACGCCGATCACCGACACCAGGGCCGAGGCCTTGAGCAGCATGATCGCGAACGCGCACAGGGAGGGGATCATCTCGGGCCACGCCTGGGGGAGGACCACGAGCCGCATCTTCTGGAGCGGGGTGAGGTTCAGGGCGGTGGCGGCCTCGAGCTGGCCTCGCGGGACCGCGGCGATCGCGCCGCGCACCACCTCGGAGGAGTAGGCGCCGTAGTTGCAGCCGAGGGCGATGATCCCGGCGACGATCAGGTAGTCGAACTGGATGCCCAGCACCACCGGCATCGCGAACGCGAACCAGAACAGCTGGACCACCACCGAGGAGCCGCGGAAGAACTCCACGAACGCCCGCGCCGGGGTCCGGATCGCGAGGTGCCGCGAGCCCGTCATGAGCCCGAGGCCGAACGCCAGCACGAGGGCCAGCGCCGCCGACGCCACGGTGACGCCGATCGTGACCAGGAGCGGTTCTCCGTATCGGGGGAGTGATTCGATGACCGCTTGCAAGTCCATGTCCCGCCTCCTACTGGTAGGTGTCCGGGCAGAGGTCCTCGGCCGTGAGGCCCTCCGGGTGGTTCTCGTCGACCGTGAACCCGTACGGGGCGGTCAGCTCCTCCCACGTGGCGGTGTCGGCGAGGAGCTTGTCGAGCTCCTCGTTGACCGCGTCGCGGAAGTCGGAGTCGGACGGTTGGAACACGGCCGCGCCGGCGCCGATGATGTCCTCGCCGGTGTCGGGGTCGACCAGCCAGAACCCGTCGGTGACCTCGACCTCCGGGTCGGACTCGGCCGCGAGGCGCAGGTTCGCGCTGGTGAGCGCGATGGCGTCGCAGCGGCCGGCCTTGAGCTCGAGGATGAGCGAGTCGAGGTTGGCCTGGACGTTGATGCGGTCCTCGCCGAAGGTCTTGTCGGCGATCTCGTGCTCGCTGGTGCCGTTCATGACGCCGACGACGCCGTCGGCGCCGGCCATGGTGTTGAAGTCGGTGTACCCGCCGGGGTTGCCGGCGAGGGTCATGAGGGCGTCGGGCATGACGTAGTCGGGGTTCGCGAACGCGACCGCCTCGCAGCGCTCGGGCGTGATGTACATGCCCGCGATGACCATGTCGTGGTTGGTGCCCAGGCCGGTGATGAGGGAGTCCCACTCGGTGAGCTTCCACTCGATCTGGTCGGCCTTGACACCAAGCTGTTCCAGCAGGTGGACCTGGGTGTCCACCGAC
Source organism: Glycomyces endophyticus (assembly GCF_039531525.1). Classification (NCBI taxonomy): domain Bacteria; kingdom Bacillati; phylum Actinomycetota; class Actinomycetes; order Glycomycetales; family Glycomycetaceae; genus Glycomyces; species Glycomyces endophyticus. Next base: position 13,734 of record NZ_BAAAQF010000025.1, read on the forward strand.
TGTCCCGTGACGGCCCCGTCGTCGCCGGTGTAGGCGTAGGGGGCTTCGTCGGCGTAGGCGACGCGGATGGCGCCGCCGTCCTGGGCCTGCTTGAGCAGGCCCCCCTCACCGCCGCCGTCCGTGCGCGAGCATGCCCCCAGTGCGAGGGCCGCCGCCCCGGCTGAGCTGCCGAGGAGCAGATGACGGCGGTTCAGATGCAGTTCGTTCGACACGTTGGTCGCCTCCTGAGTCGGGCTCGGGGTGTCTTGCCGACCCTAACGTTCTATTGTAAGTTTGTCGACAATCAGATTATCGACGTTCGGTAACGATAGCGCACGCCGGCCGGAGCGACCCGCGAGACGGCCCGGCCGCCGGGCGCAACCGGGTCCCGACATCGAACGTGATGTACGGGTCGGCAGTAAGATGCTGCCCAGAAGCGACAGAGGGAGATCGGACAGCAGTGACGACTCGCAGCAGCGGACTGAGCGGGCTCGAAGGCGGCCGCCAAGTGGGGCGGCTCGCCCCCGTGCGCCGCGCCTCGACGGTCGACCTCATCGCCGAGCGCCTCCGCGAAGCGGTCGTCGACGGCTCCCTCCCGCCCGGCACCGTCCTCGGCGAGGCCGAACTCGCCTACCAGCTCGGCGTCAGCCGCGGCCCCCTCCGCGAGGCCATGCAGCGCCTCACCGCCGAAGGCCTCCTGGTCATCCCGCGCCGCCGCGGCCTCGCCGTCCGCACCATGACCGCCGAGGACGTCCGCGACATCCACTGGCTCCGCGCCCGCATCGAGCCCGAACTCGGCCGGCGCATCCTCACCCTCCCCGCCGCCGAGCGCCGGACCGTCCTCGCCGAGCTCGGCGCTGAGGTCAAGCGCATGCAGCGCGCCCTCCGCAAGGACGACGCCCGCGCCCTCGGCGACGCCTACCTCGACTTCCACCGCGTCCTCGCCGTCTGGGGCGGGTCCCTGCGCCTCGCCCGGATGCTCGGCACCCTCCTCATCGAGACCCGCCTGTGCACCTTCTCGATGTTCGAGCACTTCGAGGTCCACCGCGACCTCGTCCCCGAGCACGTCGCGTTCGTCGAGGCGCTGGCCGCCGAGGACGGCGAGCGGTTCGAGCTGCTCGTCCAGGCCCACCTCGAAGCCGAGGTCCGGCGGCTCCTCGCCGAGCCCGAGGCGTCCACAGAGGACGGTGCCGACCGGCTCCTGGCCGAGACCCCGGACGAGCCGCAGCCGCTCGACCGGCTCGACCTGCCCGAGGGGCTCTGAAAACCCCTGCCGCCCAGCAGCGATCGACTGGCGTAAATTTTCTGACTTGGCACATTCCGTTGGTGGACTGTGCGTTATGCGACCTATATAAATAAGGCTCCCCAGTCCGGACAAAATTCGAGACGGAGCCGAAAATGTCCCACCCCCGGCGAATCTCCACAATGGCGGCGGTGCTCACCGCCGCCGTCGTGTCGGTGCTGGCGCTGACCAGCGGTGCCGCCCAAGCCCAGACGATCGAGTACGTCGCCCTCGGCGACTCCTACGCCTCCGGCGTCGGCACCCGCTCGTACCTCGACGACGGCAGCGGCTGCTCCCGCTCCGCGTCCGCCTACCCGTCCCTGATCGCCGCGGAGCTCGGCGCCGACCTCGAGTTCGCGGCCTGCGCGGGCGCCAAGACCGGCGACGTCCTGAACAACCAGCTCGGCGCCCTCTCCTCCTCCACCGACCTGGTGACGATCACCGTGGGCGGCAACGACACCGGCTGGGCCGGGGTGGTGCAGCGGTGCGCGTACCCGTACCCGTGGACCTGCGACGCGCAGATCGACGCGGCCGAGGCCTACATCAAGAACCAGCTGCCCGCGAAGCTCCACGCCGTCTACGACGCGATCGAGACGGCCGCGCCGAACGCCGAGGTGATCGTCCTGGGCTACCCGCGCCTCTTCAACGGCGAGCAGTGCAACGCCATCACCCGCATCAGCCCCGGTGAGCAGTCCCAGCTCAACGCCGCCGCCGACCTCCTCGCCACCACCATCGGCGCGGCCGCCGGCAGCCACGGCTTCGACTACATCGACGTGCGCGACGCCTTCGACGGCCACGCGGTCTGCGACGACACCGAGTGGGTCAACGGCATCTCGTACCCGATCGCCGAGTCCTACCACCCGAACACCGCCGGCCAGCGCGACGGCTACTTCGACCTGCTGAACGACCTCCTCTGATCCGGACACGGCAAGGGCCCCTGCGGGAATCCCGCAGGGGCCCTTCGATGCGCAGGGGCCGCCTTACTCGCCGCCCAGCACCATGCTCTGGTCGCAGATCTTCCAGACGCCGTCTTCCTTCGCCATGTCGACCGTGTCGGTGGTCTCGTCGCGGGTCTCGCTCCAGCCGGTCACGTTGAACTCGTCGTCGAACTCGGGCTCCATGTAGGTGAAGCTCATCGAGTAGTCGACGGTCGCGGTGTCGCCCTCCTCCGTGGAACCGGTGACCTCGTACTGGAAGTCCGGGTCGACCTCCGGCGGCGCCTCCATCCCCATGTCCTCGTAGGCGCTCGGGTCGAAGCCCTCCTCGATGAGGGTCGCCAGCTCCTCGACGGAGGCCTGGGCGTCTGCGCACACGAACGCGCCGAGGTCCTCCACGACCGCGGCCGCGCCCTCCGCGTCGGAGTTCATCGCCGCGTCGAACAGCGCGGTCATGGTCTGGAGGAAGTTCTCCGCCACGACCTCGGGGGAGTCCCCGGCCGAGGGCGCGTCGCCCGCGCCGGAGCCCCACGGCTTGAGCACGAGGAGCACGATGGCGATGACCAGGACGAGCGCGCCGCCGCCGATGCCGAGGATCAGCGGGGTCTTCGACTTCGGGGCCGGCGGCAGTGCGCCGTACCCGGGCTGCTGCTGCCCGTACCCCGGTTGCTGTCCATAGCCGGGCTGCTGCCCGTAGCCCGGCTGCTGGGGCTGCTGGCCGTAACCCGGCTGCGGCGACCCGTAACCGGGCTGCTGTCCATAGCCCGGCTGCTGTCCGTACCCGGGCTGCTGGGGCTGCTGGCCGTACCCCGGCTGCTGCCCGTAGGGCTGTTGCTGATTGGGGTCGAACCCCGGCTGCTGCGGCGGGTAGGCCATGACGCTTCCTCGTTTTGTCGGGAGTGTGTCGCGCCAGGCTAACACGGGTGCACCATCCCTGAATCCCCAGAAAACGCCAAAGCTGCCGAGGACTGGGAAGTCCCCGGCGGCTTCGAGCGTCACGAAGCGTCAGCCTCCGGCCTCGGCCGACGGCGACTCCGATTCGTACACCGGTACCTCGGTGTCGTCGGCGTACATCTGCTTCCGGGCCTCCCGCGGGTTGAGCGCGTTGCCCTCGGGAATGAGGGTGATCATCTCCACGGGTACCGACACCGGTTTGACGTCCGTGTACCCGAGCATCTGCTGGGTCGAGTCCGTGATGCCGTCGTCCACCAGGCCGTGGCGGATGCCCTGGTCGCTGATCATGTACGTGAAGCCCTGGATCGTCGATCCCTGGTCGGTGAGGCTGTCGGCGAGCGCGGCCCGCCCCTGCGGCAGGACCGTCTGCGCCTGGAGGTTCTCCACGTCGGAGAAGATCTCGCCGTCGATGAACTCCACCGACTCGGCCGGGCCGGTCAGCTCCTTCGGAGCGTCGCTGTACATCCCGATCTGCAGCTCGTTCGAGTCCCGGTCCTGCGCCTGCGGGTCGTACACCGCGCACACCGCCGGGCGGGGCGAGTCGTCCGTCCAGAGCTCCTCGCTCAGGTCGGCGTCCGGGTAGCCCCGCTCCAGGTACTCGGCCTCGGAGCCGATCTCGCTGCGGACGGTCGGGTCGACCTCCGCGGTCGCCCCGTACTGGGATTCGAGCAGCAGCGCCATCGTCGGCGTGATGCGCGCGAACTCGTCCCCAGCAGGCGTCTTGAGCAGGGTGAACAGGTCGTTGCCGGACAGCACGGGCTGGCCGTAGTCGATGAACACCTCCTCGACGTCCCGCACCCCGGAGGGCTCGCCGAAGCCGTCCTCGACCTCCGGCGCGATGTTCGGGCCGTCGGGGATCGTCACGAGCATGCTCTCGTTGAGCGGCATGGCGTCACCGATGCTCAGCCCCAGGTCGCTGGCGAGGGTGGTGGCGGTGGCCGTGTCGGACGCGATCAGGTGCTTGTGGCCGTTCCACAGCAGGTAGTACGTGGGGACCTCGCCCTCCTCCTCCTTGACCGCGGTCTTCGCCAGCATCCAGTGGTCGTCGCCGAGCCACACGTCGGGGTCGGGCAGGTCCTGCACGATGAGCTGCGTGAGCTGGAAGCTCGCGGTGCCGCCGTCGGTGCGCGGCATCGAGCAGGTGTTCCAGTTCTCGTTCTGCAGCAGCTCCTCGGGGTCCGGCGGCTGCGCCGGGACGCTGAGGATGCCGATCGTGAAGCTGCCGCGGGGGATCCCCGCGATCGAGGACGCCTTGAGGTCCTGGACCGGCGGCTTGCCGTCGGAGCCGGGCTTCACCAGTAGCAGCGCCGAGGTGTAGTTCGCGACCTCCCAGAGCTTCGGCTGGTCCGGATCGTCCGCGTCCGCAGGGGGGTTGCCGCTCTTCGTGGTGTACACGTAGACGGCGTTCGACCCCTTGATGGTGATGATGTGCCCGATCTCGGGCAGTGCGTTGCCCTTGTTGAACAGCGTCGCGATCGCGAAGCCGCCGAACACGAGCGCCAGCACCATCACCGACACGAAGATCGACAGGCCGATGCGGCGCAGCGGCCGCTCGATCGAGTCGGGGTTGGCCAGCACCAGCGCCTGGTTCATCCGCGAGGTGATGAACTTGTGGGCGTCCACCTGCTCGCGGCGGGAACGCATCTGGGGCATCGGATTTCGCCTCTCGGGTCGAAGGGGGGTTCGGGGCTAGCCTCGCAGGGACAGCGCGATGTCGTACAGGCCGCACACCCAGCCGACCAGCGGCAGGATCGACACGATGAGCAGCGCCTCGATGATGTCGAGGCTGCGGCCCCAGGTGGGGGCGATCTTCTTGCCCGCCACGGCCAGGCCGTAGACCATCGCGATGAGCGTCAGCAGCGTCAGGGCCCCGAGGATCACCGTCAGGCGCATCAGGATGTTGCCCTCGCTGGCCACGAAGATCGCGGCGAGCGTCGCCGTCAGGCCGCCCATGCCGCCAGTGAGCATCACGATGCGCGCCGGGCGGTCCTCGATCGTGCGGGCGCGGCTGAGCAGCACCAGCGACAGGATCGTGGCGAGGATCAGGCCCGGGATCGTGCCCGAGAACGCCAGCGCGATCGCCGACACCAGGCCGGTGACGGCCGCGAAGGAGTACAGGGCCTCGAGGTAGTTCCCGGCGTGCTCGGAGAGCTTCAGGATCCGCTTGCCGTCGATGGCCTCGGTGTCGCCCTCCTTCAGCTCCTCCGTGGTGGTGGGGAGCGTCGGGGTGGGCACGGTCGCCATGGTCAGCGACAGCCGCGGCGCGGCCGGGAGGATCACCAGCGCCAGCGGCGCGGCGATGCCCGCGGCCGTGGCCGCGGTCCCGCCCGGGATGATCTCCATCAGCGCGGTCGAGACGCCGAGGACCACCGCGCCGAGGATCGTCACGATGAACACCGGCGCGGACGCCATGTCGCCCACCGCCACCATCGCGAGCACGCTGAACAGCAGGATCGCCGCGGCCGCGATGAGGACGTGCGGGCCCTCGAGCTCGAACACGCTCCGGTCGCGGGCCGCGATGAGGAGGCCGCCCACGCCGGAGTACAGGACGGCGGTGACGCCGAAGTACGTGGCGGCCCGGGAGTCGCCGACGGCGCGCGAGAGCAGCGCCGAGGCGCCCACGAGGACGATCGCGACCGAGAGGCCGACGATCGCGCTCGCGAGGTGGCCGGTCAAGAGGATCGCGATGGCGCCGACGCCGAGGGCAGTGGTGCCGACCCCGACGCTGAAGCGCTTGGTCGCGATGTGGTCCCAGCGGTTGCCGCGCTGCTCGGTGGCGGTGGCGACGGCGTCGATGACGTCGTCGAAGACGATCTCGGGCTTCGCCGCGTCCGCCGGGTTGAGGTAGAGCATCTCGCCGTCGGTGATCGCGAGCTGCGAGCACGAGTGACCGGTGTCGAGGGGGGCGTCGCCGAGCCGGGACAGGATCCAGCCGCCGTTGTCTCCCGCCTCGTCGATGTAGTACTCGCCGGCCTGGTGCAGGATCGTGGGCAGCAGGTCGGAGAGGGGGATGTCAGAGGGCAGTGCGAGGTCGATCCTGGTGCGTGGACTGACGATCGTCACCCTGGAGAGAGTGGCCGACTTGGTGCTCACCGCGCGAACCTCCGGGTCGGGTCGGAATCGGGGGGACAGTAAGAGGATAAATCCCGCATGCAACGACGGGTGTACCGGCCGAGTGGCGATGCGGTTCTACCCTGTTAGTGCGATACTCGACAGAGCGCACTTATATCTTTTATACGGCAGCGACCAAGTTACGGCTAGCACGCGCCGCCGTGGTAGGCGCATCCCCCGGTGAGTACAAGGACCCTCTGTGACGACCAAACTCTTCCGCAGGCCGCCGCGCAAGCGCGGGCCGCAGGCACCCCGAGGTGACATCCTCCTGGAGTCGCCGCCGGACATGCCCGATCCGCAGCCGAAGAACATCTCGCAGTATCTGATGATCCTGCCGATGCTCGCCGGCGCCGCCGCCATGGCGATGATGATGATGACCCGTGTCGGGACCGGCGCCACCCAGTCGGCCGGCAGCAACACCATGCGCATCGCCATGGGCGCCATGATGGGCATCTCCATGGTCGGCATGATGGCGACCAACATGGGCGGGAACCGGGCCGAGAAGAAGGCCGAGTTCAACGCCGACCGGCGCGACTACATGCGCTACCTGAACCAGGTGCGCAGGCGCGCCCGCAAGGGCGCCGAGCGCCAGTGGCGCGCGGCGCGGTGGCGCCACCCGGACCCGAAGGCCCTGTGGTCGCTCGTGGGCTCCCGCCGCATGTGGGAGCGGCGCGCGAAGGACGACGACGCGCTCGACGTGCGCGTCGGCATCGGCAAGCAGCGCATGACGATGAAGCTGGTGCCCCCCGAGACCAAACCGGTCGAGGACCTCGAACCGATGACCTCGATGGCGCTCAGACGCTTCGTCGCCGCGCACTCGAACGTGATCGACATACCCCGGTCGATGAAGTACACCGAGGCCGCGCGGCTGGTCCTGCGCGGCGAGCGGCAGACGGTCATGGACAACATCCGGGCCCAGCTGGCGCAGCTCGCCGTCCTCCACTCGCCCGACGACGCGATCATCGCGGTCGTCGCGGACAACGAGCGGATGCCCGAATGGCACTGGATGAAGTGGCTGCCGCACCTCCAGCACCCCACCGCCGAGGACGGGGCCGGACCGGTCCGCATGTTCTTCAACACCACCACCCAGCTGGAGAACTCGCTGCGCGACCAGCTGTCGAGCCGCGGCGCGTGGTCGCCCGGCGCCACCGTGGGCGAGGGCCAGGCGCACCTGGTCGTCATCCTCGACGGCGGCGAGGTCGACCCGACCGGCATCATCGCCGCCGACGGCATGGCCGGCGTGACCGTGTTCGACTTCTCCGGCTACCTGCCGCGCAAGCCCGGACCGCAGGTCAAGCTCTACGACGTCACCGACGAGGAGATCTACACCGACCAGGCCGGCCGGCGCCGCGTGCTCGGCAAGCCCGACTCGCTGTCGTACAACCAGGCGGAGGGCATCGCCCGCTCGCTCGCCCCGTGGCGGCTCACCCTCAAGGGCGCCTCGGGCGCGACGGAGTCCGGCGACGAGGACGCCTCGCCGATGGCCGCCCCGTCGAGCCTGGCGGAGATGCTCGGCTTCAACGACTCCGCGGCGCTCGACCCGGCCGTGCACTGGCGCGAGAAGCCCGTCAAGGACTACCTCAAGGTCCCGATCGGGCCCGGGCCGGACGGCGCCATCGTCGACATCGACTTCAAGGAGTCCGCGGTCGGCGGCATGGGCCCGCACGGGCTCCTCATCGGCGCCACCGGCTCCGGCAAGTCCGAGGTGCTCCGCACCATCATCGGCTCGCTGATCGCCACGCACTCCTCCGAGGAGCTCAACTTCATCCTCGTCGACTTCAAGGGCGGCGCGACGTTCGCGGCCCTCGACGAGCTGCCGCACGTCTCCGCGGTCATCACCAACCTCGCCGACGAGATCGAGCTGGTCGACCGCATGGCCGACGCGCTCGAAGGCGAGCTGGTGCGGCGCCAGGAGGTGCTGCGCGCGACCGGCAACTTCACCAACCGGTGGGAGTACGAGAAGGCGCGCAAGGCCGGGCAGCCGATGGATCCGATGCCGACGCTGCTCATCATCGCCGACGAGTTCTCCGAGATGCTCGTCGCGAAGCCCGAGTTCATCAACCTGTTCCTCCAGATCGGCCGCATCGGCCGCTCGATCGGCGTGCACATGCTGCTCGCCTCGCAGCGGCTCGAAGAGGGCAAGCTGAAGGGCCTGGACACGTTCCTGTCGTACCGGGTCGCGCTCCGCACGTTCTCCGCGCAGGAGTCGCGCACCGTCATCGGCTCGGGCGCCGCCTACGAGCTGCCGCAGGCCCCCGGCCACGGCTACCTCCAGGTCGGCACCCAGGACCTGGTGCGCTTCCGCGCCGCCTACGTCGGCGGGACGTACAAGCCGCCGAAGCGGGTCGCCTCGCGCGCCGAGCGCATCGCGGCCGTCCAGCACAAGGTGCAGCGGTTCCTGCCCGGCTTCGTCGAGCTCCCCCCGGAGCCCGAGGTCGAGGAGGAGCCCGAGGAAGAGGTGGTGGAGCCCGACGTCGAGGACGAGAACGAGAGTCTCTCCGACCTCGAGGTCATGGTGAACAACTGCCTCGGGATGGGCCGCCCGGCCCACCAGGTGTGGCTGCCGCCGCTCGCCGAACCGCCGACGCTCGACCAGCTGCTCCCGCCGCTGGAGGCCGACCCGGTCCGGGGCCTGTCCCCGAAGGGCTTCTCCCTCAACGGGAAGCTCCACGCCGTCCTCGGCGAGGAGGACCGCCCGTTCGAGCAGCGGCGCAGCCCGTTCATCGTCGACCTCTCCGGCGCCCAGGGCACCGTGGCGATCGCCGGCGCCGCCCAGTCGGGCAAGTCGACGATGCTCCGGTCGATGATCGGCTCGCTCTCGCTGCTGCACACGCCGCGCGAGGTCCAGTTCTTCTGCCTCGACTTCGGCGGCGGCACCCTGCGCGGCATCGAGGACCTCCCGCACGTCGCGGGCGTCTTCGGCCGGCAGGAGGAGGAGGGCGTGCGGCGCACGATCCAGGAGGTCACCACCATCCTGGACGAGCGCGAGGCGTTCTTCACCGCCAACAAGATCGACGGCATGGGCTCGTACCGGCGCATGAAGGAGCAGGGGCGGTTCCAGGAGGACCCGTTCGGCGACGTGTTCCTCGTCGTCGACAACTGGATGACGCTGCGCGAGGACTTCGACCCGTTCGTCGACCAGGTCCGCGCCATCGGCAACCGGGGCCTGGCCTACGGCGTCCACGTCATCGTCACCTGCACCCGCTGGGGCGACATCCGCATGAACATGCGCGACATGTTCGGCCTGAAGCTGGAGCTGAAGCTCTCGGACAACATGGAGTCCGAGATCGACCGCAAGGCGGCGGCGAACGTGCCGAAGAACCGCCCCGGCCGGGGGCTCTCGCTCTCGAAGCTGCACATCCTCGCGGCGGTGCCGCGCGTCGACTCGATCCGGGACGGCGACGACCTCCAGCCCGGCGTCGAGGACTTCGTCAAGAAGGTCAAGCAGGCGTGGCGGGGCCAGCCGTGCCCGCCGGTGCGCCTGCTCCCGAAGCAGCTGCACGTGGCCGACTTCCTCAAGGCGGTCGACCGCTCCAAGCCGGGCATCCCGATCGGCCTCAACGAGGCCGGCCTCAAACCGGTGTACCTCGACTTCCAGAACGAGCCCCACATGCTGGTGTTCGGCGACTCGGAGTCGGGCAAGACGAACCTGCTGCGGCACATCGCGCGGCAGATCCAGGCGACGTACACCGCCGACGAGGCCAAGATCATCATGGCCGACTACCGGCGCGGCATGCTGGAGGAGATCCAGAAGCCGACGCTGCTCGACTACGCCATGGCCGGCAAGCACTTCGAGGGCTCGGTGAAGAACCTGAAGGGGCCGATCGAGAAGCGGCTCCCCGGGGACGACGTCACGCCCGCGCAGCTGCGCGACCGGTCCTGGTGGACGGGTCCGGACCTGTACCTGATCGTCGACGACTACGAGATGGTCGCCCAGCGGGTGAACCCGCTGACGGCCATCCAGGAGCTCATCCCGGTCGGGCGCGACATCGGCTTCCACGTCATCATCGCCCGCCGCGCCACCGGTGCCGCGCGGTCGCTGATGGACCCGGTCGTGGGCACGATCAAGTCGCTCGAGTCCCCCGGCCTGCTCATGAGCGGCAAGCGGGAGGAGGGCGCGATCTTCGGCAAGCTCCGCCCCAGCCCGCAGCCGCCGGGCCGCGGCACCCTGGTGCGCCGCAAGGACGGCGAGCAGCTCATCCAGACGACGCTGCTCCCCCCGAACGGACAGGCCTAGTACGAGAGCCGCAGGGCCGCCCTCCCGGTGCAACCGGAGGGCGGCCCTGCGGCGTACTACGCTCGTACCGGCGCGAATCCCCCTCGCGCCTCCGCACACCGAAGGCCCGCATGAACCCACTGCTCACGCCCCCCGGCGTCGACTCCGCGCCGCTCGCGACCCGGAGCCGTCCGGCGTGGCCGCCGCTCGGCGTCCTCGCCCTCCAGGCGCTCCTGCTCGCCGAAGCGGTCGCCGTCGTCGCGGTCTGGCTGTGGAGCTGGCGCGGCGTCCAGGCGTACGCGTGGCCCGGCGTCGACAACGGCCTGGCCGAACGCGGGATCTCCTACCTGCTGGTGCTCGCGCCCTCCGTCCCGGTGAACGTGCTCGCCGCGATCTGGCTCGGCCGCGGCGGCCGCCGCGCCCGCCTCTACCTCGCCGCCGCCGGCGCGCTCGCCCTCGTCCAGGTCGTGCTGCTGCTGACGCCCTCGGCGATGCCGGTGCGCGAGGCCATGACCGACGGGGCCGCGAACGTCGGCATCGCCCTGCTCACCGCGACCGCCCCGATCCTGTTCGCCGGCGCCGTCCTCGCCGTCACCGCGAAGGCCCGCGCCTGGCTCGGGGCCGAACCGGACCGCCCGCGCGGCCGCATCGCCGGGATCGAGACCGCCGTGTGGTCCCTCGCGCTGCTCCTCGCCGTCGCCGCCGGCGCCGAGGTCCGCCAGTGGGCCCTCGCCGCCGCCGAACCGGGGGAGCCGCGCGGCGAGTACACCGAGGCCGGCACCTGGCAGCGGCTCGAGGACGCCGCCGCCGAGACCACCGGCGCGCTGCCCGCGTTCTCCGGGTTCGCCGCGCGCACCGTCGACGTCGCCGCCTGCGGCTACCACACCCCGGCAGGGCTCGCGACCTACCGGTACACCGTCACGTACGAGCTGCGCGCCGCGGACTTCGCCGCCTACGAGGCCGCCGTGCGCGCCCGCTGGGCCGACGGCGACTACGAGCTGACCTACGACGGCGCGACCCTCGACGGGGTCCGCCGCATCACCGCCGAGCGCGCCGACGAGATCGCCCTGGGCTACACCGGCGGCGACGCCCCGGCCCTGACCCTCGCCAGCGGCTGCGTCGAACGCGTCGGCGAACCCGAGTGCGTGCCGGCCCAGGGGGAGCCCACGACCGACCGCGTCCTCGGCATCGCCTGCCGGGAGTTACAGCCCCGAGTAGTCCGCCTCGCCGTCCTCGACCGCGCCCTTCGGCACGCCCTCGGGGAAGTACGCGCCGACCAGGTCGCCCTCCCCGCCCGGCTCGATCCCGCCGGCCGGCGGCACGTACTCGATCTCGCCGGGCTCGCTGCGCAGCACGCAGCCCGACTGGACCACCAGGCCCACCACCCCCGACACCCGGTACCAGAGGTTCAGGCCGTCCTCGGTGAGCGCCTCCACGTTCCGGTCCACCCGGCCGCTCGCCAGCGCCACCGAGTCGTCGCGGTGCACGTCCAGGCCGTCGGCCTCCCACTGCCCGCGCAGCGCCTCCGCGTACGTCTCGCGCACCAGCGGGTCGCCCCACAGCGGCTCGGCGAACATGTACGAGATCTCCACGCCCACATGGTCGGCGTCGTCGATCCCCTCGTGGCTGCACGGCAGCTCGTGCCAGGTCCTGGTGGCGAAGCCGGGGAAGTCCGGCAGCGCCGCGACCGCCTCGGCGGCGGCGGCCTCCATCGGGGCGTACACGTCGGCCTGCGCGGCCAGGTCGGGTTCGGTCATCGAGCATCCTGCGAGCAGTAGTGGGACAGCGAGCACGGCACCGGTTCTCACCGGACGCCGCTGGTCTGACCGGTGACGATATAGGCCATGTTGTCGCGGGCGACGTTGCGGGGATGGCCGTTGTCGCCGTCCCAGTAGGCGGAGTGGTTCTCCGCGTTGTCCTTCCACAGCTCCTCGATCCCGTCGGCGTCGCGCGTGGCGTCGCTCTGGAAGGTCCGGCCGCCGAACGCGTCCGAGACCGGGTCGGTGCCGTGGATGAGGTCGTCGTGGTCGGAGGTGAAGTACCCGACCGCACCGCCGATGAGCCCGCCCACCGGCCCGCCGATCAGCCCGCCCGCGCCGCCGCCCACGATCGAGCCGATCGTGTCCTCGCGGGCCCAGCCGATGATGTCCTCCTCGTTCCTGGTGGCCCACACCCGGTCCGGGTCGATCCCCAGGTCGGACGCCGAGTCGACGCCCACCCCGGGGGAGCCGACGAACACCATGTCGTCCACGTCCAGTCCGGCGTCGCGCGCGGCGATGCCGACGGTCGTCGACCCGTACGAGTGGCCCGCCATCGTGACGTGCGACCGCCCGTCCTCGTCGACCGCCCGCAGGCCCGAGGCGAACGAACTCAGGTCCTTCGCCGCGTCCTCGGCGTACTGCTTGTCCATGGCCTGCGGCACGATGTCGTCGGGGGCGTCGTACCCGAGCCACAGCACCGACGCGGTCGACGCGCTCGGGTCGGCCCAGTACGCGTCGCCCGCCATGAGCTGGGCCCGGTCCAGGTCCCCGGTGGCGTTCCCGAGGTCGGCTCCGGTGCCGGGCACCAGGACCGAGACGTTGTCGGCGGTGTCGGGGTTCCCGACCGCGACGATCGCCCGGCCGTCCTCCGCGGAGGAGTACCCGAGCAGGTAGTGGTCGAGCGCGGGCCCGCCGGCGCCGACCTGGTACGGCTCGTCGATCCGGTCCCGCAGCCGGGTCAGGTCCTCCTGCGTGCCGCGCAGGCCCTCCAGCCGCTTCTGGAGGTCCTCGTTGCCTGGGTCGGCGGCGAGCCGGTCCTCGACGGCCTCGATCTCGCTCTCGCGCCGGTGCAGCTCCCCGTCGAGCAGGGTCCGGTTCGCGGTGTCCCTGACCCCCGTGGGGATCCCGTCGACCTGCGCCAGCAGCTCCGGCCGCGCCTCCAGCAGCCCCTGCTGCTCGAACGGCGACAACCCGTCCCACCACGCGTTCACCTCGGCCGGGCTCGCGTCCCGGTCGAGCATGTCCTGGAAGTCGTCCGCGAGCGCGACCCCGCCCGCGAGCTCGGCCCGCTCGTCCGCGTCGGTCGTCCCCGCGATCGCCGCCACCGCGGCGTGCAGGGTCTCGTCCGCCTCGCGCACCGCGTCGAGGATCGCCTCGATCCGCTGCTCGAACGCGGCCGCGTCCGCGGCCGAATCGGCCGTCACATACCCGTCGGCGTCCACCGACAGGCCCTCGGGCAGCGCCGAGAGCAGCTCCACGAGCTCCTCCTGCCGGTCCTTGAAGACCGTCACCGCGTCCTCGATCGCCGCCGCGATCCGGCGGCACTCGCCGGCACGCTCCACGGTGTCGTCGCCGATGAGCTTCACCCGCGACCGCACCTCCTCGGCCACGGTCCCGGTCCACTGGGCCTCGCCGATCTGCCTGCGCCGCAGGTCGTCCAGATCCGACTCCCGCTCCTCGAGCCGCCCGGCCTGGGCCCGCCACTGCTCGCCCACGGCCTCCAGCGGCCCGAAGTCCGCCTCGCGCAACGCGCTGTACGTGACACTCATGGCCTACTCCGGCGCCGGCGTCGTGCGCGAGCCCGGATCGACCGGGAACACCTCGGGATCGGCGTACTGCGCGAACATCTCGGCGGTCATCCCGTCGAGGTCCACGTGCTGCACCGAGTACACCGCCAGGAACGACCCCAGCTCCTCCACCCGGCCTCGCAGCCCGGGCACGATCGCGCCCTCCCACCGCTCGACGGCCTGGGCCACCTCGTTCACACCGGTGAAGGCCCCGGTGTCCACCGAGCCCGCCAGCGCGCCGCCCTCACTGGCGACCTGTTTGAAGTCCTCGTACATGCCGTCGGAGGCCGCGAACATCGAAACGCCCCCCTGTTTGATCTCATCTGGATCCAATGACAGATCAACCATGTTGTGTCCCAGGGGAAGAGGCGTGGACAGGGCGGGGTGTGACCGATGGGGCGCTCACGGGGGTCCAATCTCTCGTGTGCCGATCAACACACAGCGTACAAATCCCTGGCAAACCGCCGATAGTGGTGACGCACGGATCGTCCCGACCGTTATCGGATTGTTATGAAGGGATCGCGATCCTCCGTGTCTCGCGGGGCTGAAACAGGTCCGGTATGTTGTGGGGCAGAGCGGACAGCGCTGTAACGACCGGCACACAGAAGGGGTCCAACCCTATGGCCATACCTCTCACGCCAACCCCCGCCGAACCCCGGTCCCCACACCGCGGCCTCCGCGCCGCACTGGGCACGGGCTTCGCCGCGCTCGTGGCCGTCGGGGCTGTTGCGGTCACTCCCGGTGCGGCGCTGGCTCAGGACACGACCTTCTACGACGAGAACGGGTGGGTCCCTGATCTGATCGGGGCCCCCGCCGCGTGGGAGACCGCGAGAGGTGCGGGCGTGACCATCGCGATCATGGACACCGGCGTCGCCGATCACCCTGTGTTCGAGGGCAAGGACGTGCTTCCCGGGTTCTCGCTCCTGTCAGGGGAGACCGACGGCCGCACGGACGTGGACGGCCACGGGACTGCTGTGGCCGCCGGCGTGCTGCTGGCCGCGCCCGAGGCGACGATCATGCCGGTGCGGTTGGACTCCGGCTCCACGGACTTCGGCGGTGCTTTGGGCGAGGCCGAGTACGGTGCTTTCCGGCGCGCCGCCGATGAGGGCGCCGACGTGCTCGTCGTTCCCTGGCACATCACCGGTGAGGCCTTCGAGGAGGACCTGGAGACCATCCAGTACGTCATCGACAAGGGCGCCATCGTCGTCGCCTCCTCGGGAAACGAACCCGGTGAGCAGATCGGCTTCCCCGCCTCCACTCCCGGGGTCGTCGCGGTCACGGGCGCGGACGAGAACGGCGACTTCCTCTCCGCCACCAGCACCACCGGGCCCGAAGTGGTCCTGTCGTCCCCGGCAGACGAGATGACGGTGCCGGTGCCCTCGACCGGAAGCCTTGGAGGGGACTCCTCCGGATACAGCGTGGTCACCGGAGGCACCTCCATGGGTGCGGCCGTTGCGGCCGGCGTCGCGGCGCTGACCTGGTCCGCTCATCCCGACCTCGACGCCAGCAACGTCATTCAGCGGCTCATTCAGACCGCCGGAGACGGCAGCGGCACGCGGGGCGGCGACACGGGCTTCGGCCTGGTCGACGCCGACCAGGCGGTCAACGCCGGCGACATCGAGCAAGTGGACGAGAACCCGCTCGGATACCCGATGGGCGAGGCGGGCGCCAGCGGCGCCACGCCCGACGACCCGACCTCCGAGGCCCCCGAGGAGGAGCAGGAGCCCGGAGCCGTTTCCGGTGGCCCCTCGACCTCGGCCGGCGGCAACAAGGAATCGAACCTGTCAGGCATGATCGTGGTCGCCGCGGCGGTCGTGCTCGTCGGCGCCGCGATCGCGGTGTGGCTGGTGCTCCGAGGCCGCGGCCGCAAGGCCGCGCAGGCGCAGCAGCCGGGGTTCAACGCGGGCAACGACCCGACGCAGGTCGGCTACCAGCAGCCCGCGCCCAACCCGACCTACGTCCCGCCCATGGGCGGCGGACAGCAGGGGTACGGCGGCCCCCCGCCGGGACAGCAGGGCTACAGCAGCCCGCCCCCGGGATACGGCCAGCCGGGCCACCAGGCCGAGCCGAGCCCCTGGCGACCGGGCGACCCGAACCAGCGCTAGACGTCGCAGGGCCGCAGCCGAACGGCTGCGGCCCTGCGAATTTCCAACCCGGACATGAAGGAGGGGCGAGCGGCTCTGCCGCTCGCCCCTCTTCGATTCTCGAGAGCCGTCCGTCAGTCCTCGTCGAGTTCGTCGTCGCTGACGCGGTTCCGGCCCCAGTCGACGTCGTCCTCCCGCAGCCAGGTCTCCCTGGTGTAGGTCTCGTCGTCATCGTCGTAGTAGCCCGACCGGGAGCCGCCACGACCGCCGGCGCCGCTCCCGCTGCCGCCGCGGCCGCCAAGGCCGCCCGGACGGTTGCCGCCGCCGCTGTTCAGGCCGCCGCGACCGCCGGTGCCCGAGCCGGAACGGCCGCCCGTGCCCGACGAGGCGCCGGCGCGAGCGGGGCTCGAACCGGTGCCGCGACCCGGCGTGCCGCCGGTTCCGCGACCAGGCGTGGTGCCGCTGCCGCCGCCCACCGGAGTGGTGCCGCGCGCGGGACCGAAGAGCCCGGCGCCGGCGGCGATGGTGGCGCCGCCGCCCCCGCCGCCACCCATGCTGGGCGTGAATCCCGCGCCGCCGCCCGTGGGGACGGTGGCTCCGGCGAGACCACCGGCAAGATCGCCGTCGGTGTCGTCGTACGAACCGGGGGTCCAGCCGCTGTCCACCGGATCGAGGTCGTCGTCGGTGCCGACGATCCCGTCCTCACCGGCGGTGTCGTTGCCGCCCGGGGTGTCGTTGGGGGAGTTGCCGATGTCGTTCGAGTTCGAGAGCGCGTCCTCGGCGAACACGCCGCCGGTCGGCTTCTGGTACGTGGAGTTGCCGGGCATGTCGCTCGGGGGCGGGGGCGGCGGCTCGCTGAAGTCCTCTTCCTTGGCCTTCGCGTACCGGTCGCCCAAGTCCGCCACGATCTTCGCCATCAGCTCGTGGCGCCCGTCGACGTACTCCTCGTACTGCCGCTCGTACTGGGTCCTCTTGGCCTCGTACTCCGGCTTGGTCTTGTCGATGCTGTTGCTCTCGAGCCAGTCGTCGTAGTTCTCGGTCGAGCTCGGGTAGAGGTCGGCGCCTTGAGCATCGGACTGTGCGGTCTTGAGCAACTGGGCGAGCGCGGGAATCTTGAGCTCGCCGTACGCCTTCATGCCGTCTTCGGAGACGATGCTGTAGTCCTCGACGACACCCATGCGGTACTCGAACTCGTCGGAGGCGGAACCGGTCCACTGCGTGCGGAGCGACCGCACGTGGACGACCATCTCCTCCCGGGCGGCCTTCATGCCGCTGGCGGCGGTGACCCAGACCGAGGCGCCCTGCTCGACGGCCCAGTCGTCACCCTCGTTGAGCATGTCCCACAACTGCTCGTGGGTGTACGTGCTCTTGTAGAAGTCCTTGCCTTTGCCGGCCATCTTCAGCTCCTTCCTAGGGGTTCTTGACTGGGCTACAACAGGTCGGGCTTGTCGTCGTCACCCGCCGGCTGGTCGCCGGCCGGTACGTCGCCTGACTCGTCCGCGTTGTCGGTGCGCGCTTCGTTCACCTCGGACTCGGTAATGCCGCCGCCGCGCGAGTCGAACTCGCTGCCGATGCTCGCGACGCTCGCAGTGACGTTGCCGTCGGACTCGAGGTAACCGGTCTTGATGTCCTCGCTGATGACTTTGCCGGTGTTCAGACCGTGCGTCACGCGGTCGAGCTGCTCGGCCCGGGAGGGGTAGAAGACGGACTTGTACGCCTCCGCGAGCTCCTTGGCGTCGTCGAACCCGCCGAACGGGAGGTTCACCGTGTCGACGTCTCGCAGGCTGCTGGCGCTCATGTACTCCGGGTTGGCGTTCTCGCGCATGCGAACGACCGACCCGCCCAGCACCTGGCTGCGGTAGAACTCGAGGTCGGTGAGCGTGAGGCCCATCTGGGAGATGAACTCGTCGAAGGACTCCTCGGTCATCTGGAACCGGGTGCCACTGGAGTCGGTAACTGTGTAGGAGCCGTCCCTGTTCTGGACCGCACCGCCACCCATGTCCTCGGGAAGCAACGTCATCACCTCGATGGGTTGAGATTCGTCAGGGGGTATGGTCGGGGCGCTCGCGAGACGTCACGCCGTGCGGTGGGCACGCGGCTGCTCCGATCTGTGCTCCTCCCAGCATACCGATGCACCGCAATCCGGACGCCGTTGGCGGCACGGCATGGCACGAACGGGGGAGACCGGGACACAAGGGAGCCCGTCCGGACCGCGCGACCTGTGGTGAGACCCGGCGGCCCCGTGGCCGCCGGCCGCGGCGGCTCGCCCCTTTCGACCCGACTACCCCAGGGGTCGCCCTGGTTGCCCCGTTCGCCCGAGGTGGCACTAAGTGGGGATACACGGGCTCCGTCACTACTAGTAAACTCGGAACCGCACCGCCAACCCGGTGAGTTTGCACGGACGGGTTATGGTGACTGCGGAATCGATGAAAAACTCACTGGGATACCCCTGACGGCCTAGATCTCTCGGCCGCAGCCCCCGGTTCAATTATCAGGAGGTGTACCGATGGTCCAAATGGATGCCGACACAGTCCACCAGGCTGCCGTTGACACGTTCAACACCAAGCAGGACGTCGACGGGGTCCTCGCCGACCTCAAGTCGCTGGTGGAGAGCCTCATCGAATCGTGGCGGGGCGCCGGCTCCACCGCGTTCAGTGGTGTCATGGAAGTCTGGAACACGGAGTCCGCCGACCTCATGGAGGCGCTCCAGGGCATCGGCGAGATGCTCGACTCCAGCGGTACGGCCGCCACCGAGACCGACGAGACCGACGCCAGCTCCTTCGCCAACCTGCTCTGACAGAGACCCCCGATACCCCAAGGAAAGAGGTGACCACATGGTGATCGCACTTAACTACATCGAGATGGAAGACGCCAGCCAGCGCATCCTCGCGGGCTCGCAGTCCATCAACGACTCTCTGAGCGACCTCGGCAACAAGCTCGACGCCCTCGACTGGGAAGACGAAGCTGCCGTGGCGTACCAGGACAAGCGGGCGGAGTGGACCCAGTCCCTCCAGAAGCTGAACGAGATCCTGGAGGCGGTCGGTAACGCCGTCAACACCGCGAAAGAGAACTACCAGAACACCGAGGCCGCCAACAAGGCGAAGTTCGCGTAACGAACGAGCCGACGGCTTCAGTTTTCTGCGAAGACCCGGGAAGATCCCAGCGATCACCCGGGTCTTTTGCCGTCTCCTCCCCGGGACCGCCGCCAAGGCTGGCACCCTCGGAGGGACCCGCCGCCCGGGTTGAATCCTCGAGGAAGTTCGCGTGAACTACAGCGGGGGTGGAGGCCGATCGGCCTCCACCCCCGCTCAATGCGTCTTAACCCGCTCGCGAGCAGCACGCTTGGAGAGCGACCCCTACGTGATGTCCGTCTTCACCAACACTCGCTCAGGGTCCCGCGTCCCGGCCCGCCAGCGGCGCTTGCGGCCCTTCGGGATGATCGTGCGGAGCACCAGGACGAGGACGACCAGCACGATCGAGCCGCCGACACTCGCCCAGGCGATGGTCTTCTCCAGGCCCAGCGGGTCGTAGTCGACGTCGAGCGCGCCGATCTCCTGCCGGTCGCCCTCCGCGAGCGGCAGCCCGGCGGAGGCGTCCTCGGTCGGCACGGCCTGCACCTCCGTCGAGGTCACCTCGGACTCGTCGTACGGCGCCGTCAGCGCCTCGGCCACGTTCAGGACCCCGTAGCCCTGGTAGATGTTGAAGCCGTCCGGCGGGTGGATCGCGGTCTCCTGCAAGCGGGCCTGGATCCACTCCGGCGTCGCCTCGGACCCGAACTCGCCCTTCAGGAGCGCGGCCGCACCGGCCACGAACGGGGACGCGAAGCTCGTGCCCGACGCCTCCTGCCAGTCGCCGCCCGCGTAGGGGAACGCGAGGTTCTGGCCCGGCGCGAGCAGGTCGATGTTCTCCCCGAAGTTGCTGTCCGCGTACCAGTTCCCGGACGGGTTGTGCGCGCCGACCGCGAGCACCCCCGGATAGTTCGCCGGGAAGAACGTCTGCTGGTCCGCCTCGATGGAGGTGTCGTCCATCTCCTTGTTCTCGTTGCCCGTCGCCCCGACCACCACCACGCCGGCCGCGAGGGCCGCCTCGACCGCGGCCTGGAGCTCATCGGTGTGCACCACCACGAGCGACAGGTTGATGACGTCGGCGCCGTTCGCCACCGCGTCGTTGATCGCGCCCGCGGTGACCCGGCTCTTCTGGTCGTCGCCGCCTTCGTCCTTCGCCCCCGAGAACACCCGGATCGGCAGGATGTTCGCCTCCGGCGCGACCCCGACGAAGTCGTTGTCGCCGACCACGCCGCCCGCGGCGATCGCCGCGACCGCAGTGCCGTGGTAGAACGAGTCGCACTGGCCGTTCCCGTCCGGGTCCCACCAGTCGTAGCCCGGCAGCAGCCGGTCGCCGAACACGTCGGACCGACCGGCCTCCACGCCCGAGTCGATGATCGCGATCGTCACCGGCTGGCCCTGCTTCTCGCCCCGCTCGAACGTGCCCCGGTTGTACTGCTGGGCGTCGTCGAGGCCGATGAAGTTCTTCGCCCACGGCCGGGTGTTCAGCGGCTCGCCGCCGCCCTCGAGCGGCACGCAGTCGAACTGCTCGTCGGCCAGCGCATGTTCGAGGGTGAACTCGGCGTGCGCGGGAGAGGTCGCCAGCAGCACCGTTCCGGCCGTCGCCATCGCGACCGCTGCGGAATAGAGAGGAATACGCGGGAGGAATCGCACCCGCACAGTCTAACGCCGCAGCGCCAAAGGGCCGGTGCGCCGTATACCGGCGCGAAACACCGCAAGGGCGGGGGACCAAGAGGTGGACTCGTCCGCTTACGATAGGTACGACCACTCACCTTCATGATGGAGACGTCGCCAATGACGATGCTTCAGGGGCAGCAGCAAGCACGCGGTACCGCGTCCGTGCAGGCCCAGCAGCAAGGCGGCCCTGTCGCCGGCGAGTCGGTCGTGTTCACGACCCGCTCATCGGGCCGGCTCGGCCCGCTCACCGTCGCCCAGCTCATCGCCGTGGAGCTCGCGCTCACGATCGCGTTGGCGTGCTTGGCGTTCGGGATGATCGCGCTGGCCGCCGGAGGCGGCGTGGCGCTCATCGTGCTGATCGTCGTGTTCTGGCGCAAGGGCGACTACTGGTGGTACCAGACCTGGCCGCTCAAGTCCCGCATGCGCCGGCGCATCCGCGCCCTCGACCCCCAGCAGCTCACCGAGGTCCTCCACCGGATCGCCCCCGACCTGGGCATCACCGGCGTCGAGGACCGCGACGAGAACGTCGGCATCGGGCACGACAACGGCGGCTGGTTCGCGGTCATCGAGATCGGCTCCACCGACGAGGGCACCAAGGCCGTCCCGCTGGAGCGGCTCGAACGCCTCTTCGACGAGACCTCCGTGCCCGTCTCCGCCGTCCAGCTCGTCGGCCACACCACCCCGGTCGGCCTGGCCGCCTATGACAACAGCCCCTCCTCGCGGTCCTACCGCGAACTCCTCGGCGACTACCCCGCCGTCGTCCACCACAAGGCCTGGCTCGCCGTGCGCCTCGGCGCCCGCGACGCCCGCGAGGCCACCGCCGAGCGCGGCGGCGAGGTCGACGGCGTCTACAAGGCCCTCGCCTCGACCGCGCAGCGCGTCAGCAAGCTCCTCGGCAACGTCGGCGTCCCCAACCGCATCCTCGACGCCGAAGGGGTCCGCGAAGCGGTCCAGCAGTCCCTCGGCGTCGCGTTCGCACCCGTCCCCGGGGAGCGGACCGCCGAGGAGTGGAACCACTGGTACGCCGACGGCCTGCGCCACGTCGCCTACCGGATCACCAAGTGGCCCACCGACGCCGTGGCCCTGCACCGCACCGTGGACGCCCTCTCCGGCGTCCCCGCCGCCTTCGTGACCGTCTCGACCGTGGTCACCGCCGGCGCCAACGGCAAGGTCAACCCGGACGGCCGGGTCACCGGCCGCCAGCTCGCCGTCGACGCCATCGTGCGCCTCGCGCTCGACCAGGCGTCGTGGGAATCGGCGCAGAACCAGCTGCTCAACGTCGCCGACCAGCTCGGCGTCCGCCTGCAGCGCCTCGACGGCGAGCACGGACCCGCCGCCTACGCATCCGCTCCGACCGGAGGAGGACCCCGATGACCGACCGCGGCAACGTCTACGGCGGCGGCACCTACCAGGGGGGCTCGTACCAGGGCGGGAACTACCGCCCCGGCGGTCGCCACTCCGACGACGATGACGACCAGCGCCCGGTCGACGACGACCAGGGCGGCACCCTCAACGTGCCCCGCGCCGGCCAGCCCCCGGCCTCCCCGCCGCAGGCGCCGTCGAGCCCGTCCGGGCACCCGCAGGCCCCGGCCTACGGCCGCCCGCCCGGCCAGACCGGCCAGCAGCCCGCCCAGCCCGGCGGCGTCTACGGCGCCCGCCAGGGCCAGCAGCCCCCGCAGCAGCCCGCGGCCCGCGGCGGCGCGCAGCCCCCGCACCCCGCCCAGGCCCCGCAGGGCCCGCCCTCGCAGCAGCAGCGGCCCCAGCAGCCGCAGTACCAGACCCCGCGGCCCCCGGAGATGCGCCCGCCGCAGCCCCCGGGACCCCAGGGCCAGCCGCCGTCCTCGCCGCCGCAGTACCAGCAGCAGCGACCGGTCGCGCCCCCGCCCGCGACGCCGCCCCAGGGCCAGCCCTCGCAGCAGCAGCGCCCCCAGCAGCCGCCGTACCAGCCCCCGCAACCGACGTCCCCGCAGCAGCGCCCGGCCCAGCCGCCCGCCGCCGCCCCCGTGTCGGCCGCCCCGGTCTCGGCCCAGCCGGTGTCCGGCCAGCCCGTCTCCGGCAGCCCGATCTCGGGCGGACCGATCTCCGGCGGCCCCGTCTCCGGCCAGCCGTACTCCGCGCAGCCCGCGAGCGCCCAGCCGTACTCGGGCATGCCCTACTCCGGCGCCGCCCCGATCACCGGCGGCCCGATCAGCTCCCTGCCGACCTCGGCCGGCCTGTTCGGCGTCTCGCAGGTCTCCGCGGGCCCCACCGAGGGCACCGTCTACGGCCTCCCGGTCACCGACCGCGCGGTCGAGACCGCCCGCGACGCGGGCAAGCCGATCGAGCCGGTCAAGTCCGTCTCCCAGATCCCGACCGCCCGCGCCCTCGAGCTCATGACCTCCGCGAGCCCGCCCGCCGGGCTCGTCATCGGCCGCGACGCCGAGCAGGTCCCGGTCGTGGCCCCGTTCTTCCGGCCCGAGGAGACCCGCATCAACCTCATCGGCGGCGTCTACCTCGCCCGCCTGCTGGTCTTCCGCGCGCTGGCGATCGGCACCCGCGTCGCGGTGTGCACGACCCGCCCGCAGGAGTGGAACGGCCTCGGCGAGACCGCGACCGGCCGCAACGACCGCCTCGCGGTCCTGCACGGCGACCAGCCGGTCACCGTCGAGGCGAGCCAGCACTCCCCGGCCCTGTACGTGTACGACGTCGGCGAGCGCGGCTCCCAGACCAAGCCGGTCCTCGGCCCCTGGCGCACCCAGCTGACGGTGCTCCCGCGCCTGACGAACTACGCCGACAGCCTCACCGGCGAGGCCCACATGACGGTCCTCCAGCGGCTCACCGCCGAAGAGGCCCAGATCGCCCGCTCGGCGATCCGGGTCAACCAGGAGGTGCTCCAGTGGCTCCAGATGCTGCACGACGACATGATCGCCATGCTGCGGAAGGGCCAGAAGGAGCGCTACCTGTGGTGCGCCCCGACCTCCATCGAGTCCCAGATGTTCGGCGCCCCGATGCGCACGTACTAGGCGACACGCCCGGAACGACGAACGGCCCTTTCACTCTTTCGAGTGAAGGGGCCGTGTCGTGTCAAGAGGTCAGCTCGCGTCGCGCCAGTTCGCCAGGTACGCCTCGGCCAGCTGCGTGGTCATCTCCGTGAGGCTCGCCTCGTCGACCCCGGCCTCCTTCGCCACCGAGAGCCGCAGCACCAGGTAGACGTTCGCGTCCTGGAGGTGCAGCTGGTAGTTCGAGGTCCCGTCGGTCACGACCCGCGCCACCGCGGCGGCCTGATCGCCGATCACCGGCGCCGGGTCGACCGGCGTCCACAGCTCGGCCAGGTCGCCCAGCTCCCCGGTGCCCAGCTCGAAGTTCACGCTGGCCTTCGCGTCGCTGTCGAACACGGTCCCGTCGACCTCGAGCAGCGCGGCCGCCTGGTCCGCCTCGCCGTACGTCAGGGTGCACAGCTGCACCCAGCCGCGGCTCTTCTGCTCGGCCTCGGCGGCCTCGGACGGCTCCGCGCCGTTCACGGCGGACTCCAGCGGACCGGCGTCGACCAGCGAGCACGGCGACTCGCTGCCCGCGTAGACGAGGCCCGCGTCGGCGCCGTCGCCGCCGCCGTCGTCCGAGTCGCGGTTCACGAACCACCACACGCCGCCGCCCACCAGCGCGAGCGCCACGACGCCCGCGACGATCTTCGGCCACGGGCTCGACTTGCGGGCCCGGCTGCGCACCTTCTGGAAGTCCGAGCGCCGCCGCGGCTCCTTCGGCATGTAGCCGAGGCGCCCGATCGTGGTGGTCTCGGCGCCGCCGCCCCACTCGTCCCTGCCGCGCTCGTCGACGAACGCGGCCTCCTCGAACGGCTGGTCCTGATGCTGCGGGGAGCCCTCCGGGGCCGCGCCGGGGCTCGGCCGGTACTCGCGGCCGCCCTGCGGCGCGCCCGTCCGCGGCGTCGACCCGGTCACGGGCCCGCTCGGCCGGCGCGACTCGTAGCCGCCCGGCTGCGCCTCATAGCCCCCGGGCTGCGGCGAGAACTGCTGCTGGGGGGACTGGTACTGGCCCGGCTGCGGCCCGCGGCCCGCCGAGGGGCCGCCCGCCCGCGGCGCGCCGCCCTGCGGCGACGGCCGTCCGGCCTGCGGCGAGGGACGCCCCGCCTGGGGCCGCCCCTGCCCGTAGCCGCCCTGCTGGGGGCGCTCGGGGTTCGGCTGTCCGCCCTGGCGGCGGCCTTGATCACCTTGAGCAGAGTACGGCTCGCCCGATCCCTGCGGCCGGCCCGCGCGGGGCCGCCACTGGCCGGAGCCCGACCGCCGCCCGTCGTCGGGCTGCTCGTCGTATGCCGGGCCAAAGGGTGGTGTGGCGCTCACGATGATCCTCCGCGAATGGTTGCGGCGTGTCGACTTGACGCCGCGGTAGTCACGGTCAGCTTAAAGGGAGCCGCCTAATTCCCCGCCCGGGGGAGTGAGTCGAGGAGACCGGAGGACAGGCTTTGGGCCAACGCCGCCACGTCGCCGCCCTCGGGCGGCGTGCCCGTGACGAACACGTTCAGGCTCAGCGTGGTGTTCGCCTCCTGGGCGTGGAGGCGCACTTCCGTCTCCTCGCCCTCGGCGATGACCGCGGTCGCCGCCTGCTCGCCGACGTCGCCCACGCCCTCGGTGGTGTGGCCTTCGGACGCCTCGAACTCGAGCACGCCGGCGTACGCCGCACGGGCCTTCGCCGCGTCCTCGTACACCTGGACGGTCGCGAACAGGGTCACCAGCCGGTAGGCGTCGCCGCCGGCGTACTCGGCCGAGTACGTGCAGTCGAACGCCTGGACCTTCTCCTCCGAGGACTCCTCGGGGCTGCGCGCCTGCTCGGTGTCGGCCCACGGCGCGAGCAGCTCGGGGTCGACGACGCGCTCGCACAGGTCGCCGATCTCGCCGGCCTCGACCAGCGGCGCCTCGTCGCCGATGCCGGAGCTCCAGAAGAGCACCGTGCCGCCGGCGAGCAGCAGGACCGCGACGACCGCGAGGACCCATCCGACGCTCGTGAGCTGGCGGAACAGGTCGGCACCGCGATGCCGCCCCTGGTAGGTGGCCGGTTTCCCGTCCGCCCGGGGCTCCTCGGACTTGTCCGAGTCGATCACCTGGAGTGCGATGGCTCTGTCCTTAACATCCGTGGCCGCTGCTGGCGCGCCACTGGACAGCTTATCGAGTACATGGGACACGGGCCACGCTCGATTCGTGCCAACCACGAGGAGTCGTGTTTTCTCACCCGATCGTGACGGCTCCCACTGAGAGGGAGGGCACCGGCTTGTCCACCTGTTCGGCGAAAGACACAGAGTGTGCGATACTCGACCTTGTCGTACCGCACATGTCTACGGACGGTGCGACCCGCAGATGTCCAGTCCGCGCCCCTCACGACGGCGACGGACTTGACGACTCGGCTGGGGGCAGAGGTGTTTCCCCAGCGCGAGTTGAGGCTTTACAGAGCGGCCCGAACAACTGGGGACAGCGCCGGAACAAGGCTCGCGAGCCTGATGGGCGACGCGAGCCGGACGCCGGCCCCCGCCCGGTCGGGAGGACCGCACTGCTGATGCCGCGCCCGTGCGGCAGCGGACGCAAACCGCGTCACGCGCCCGGGCAGCGGCTGGAATGGAGATTTATTCGTATGCGCGAGAATGAGCCGCGCGAACAGGTGCCCGCGATCGCGGTGACCTTCATGGCTCCTCAGAAACCCAAGAGCGACGAACCGGCGCCCGAGGCGCCGCGCAGCGAGCGGCCCCGGGCCTCCGCTGCGACCGCCGCGATGTTCGCACCCCCGCCCAAGGCCGCCCCCAAGGCGGACGAACCCAGGTCCGAGCGGACCCGGTCCGACTCCCGCGACCACCAGGACGACGGCGACTCCCGCCGCGGCCAGGACGCCGAGCCCCGCCGCCAGGCGAAGAAGACGCAGGCCAAGAAGGCCCAGCCCCAG
The DNA here is from genome assembly GCF_039531525.1 of Glycomyces endophyticus. Taxonomy (NCBI): domain Bacteria; kingdom Bacillati; phylum Actinomycetota; class Actinomycetes; order Glycomycetales; family Glycomycetaceae; genus Glycomyces; species Glycomyces endophyticus. The sequence continues at coordinate 40,506 of NZ_BAAAQF010000025.1, forward strand.
CAGGAGCAGCAGCCGACGCGCAAGCGCACCCGCAACCGCGGCGAGCAGCGCTCCGGCGACAAGCCCGCCGACCGGGGCCCCGAGGACAAGGCCGCCGAGCGCGAGCCGAAGGCCGAGGAGCCGGTCGCCGAGGACTTCGACGACGACGAGTTCGACGACGATGACGACTCCGAGGCCGGGCGCCGCAGGCGCGGCCGCCGGGGCCGCCGCGGCCGCGGCCGCGGCAAGGGCGTCGACGGTGCCGAGGGCTCCGACGACGATGACGACGACGAGGACGAGCAGTCCGACGAGGACGACGAGGACTCGGGCGCCGACGGCCCCGAGGTCACCCGCCGTCGTCGCCGCCGCCGCAGGCGCGCCGGGTCCGAGGACTCCGACCGCTCCCGTCCCGACGACTCCGACGACGACGCCGAAGTGGTCGTCAAGGTCCGCTCCCCGCAGCGCCGCCCCTCCTCCAACGAGGAAGTGCGCGGCGTCTCCGGCTCCACCCGGCTCGAGGCGAAGCGCCAGCGGCGCCGCGACGGCCGCAAGACCGGTCGCAACCGCGTCCAGGTGGTCTCCGAGGCCGAGTTCCTTGCCCGCCGCGAGGCGGTCGAGCGCCAGATGGTCGTCCGCGTCCGCAACGGCCGCGCCCAGGCCGCCGTCCTCGAGGACGGCATCCTCGCCGAGCACTACGTCTCGAAGTCCGGGGCCCAGGGCCTGGTCGGGAACGTCTACCTCGGCAAGGTCCAGAACGTGCTCCCGAGCATGGAGGCCGCCTTCGTCGACATCGGCCGCGGCCGCAACGCCGTGCTGTACGCCGGCGAGGTCAACTGGGACGCGACCGGCCTGGCCGGCCGAGCCCGCTCGATCGAGCAGGCCCTCCGGCCCGGCGACTCCGTGCTCGTCCAGGTCACCAAGGACCCGGTCGGCCACAAGGGCGCCCGCCTGACCAGCCACGTCGCCCTCTCGGGGCGGCATCTGGTCTACGTCCCCGGCGGCAACGCCTCGGGGATCTCCCGCAAGCTCCCCGACCGCGAGCGCACCCGCCTCCGCGCGGCGCTCAAGAAGCTGGTCCCCGAGAGCGCGGGCGTCATCGTGCGCACCGCCGCCGAGGGCGCCGGCCCCGAGGAGCTCGCCCGCGACATCTCCCGCCTCCAGATCGAGTGGGAGGAGATCCAGGCCAAGGCGAAGAAGAGCAGCGCCCCCGCGGTGCTGCACTCCGAGCCCGACGTGCTCATCCGGGTTGTCCGCGACGTCTTCAACGAGGACTTCAAGGAGCTCCTGGTCGAGGGCGACGAGGCCTACGACGAGATCCACAAGTACCTCGAGTCGGTCTCGCCCGAGCTCCTGCCGCGGCTCAAGCGCCACACCGGCACGAAGGACGTCTTCGCCGAGAAGCGCGTCGACGAGGGACTGCTCAAGGCGCTGGACCGCAAGGTCTACCTGCCGTCGGGCGGCTCGCTCGTCATCGACCGCACCGAGGCGATGACCGTGATCGACGTCAACACCGGTCGCTTCACCGGAGAGGGCGGTAACCTCGAGGAGACCGTCACCAGGAACAACCTGGAGGCGGCCGAGGAGATCGTGCGCCAGCTGCGCCTGCGCGACATCGGCGGCATCATCGTCATCGACTTCATCGACATGGTCCTGGAGTCCAACCGCGACCTGGTGCTCCGCCGCCTGACCGAGTGCCTGGGCCGTGACCGGACCAAGCACCAGGTCACCGAGGTCACCTCGCTGGGCCTGGTGCAGATGACCCGCAAGCGGGTCGGCCAGGGCCTCATCGAGGCGTTCTCCGAGCCCTGCGACCACTGCAAGGGCCGCGGCGTCATGATCCACACGGACGAGATCCTCGGCAACGGCCGCAAGAAGGGCAACGGCGGTGGCGGCGGCAACGCCGGCCAGCACCAGGGCCAGCAGCACCAGGGCCAGGCCCAGGGGCAGAACGGCGGCGGCAAGAAGAAGAAGGACAAGTCCAAGTCCGGCCGCCAGCAGCAGCAGGACAAGTCCGAGCCGCAGGGCAAGTCCGTCGCCGACGCGACCGCGAAGATCGCGGCCGCCTCCGACCACGGGCCCGAGGACGACCACGACGACACCGTCGAGATCGTCGACGAGACGACCTCCGAGCCGATCGCCGAGGCCTCCGAGCCCGACGCCGCGCTCGTGGTCGAGACCGAGACGATCGACACCGCGGCCGCGACCGAGGAGGCCGTCCCCGCGGACGCCGACCAGGTCCTGGCCGAGGAGCAGCAGACCCCCGCCGCGTCGGACTCCGACACGGCGGACCCCGAACCGGACTCCGGCGACGCCGGCGCCGATTCGGACCGGTCTTAGGATCGGGCGGCGCCGCGGACTGTGACGTTCGCGGCGTCCGCCTGATCCCCATGCCGGAACCAGCGGGTACATGACGTACCCTAGTGAGCGGCCTATAGAGCCCTCAGCTTTTCGTCCTCGCGCAAGCGGGGACGAGCGCGGAGCTCGATCGGCGGGCCAGCCCAGGCGACGTTCGCGAAGCCGGAGTTGGCACGGTGCGTGACACCGCGAAATTGACAGACACCGTTCCCCTGCGGGGAACTGACAGCTATGTCCCCGCATCGGGGAGGACCCAAGGAGACCGCGTCGACATGTACGCAATCGTCAAGACTGGCGGAAAGCAGTACAAGGTCGCCGAGGGCGACGTCCTCGAAGTCGAGAAGCTTCAGGGCGAGTCCGGCGACACGCTTACGCTGCCCGCGGTGTTGCTCGTCGACGAAGGCACTGTGGTCACCGACGCCTCCGGCGTCACGGTGAGCGGTGAACTTCTCGAGCACACCAAGGGCCCGAAGATCAAGATCCACAAGTACAAGAACAAGACCGGCTACCACAAGCGCCAGGGTCACCGCCAGCCGCTGACCCGCGTGCGCATCACCGGTATCACCAAGTAAGGGGTTGAACGATGGCACACAAGAAGGGCGCATCCAGCTCCCGCAACGGGCGTGACTCCAACTCCAAGCGACTTGGCGTCAAGCGCTTCGGCGGCCAGCACGTCAGCGCGGGCGAGATCCTGATCCGTCAGCGCGGCACCAAGTACCACCCGGGCGACCTCGTCGGCCGCGGCGGCGACGACACGCTCTTCGCCCTCGCCGAGGGTGAAGTGCTGTTCTCGCAGAAGCGCGGACGCAAGCTGGTCAACATCGTCCCGATCTCCACCGAGGTCGCGGCGTAAGACCAGAGCGGCAACGCTCACCAGCACGAAGGGGCCGGGCCCGTCTTTCGACGGGCCCGGCCCCTTTCGCGTACCCGCCGGCCGGACTCCGCACCGCGCCGCCGACAGGCTCGCGTCCCACGCGACCGGGTCAGTCTCCCGGCAGCGGGCGGTGTGCTCGGCGCCGGTTCTTCTTCCTCCTCCCTCCTCCGCGCAACGCGCCTCCTCCTTCCCCCTTCCCTGGCGTTCCGCGCTGTCCTTCTTCCCTCTCCTTCTTCCATCGCTCTCTCCCCTCCTTCTCCTCCGTCTCCTCCGCGCACCGAACGACACCATCCGTTCACAGCGCCGACCCCCGGATGTCGTACCCCTCCCGTAGGTTCGAAGTCGGGAACCCCCGAGGCGCCGCGCGAATCCACGGCCGGCGCCGATGGCGAACGCAGTCGGCTCAGGCCGACTCGACTGCGCCGCAGCGGTAATGCGGCAGGTCAGCGCCGTCGCGAGCGGAAAGGGACCCCCCTGATTCGTGCGCTCAAAACCCCGTGTATATTTGTCTTTGCCCGCGGGGGAACGGAACAGAACCGAGAAGGTCTGGTCCGGAAGCCGCCGGAGACCAGCGACAGATTCAATGAGTCAGGCGCGGTCCGGTAGCTGAATCGCGGGACACTCAGAGACTCACCAGAGGCTCGCTCGTGTGTGACACAGGTTAATCGACCTGAAGTTTGCAGAGCGATCCGAGACTGTTAGAGTTGAGAGGTTGCTCCGGCGGAGAACGAAATCCTGATGTGGATGAG
>NZ_BAAAQF010000026.1:0-36176 GCF_039531525.1 Glycomyces endophyticus
GGCCGGGCCCGCGAAGGCGAGGGCGGCGGCGGCCGCCCGGCGCCGCACCAGGAGCCCGGCGAGGCCGGCGGCGGCCGGGGCCGCGATGAGGAGCCAGGCGAAGGCGGTCACCGGTGCGCCTCCGCCTCGTCCGCTTCGGGAAGTGCGTCGGTGTCGATCGACGCGCGCTCGCGCCACAGGTTGAGCACCAGCGCGAGTCCGACGCCGACCTCCGCGGCGGCGATGACCACGATGAACAGCGCGAAGCTCTGCCCGGTGCGCGAGGCGGCGACGAGGTCGGTGGTGACCAGGACGAGGTGGACGCCTCCGAGCATGAGCTCGGCGGCGGCGAGCTGAAGGACGGCGTTGCGCCGCGTGAGGACCCCGTAGAGGCCGATCGCGAAGAGGCCCACGGCGATCAGGTACCCGATCAGCGGATGCACTGGATCCTCCCCGCGGGGTGGGGATCGGTCGATCGGGGCCACATGGCCCCATCTTGGACCACGCGGCCTGCGAAAGTCCAGACCCGGGCCCGTGTCGATCCGGCATTCGCGGGGCCCGGGGCGCCCGACGCGCCCCCGGGACCCCACCGGCCCCTCGCCCCCCGCCGGGGCCGCCCGCGGAGGGCCGGTTCACCGCGGATTCACCGGCCGGACACCGGAGGGGCCCCGCGGTGTCGGCGCGGGGACGCGGGGCGTCTCTACGCTGCCGGGGTACCCGACCCTCCTTTGTGATGTGATGTCCGCGACCGCCACGCAGTCCCCAGTCCGCGCTGCCGCGCCGGCCCGCCGCGACTCCGGGTTCCGACCCGAGGTCGAGGGCCTGCGGGCGGTCGCGGTGCTCCTCGTCGCCGTCTACCACGTCTGGTTCGGACGCGTCTCCGGCGGCGTCGACGTCTTCCTGTTCCTCACCGGTTTCTTCGTCACCGGGTCGCTGGTCCGGTCCGTGGAGCGCACCGGGCGCGTGCGCGCCGCCGACTTCCTGGCGCGCCTCGCCCGCCGGCTCCTGCCGACCGCGGCCGTCGTGGTCGCGGCGACGCTCGCCGCCGCGTACCTGTGGCTGCCCCTCTCGCGGCGGGCCGTGGTCCTCGACGAGGCCGCCGCCTCCCTGCTGTACTACGAGAACTGGGCGCTGGCGGCCCGCGCCGTCGACTACGTCGCCCGCGACGGTGCCCCGAGTCCGTTCCAGCACTTCTGGTCCCTGTCGATCCAGGGCCAGTGCTACCTCCTGTGGATCGCCCTGACGGCGCTCGCGGTGCTCCTGGTCCGCACCCGCGGGGTGCGGCTGCGCGAAGCGGTGCTCCTGTTGTGCGCCATGGTGGTCGCCGTGTCGCTGGCGTACTCGGTCGTCACCACCGGGACCCGGCAGGCGTGGGCGTACTTCGACACCGGGGCGCGGCTGTGGGAGCTCGCGCTCGGCGGCGTGCTCGCCATGGCCCTGCCGCACCTGCGCCTGCCGGCGGCCGTGCGGGTCCCGCTGGGCTGGCTCGGGCTCGCCGCGCTCCTGTCGTGCGGCGCGCTCCTCGACGTGTCGGGGCTGTTCCCCGGCGCGATCGCGCTGTGGCCGGTCGGCGCGGCCGCGTGCGTGCTCCTCGCCGGGACCACCGGCCTGCCGTACGCGGCGGACCGGCTGCTCACCTGGGGGCCGCTGATGCGCCTGGGCGCGTGGTCGTACGCCCTGTACCTGTGGCACTGGCCGATCCTCGCGGTGTACCTGCACCGCACCGGCCGCGAGACCGCGACGCTCGCCGGCGGGGCCGCCGTCCTCGCGGCCGCGCTGGTGCTGGCGGCCGCCACGACGCGGCTCGTGGAGGGCGGCGTGGACGCGTTCGCGAAGCGCCGCCCTGGCCGCCGCCGGTCGCTCGCGGCCGCGTCGGCCTTCGCGGTCCCGGTCCTGGCGTTGACGCTGGCGGCGCAGCACGCGCACTGGCAGCGCCACGAGTCCGCGGTGGCGGACCTCGCCGCGCTGGCCGCCGACCGGGAGACGTACCCGGGCGGGGCGGTCCTGGCCGATCCGGCGCTCGCGGCGGCCCTGGAGGAGGCGCCGTTCATCCCGCCGCTCGACAACGTGCAGGACCTGCCGCGGATCTACGCCGACGGCTGCGACGCGGGCCTGGACGGCAGCGAGGCCGTGCCCTGCTTCTTCGGGGACCCGGACGCCGAGCACACGGTCGCGATCGTCGGCGGCTCGCGCATCGCGCACTGGTTCCCGGCGTTCCACGACGCGGCCCTGGACGCGGGCTGGCGCCTGGTGTCGCTCACCAAGTCCGGCTGCCAGTTCTCGACCGAGCCGTCCCGCAACGACGACGCCGAGGAGGCCGCGTCGTGCACCGAGTGGAACGAGCAGGCCGTGGACGTCCTCGACGAGCTGCGCCCGGACCTGGTCGTCACCCTGTCGTCGCGGGCGTTCCCCTCCGGCGAGAACACCTACCCCGGGTTCGCCGACCGCTGGGCGCAGCTCGACGCGCAGGGCGTGCAGGTCCTGGCCCTGCGGGACCTGCCGCGCCTCGACGAGCCGCTGCCCGAGTGCCTTGAGCGGCATGCGGTCGCGGCGTGCACCACCGACGTGGACAGCTCCAGGTCGGCCGCGGACCCCGCGGCCGCCTACCCCGACGTGACATCCAATGTGGAGTTCGGTGACCTGGTGGAGCACGTGTGCCCGGACGGGGTCTGCCCGGCCGTCATCGGCAACGTCCTCACCTTCCGCGACCACTCGCACCTGACGGCGACGTACGCGGCGACCCTCGCGCCCTTCGTCGAGGACCTGGTCCGCGAGCGCACCGGCTGGTAGGACCGCGCGCCGAGGTAGGGCCTGCCCCACCACGGACCGGCCCGGCTACCTCATGTCGGGAACGCCTGCGCGCCAATACCGTTCAATGCATGCACAAGCCCGCGCCCCTCCTGGTCGCAGCGCTCGCCGCGAGCGCGCTGCTCCTCGCCCCGCCCGTCGCCGCCCACCCCGGCCCCGCCCCGGCCGCGACCGCGCAGACCGGCACCGCGGCCGAACTCGTCGAGACCCGCATCGCCGACCTCCTCGCCGAGCAGGAGGTCCCCGGCGCCGCGGCCGCGCTCGTCGTCGACGGCGAACCCGTCCTCACTGCGGCGTACGGCGAAGCCGTCGTCGGCGAGGCCGACTTCACCACCGGCACCGCGTACTACACCGGTTCCGTCGCGAAGCTCTTCACCACCGCCGCGGCCCTCCGGCTCGTCGGCGAGGGCGCCCTCGACCTCGACGCCGACGTCAACGACGTCCTCACCGACGTCGAGGTCCCCGACACGTTCCCCGGCGAACCGGTCACGTTGCGGCACCTGCTCACCCACACCTCCGGGTTCGAGGACCGCATCGCCGGCTGGGCCCGCTGGGAGCCCGGCGAGATGCCGACCCTCGCCGAGTTCGCCGCCGAGGAGATGCCCGAGCGCCTCCGCGCACCCGGGACCGTCACCGCCTACAACAACTACGACATGGCCCTGGCGGGCCTCCTCGTCGAGGACGCCTCCGGGCAGCCGTACGCCGACTACGTCGCCGAGCACGTGTTCGCGCCGCTCGGCATGGACGACACCGCGGCCGTGCGCGAGGAGCCCGCCAAGGGCCCCGACGCCGCCGAGGGCTACCGGTTCGCCGACGGCCGGCAGGTCCCCACCGCGGGCCGCCTCGCCCCCGCGACCCCCGCCGGACCCGGCGTCCTCACCACCGCCGACGACATGAGCGCCTTCATGACCGCGCTCGCCACCGGCGACCCGCGGCTCGGCGAGGGCGTCGCCGCGCAGATGACCACCCGGCAGTCCGGCATGGACGACCGCATGCCCGGCATGGGCTTCAGCTTCCAGGAGCTCGCCGGCCCCGGCGACGGCGTCTGGTTCAAGGCCGGCGACCTCTCCGGCTTCCACACCTCGCTCGCCGTCGTCCCCGACCTCGGCGTCGCCGTGCACGTCGCCGTCAACGGCGACGGCAAGGACGCCGCGGCCACCGTCGCCGCCGCCGAGGCGATCGTCCACGACGTCCTCGCCGGACTCGGCGCGCTGCCCGCCGCCCCCGAACGCCAAGCGGCCCAGGACGACCTCGACGCCTACGCGGGGGAGTACACCAGCGTGCGCACCACCCGCTCCGACTTCACCGAGCTGACCCGCGTGTTCTCGCCCGTCACCGTCGAGGCCGCCGGCGGCGGGCTCACCACCACCGGCCTCTCCGGCGACCCGGCCGTCGCCGAGCAGCACTGGACCCCCGTCGGCGACGGCCTGTTCCAGGAGGAGGACGGCACCGCGACCATCGCGTTCACCGCCGACGGGTACCTGCTCACCAGCATGAGCCCGACGACCGCGTACGAGCCCGTCCCCTGGTACGACGCCACCGCGCTCCACCTCGCCGCCCTCGCCTTCGGCGCGCTCGTCCTCACCGCCGGGTTCCTCGCCCTGACCGCCACGGGGATCGCGCGGGCCTTCCGCCGCGGCGAGCGCAAGCCCGCCCTGCGGACCGCGACCGCCTGGGCCGCATGGCTTCTCGGCGGCACCGCCGCCGCCGTGCTCGTACTGCTCGCGACCGCCGTCGCCGACGGGAACCTGCTCGTCCAGCAGGTCGTCACCGGCGCCGGGGTCCTCCCGGCGGTCCTGGGCCTGTCGTACGCCGCGGTCGGGCTCGCCGCCGCCGTCCTCGTCCTCTACACCGCCGCGGCCGCGAAGCGGCAGTGGACGGCCCGCACCGCGACCGGCCAGGGCCTCGTGGTCCTCGGCGGCCTCGCGTTCGCCGCGGTCCTCGTCAGCCTCAACCTCGCGGCCTTCTAGCCCTACTCCTCGGATGAACGGCCCGGCGGCCTCTCAGGGCCGCCGGGCCGCCGCCGTCTCACCACGCCGCGCGGTTGCGCTCCATGCCGTCGAGGACGAGGTCGAGGCCGATCGCGAACTCGTCGCCGTAGGCGTACCCGGGCCGCATGGCGTGCTCCACCGCGATCTCGGCGAGGTACGGGAACGCCTCGGCGGCCTGCGCCATGATTCCCGCGGCGAGCGCCTCCATGTCGTCGCCGCCCGCGGCGTCGAACGGCAGCGCCGCCTCCTGGATCGCGAACCCGTACACGTAGCTGTCGAGCAGCGAGATCGAATGGGCCGCACCGGCGACCGAGAACCCGTCCTCGCGCAGGCACCCCAGGACCGCGTCGTGGTGGCGGAGCGTCGCCGTCCCCGCGTTCAGCCGCGAGTCCATGAGCCCGACCGCCCACGGGTGGCGGCCCAGCGCCGCCCGCATCGAGCCGGCCCGCAGCCGCATGCCCTCCCGCCACGGCGAACCCGGCTCCGGCAGCTCCACCTCGGCGAACACGAGGTCGACCATGCCGTCGAGCAGCTCGTCCTTGTTCTTGAAGTGGTGGTAGAGCGCCATGGCCCGCACCCCGAGGCGCTCGGCGAGCTTGCGGGTGCTCGGCACCGCGCCGCCCGCCTCGTCGGCCATCCCGACCGCGGCGGCCAGGACCTTCTCCCTGCTCAGCGAGCCTCGGGCCGACGTCGTCGCGGGTTCGTCCGTCACGGGTTCCTCCTGTTCGGCGGCCGGTCGGCCGGTTGTACTTTACACCGTACAGTTTTCCTGTACAGTGTAAAGGAGCAAGCACCCTTCGACTGAGGAGCACGTCATGGAACTCATCCCGCAGACCGGGGCCGGCAAGAAGGTCTGCATCGTCGGCGCGTCCGGGAAGCTCGGCCGCTACATGGTGAAGCACGCCCTCGACCGCGGCTACGAGGTCGTCGGCGTCTGCCGCGAGAAGAGCGTCCACAAGCTGGCCGACTACGCCGGTCGCATCACCGTCCACGGAGCCTTCACGAACGACCGCGAGGTGATCGCGCGCGCCGTCGACGGCTGCGACGCCGTCCTCACCGTCCTCGTCCCCTGGGGCGTGCACGACTACGCCTCCGGCACGGCCAAGGCCGTCATGGACTTCGCGAAGCCCGGCGCCCGCCTGGTCTACTCCTGCGGCTGGCACATCACCCGCGACGGCCGGGACCGCTACAAGCGCGGCATCAAGGCCGCCGTCGCCTTCGCCCGGTTCATGAAGATCACGCGCCTCGTCGACATCGCCGACCAGTACCGCGCCACCGACATGATCTTCGCCAGCGACACCCGCTGGACCGTCGTGCGCGGCTCGGACCTCGAAGAGGGCCCGAGCCAGGGCCTGCCGGTGTGGAGCCGCCACGTCGGCGACCCGGTCCTGGAGAGCAACCTGACCCGCCGCACCGACTTCGCGCTCTTCATGGTCGCCGCCGTCGAGGACGACTCGCTCGTGCGCGAGGCCCCTGCCATCAACGGCCGCCTCACCCCCTCGGCCCTCGCCCACCAGGGCGAGGCCGCCGCATAGCGATCGGGAACCGCCCCGACCGGACTACTCGCTATAGAGGTCGTCCGGGCCGATCAGGTGGACGCGGGCGTCGTTCGCGGCGGCCGCGGTCAGGTCGTCGCTGAAGCCGGCCGCGCTGAAGCAGGCCAGGGCGGTCCCGGACACGTCGTACCTGGCCGCCAGGAGGTCGCGGACCCGGCCGAGCCTCGCCAGGTGGTGCATGTCCATGCGGGTGCCCCACTTGGCCTCTCCGACGCACAGGACGCGCTTGGGGCGGTTGGCCTCCGGTGCGGTCACCGCGACGACGTCGACTTCGATCGGCGACTTCGTCGCCTTGTCGGTCAAGGTCCCCGAGGACACCTCTGCGGGGTAGGCGCCGAAGCGGTCGGTCGTCGCGGCGTAGGCGCGGCAGAGCAGTTCGAAGTGCGGTCCCATGACCCGGCTGGCGAATGTCGGCGCGCTGTCGCGCCACACCGCTTCGGCCTGGCCGAGTTCGAGCCGCGACCAGGCCGGGCGCATGACCGCTTCGTAGAAGAGGATCAGCGGTTCGCCGATGCGGAACAGGTGCCGGTTCGCCTTGAAGGCGTCGGGCTCGATCCGGATGAGATCGCAGTCCTCCAGGACCGACAGTGCGTGGGTGAGGTCGGACGCCTGGCGTCCGCAGTGCTCCGCGATGCCGCTGCGGGTGTGGCGGCCGGCGGCGATCGCGCCGAGGACCGCGTGGTACAGCGAGGCGCTTCGCACGCCGCCTTCGCTGGCGATGAGGTAGCGCCCCTCGCGGTAGAGCGGGGACTCCTTGTCGAGCACCCGCTCCACCACCCATCGGTCGAAGCCTTCGAGTGATTCCGGGGCCCGGTGCCCGACGAAGCGGGTCCGGTATGCGGGGGTGCCGCCGGTGACCGAGTGCAGCAGCATCGCCAGGCGAGTGTCGTCGGCGTCCCAGAAGCGCGCGGCGGTCCGGTAGTCGAAGGGTTTGACGACCAGCTCCAGGGAGGCGCGGCCGCGCAGAGGCGCGTTGCCGTGCAGGAGGCCGCCCATGACCGACATGGCCGAGCCGCAGAGGACGAGCCGGGTGCGGCCGCCGTCGTTCCACGGCTGTTCCCGCGAGTCGACCTGGTGCTGGATCACCGATGCCAGGGAAGGGGAGGCGCTCAGGAGGTAGGGGAACTCGTCGATGACGACGGTGCGGCCGCGGCAGTGCTCCAGCACCTGGTCGAAGGCGTCCTTCCAGGAGGTGAAGGCGAACGTTCCGGGAGTCCGGAGGTAGGCGGCGAGTGCCGTGCCGAGCTGGGCGAGCGATTCCGCCTCGGTCGCCTCCTCCGCCGCGAAGTAGAAGCCGCCGGTGGCCCGGGTCAACGACTGGAGCAGGAACGTCTTGCCCTGGCGGCGCCGGCCGCTGACGATGCCCAGGGTCAAGTCGGGCTCGGGGCTGTTCACGAACCTGACGAGGGCGCGCCATTCGCTGTCGCGCGCGAAGAGCGAGGAAGGTTTGTCCACCGCTGCACCTCACTTCATGTAATCATGGTTCATGCAAGCATACTTGCATGAACCATGATTACATGCGGGAGATCAGCGCAGCAGCAGGTCCGCGAGCGCGAACGCGAACAGCGCCACGGCCACGAACCCGTTGGCGGTGAAGAAGGCCCGGTTGACCTTGGACAGGTCGCCGGGCCGCACGATCGAGTGCTCGTAGACCAGCGCGGCCGAGACCAGCGCCAGGCCGATCCAGTACAGGACCCCGAACCCGGTGAGCAGCCCGAACCACGCGAACAGGCCCACGGCGACCACGTGCGTCGCCGAGGAGGCGTGGAGCGCGGCCCGCACGCCCCAGCGGGCGGGGGTCGAGTGCACGCCGATCTCGCGGTCGACGTCGACGTCCTGGCACGCGTAGATCAGGTCGAACCCGCCGATCCACAGGCCCACGGCCGCACCGAGGACGACCGCCGGGCCCACGCCCGCGAACGTCCCGGTGACGGCGAGCCACGCGCCCACGGGCGCGACCATCTGGGCCAGGCCCAGGACCGCGTGCGGATAGTTGGTGAACCGCTTCGCGTACGGGTAGACGACGAGCGGCGCCACGGCCAGGGGGCTCAGGTAGAAGCACAGCGGGTTGAGCGCGAACGCCGAGGCCAGCAGCAGGACCAGGCTCACCGCGCAGCCCCAGTACGCCGTCCGCAGCGACACCGCGCCCGTCACCAGCTCGCGCTTGGCCGTGCGCGGGTTCTGCGCGTCGATCTTCCGGTCGATGATCCGGTTCGCGGCCATGGCGAGGGTCCGCGCCGCGACCATCGCCACGGTCACCAGGACCAGGTCCCACCAGCTGAAGGCGTCCTCCAGGACCATCACCGTCAGGGTCGACAGGTACGCGAAGGGCAGCGCGAACACCGAGTGCTCGAAGGCGACCAGCTTCAGGAAGTCCTTCACGTGGTTCGGGCGCGGGGCAAGGGCGGTCACGGCGTTCACTCCTCTTCAGGCGGACGGGCGTCAGCCGAGTCCGTACTCTCTCCAGCGGCGGTCGACCGTGGCCTTCACGGAGGCGCTCATGCGCATGGGCTCGGGCCAGCCGCGCGTGTAGCCCTCCTCGGGCCACTTCGCGGTCGCGTCGATCCCGGCCTTCCCGCCCCAGAACTGGTGGTACGAGGCGTGGTCGAGGTGGTCCACCGGGCCCTCGGTGAGCAGCAGGTCCCGCGAGTAGTCCACGTTCCCCAGCGCGCGCCACGCCACCTCGCGGTAGTCGTGCACGTCGCACTCGGCGTCGACGACGACGATGAGCTTGGTCAGGCTCATCATCTGGAGCCCCCAGATCGCGCTCATCACCTTCTGCGCCTGCTTGGGGAACTTCTTGTCGATCGAGACGATCACGCAGTTGTGGAAGACCCCCTCCGCCGGCATGTCGTAGTCGACGATCTCGGGGATCATGATCTTGATGAGCGGCAGGAAGGTCCGCTCGGTCGCCTTGCCCAGGCCGTGGTCCTCCTGGGGCGGGGCCGAGGTGATGATGGTGTGGTAGATCGGCTTGCGGCGCATGGTCATCGCCTCGACGTGCATGACCGGGAACGGCTCCACGGGCGTGTAGTACCCGGTGTGGTCGCCGAAGGGGCCCTCGGGGAGGCGCTCGCCGGGCTCGGCCCAGCCCTCCAGGACGATCTGCGAGTTCGCCGGGACCTGGAGCGGCACGGTCAGGCAGTCGACCATCTCGACGCGCTCGCCGCGCAGGAAGCCCGCGAACAGGTACTCGTCGATGTCCGGCGGCAGCGGCGCGGTCGCGGCGTAGGCCATGACCGGGTCGGGGCCGATCGCGACGGCGACCGGGAGCCGCTCGCCGCGGCGCTCGGCCTCGGCGTAGTGGCCCGTGGAGTTCTTGTGGATCTGCCAGTGCAGGCCGATCGAGCGCTCGTCGTGCTGCTGGAGCCGGTAGAGGCCCACGTTGCGCTTGCCGGTCTCGGGGTGCTTGGTGTGGGTGAGCCCGAAGTTGTGGAAGACGCCGCCGTCGCCGGGCCACACCTGGAGGCCCGGGAGCATGTTCAGGTCGACGTCGTCGCCGGTGAAGACGACCTCCTGGCAGGGGGCCTTCTTGATGCGCTTGGGCGGCACGGACTTGAGCTGCATGAGCTTGCCGAGGCCGTCGCGCACGCCCGCCCAGCCGACGGGCAGCTCGGGCTTGGCGAGCTCGCCGATGCGCTGCCCGATCTCGTCGAGGTCGCCGACGCCGAGGGCCTTCGCGGTGCGGGCGGTCGTCCCGAACAGGTTGATCGCGAGCGGGATGTCGCTCCCGGCGGGGCGCTCGAACAGGAGCGCGGGCCCGCCGTCGCGGACCACCCGCTGGGTGATCTCGGAGATCTCCAGGTGGGGGTCCACCTCGGCGGAGATCCGCTTGAGGTCGCCGTCGGCTTCGAGGGCGGCCAGGAACGACTGGAGGTCGTCGTACGGGAACTTGGGTGCCACGGAGCCATTCAACCACTCGGGGCGGGGCCCGTCCGGCGAGGCCGATGCGGAGTGAACACGGTCCTTCGCACGGCGTTCACGCCCGCGCCTCCTCGCGCTCGGCGGGGATGTCCCACCCCGGCGGTACGATTTCCTGTGATCTACTTAACGATACGGTACCGTATCGTTTCGGAAAGGCGTAGCGTGGTCGTGAACACCACGCCGCCCCGCGGAGCCCACCGGCCCCCGGGATCTCGCGGCAGCCGCGCCCGGGCCGTCACCAGTCCCGCCCGCGGAACGTCGACGTAGACGACACCACAATCCGAATCACCACCGCGGTATCGGCGCCGCGGCGTCATCTCCGCACTGCCAGCCCCAGTGCGAACGCAGAAATGGAAACCCTGTGAGCGATACCCGTTCCGAACCGGTCCTGGAGACCGGCTCCGACGACCAAGGCCACCCGCGCAGATGGGCCATCCTCAGCGTCCTGGTGCTCAGCCTCATCGTGGTCGTCCTCGACAACACCGTGCTCAACGTCGCGATGAAGACCCTCGCCGAACCCGACCCGGTCGGCGTCGGCGCCACCCAGAGCGACCTCGCCTGGATGATCAACTCCTACACGCTCGTCTTCGCGGGCCTCCTCTTCGCCTCCGGCGTCATCGGCGACCGCATCGGCCGCAAGCGCATGCTCCTCGCCGGCCTCGTCGTCTTCGGCGTCGCCTCCCTGCTCTCGGCCTACTCCACCACGCCCGACCAGCTCATCTGGTACCGCGCCCTCATGGGCGCCGGCGCCGCGATCATGATGCCCTCGACGCTGTCGCTCCTGCGCAACGTCTTCTCCGCCAAGGAGTTCCCGAAGGCCCTCGGCATCTGGACCGGCGCCGTCGGCATCGGCGGCGCCATCGGCCCGATCGTCGGCGGCGCGCTCCTCGACCACTTCTGGTGGGGCTCGGTCTTCCTCATCAACGTGCCGATCGTCGTGTTCGGCCTCATCGCCATCGCGATCCTCGCGCCCGAGTCCAAGGGCAGCCAGGCCAGGGCCGACTTCGTCGGCATGGCCCTGTCCATGATCGGCCTCGTCAGCCTCACCTACGGCATCATCGAGGCCGGCGACGCCGGCTCGTGGGCCGGCGCCGAGGTCTGGGGCACCATCGCCCTCGGCGTCGTCGTCCTGGCCGCCTTCGTCGTCTGGGAGCGGCGCATCCCGCACGCCTCCCTCGACATGAAGCTGTTCAAGAGCACCCGCTTCTCCGCGTCCTCGGCCATCATCACCCTGACCTTCTTCGGGATGATGGGCCTGATGTTCTTCATGACCTTCTACCTGCAGATCCTGAAGGGCTACTCGCCGCTGGAGACCGGCCTGCTGTTCCTGCCGTTCGGCGCCTCGATGCTCGTCTTCGCGCCGCTCTCGAACACGCTCGTCAACAGGTTCGGCGCCAAGACCGTCGGCATCGTCGCGATGCTCCTGGTCATCACCAACTTCGCGGTGACCGCGCTCGTCCTGGAGGCCGACACCTCCGTCTGGGTCGTCATCGTCCTGTTCTTCATCACCGGCGCCGGCATGGCCAACCTCATGCCGCCCGCGATGAACACGCTCATGGCCTCGGTCCCGCGGGAGAAGGCCGGCGTCGGCTCCGCCCTCGCCAACACGCTCCGCCAGGTCGGCGGCGCGCTCGGCGTGGCCGTGCTCGGCACGATCATGGCCCAGTCCTACCAGGGCCACATCGCCGACGCGGCCCCCGGGCTGCCCGCCGCCGCGCAGGAGTCCTACGCCTCCACGTACGGCGCGCTGGAGACCGGGGCGATCCCGGCCGACGCCGCCGCGCAGATCGCCCAGGCCGCGAACGACTCCTTCGTCAACGCGCTCCACACCACCGCGTTCGCCGCGGTCGGCGTGGGCGTGGCCGGACTGATCATCATCGCGCTGTTCTTCCCCGGGAAGCGCCGCCGCGACGAGTCCGAGACCCCCGCCGAGGCGGCCGAGCCCGCCCTCGTCGAGGTCTGAGGGACAATCGAGTCATGCGACCCGAGCTCCGCGATGCGACCGCCCACCACCGCGCCCCCGCGGCGACGGCTCCAGCGGCGGCGGCCCCGACCAAGGGCCGCCCCCGCAGCGAGGCGGTGAGCCAGTCCATCCTGGAGGCCGCGCTGGACCTCATCGCGGAGCACGGGAACGTCACCGACGTCAGCGTCGAGGGCATCGCAGAGCTCTCGGGCGTCTCGAAGGCCACGATCTACCGGCGCTGGTCCTCCAAGGAGGAGCTCATCGCCGCGGCCTTCGAGAGCATCAAGGCCCCCTCCCCGGAGGGGATCCCCCGCACCTCGCTGCGCGACGACCTGGTGTACCTCGGCAACAACATGCGCCGCACCTACGGCCCCCGCGACATGAAGGTCGTGCGGTGCATGATGACCGTGTTCCACGAGGACCCCGAGTACAAGCGCCACCACGACCGGCTCGTGGAGCTGCGGCGCCAGTACGTGCGGGACACCTTCGAGCACTGGGCCGAGCGCGGCGAGGTCGCCGCCGGCCTCGACCTCGACCTGGCGGTCGCGATGTTCACCAGCCCGCTGCTGACGATCTTCGTCTACGGGCAGTACCCGCACCTCCAGGCCGACGACACCGTCGAGCGGTTCGTCGACCACCTCCTGCGCGGCCTCGGCGGCCCCCTCTGCGGGAGCCGCTAGACCCGGACGCTCCGCGGCCCCGGCCGGTCATCTGACCGGCCGGGGCCGCTTCGCGTCGCACGCGGGGATTGCGACCGGGCCCCGCCGTCCCGCGGGGCCCGGTCTCCGGAAGGAACCGAGGATCTGGTCGAAGGGGGGCCCGGCGATCCGCCTCCCGGAAGCGCCGGGCCCGTTCAAGCGGTACTAGTTGATCGGCGGGTAGGCGTTCTCGAGGAGCTCGGCGAACTGCTCGGAGGACCAGTGGCCCGAGAGCGGCATGTCGTCGCGGGCCCCGGAGGGGTTGTTCCCGTTGCGGATGTTGCCGCCGTAGTCCGGGTCGCACATCTGGTCGAAGCCCTTGCCCTCGCTGTTCGGGATCTCCTCCGAAGCGCCGTCGGACTCGCCCGGGGGCTTGATCCAGACGTAGGCGTCGATCCAGGCCTCAGGGTCGGCCTGCGGCCGCTCGCCGAGGCCGGCACCGGCCTGGTTGCACCAGTTGCCCTTCTGGAATCGCTGGTCGATGCGGGACTCGTCCACGAACGTGACGGGGTTCGTCGAGGTCGACGCGCCGGTCGGGCGGTAGTCGCCGCCCCAGCCGTTGCGGCTGGTGTCGATCAGCATGCCGATGTCCTCGTTGAAGCCCTCGTCGATCAGGACCTCGCGGAAGGCCTCGGTGAAGTCCTTCTCGTTGTTGAAGTCGTTCCAGTCGACCCAGGGGAGGTTCGGGTTCTGGTTCAGCGCCTGGCCGCCGACGACCTGGTTGACCGCCCAGTAGGGCTCCTCCAGCACCGAGTAGTTCGCGGTGTTGGAGATGAAGCCGTGGACGTCGTCCGCGGTCATCCCGTTCTGGCCGATGAGCGAGCCGAACAGCGCGGCCGCGGCGTTGAAGTTGTCGTACTGCGGGTTCACGTCGCCCCAGCCGATCCAGCCGTGGTGGCCGGCGTCGATGTAGTTGTACGTGTTCGGCAGCGCGCCGAGCTCCGCCGTCGCATACGAGACGCCGTTGACGTAGTTGCCGTTGGCCTTCATCGTGTCGCAGTTCGCCGTCGCGGTCGCGCGGGGCGTGACGTTGGTGACGAGGTTCGGCAGCGAGTCGATCTCGATGACGTTGACGATCTTGAGGTCCGCGTACTTGGACTGGCCCATGATGTCGACGATCGGGTCGATGTACTCGCTCTTGTAGCGGCCGATCTCGGTCGCCCCGAGCTGGCCGTTCGAGGCGAGCGCGGCGCAGTCGCGGCCCGGCAGGTTGTAGATGACGACCTGGATCACGTCAGCGCCCTGCGCGAGGGCCTCGTCGAGGTGGTCCTCCAGGCCCATCGTGCCGGTGGTCGGGGAGCCGTTGCCGTAGATCGCGCTGGTCTGGTCGAGCCACACGCCCGTGGGCTCGTTCGCGATCGCGTCGCCGCCGGGCTCGGCCGCGGCGCGGTCGGACCACTGCGGGTTCACGTAGACCTGGGCGCCGGTGTAGGGGTTGTCGACCTTGTCGCCCCCGCCGGGGTTGCCCGGGTCCTCGCTGGTCGGCGGCTCCTCGCTGGTGGGCGGCTGGGTCGTCCCGTTGCAGAGGTCGCCGTTGATCCGGAAGTTCGTGGGCGTCGCGGAGGAGCCGGAGCCGATGAAGCCGAACACCTCGCGGCTCTGGCCGGAGGCGATGGAGCCGTTCCAGCCGACGTCGGAGCCGGTGAAGGTGGTGCCGCTCTGGCTGTAGCCCACGTTCCACGCGCTGGAGACGCTGGTGCCGGACGGGAACGTCCACGTGAGGTCCCAGCCGTTGATCGGCTCCTGGGCGGTGATCGTGACGTTGGCCTGGAAACCGGAGCCCCAGCTGCTGACGACCTTGTAGTCGACCTTGCAGCCTTCTTCGGCGAGTGCCTGGTTCGCCGAAGCGAAGGTCAGCCCGGTGGCCGCGAGCGCGGCGACCGCCACGCCGGCGATGGCCAGTCTCCTTCGTCTTCTAGGTACTTGCATTTTTCGATGTCCTTCGGGGTCGATGGGCGGCCCGGAAGCAGCCCGGAACGGGTGTCCATCGAGGGAAGCGCTCCCAAGATGTGCATTGATAATCTCCGATATGTAGATGGACTGTCAAGAGGTCCAGCGGGATATTTCGAGCATGGAAGCGATTCGGCCACCGCTTTCACGGGCGCGCCGAGCGGTGGCAAGCGCTTGAATCAGTGAAAACGCTCCCGCGCTCGACCGGAAGGAACGCTTAGAAAAACTTCCCTCCCGGCACGCGGAAGCGGGGCCGCGCCGTGCGCGGCCCCGCTCCGGGGGCGGAGTGCCGGTCCGCCCTCCCGCCCGCCTAGCCCAGCGGCGGGTAGGCGTTGGCGAGGAGCTCGGCGAACTGCTCGGAGGACCAGTGGCCCGACAGCGGCATCTCGCCGCGCGCGCCGCTCAGGTTGAAGCCGTTGCGGATGTTGCCCTCGTACGCGGGGTCGCACATCTGGTCGAAGCCCTTGCCCTCGTCGTTGGGGATCTCCTCGGAGGCGCCGTCGGACTCGCCCGGGGGCTTGATCCAGACGTAGGCGTCGATGCCCGCCTCGGGGTTCACCTGCGGCCGCTCGCCGAGCCCGGCGCCGGCCTGGTTGCACCAGTTGCCCTTCTGGTACCGCGGGTCGATCCGCGACTCGTCCACGAAGGTCGCGGGGTCGGTCGAGGACGACGGCCCGGCGGGCCGGTCGGGGCCGCCCCAGCCGTTGCGGCTGGTGTCGATGAGCATGCCGATGGACTCGTCGAACCCGTTCGCCACCAGCTCGTCCCGGAACGCGGTCGAGAAGTCGATCTCGCCGTTGAAGTCGTTCCAGTCCACCCACGTGACGTCGGGGTTCTGGTTCAGCGGGGTGCCGCCCACGACCTGGTCGACCTCCCAGTGCGGCTCCTCGAGCACCGAGTAGTTCGCGGTGTTCGTGATGAAGCCGTGGACGTCGGCGGCGGTCATGCCGTTCTCGCCGATGAGCGAGCCGAACAGCGCCGCGGACGCGTGGAAGTTGTCGTACTGCGGGTTCGCGTCGCCCCACCCGATCCAGCCGTGGTGGCCGGCGTCCAGGTAGTTGTAGGTGTTCGGCAGGGCGCCGAGCTCGGCGGCGGCGTAGGAGACGCCGTCGACGTAGTTCCCGTTCGCCTTCATCGTGTCGCAGTTGGCGGTCGCGGTCTCGCGCGGCGAGACGTTGGTGACCAGGTTCGGCAGCGAGTCGATCTCGATGACGTTGACGATCCGCAGCCCGGCGTAGGCCGGGTCCGACTGGATCTCGACGATCGGGTCGA
The DNA here is from genome assembly GCF_039531525.1 of Glycomyces endophyticus. Lineage (NCBI taxonomy): Bacteria > Bacillati > Actinomycetota > Actinomycetes > Glycomycetales > Glycomycetaceae > Glycomyces > Glycomyces endophyticus. Next base: position 16,142 of record NZ_BAAAQF010000026.1, read on the forward strand.
TGTACTCGCTCTTGTACCGGTCGATCGCGTCCGCGGGGAGCTCGCCGTTGGAGGCGAGCGCGGCGCAGTCGCGGCCGGGCAGGTTGTAGATGACGAACTGGATCGCGTCCGCCCCCTGCGCGAGCGCCTCGTCGAGGTGGTCGCGCAGGCCCATCGAGCCGGTGGTGGGGGAGCCGTTGCCCTCGATCGCGCTGATCCGGTCGAGCCAGACGCCGGTGGCCTGGTCGGCGACGGCGTCGCCGCCCGGCTCGGCGGCGGCCTGCGCGGACCACTGCGGGTTGACGTAGACCTGCGCCCCCTCGTAGGGGTTGTCGACCTTGGCCTGCGTCGGCTCCAAGGTGTCCTGCTCCTGCGCGCCGGCGGTGTTGACCGCCAGTGCGCCGACGGTGGCCGCCGCGGCGGCCGCGGCCGCCAGTGCTGCCAGGCGCCGGGGTTGTCGTCTGCTTCGGTCGAGCATCTCGTGCCTCTCCTCGCTCGTCGGTCTCGGACGACGTGGGGCGGCTCCGCGTGTACCGGGTCGCCACGGAAGCGCTCCCAACATCACATCGAAGTTTGCCTATGTATGAGTGTGATGTCAAGGGGTCTGCGACCGGAGAATCCAGAAAAGTCAGATTGGCGGCTTTGATGGCGACTCACGGTGTTGATCCGACTTCAAAGCGTGGGCAATTGCCCTAAATGGAACAAATCAACTCCGATGTGGAGTGAAACGGCGTATTTCTGCGGGCCGGACTTTTCGGGCACGCGAAAAAGCCGGTCCGTGCGCGCGTCCCCCGCGGCCCTCGGGCCGTGGTGCGCTGCGCTGGACCGGCTTGTGCCAGGCAGGTCTGCGGTCGCGTCGTGCGCGACGCCGTGGTCAGGGCTGGGCGTGGCCGGAATCGAACGTGGCCTGGGCTCCGGCGTCCCCTTCGAGCAGGGCCCGGACCTCGGACTCGCGGAACCGACGGTGACCGCCCGGTGTGCGAATGCTCCCGATCCGGCCGGCCGCGGCCCACCGCGTCACCGTCTTCGGATCGACGCGGAACAGCGAGGCCACTTCGCCGGGTGTGAGTAGGCGGTCCTCGGTCTCCATGATTTCTTCCTCCCCGTGATGAAGACTCACTTCGTGCGTTAAACCCATTACACCACTATTCAGTCAAACCTGCCATGAGTTCTTGGACATACTTTCGGTCGGTAGGTATTGCCTGAACGTACCACGCGTATGTCAACGGCGCTCTGAGCTGTTTCCGGCGCTCTAGGAGTACGCGGGTATGAGGTAGGCACAAGACCCAAGGGGTAACTCCCGTTATCCTCATGTAGTGGACGAGATCGACCGGACCATCGTGAACCTGCTGCGCGCCGACGGGCGCACCTCTTACGCCGAACTGGCGCGCCGGGTCGGACTCACCGCGCCGTCGGTGCAGGACCGCGTCGTCAAACTGGAGCGGAACGGCGTCATCGCTGGTTACAAGGCGATCGTCGACTCCGAGGCGATCGGACTCGGGATCACCGCCCTTATCGGTATCATCCCTGACAATTCCGCCGACCACCTGGACATCTGCGAACGCCTCCGCGCCATTCCGCAGATCGAGTCGTGCTATTTCCTCGCCGGCGTCGAGTGCTACCAGCTCAAGGTCCGCGTCCCCAAGATGGCCGACCTCGAACAGCTGATCCACCGCGTCGGCGCGATCCCCGGCGTCGCGCAGACCCGCACCACCATCACCCTCTCGACCAAATGGGAGGACCGGCAGCAGCCGATCCCCGCGGACGGGGACGCCCATGGAGTCGATTGACCGCACACGAGACCGCCTGTGGACCAACTGGGCGATCACCACTGTGGAGGCCGACGCGAACCGCTCGGCCGACACCCACCTGCTCCCGTTCCCGCTCCCTCCCGAATGGGGCGTCGACCTCTACCTCAAGGACGAGTCGGCCCACCCGACCGGCTCGCTCAAGCACCGCCTGGCCCGGTCGCTGTTCCTGTACGCGATCTGCAACGGCTGGATCGACGAGGACACGCCGGTCATCGAGGCATCCAGCGGCTCGACGGCCGTCAGCGAGGCGTACTTCGCGCGGATGCTCGGCCTGCCGTTCACCGCCGTCATGCCCGAGTCCACCAGCCGCGCCAAGATCGCCCAGATCGAGTGCTACGGCGGCAAGGCCCACCTGGTGCGCGACCCCGCCGCGGTCTGCGCCGAGGCCGAGCGCCTCGCCGCCGAGACCGGCGGGCACTTCATGGACCAGTTCACCTACGCCGAGCGGGCCACCGACTGGCGCGGGAACAACAACATCGCCGAGTCGGTGTTCGACCAGATGCGCCTGGAGCGCCACCCCGTGCCGACCTGGATCGTGGTCGGCGCAGGCACCGGCGGCACCTCGGCCACGATCGGCCGGTACGTGCGGTACCGCCGCCACGCCACCAGCCTGTGCGTCGTCGACCCCGAGCACTCGGCGTTCTTCTCCGGCTGGCGCGACCGCGACCCGGCGGCCGCGAGCGCCCGCGGCTCGCGCATCGAGGGCATCGGGCGCCCCCGCGTGGAGCCCTCGTTCATCCCCGCCCTGGTCGACCGCATGGTCAAGGTCGACGACGCCGAGTCGATCGCGTGCATGCGCTGGGCCTCCGAGCGCCTCGGCCGCAGCCTCGGCGGCTCGACCGGCACCAACCTCGTCGCCGCCCTCTCGCTCATCGCCGAGATGCGCGAGTCCGGCAGCGGCGGCAGCATCGTCACGCTGCTGTGCGACTCCGGGCGCCGATACGGCGCCACCTACTTCGACGACGACTGGGTCGCGTCCCAGGGCATCGACCTCGCCGCGGCCGCCGCGCGCCTCGCGCCCCTGCTGCCCGCCTGAGGGCCTTGTGCCGGCGCCGCCCCGGGGTTACGATACTCGCCAAACAAATCGATGAACATCAGTACTTAGATCCCTGCGAGGGCCCGGCATCCTCCCGGGGCCCCGACTCCGGCGGCGCGGTGCGCCGTTCGTTTGAATCGTTTCATCACCGCCGTCGATCCCGCCTCTCACCGGGGCCGCGGCGCGACGCACCGTCGCGCCGCGGCCCTCGACTTCGAGCCATGGAGCGCACATGCACCACCCGTCCTCGCGCACGAACCCGTTCGGCGCCAAGCTCACCCGCCGCTCGCTCGGCCTCCTCGCCGGACTCGGCGCCGGCGCGGCCGCCGGCGGGGTCCTCGGGGCCGCCGCGGCGGGCGCGGCCCTCACCCCCGGCACCTGGTACGTCCTCCAGTCCCGCTACAGCGGGCTGGCCCTGGAGATCGACGGCGCCTCGACCGCCAACGGCGCCAAGCTGGTCCAGCGCCAGCGCAGCTACGCGACGAACCAGCAGTTCCGCTTCACCGACGCCGGGGGCGGCTACTTCCGCGTCGAGGCCCGCCACTCCGGCCTCGCCCTCGACGTCTACGCCAAGTCCACCGCCAACGGCGCCGACATCGTCCAGTGGGCCTCCAACGGCGGCGCCAATCAGCAGTGGCAGGTGATCGACGACGGCACCTGGGTGCGCCTGGTCAACCGCAACTCCGGGAAGGCCCTCGACGTCTGGGAGTGGGCGATCGCCCTCGGCTCGCGCCTGTCCCAGTACGACAACGCGGGCGGCCAGAACCAGCAGTGGCGGCTGATCCCGGCCGACGCCGCCCCCGCCGCGGGCACGCCGACGATCTACGTCGCGTCGGACTCCACGGCCCAGACCTACAACGCCTCGGTCCACCCGATGACCGGCTGGGGCCAGAAGCTCCACCTGTTCGTGGACGCGAACACCCGGATCGCCAACCACGCCATCGGCGGCCGCTCCTCGCGCTCGTTCATCGAGCAGGGCCGCCTCACGACGATCCTCGACGCGATCCAGCCCGGCGACTACCTGTTCGTCCAGTTCGGGCACAACGACGCGAGCACCGGCAACCCCGAGCGGTACACCTCCCCGGACGACTACAAGCGGTACCTCCGGGACCACTACATGGCCGGGGCCACCGCCAAGGGCGCGATCCCGGTCCTGCTCACGCCCGTCAACCGGCTCGACTACAACACGAGCACCCTCCAGTTCAACGAGTCGTTCGCGACCTACGGCGCGAAGGTCCGCGAACTCGTCGCCGAGACCGGGGTGTCCTTCATCGACCTCGGCGCCCGCTCGCGCGCCTACCTCAACGCGATCACCCCCGCGCGGGCCCAGGCCGAGGTCTTCATGCACCTCGCGGCGGGGGAGTACCCGGCCTACCCGAACGGCCTCGCCGACTCCACCCACTTCCACGAGTACGGCGCGACCCAGATGGCGCGCCTCGTCGCCGAGGGCGCCAAGGCCCTGAACCGCCCGATCGCCGCGCACGTGCGCTGACCGGTGCGCACTCGCGGCACGTGCCCGAGCAGTCGGGCACGCGCCGCGAGCGAACGCCCCGCATCCCAACAGGTATCGACATGTATTGACATTCGGGGCTCTACTCGGTAGCGTCCCCGAAGTAGTAACCGCTTGCCCGGCAGTCTCCTGAGGGATTGAAACGATTCATTCACGATTGCCGAGCCGAGCGCCTCCCTCCTCTCACTACGGAAGTGACCATGAGGCCCATGACCCCTTCACCCCTCCGGCGCCGCGCCCTCGCGCTGGCCGCCGCCGGGGCCACCGCGCTCGCGGGCGTCCTCTCCGCGGGCGCCCCGGCCCAGGCCCAGGACGACGACGGCATCACCGTCTACCTCGCGTCCGACTCCACCGTCCAGACCTACGACCCCTACTACGAGCCGCAGGCCGGATGGGGCCAGGTGATCGACCGGTACTTCGACGAGGAGGTCACCATCGCGAACCACGCCATCGGCGGCCGGTCCTCGCGCTCCTTCGTCGAGCAGGGCCGCCTCGACGCGATCCTGGACGAGATCCAGCCCGGCGACTACCTGTTCGTCCAGTTCGGGCACAACGACGCCACCGTCACCGTCCCCGAGCGGTACACCTCGCCCGACGACTACAAGAGCTACCTGCGGGACTACTACATCGCGGGCGCGATCGAGCAGGGCGCGATCCCCGTCCTCGTGACCCCGGTGTCCCGCCGCAGCTTCAACGCCGACACCGGCGAGTTCAACACCTCGTTCCCCGAGTACGTCGAGAAGGTCCACGAGCTTCACGAGGAGACCGGCGTCGCCGTGGTCGACCTCTCGGCCTCCTCCCGCGCGTACCTGAACGAGATCGGCCCCGAAGAGGCCAAGTCGGTGTTCCTGCACGTCCCGGCCGGGGTCTACCCGAACCGGCCCAACGGCACCGCCGACGACACCCACTTCCAGGAGTACGGCGCCATCCAGATGGCCCGCCTGGTCGCCGAGGAGACCGCCACCCTCGGGCTCCCCCTGAGCGGCCACGTGGTCGACGTCGCGCCCCCGGCCGACGTGCCGGCCGCGCCGACCGGCCTCACCGCCGCCACGGTCGCGAACGCCAGCATCACCCTCAACTGGACCGACCAGGACGACGCCGACGTCTACCGCGTCTACGTGCGCGAACCCGGTGGCGAATGGCGCCTCGGCACCACCGCCACCGTCGGCGTCGGCCGCGTCTCCGGCCTGGCCGAGGAGACGACCTACGAGTTCGCCGTCGCCGCCGTCAACGCCCGGGGCGAGTCCGCGTACTCCGGCACCCTCACCGCCACGACCGCGACCGCCGGCTTCAAGTACGACTTCGGGCCCGCGAGCCAGACCGTCGCCGCCGGGTACACCGAGGTCAACCGCGGCACCGCCTACACCGCCGAGCGCGGCTACGGCTTCACCACCGACATGTCCACCGCGATCGACCGCGACCGCGGCGTCGCGACCGACCCGCTCGGCTCGGACTTCGTGGCCTGGTTCGGCGGCTCCTACGACTTCGCGGTCGACGTGGCCGACGGCCTGTACACCGCGCGCGTCTTCACCGGCGACTACCTCGGCTCGGCCCGCTCGAACCTGAAGTTCGAGGGCGTCGACTACGGGGCCGCCAACGCCGGCTCCAGGTCCATCCTCACCAAGGACTTCGAGGGCATCGTCGTCGAGGACGGCCAGCTCAACGTGACCGTCTCCGGCCAGACCGGGCACCTGAACGGCCTGGAGCTCACCAGGATCGGCGACGTCCCCGGCTCCGGCGGCGAAGGCCCCGACGAGCCGTGCACCGACTGCGCCGAGCGGATCGAGAGCCTCGACCGCGCGCCCGTCGCCATGACCGTCGAGGACGGCACCTACCTGTCCTGGCGCAGCCTCGCCAACGACCCCGAGGGCACCGCCTTCAACGTCTACCGCGACGGCCGCCTCCTCACCCCCGAGCCGACCGGGCTCACCAACCTCACCGACGAGGGCGGCACCCCCAACGCCGTCTACTGGATCGCCACCGTGAACGACGGCGTCGAGACCGGCTACACCGCCGCGTTCGAGCCCATGGCCGACCAGTACGTCGACGTCGCCATGGAGCGCCCCGCAGGCGGCACCACCCCCGACGGCGTCGCGTACACCTACGCGCCGACCGACGCCACCGTCGCCGACCTCGACGGCGACGGCGCGTACGAGATCGTCCAGAAGTGGGACCCCTCGAACGCGAAGGACAACTCCCACAACGGCTACACCGGGAACGTCTACGTCGACGCGTACACCCTCGGCGGCGACCTGCTGTGGCGCATCGACCTCGGCCGCAACATCCGCGCCGGGGCCCACTACACGCAGCTCGTCGCCTACGACCTCGACTCCGACGGCCGCGCCGAGGTCGCCCTCAAGACCGCGGACGGCACCGTCGACGGCGCCGGGGCCGTGATCGGCGACCCCGACGCCGACCACCGCAACAGCACCGGCCGCATCCTCGACGGCCCCGAGTTCCTGACGATCTTCAACGGCCAGACCGGCGCCGCCATGGAGACCGTCGACTTCGCGCCCGCGCGCGGCGACATCTGCTCGTGGGGCGACTGCTACGGCAACCGCGGCGACCGGCTCATGGCCGCCGTCGCCTACCTCGACGGCGTCCACCCGACGCTCATCACCAACCGCGGCATCTACGCCAAGACCGAGATCACCGCCTGGGACTGGGACGGCGACAACCTCCCCCAGCGCTGGAGCTTCAGCTCCGACCGCTGGGGAGGCGCCTACGCCGGCCAGGGCAACCACAACCTGTCGGTGGCCGACGTCGACGGCGACGGGCGCGACGAGATCGTGTTCGGCGCCATGACGATCAACGACGACGGCACGCCGCTGTACACGACCGGCCTCGGCCACGGCGACGCCCTCCACGTCTCCGACTTCGACCCTGCAAATGAGGGCCTGGAGATCTTCAGCCCCTTCGAGTGCATGAGCTGCTCCGGCAACCGGGCCGGCGCCTTCCGCGACGCCGACACCGCCGAGGTCCTCTGGTCCATCCCCGGCACCCGCGACACCGGCCGCGGCGCCTGCGGCGACATCGACCCCGCCCATCCGGGCGCCGAATGCTGGGCCGTGTCCGCCACCGGCGCGTGGAACTCGCACGAAGGCGAGCTCCACGCCGCCGACGGCACGCTCATCGGGACCGCCATCCCCTCGGCGAACTTCATGGTCTGGTGGGACGGCGACCTCGGCCGCGAGATCCTCGACCACGAGTTCGACGAGCCGAACTACGTGCCGCTCTACCCGTTCATCGCCGAATGGGACCCCGCGACCGGCACCCAGGAGGAGATCTTCACCCCCGAGGGCGTCGACACCAGCAACGGCACCAAGGGCAACCCGGCCCTCACCGCCGACCTCCTGGGCGACTGGCGCGAGGAGGTCGTCCTCCGCAAGGAGTCCAACGACGGCGTGCGGATCTACACCACCACCGTCCCGACCGAGTACGCGCTGCCTACGCTCATGAACGACCCGCAGTACCGCCTCGCGGTCTCCTGGCAGAACGTCTCCTACAACCAGCCGCCCTGGCCGAGCTACTTCATCGGCTACGACATGGCGGCGCCCGCCTACGAGACCGTGGAGTACGGGCCGGACCGCGACGCCGCCGCCGCGCCCTACGCCGCGGCCTCCTGCGAGGTCGAGTACCGGGTCGCGGCCGACTGGGGCACCGGGTTCGTCGTCCAGATCAAGGTCACCAACACCGGCGCCGCCGACATCGGCGAGTGGGACCTGCGCTGGCGGTCCGGCGGCGTCGAGAGCGTCGTCCACGACTGGGGCGGCGAGATCGCGATCGACGGCGAGGCCATGGCGGCCGACCCGGCGTTCTGGAACTTCCCGCTCAAGCCCGGCGCGACGAAGCAGATCGGCTTCCAGGGCACCGGCGACCCGGACGACCCGGGCATGTTCCTCATGAACGGCCGCGTCTGCACCACCGTGTAGCCGCCGCTCGCACCGACGGCCCGGGCGCTCGCGTCCGGGCCGTCACCACTTCCCGGACGGCTTGTAGAGCCGGCCGTGCCCGTTGGGGATGCGCTCGCGGTCGTACAGGTCGATCGCCTTGCCGCGCAGCGAGGTCGCGGTCCACGCGGCCGCCAGCAGCAGCATCGCGTCGAACAGGTACAGGAACACCAGCAGACCGACCGCGGTCGTCACCGCCTGGTACGCGGGCCGGTCCGAGACGTGCAGGACGTAGATCCGGCCGACGGTCTTGAGCAGCTCCATCCCGACGGCGACCGTGAGGGCCGCCCACACGACGCGGCGCAGCGGCATCACCACCCGCGGCAGCGCCTGGAGCAGCACCGCCGCCAGGGCCGCGTTCGCCAGGAGGCCCACCACCACCGACACCGAGCGCACCAGCGGCGCCCAGTTCCCGGTCGCCTCGTCCCAGTGCAGCCACGCCAGCACGATCTCCGCGCCCGCGGTCGCGCCGATGGTGATGAGCAGCAGGATCGAGACCCCGATGAGGATGCCGAGGTCGATCGCCCAGCGCAGGAACGGGTTCCCCGGCTGCGCGTCCAGCCCCCACACCAGCCGGATCGAGGCCCGCACCGACTGCACCCACGCCACCCCGGCCACGACCAGCGCGACCGCGGCGAAGATCGTCACCGACTTCCGGGAGCTCTCCAGGACCCCGATGTCGATCACCGGCAGGTTCGTCGACAGCCACTTCTCGACCGAGTCGTAGACGTCGGGGAAGTTCAGCAGGTAGCCGAAGATCGCCAGCGCCAGCAGCGACATCGAGAACGCGGCGAAGAACGCGTAGTACGAGATCGCGGCCGCGAGCTGGCCGCCGTGCACCTCGCCGTAGCGCTCGCCGGCGCGCCAGGCGTGGTCGACGAAGTTGGACCGCCTGCGGGAGGCATCGAGGACGCGGTCCCACCAGGCTCCCAGGTCTGGGAACTTCACGCTCCGATTCTGGCAGAGGCGGGGCGGCCGCGCGGCGCTTGGTCGGCGCGGCTAGTCGCGGATGACCCAGGCGTCGGGGTCCTCGAGGAGCTTGGTGACCGAGGTCGGCAGGTCGTCCCCGGCGACGGCGGCCAGCGAGACCGACTCGAGGATGTTCCGCTCGGAGACGCGCAGGGCGATCCACACGTTGGTGAGCGCGGTGGCCGTGCCGGTGTAGGGGACCTGCTCGGGGCGCTCGCCGCGGACGCCCACGAGGGGGCCGTCGACGGCGCGGATGACGTCGGCGAGGCTGATGAGGTCGCCGGCCTTCGCGAGCTGGTGGCCGCCCTCGGAGCCGCGCTTGGAGGTGGCGATGCCGCCGCGGCGCAGCTGGAGGAGGATCGACTCCAGGAACTTGCGGGGGATGCCCTGGTCCTCGGCGATCTGCTCGGCCGACACCCATCGGTCCCCGTACCCCGCCAGGGCCACGGCGGCGCGCAGGGCGTAGTCGACGCGGGCGGACAGGCGCATGAGGACTCCTCTCGGTGCCGCTCGGCCGAGCGGTGGTATCGACTGTATCTCTAGGGGCGCCGCGCTCCAGCGGTTCGCGGCTCGCGGTGTGACGGCCCGCCGGGGCCGGTCAGTCGTCGACGAGCAGGCGGAGGTACGCGGCGGTCTCGGCGGCGGCGAGGTCGGCGTCGCCGGCGATGATCGCCTCGATCGCCACCGAGTGGTCGATGTGGGGCTCCTCGGCGAGGACGGGGCCGAGGCCGGCCCGGACGGTCTCGCGGAGGGACTCGGCCAGCTCGGAGTACAGCTCGGCGAGGAGCTTGTTGTGGCTGGCCTCGGCGACGGCCTGGTGGAGGGCGATGTCGGCCGCGACGAACGCCTCGGTGTCGCCGACCTCGTGGGTGGCCTCGCGCTCGGCGAGGAGGATGCGCAGGCGGGTGATGTCGGCCTCGTCGCGGCGGTGGGCGGCGAGGCGGGCGGCCTCGACCTCGAGGCCGCGGCGGACCTCCATGGCGTCGGAGGCGGGGCTGGCGGCGATGCGGCGGCGCACGGCGGCGGTGACCTCGCTGCGGCCGACGACGAACGTGCCGGCGCCCTGCCGGATCTCCAGGAGCCCGGCGTGGGCGAGCGCGCGGACGCCTTCGCGGATGGTGTTGCGGCCGACGCCGAGGAGCTCGGCGAGCTCGCTCTCGGTGGGGATGCGCGATCCGAGGCCCCACTCGCCGTCGGCGATCTGCCGCCGCAGCTGATCGATCACCTGATCGACGAGGGCGGACTTGCGTGTCGACTGCAATGCCACTGGCGGACCTGACCTTCCCGGATCGCGGCCATGGCTTGCGGGGGCCCGCCATGGGGGGTGCGTGTTTCCTGACACTAGGAGGATTAAAGCAGACAGCCGTCGCGATACCGTTGACAGGCCGTCAATTCATCCCATGAATTGACTCGATTCTATCCCGGCTGCTGAGGCCCCAGCCCGCCTGCCGTGAATCGGTTCAGTCACGATCCCCCGGCACTCCTCCCGGCGGGCGGGACAGTGGTTGCCGGCGCCTGCCTGCCGCACACCCCGGCCTCGGAAGGAGCCGTCCTCGTGACGACCGACGCCACCGCCACCGCCCCCGCGACCGCCGCCGACGGCGCCGAGGAGCTCCTCGAGCACCCCGTCCCGCCGCCGGCCGCCGAGATCGCCGACCCGCCCGCGCGCCGCGCGGCCGCCGCGGCGGGCTGGATGCTCGTCGCGGGCGTCGTCCTCGCCGCCTTCAACTTCCGCACCGCCGTGACCAGCGTCGGCGCGATCCTCGCGGAGCTGCGGGTCGGCCTCGGCATGTCCGAGGCCGTCGCCGGGCTGCTCACCACGCTCCCGGTCCTGGCGTTCGCGGGCCTCGGGGCGCTCGCCCCGCGCCTGGCCCGCCGCTTCGGCCCGCGGCCGCTGCTCACCGGCGCGCTGCTGGTCATGAGCGCGGGCCTGGTCGCCCGCGCGTGGGCCCCGAGCACGGCCCTGTTCCTGCTGTTCAGCCTGTTCGCGCTGGCCGCGGGTGCGATCGGGAACGTCGCGGTGCCGGTCATCGTGAAGCGCTACTTCCCCGACCGCATCGGGGTCATGACCACCGCGTACTCGACGACGCTGGCCGTCGGCACGGCCGTGGCCGCCGCGGCCACCGCCCCGATCGAGCACCTGTCCGGCGACTGGCGGATCGCGCTGGCCGCGTGGTCGCTGCCGGCGCTGATCGCGATCGTCCCGTGGCTGCTGTGGCGCCCGGCCTCGGCCGCCGCCGGGGCCTCGCCGGTCTCGCACCTGCGGGGCGCCCGCCGCTCGCGCCTGGCGTGGATGATGCTGCTGGTCTTCGGCGCGCAGTCGGCGATCGCGTACATCCTCATGGGCTGGACGACGACGATCCTCGCCGCGGACGGCATGTCCGCGGCCGCGGCCGGGTCGATGCTCGGCCTGCTGACGCTGGTGCAGATCCCGGTGTCGGTGGTGGTGCCGATCCTGACGGTGCGCTGGGGCCCGCGCCCCACGTTCCTGGTGCTCATGGCCTGCTACCCGCCCGCGATCGCGGGCCTGTGGCTGGCGGGCGGCGGCCCGCTCACCTGGCTGTGGATGGTCCTGTTCGGCGTCGGCACCTCGGTGTTCCCGCTGATCCTGACCCTGTTCGGGCTGCGCGCCCGGACCCCGGCGGGGACGAGCGCGCTGTCCTCGTTCGCCCAGTCCGGCGGGTACCTCCTGGCCGGGTCCGGGCCGCTCGCGGTCGGCTGGGTCTACGGCCTGACCGCGTCCTGGACCGTGCCGTTCTCGCTGCTGGCGGTCCTGGCGGTGCTGCTGTTCGCCTCGGGCCTGTACGTCACCCGCGAGCGCTACATCGAGGACGAGCTCGGCGCGGGCCCGTCCGGTCCGACACCGGGGCAATAGACAAAAGCGTGCAAACGATCCCCCGCGGACGGGACCGAACCTGAGCCGTGCCACGATAGTGCTGTGGACCACAGTGCTGTGGAAATCGGGAGGCGATCGTGACCAGCGAGGTGTTGTGGCTGCCGCGCCCTGACGCGGTGGAGACGACGAACATCGGCCGCTTCGGCCAGTGGCTGTCGCGGCGGGAGGAGCGCGACCTCACCTCCTATCCGGCGCTGTGGCAGTACTCGGTGGAGCGCCTGCGCCCGTTCTGGGGCGCGGTCTGGGAGTACTTCGGCCTCGGCGAGCAGGTCCCCGAGCACCGCGTCCTCGCCGACGAGGCCATGCCGGACACGGTCTGGTTCCCCGACGAGACCTTCAACTACGCGCGCGCGGTCCTCTCCGCCCCCGGCGTCGCCGAGGACGACGTCCTCGTCCGCGCCTACTCCGACAGCCGCGACCCGGTCGAGTGGACCCTCGCCGAGCTGCGCGAGGCCGTCGCCCGCGCCCGCGCCGGGCTCGTCGCCCACGGGGTCCGCCGCGGCGACCGCGTGGCCGCCTGGATGCCGAACATCCCCGAGACCTTCGCGCTCATGCTCGCCTCCGCGAGCCTCGGCGCGGTCTTCTCCTCCTGCGCCCCCGAGTTCGGCGCCAAGGCCGTCCTCGACCGCTTCGCCCAGATCGAGCCGAAGGTCCTCGTCGCCGTCGACGGCTACCGGTACGGCCCCAAGTCGGTCGACCGCACCGAGGACGTGCGCCGGGTCGTGCGCGGCCTCGAGGGGCTCGGCTCGCTCGTCGTCCTCCCGTACCTCGACCCCGGGGCCGAGACCGAGGGCGAGAGCTGGGCCCGGTTCTGCGCCTACGACGAGGGCGTCGCCTTCGAGCCCCTCACCTTCGACCACCCGCTGTACATCCTGTACTCCTCGGGCACCACCGGCCTGCCGAAGGCCATCGTCCACTCGCACGGCGGGATGGCGATCGAGCACGCCAAGATGCACTCGCTCCACCACGACCTCGGCGTCGGCGACCGCTTCTTCTGGTACTCCACGACCGGCTGGATGATGTGGAACTACCTGGTGTCCGCGCCGATCGTCGGCGCGGGCGTGGTCCTGTTCGACGGGATGCCCGACCCGATCGGCATGTGGCGCCTCGCCGAGGCCTCCGGCACCACCTACTTCGGGACCAGCGCGCCGTTCCTCATGGCCTGCCGCGCCCGCGGCGTCAAGCCCGCCGAGGAGGCCGACCTGTCGCGCCTGCGCGGCGTCGGCTCGACCGGCGCCCCGCTCCCGGCGGTCGGGTTCGACTACGTCTACGAGGCCGTCAGCCCCACCGCGCAGCTCCAGTCCCTCTCGGGCGGCACCGACCTGTGCACCGGCTTCATCGGCGGCGCGCCGACGGTCCCGGTGTGGCGCGGCGAGCTCTCCTGCCGGTGCCTGGGCGCCGACGTGCGGTCGTTCGACCCCGAGGGGCACGCCGCGATCGGCCGCGAGGGCGAGCTCGTCATCGCCTCCCCGATGCCCTCGATGCCGGTGGGCCTGTGGGGCGACCCGCTCAAGCACCGCTACCGCGACACCTACCTCACCGACTTCCCCGGGATCTGGCGCCACGGCGACTGGATCACCATCACCGAGCGCGGCTCGGCGGTCATCTCGGGTCGCAGCGACGCGACGCTGAACCGCGGGGGCGTCCGCATGGGCACCGCCGAGTTCTACGCCGTCGTGGAGGCGGTGGAGGGCGTCGCCGACTCCCTCGTGGTCCACCTCGACGACCCCGGCCAGGACCGGCTCCTGCTGTACGTGGCCCTAGAGGACGGCGCCGAGCTCGACGAGGACCTGCGCCGCCGCCTCCTGTCGGCCCTGCGCGAGCAGCTCTCGCCGCGCCACGTCCCCGACGAGGTCCGGCAGGTCCCCGAGGTCCCCCGGACCCTGAGCGGGAAGAAGGTCGAGGTCCCCGTCAAGAAGATCCTCAAGGGCGCCAGGCCCGAGGAGGCCGTCGCCCGCGACGCCCTCGCCAACCCCGACGCCCTCCGCGCGTTCCTGCGGGCCTGATCCGATGGGGCGAGTGGAACTCGGAGTGACGTGGGGCCACTGGTAGCCCGATTTCCTTCTGCGGCAAGGGAATTCAAATGGGTGTGTGCCCGATCGCAGGCGTGTGGCCGTTAGTATGAAACGTGCCGCCCCGGTCGGTTTCCCCCGTAGCCGCCGGGGCGGCGCTCTGCCCTCCGCGGCTCCGGCGGCCGCTGTGCTCCAATGGTCGGCGTGAACGAAGAGGACGCGACGGAGGTCGGGGTCGGCCCCTGGGAGGGCCCGCTCCCGGCGGGCGACCGGTACGACCCGGAGCTGCTGCGGCTGGGCGACCGCCGCAACGTGGTCGACGGCTACCGGTACTGGACCCGCGAGGCGATCGTCGCCGACCTCGACGCGCGGCGCCACGACTTCCACGTCGCCATCGAGAACTGGCAGCACGACTTCAACATCGGCACCGTCGTGCGCAACGCAAACGCGTTCCTCGCCGCGACGGTCCACATCGTCGGCAAGCGCCGCTGGAACCGCCGCGGCGCCATGGTCACCGACCGCTACCAGCACGTCGAGCACCACGCCACCGTCGAGGACTTCACCGCCCGGGCCCGCGCCGAGGGCCTCGCCGTCGTCGGGATCGACAACCTCCCCGGCTCCGTCCCGATCGAGACGGCCTCCTTGCCCCGCAAGGCCGTCCTCGTGTTCGGCCAGGAGGGGCCCGGACTGTCCGAACCGGTCCGCGAGGCCTGCGCGATGGTCTGCTCGATCACCCAGTTCGGATCGACGCGCTCGATCAACGCCGGCGTCGCCAGCGGGATCGCCATGCACGCCTGGGTGAGGGAACACGTGTTCGGACAGGGCCCGGAGTCTCACTCCTGATCGTCCGCTGTCGGATACCTGACGCTTCCCTGGGGTTCGCGGGGGCGATGCGCCTACATTGAGCCAATGGAACGTGACTTGGGGTAAGCTCGCCGGTGTCATAAGCGAATAGGTTATTCCGCTGGTAGATAGGCGGAGTCGGGTGAAAGTGGAACGACGTCGTTACACTGGTGCCCGGCGATCGGCCCCTCGGATCACACCGCTGGAGCCCATCAGAAAACTGAAAGCCGAGTCATGCTCGTACGGTAGACTCGTGCCAGCCTGCGCCAGACGAACGATCGGCCAGGACCCTTTGACGGGAGGGGTGAGGATGTTGAAGAAGATTCTGACCTGGGGCGGACTTGCGTTCCTTGTGTTCTTCGTGGCCTTCAGGCCGGACGAGGCCAGCGGTGTCGTCGGTTCGTTGGCGGGCGGAATCCTCGATGCCGCAAACGGTTTCGCGGCGTTCTTCACGAACCTCGTGACCTGACGACGGCGAATCGATGACCGATTCCGGTGCAGGCGGCTCGGGGGACAAGAAGGACACCGAGCCGCTGGAAACCCCCAGCCCCCGCGCCCCCTCCGACGGCCCCGCCCCGGGAGCCGAGTCCCCCACGCGCGAGTTTCAGTTCCCGCCGGGCGTCGCCGCCCCCGGGCCCCCCGCGGCCGCCGCGAACGACATCGACGGCGTGCGCTTCGACGACAGCCCCGCCGGCGGCCTGCTCTCCGGCGTCCGGGCCCCCGCCGTTCCCGACGTCCCGTCCCCGATCTCGGCCCGCTACCTCTTCCCGACCGAGAAGTACCGCGGCGAGTGGCGCCGCCACTGGGTCCACCTGATGCCCTGGTACATCATCGGCACGCTCTCGACCTTCATCATGGGTCTCGCCTCCGGCATGCTCACGAAGTGGGACAACGAGAACCGCGACACGGCCCTGTCCGTCACCGTCATCGTGTGGCTGCTCATCCTCGGCTTCGTCGGCTGGAAGATCCTCGACTGGTACATGGACCGGTTCATCCTGACCAACAAGCGGATCATGCTGATCCAGGGGGTCATCACCCGCTCGGTCGCGATGATGCCGCTCGGCCGCGTCACCGACATGAAGTACTCGCAGACGCCGATGGGCCGGATGCTCAACTACGGCGAGTTCATCATCGAGTCCGCCGGCCAGGACCAGGCGCTGCGGAACGTCCCGCACCTGCCGAACCCCAACGAGCTCTACCTCCAGATGTGCGAGGAGATGTACGAGCCCGAGGCCGTCGACGAGCGCATGGCCGAGCCGGAGGAGGACCTCATCCCCGAGGAGGCCCCGGCCGTCCCCGCCAAGTCCGACGGGACCTAGGCCCGGACCGCTCCCGCCCGAACCGTCACCGCACCCGCCGGCCCGCGCCGGCGGGTGCGTCGCGCCGTGCGCCAGAGACGGGCGACTCGTGGCATGAATCCGGGAGGCGGCGGGTTGCACCTACTTCGTATACTCGCCTTTGCACCAACCCTCGGTTGCCGATGACACCCATCTTTTGGCAGAATTCCGCCCTGCGGGGCAACTTTCCACCGGGGGTACGTCGTCTGTTGTTCGACCCCCCCAGGGAGACGCGTGAGCGAGGTCAAATCGTCTCAGGACGAGGAGTTCCGCGAGTACGTGGCGGCGCGCTCGGCCGCGCTGCACCGTGCGGCGTATCTCCTCACGGGGAACTGGGCGACAGCGGAGGACCTGGTGCAGACGACGTTGACGAAGACCTACCTGGCGTGGAGCCGGATCAGGACGACTGATTCGATCGACGCCTACGCCCGCCGCATCCTCTACAACACGAACGCCTCCTGGTGGCGCAAGCGGTCCAACCGCGAGAAGCCCACCGAGGTCTTCGAGGACCGGGCCGACCTCTCCCGCGACTTCACCGAGCACGCCGCCGTCCGCGACGCCATGTGGCGGCACATCGCGGTCCTCCCCAAGCGCCAGCGCGCGGTCCTCGTCCTCCGCTACTACGAGAACCGCTCCGACGCCCAGATCGCCGAGATCCTCGGCATCTCGATCGGCACCGTCAAGAGCCAGGCCTCCCGCGCGCTCGCGGGCATGCGCAAGCGCCTCGGCACGCCCGCCTCCGCGCTCGGCGTCGCCATGGAACGGAGGGAGGCTGCGTGAACGGGGACATCGAGGCCCTCCTGCGCAGCGGGCTGGCCGAGCAGGCCGAGCGCGCGCCCGCGACGGTCGACGACCCGGCCCTGGCCGACCTCGCCATCGCCGGGGCCCACCGCATCCGCCGCCGCCGGCGCGTCGCCGCGGCCGCGGGCGGCACCGGACTGCTCGTGCTCGGCGCGGGCGCCTTCGTGCTCCAGCCGCTGCTCGACGGCCAGGACCAGGGCCCGAGCGCCGCCGACACCAGCACCACCACCGAGGCCCGCAACGAGCTCGGCATGGAGTTCCTGGTCGAGGGCGTCGACGGCTACGAGGTCCTCAACGAGGACGGCGACACCGTCATGCTCGCCTCCTACGCCCCGGAGGACGTCTTCCGGCTCGCCGACGGGTACATGGTCGTCTCCTCGGAGGAGCAGACCACCGAGGTCGTCAGCCTCGACGGCGGCTCCAGCTTCGGGATGACCTGGCCCTCCGAGAACACCTACAACCTCGTCAACACCGCGGCGACCCAGTTCGCGATGGTGACCCCGAACGCCGAGGTCACCGCGGAGTCGTACGCCATCAGCAGCGCCGTCATCGCCGACCAGACCTCCACGGTCGAGTTCACCACCAGCTACGACCTCACCCTCAGCGACTGGTCGGACACCACCACGGTGTTCTCCGCCGACCTGTGGTCGACGACCGCGGGCGAGGAGAACAACTGGTACTTCGACGAGGAGTACGACTGGAACCTCCAGTCGGTCGGCGTCGCCGGATACGAGTCGGCGGTGTTCGTCGACCAGTCGAACCCGTCGTACGTCTGCGTCGCCGACCTCTCCCCGGGCGTGGGGGTCGCGAAGAACACCGAGGACTGCGGGGAGTTCGACTCCTCCTACGTCCAGGAGTCGCTCAAGGCCGCCTCGGCCGACGACGCGGCCGCCGACCTCGTCGGCGCCGCGGTCGACAAGGCCGCCGGCATGACGGTGCTCGCCGAGGCGTCGCCCCAGGACCTCGGCGACCACGAGGACCGGTACTACCAGTCCGACTACATCCAGTACGACCCGTACGGGCGCTGGGAGGTCGGGTACAGCCGGGGCGACGAGACCTGGGTCCTCATCGACTACACGGAGGACCCGCCCGTCGTGTCGAGCCTGACGCCGCCCGAGGGGGCGGTCATGCCGGTGCTCGACTACCGGCCGCCGGAGTGAGGTCCCGCTGAGCCGCACGTAACACGAGCGGCCGAATCGGCGGCTGTGACCTGGCGGACTTGACATACTCGCTGCGTGGGTGGACTCGATTACTTGCTGACCGTCATGGTGACGCTGTTCGTCATCATGGACCCGCCCGGCATCGTGCCGATCTATCTGGCCCTGACCGGGACGATGGACAAGCGCGAGCGCAACCGGGCGGCGCTCCAGGCGACCCTGCTGTCCCTGGGCGTGATCTCGCTGTTCGCGCTCCTGGGCCAGCAGATCATCTCGTACCTCCACATCGACCTCGCCGCGCTCCAGGGCGCGGGCGGGCTCCTGCTGCTCCTGGTCGCGCTCCAGCTGCTGACCGGAAAGGCCGACGACCCGAACGAGGCGGCCACCTCGAACATCGCGCTCGTGCCGCTGGGGACGCCGCTCCTGGCCGGGCCCGGCGCGATCGTCGCGGTGATCCTGTTCGTGCAGCAGGCCCCTTCGCACGGGGACTACCTGTGGATCGGGCTCGCGATCATCGTCATCCACATCCTCATCTACCTGGTGATGCGGTTCTCGGGGCTGCTGGTGAAGATCCTGCGCCGCGGCGGCATCGAGGTCCTCACCCGCATCGCCGGCGTCCTGCTCGCCGCGATCGCGGTGCAGCTCATAGCGGACGCGGTGATGAGCTACGCGGCCCACTTCGAAAGTTCGGCCGGCGCTACCGGTTGGTGATCACTTTAGGGTTCAATGAACCCCATGACGACGATTCTCGAACTGCCCCTCCACCCGCTGGCGGTGCACGCGCCGATCATCCTCGTGGCACTGCTCGTGCTCCTCGGCGCCGCCTACCTGCTCGTCCCGCCGCTGCGCCAGCGCATCGGCTGGGCCGCGGCGATCCTCGTGCTCCTCGCCCCCGCGTCCGCGTACGGCTCGATCTTCAGCGGACAGCAGTTCGCCGACTTCACGTACGGCCCGGGGGAGTGGCCCGACGCCGTGCAGCAGCACCACGACTACGCGTACTGGCTCCTGTGGACGCTGGTCGCGCTGGTCCCGGTGTGGTTCCTGTTCGCGGGCCTGGACCGGGGCCGCCGCGCCGCGCTCCTGCGCGGCGGCGACGCCCCCAAGCCGGCCCCGGCCGAGGACGGCGCGACCGCCCCCGCGGGCGGCGACGACCCGGCCGCGACCGGCCGCAAGGTCATCATGCTCATCCTCGGCGCGATCGCCCTCGCGCTCCTGGGCCTGGCGGCCTGGTGGCTGTTCCAGACCGGGCACACCGGCGCGGACATGGTCTGGGGCGGCGTCGTCGAGTCCTGACCCCGGGCACGCGAAAGCCCCCGCTCCCCGGAAGGGGGGCGGGGGCTTCCGCTTCGTCTAGAACTCGACGAGCCCGATGATGAGCACGGTGAACATGAGGGCCACGGCGACCAGCGTCAGCCACTGGGTCACCAGCCGCGCCCGCTGCTCGGCCCGGTCGATCGCGGCGTGGTCCTGCGGCGGGAGCCGGCGCGGCTCGCCGGGCAGGGCCACGGCCTCGACCCGCCAGCCCGGAGGCGGCGGCACGTTCACCGGCGGCCCCGCGTAGGGCGCCTCGCTGTCGCTCATGGACACAGGCCGGCCGGATCAGTCCTGCGCGGGGGCGGGCCGGTCGTTGCCGCCGGTCGGGCGGCGACGGCGGCGGCGCCGGCGGGGGGCGTCCCCGTCCGCGCCGGCCTCGGCGCGCGGGGCCTGCTCGGTCCGCGGCGCGGACTCGCGCGG
>NZ_BAAAQF010000027.1:0-95048 GCF_039531525.1 Glycomyces endophyticus
GGCGCCCGAGGTCCGCGCCGAGACCGCCCCCGCGGCGGCGGCCCCGGCTCCGCAGGCCCCCGCCGAGGTCCCGCCCTGGGAGGACGAGGCCCCGAAGGCCGCCGAGCCCGCGCCCGCCGAACCGGCCCCCGCCGCGCCGCCGGCCGAGGACTGGTCCGAGCCCGCGCCGGCCCCGGTCTACGAGCCCGCGCCCGAGCCCGCCGGAGGCGGCACCTCCGCCGCCTCCGTCCGCCGCCAGTGGGACCGCATCCTCATGGCCGTCAAGGACCGCAAGCGCACCACCGCCGCGCTCCTGCAGGACGCCACGATCGCCGACGCCGTCGAGGGCGAGGTCGTCCTCGCCTTCAAGCACGCCTTCCACGCCGAGAACCTCCAGAAGGAGCCCGCCTACGGCATCGTCGTGGGCGTCCTCGGCGAGGTCCTCGGCGGCACCTGGAAGATCCGGTGCGAAGTGGGGGAGGCGGGCAGCCTCCCAAAAGCGCCGTCGGGTTCGGGGCCGGGCCCGGCGGCTAGGGCCGCCGCGCCCCGCGGCGCCCCGTCCCGGCCCGCCCCGGGCCGCCAGGCCGCCGCGCCCGCCGCCGAGGCGGTCGAGGAGCCCCCGCCGGACGACTACGACGAGGCCAGCCCCGACGACCCGGTCGCCCCGGGCGGGTTCGGCACCAGCGAGCAGCAGGCCGTCGAGCTCCTCCAGAACGCCTTCGGCGCCAAGCAGATCGCCTGACCCTCCCGGCCGCCCGCGCGGCCCGGCCCCGTGTGGGTCGCTTCGCCCCCGGGCGTGCTCGGCCGCCGGGCGTCGTCCCGTGCGGTTAGGCTGGCCCCAGACCAGGTGATCCGGATTCGGAGGGCGAGGAATGGACATGTTCCCAGGCGGAGACATGCAGAAGCTGCTGCAGCAGGCGCAGCAGATGCAGACCGACATGATGAAGGCCCAGGCCGAGCTGGCCCAGTCCGAGGTCAGCGCCTCGGCCGGCGGCGGGCTCGTCACCGCCACCGTCACCGGCGACGGGGAGCTCAAGGCCATCAAGATCGACCCGCAGGCGGTCGACCCCGAGGACGTCGAGACCCTCGAGGACCTCGTCATCGCGGCCGTGCAGGCCGCCGGCGACAACGCGAAGCGCCTCGCCGCCGAGAAGATGGGCCCGCTCGGCGACGCCCTCGGCGGCATGACCGGCGGCCTCGGCCTCCCCGGCATGTAGCACCCCGTACCCCCGCAGGGCCCCGCGCGCCGCGCCCGGCCCTGCGGACCCGCGGCGCCGCCGCACCCACCACGCGCGACAACAGAGGAGAATCCTTGTACGACGGGGCTTTGGGCGACCTCATCGAGGAGCTCGGGCAGCTGCCCGGAATCGGCCCGAAGAGCGCGCAGCGGCTGGCGTTCCACCTGCTCGCGTCCGAGAGCTCGGACGTCGAGCGGCTCACGTCGGCGCTGGAGCGCGTCAAGGCGCAGGTGCGGTTCTGCGAGGTCTGCGGGAACGTCACCGAGGCCGAGCAGTGCGGCATCTGCCGGGACCCGCGGCGCTCCGAGGCGCTCATCTGCGTCGTGGAGGAGCCCAAGGACGTCCTCGCGATCGAGCGCACCGGCGAGTTCCGCGGCCGGTACCACGTGCTCGGCGGCGCGATCAACCCGCTGGAGGGGATCGGCCCCGACGACCTCCGCATCCGGCAGCTCATGATCCGGCTCCAGGGCGGCGAGACGACCGAGCTCATCCTCGCCACCGACCCGAACACCGAGGGCGAGGCCACCGCCACCTATCTGGCGATGCTCCTGAAGCCCATGGGGCTGAAGGTGACCAGGCTGGCGAGCGGGCTCCCCGTGGGCGGTGACCTGGAGTACGCCGACGAGGTGACCCTCGGGCGGGCCTTCTCGGGCCGCCGCGACATGGACTGAGTGGACGTTCGGGGCGCGGTTCGGCCGCGCCCGGTCGTTTTTCAGATCCGTTGCGGCACAACGGGATTGGGTTGCGCGTATTTCGTGCGGATTCGGTAACAATAGCCTGCGGAACGGTCACGATCGCATAACGCTTAACAGTGGTGTAACTCACCGTGTCCTAGTCTGTGTGGTACCTCCGAATACCCAACGACCGACGGGTGAGACAACCTATGCGCACGTCCCCAACCCCAGTCAGGCGCGCCCTGGCCGCCGCGGCGAGCGCCGCGATGGCAGTGGGCCTGCTCGCTGCCTGCGGATCCGACGGCGACACCGGCGGCGACGCCGACACCGCCGAGGACTTCGACTTCTCCTGTCCCGAACGGACCGACGGCGACCCCCAGGTCGACGAGGCGGCCAACGAGTCGCAGCCGTTCGTGTTCGGCACTCCCGGCGACCCCACCAGCCTGGACCCGATCCTCGCCTCCGACGGCGAGACCTTCCGCGTCAACCGCCAGGTGTTCGACACGCTCCTGGACGCCGACTGCACCGACACCGTGCCGGGCCTCGCCGAGTCGTTCGAGCAGAACCCCGAGGGCACGGAGTGGACCTTCCACCTGCGCGAGGGCGTGACCTTCCACGACGGCGCCCCGCTCGACGGCGCCGCGGTCTGCAAGAACTTCGACCGGTGGGCGAACTTCAAGGGCGGCTTCCAGTCCCCGAACTTCACCTACTACTACTCGTCGGTCTTCGGCGGCTTCGCCGAGAACGACCCGGCCATGGGCATCGAGACGGAGTCGCTCTTCAAGGGCTGCACCGCTGACGGCATGACCGCCACGATCTCGATCAGCCACTACACGTCCAGCTTCCCGGGCGCGTTCACGCTCGAGTCGCTCTCGATCATCAGCCCGCTCTCGATCGACGCGGTCGCCGACGTCGTGCTCCCCGCGGCCGACTCGCCGCTGCCGGAGTACACCCAGACCGTGGGCACGCTGGCCGGCACCGGCCCGTACAAGCTCCAGGACTGGAACCACAGCGAGCAGGAAGTCACCCTCGTCCGCAACGACGAGTACTGGGGCGAGCCCGCGAAGGTCAAGACCGTGATCTTCAAGACGATCTCGGACGAGACCGCCCGCCGCCAGGCCCTCGAGGCCGGCGACATCCACGGCTACGACCTGGCCGCCCCCGCCGACGCGCAGGCGCTCCTGGACGCGGGCTTCCAGGTCCCGATCCGCGGCGTCTTCAACCTGCTGTACCTGGCGTACACGCAGGGCCACGCGCCGCTCGAGGACCACGCGGTCCGCGAGGCGCTCTCGTACGCCGTCGACCGGCAGCGCATCGTCGACTCGGTGCTCCCCGCCGGCGGCATGGTCGCGACCCAGTTCATGCCCCCCAGCCTGGAGGGCTACTCGGAGGACGTCGCGACCTACGACTACGACACGGAGAAGGCCAAGGAACTGCTCGCCGAGGCCGGCGCGGAGGACCTGACCCTGACGTTCTGCTACCCGACCGACGTGACCCGGCCGTACATGCCGGCGCCGAAGGACATCTTCGACATCATCGCGTCCGACCTGGAGGCCGCGGGCGTCACCGTCGAGGCCCGCCCGATCACCTGGGTGGAGTACATCCCGACCACGCGCAGCGGCGAGTGCCCGCTGTACCTGCTCGGCTGGACCGGCGACTTCGCCGACCCGTACAACTTCCTGGGCACGTGGTTCGCCGCTCCCTCGACCGAGTGGGGCTTCGACAGCGCCGAGGTCTTCGACGCGATCGCCGCGGCGAACACCGAGCCCGACCCGGCCGCCCGCGTCGACCTGTGGAAGACCGCGAACGAGGCCGTGATGACCGAGCTCCCGGGCCTCCCGATCTCGTC
Organism: Glycomyces endophyticus; assembly: GCF_039531525.1. NCBI lineage: Bacteria > Bacillati > Actinomycetota > Actinomycetes > Glycomycetales > Glycomycetaceae > Glycomyces > Glycomyces endophyticus. The sequence goes on from NZ_BAAAQF010000027.1 coordinate 3,741, forward strand.
GTCGCCGCCGTCGATCGCGTTCGCCGCGAACGTGTACCCGCCGGACGTCTCCCCGCTGACGCGTGAGGACTTCTCGCAGGTCTCCTTCACCACCGGTTCCTGACCAGACACTCAATAGCGGAACATGCTGCGCTACACCGTCAAGCGCCTCCTGCAGCTGGCCGTGGCGCTCTTGGGACTCACTCTGCTGCTGTTCGCGTGGTTCAAGGCCCTTCCGGGCGGACCCGAGAACCAGCTGCTCCCCGAGAACGCCACCGACCAGCAGCGGGAGGCGCTGCGGGCCGCCCTGGGGCTCGACGAGCCCCTCTGGGTCCAGTACGGCGACTTCCTCGCACGGGCCGTCCGCCTCGACTTCGGCAGTTCGCTGTCGAGCGGGCGGCCCATCGCGACGGAGCTCGCCGACCGGCTGCCCGCCACCATCGAACTGTCCTTCGCCGCCATGCTCATCGCCGTCGGCGTGGGCATCCCGCTCGGCTACCTCGCGGCGAAGCGCCGCGGGTCGTGGCTGGACTTCGCGGCCGTCTCGGGCTCGCTCCTGGGCACCTGCATCCCGATCTTCTTCCTCGCGGCCATGCTGAAAGTGGTGTTCGCGCAGGAGCTCGGGTGGCTGCCCACGACGTTCCGGCTCTCCGCCGGCTCCCAGTACACGGAGGTCACGGGCCTGCGGGTCCTCGACGGGCTCGTCACCGGCGAGTTCGACATCGCCTGGGACGCGACGCTGCACCTGGTGCTGCCCGCGATCGCGCTCTCCTCGATCCCGCTCGCGGTCATCGTGCGGATCACCCGCGCGAGCGTCCTCGACGTCGTCGGGGAGGACTACGTGCGCACGGCGGACGCGAAGGGCCTCAAGCCGTCCGTGGTCCGCGGCCGCCACGTCATGCGGAACGCGATGCTGCCGATCGCCACGATCATCGGCCTGCTCCTGGGCAGCCTGTTCGCGGGCGCGGTGCTCACCGAGTCGGTGTTCTCCTTCGGCGGCATCGGCTCCTTCGTGTACCAGGCGACGACCGAGCGCGACTACCCGGCGCTCATGGGCTTCATCCTCGTGATCGCCGTGTTCTACGTCGTCATCAACCTGCTCGTGGACCTGTCCTACGGCCTCCTCGACCCGAGAGTGCGGGTGCGGTCATGACAATCGCCCGGATCGAAAAGCTCGACCGGCTCATCGAGGCGAGCGTCTCGGCCCGCGAGGCCCAGACCGGTTCGCTGCTGCGCCAGTCGTTCCGGCGGCTCAAGCGCTCCCCGATGGCCGTCACCGGCGGCGTCATCGTCGGCCTGTTCGTGGTGGTCGCGGTCCTGGGGCCGCTCATCGCCCCGTACGACCCGACGGCCCAGACGTGGGGCAAGGAGGTGTTCCTCAACCGGAACATCTTCCCCGGACCGCGCGCGGAGAACTGGTTCGGCCTGGACCACCTGGGCCGGGACATGTTCTCCCGCATGATCGTCGGGGCCCGCCAGACGCTCCTGGTGGGCGTCGTGGCGACCCTGATCGGCTTCGTCGCCGGGGCCGCGATCGGCGGCGTGGCCGCCGCCGCTGGCACCTTCGGGGGCCGGTGGGGTGAGCGCGTCGAGGCCGTCATCATGCGGACCGTGGACGTGGCCCTCGCCATCCCGATGCTGCTGCTGGCGCTGAGCGTCGCGGCGCTGCTCGGCCCGTCGCTGAGCACCGTCATGATCGCGGTCGGCGTCGCGCAGATCCCGATCTTCGCGCGGCTGCTGCGCGGCTCGATGCTGGCGCAGGCGCACTCGGACTACGTGCTCGCCGCGATCTCCCTGGGCGTGCCCAAGGGCCGGATCGTGGTGTCGCACATCCTGCCGAACTCGCTGGGCCCGGTCATCGTGCAGGCCACGCTGGTGCTCGCGACCGCGATCATCGAGGCCGCCGCGCTGTCGTACCTGGGCCTGGGGAACCCGGACCCCGGCAGCCCCGAGTGGGGGACCATGCTCGCCGACGCGCAGCGGTTCCTCTCCGGCGCACCGCAACTCGCGATCTATCCGGCGGTCGGCATCATCGTCACCGCCCTCGGCTTCACCCTCCTCGGCGAGGCCATGCGCGAATCGCTCGACCCGAGGCTGAGGAGGCAGGAGTAGTGGCACTGCTCGAAGTAGAGGACCTGCGGGTCGCGTTCGGCACGTCCACCGCCGTCGACGGCGTCTCGTTCTCCGTGGAGGAGGGCAAGATCGTCGGCCTGGTCGGCGAGTCCGGCTGCGGCAAGTCCGTCACCAGCCTCGCCGTCATGGGCCTGCTCCCGAAGGGCCGCGGCGCCAAGCGCGGCAGAGCCCCGCAGCCGGTGCAGGCCGCCGCCGAGGAGCCCGCGCCGGGCGCGGTCAAGGCCACCGCGGCCGCACCGCAGGCGGTACCCGCCGGGGGCGGCCACGGCCGGGGCGGGGGCGCCGACGTCAGCGGCCGGGCCGTGTTCGACGGCACCGACCTCCTGGCGCTCGCACCCGCCGCGATGCGCCGCCGCCGCGGCAAGGACCTCGCCATGGTCTTCCAGGACCCGCTTTCGAGCCTGAACCCGGTCGTACCCGTGGGCCGGCAGATCACCGAGGTCCTCGAACGCCACCGGGGCCTCAAGGGCGCCAAGGCGTCCCAAGAAGCGGCGAGCCTCCTCGACCGGGTCGGCATCCCCGACCCGACGCGGCGCCTCAAGGAGTACCCGCACCAGCTCTCCGGCGGCATGCGCCAGCGGGTGCTCATCGCGATCGCGGTCGCCTGCGCCCCGCGGCTCCTGATCGCCGACGAGCCGACGACCGCGCTCGACGTGACGATCCAGGCGCAGATCCTGGAGCTGCTCAAGGACCTCGTCGACCACGAGGGCACCGCGCTGCTCATGATCACGCACGACCTCGGGGTCGTGGCGGGCATGTGCGACGAGGTGAACGTGCTCTACTCGGGGCGCGTGGTCGAGTCGGCGCCGGTGCGGGAGCTGTTCGCGCGGCCCACGCACCCGTACACGGTCGGGCTGCTCGGGTCGATCCCGAAGCTGGACCTGCCGATCCACGAGCCGCTGACGCCGATCCGCGGCTCGATCGCCGACGTCATCCGCTGGAAGGACGGCTGCGCGTTCGCACCCCGCTGCGACCGCGTCGCCGAGGCGTGCGTCGCCGGCGAGCCCCCGCTCGTCGGCTCCCTGCACGCCCACCGCTGCGTCTTGGCCGAGGAGGTCGCATGAGCACTGAGCCGCAAGACGAAGCGCCGCAGGCAGCAGCGGTGGAGCCCGAGATCCCGGCGCAGCGCGCCGAGGAGCCCGAGCCCGCCGCCCCCGCCGAGGCCCCCGCCCTCCTGGAGGTCGAGGACCTCAAGGTGCACTTCCCGATCCGCCGCGGCGTGGTCGTGGAGCGCACCGTCGGGCACGTGCGCGCGGTCGACGGCGTCAGCCTGCGCGTCCCGCAGGGCGGCACCTTCGGCCTCGTGGGCGAGTCCGGCTGCGGCAAGACCACCTTCGGGCGGGCCGTGCTGCGGCTGGAGGAGCCGACCTCGGGCCGCGTGGCCCTCGGCGGCGACGACGTGACGGCCCTGCGCGGCGAGCGGCTGCGGAAGTTCCGCTCCCGCATGCAGATGGTCTTCCAGGACCCGCTCGGCTCGCTCAACCCGCGCCACAACGTGGACATGCTCCTATCGGAGCCGCTGAAGGTCCACGGCGTCGGCTCGAAGGAGGAGCGCCGCAAGCTCGCCGTCGAGACCCTCGACGCGGTCGGCCTGCCCAAGACCGTGCTGGAGCGCTTCCCGCACGAGTTCTCGGGCGGCCAGCGCCAGCGCCTGGGGATCGCGCGGGCGCTCATGCTGCGCCCGGACCTGATCGTCTGCGACGAGCCGGTCTCCGCGCTCGACGTGTCGATCCAGGCCCAGGTGATGAACCTGCTCGACGAGCTCCAGGACGAGTTCGGCCTCACCTACCTGGTGATCGCGCACGACCTCGCGGTGGTCCGGCACCTGTCGGACCGGGTCGGGGTCATGTACCTCGGCAAGCTCGTCGAGGAGGCCGACTCCGAGTCGATCTACGAGCACCCGCGCCACCCGTACACGAAGGCCCTGCTCTCCGCGGTGCCCCAGCCGGACCCGGAGAAGGAGGCCACCCGCGAGCGCATCATCCTCAAGGGCGACCTCCCGTCCCCGGCCAACCCGCCCTCGGGCTGCCGCTTCCGCACCCGCTGCCCCTGGGCGGAGGACATCTGCGCGGAGGTGGAGCCGGAGTGGCGCGAGGCCGCGAGCGGACACAAGGTGGCGTGTCACTTCGATCTTTGATCGAACAGCGGTACAGCGATCTTTGATCGAACAGCGGTACAGCGATCTCCGATCGAACAGAGGCGCAGCGATCTCTGATCGCACAGCGCACACCGATCTCTGATCGAACAGCCGCACAACGACCCGCCGATCGAACGAACACCGAAGGCGCGGAACGCGATCGCGTTCCGCGCCTTCGGCGTCTCGTCCTATGCTGGCCCGTCGGCCGGGATGCCCAGGCGCCCCCGGTACGGGTGGCGCAGCTGCCAGGTCTGCTCCCACTGGAGCAGTCCGGCCTGCCATTCGGCCAGGTCGGGGCGGAAGGCCCGGCGGGCGTTGGCCCGCTCGGGGGTCTCGGCCATGAACTCCCAGAAGTCCTCCAGGGCGATCCGGACCTCGTCGACGGAGTAGGCCGCGCGCTGGCGGTTCCCGTACACGGCCTGAACGGTCACGCCGTCGGGCGTGAACTCGACGTCCCACCCCTCGGAGTCCCACAGCTCGAACGGCGCGCCGCCTTCACGGACGTCGTCGACCATCGCGAGCGCGTCGAGGAGGACGCGGAACTTCCGGCCGATGTCGGTGCAGATCCAGGCCGCGAGGACTTCCTGTCCGGCCGGCACGGCGTCCACGACCGGGCCGTAATAGTCGTCCATTCGGAAGCGCATTGTTCAGCGGCGCCTTTCGTTACTGCTGGTCGGATGGGAAGCCGTGAGTGTATCCGCGGCCATTGTTGTTGTCATAGTATCCGGAGATCCGGACGCCGCCGGACTCGCCGACCCACATGTTGGGGTCGTTGGGGTGCGGCTGGCTCTTGCGGAACGCGGTCGCGATGTTCCTGTCGACGTCCTCGCCCGTCCAGGAGTCGGGGAAGAACGTCGAGGTGCCGCCGTTGCCGCCCTTGGGCTTCCAGATCGGGGGCGGGCCGGCGTCGAAGAACTCGGGGTCGGCCTGGTAGACGCCGTTGTCGCCGACGTCGACCCGGGAGTCGGGCCGGATGCGGCGGCCGTCGAAGTCGTTGCCGCCGGGCCGCCAGTGGTAGCCGCTGCCGGTGGGGCGTCCGGGCCGGACGTCGCCGACGAGGGCGTGCTGGAGCTTGTCGTAGTCCATCTTGTTCTGCTGCGCGCGTCCGGCGCGCTGCTTCTTCGCCTTCTTGAAGAAGTCGAGTGCGGCACTGATGAGCTTGCCGCCGCTTTTGCGTCCCATGCTCCGCCTATGCGTCGAGGAGTTTGAAGACGGCTTCCTGCATGAGGTTGCCGACGACCGTGCGGGCGATCTGCTGGAAGACCGGGACCTGGAGGAGGGAGGCGCCGAAGGTGACGGCGGCCTGGGCGATAGCGATGGCGATCTGCACGGCGAGGATCACGAGCTGCACGATGACCATGATCTTGAGGACCAGCACGATCACCGAGCAGATGATGAGTCCCACGCCGGCGATCATCGCGCCGACCGACCCGTTGTCGAGGATGTGGGCGGGCCCGTCCTCGCTCTCCCACCAGGTCTTGAAGGCCTCGATGTCCTGGCCGATCTGGTCGGTCCAAGCGGAGGCGGCGTTCTCGTTGGCCTCGCCGCCGAGGCCGGAGAGGTCGTCGCCGAACTGCATCCAGGCCTCGCCGAACGTCATGAGGTTGTCCTCGTTCGACTGCGGCCAGTCGAAGCCGAGGATGCCGAGCAGGCCCGAGAGCTCGGAGGGGAGCATGATGGCCATCAGGCGCCCCCGCCGATCGAGGAGGCGATCTGGTTGAACGCCTGGGAGACCGCGTCGTCGCCGTCGAGGTGGGTCTTGGCGAAGTCCCGCACGTCGACGCCGGCGTCGGCCATCGATTGGGCCGCCTCGGTGAAGCACTCCTTGGCGAACTCGAAGACGGCCGTGTGGGCCTGCTCGATGAGGCCGCCGATCTCGTCGGTGCCGCAGGCGGCGGTGACGCCTTCGATGCTGGAGGCGAAGGTGTCGACGGCGGTGAAGAACTTCTCGGCGGTGGCCTCGATGGTCTGCCCGGACCGGTCGAGCGCCTCCGGGTCGATCTGGAGGTCGGGCATCACTGCACCCCTTTGCCGTCGGCGGCGGCGTCGACGATCCGGGCGTGGGACGCGGTGAGCGTGTTCATGAACGAGGAGAGCCGCTGGACCGACTGCTGCTGGAGCTGCTCGACCTGCTCGCTGAGCGCGCCGAGGTCGACGGCGCCGGGGATGCCGGCCTGCTCGCGGGCGGCGTCGAGCGCCGCGTTGACGCCGGCGCTGATCTCCTCGCCCAGGTACTCCTTGCTCAGGCGCATCGCGCGCGGGTCGACGAGGTCGACGGTGACCTTGCCCGCCAAGGTGGCCGAGACCCGGATCATGCCTTCGGCGGCCTCGACCTCGACATGTCGGCCGCCGGCCTCCTCCTGCGCGCGCTGCCCGTCGCGCGCGATCTGGAGCGCCTGCCCGAGGGCGTCGGCGATGCCGGGGGATTCGGGTGAGCTCATGAAGGCTCCTCGGTGTCGGTCTGGGTCGGTTCGGGGCGCTTCGAAAGTTACCAGTCCGCCGCCACCCCGTCCCCCGCAGCGGCCGCCTCCGGCGGCCTCAGCCGAGTGATCCCGCTTTCACCTTGCCGCCCTGCATGACCAGCTTCAGATGCGTCTCCGGATCGGTCAGGACCGAGAGGTCCGCGAGGGGGTCGCCGTCGACCACGAGGAGGTCGGCGGCCGCCCCGGGGACGATCTCGCCGAGGCGCCCCTCCTCGCCGAGGAGCTTCGCGGCCGTGACCGTCGCGGAGCGGACGACGTCGGCGGCGGGGATCACGGCGCCGCGGATGGCGAACTCCTGCAGCTGGTGCCGGCGCATGCCGCCGAGGAGGTCGGAGCCGTAGCAGAGGTTCACGCCCGCGGCGTGCGCGAGTTCGAGCGCCTTGAGGCCGGCGTCGAGGACGAGCTCGTTCTTGGCGAGGTTCGCGGCGGAGAGCCCGTACTCGGCGCCTTCGACCGCCATCCGCTGGTAGGTCACCAGGGTGGGCACCAGGAACGCGCCGTGCTCCAAGAACAGGTCCACACTGGACTGGTCGAGGAGGTTGCCGTGCTCGATGGAGCGCACGCCGGCCGCGAGGCCGCGGTTGATGGCCCGCGCGGTGTAGGCGTGCCCGGCGACGTACCGATTCGCGGCCTCGGCCTCGTCGACGATCGCGCGGATCTCGTCGAGGGAGAACTGGGTCGAGTCGATCCGGTCGGTGGGGGAGGCGACGCCGCCCGACAGCATGATCTTGACGTGGTGGGCGCCGGTGCGCAGCTGCTCGCGGGCGGCCTTGCGCACGCCGTCGACGCCGTCGCACACCAGCCCCAGGTCGGGGCAGCACTGGTGGTCGTCGTGGACCGAGCGCCCGCGCGGGCGCATGTCGACGTGGCCGCCGGTCTGCGAGAGCGCCTTGCCGCCGAAGAAGATCCGCGGCCCGTCGATGAGCCCCTCGGCGACCGCGTCGTGGATGCCGAAGTCGGCCCCGCCGGGGTCGCGCACCGTCGTGAACCCGCGGTGGAGCATCTCCCGAAGCTCCACGGAGGCCTTGACGGCCACGTACGCGGGCGACTGGTCGCCCAGGCCCGCCAGGTCCGCGGTGTGCGCGTTGACGTGCACGTGGCAGTCGATGAGCCCCGGCATGAGGGTCTTCCCCCCGAGGTCCACGACCCGGGCGGCCTCCGCCTCGACATCGGCCCCGACCGCGGCGACCTCGCCCCCGCGCACCAGCACCCGCTGCCCCGGGACGATCGCCCCGGCGGCGGTGTCCAGCACCGCGGCGTCCACGAACAGCACGGTTTCGGTCATCGGCCTCTCCTCACGGTCCAACCGGCTAGCCGCCCGGCTAGCGCCGGGTACCAATATGCCGGACCGCCCGGTAGCGTCGGACACGGGCCCGGCGCCGGGCGATGAGTCGCGGGGTCCAGGATCGTCTTCACCGGCAGACCGCGCACGAGAGAGAGCGAGCGACATGTCCTATCCCGAACCCAGGTACTTCGGCGACGACGGCGACATCAGCGCCTACTTCAGGCCCGCGTCGGCCCCGCCGGACCTGACCTACCCGAACGGCGGCACCGCCGGCTACCTGGCGACCGGCACGACCACGAACGGCCAGTTCGGGCTCTACCAGTGGAACATGAGCGGCGCCCGCTCCGGGCCCGACCCGCACTTCCACCGCACCATCTCGGAGTCCTTCTACATCCTCACCGGCACCATCCGGATCTACAACGGCGCCAAGTGGGTCGACCACGTGCCCGGCGACTTCGTGCACGTCCCCGAAGGCGGCGTCCACGGCTTCCGCAACGAGTCCGGCGAGCCCGCCTCGATGCTCCTCATGTTCCACCCGGGCGCGCCCCGCGAGGACTACTTCGAAGGCCTGCTCACCCTCGGCGACATGGACGACGAGGAGCGCAAGGCGTTCTTCGCCCTCCACGACAACTTCTGGATCGAGGAGTCCTAAGCGCCTCAGGGGATCAGCACCGCGTACTCGCGCAGGTGCCGCTCGAACCCGGGCGAGACGCCGACCTCCAGGATCACCTCGTCGATGCTCTGGAACGGCCCCTCGCGCTCCACGCGCTCGCGCACCTGCTCGGCGAGCGCGGCGTTGAACCCCGGCAGCTTGCGCAGGACCTCGGCGGGCGCGTGGTTGAGGTCGACGAGCCCGCCATCGTCGAGGCGCCGCTCCAGGTCGGGGCGGCCGACGCCGGTGCGCTTGGCAAGCAGCGGGTCCCCTTCCGCGAGCCGCCGGGCGTCCTCGCGGTTCCGCGCGGCCTGGTCGAGGGCCGGGGCCACCCAGTCCCCGGTCGGCCCCGGTCTCGGCGCGGGCCTCGCCTCCACCGCACCCCAGACGTACCGGCGGATCGCGAGCAGGTGGACGGTCGCGCCGACGGTGCCGGCGATCATCACCAGGAACGCGCTCCACATCGCCCAATCGGGCGTCTCGCCCACGTCGAACGGGAGGATCAGCGCGAAGAACCCCAGGAACGCGGCGGTGTGGGCGATCAGCGGCGCCACGGTCGCGGCCGCGGGGCGGCGCCCGGCGGCGACGCCGAACGCCAGGGGCGCACCGGCGCCGGGGACCAGGAGCGGCAGCAGCGCCCACCCGAACGTGGCCGGATGGGGCCCGCGGGGCGACGGGCGGGGCGTGGAGGGCATGGCCCGATCGTAACGACCTGCCGCGCGAGGCCGCCCCGACGAATCAGGGCGCGGCTGGGACCGGCCCGCGCCGTCCCGTCCCAGGAACGACGACGGGCCGGACGGCATCGCCGTCCGGCCCGTGCGTTCGCCTTGGTGCTTAGAGGTTCTCGATGACCTCGCGCATGAGGCGGGCGGTCTCGCTCGGGGTCTTCCCGACCTTGACGCCCGCGGCCTCGAGGGCCGCCTGCTTCGACTCGGCGGTGCCGGCCGAGCCCGAGATGATGGCGCCGGCGTGGCCCATCGTCTTGCCCTCGGGCGCGGTGAAGCCCGCGATGTAGCCGACGACCGGCTTGGTCACGTTGTTCTTGATGAACTCCGCGGCGCGCTCCTCGGCGTCGCCGCCGATCTCGCCGATCATGACGATCGCCTTGGTCTCGGGGTCCGCCTCGAACGCCTTGAGGCAGTCGATGTGGGTGGTCCCGATGACCGGGTCGCCGCCGATGCCGACGGAGGTCGAGAAGCCGATGTCGCGCAGCTCGTACATGAGCTGGTAGGTCAGCGTGCCCGACTTGGAGACGAGGCCGATGGGGCCGGTCCCGGTGATGTCGGCGGGGGTGATGCCCGCGTTCGACTTGCCGGGGCTCGCGATGCCGGGGCAGTTCGGGCCCACGATGCGGGTCTTGTTGCCCTTGGACTCGGCGTAGTTCCAGAACGTCACGGAGTCGTGCACCGGGATGCCCTCGGTGATGACGATGACGAGCTCGATCTCGGCGTCGATCGCCTCGACCACGGCGGCCTTGGAGAACGCCGGGGGCACGAACACGACGGAGGTGTTCGCGCCGGTCTCGGCCATGGCCTCCTGCACGGAGGCGAACACGGGGAGGCTCACGCCGTCGACGTCGACCTTGGTGCCGGCCTTGCGCGGGTTCACGCCGCCGACGATCTCGGTGCCGGCCTTGAGCATGCGGCGGGTGTGCTTCATGCCCTCGGAGCCGGTCATCCCCTGGACGATGACCTTGCTGTTCTCGTTGAGGAAGATAGCCATGGTGCCTAGGCCCCCTTGTTCGCGAGCTCGGCGGCCTTGTCGGCCGCGGCGTCCATGGTCTCGACCACGGTGATGAGCGGGTGGTTCGCGTCGGCGAGGATCTGGCGACCCTCCTCGGCGTTGTTGCCGTCGATACGGGCGACGAGCGGCTTGGTGACGTCCTCGCCGCGGTCGGCGAGCGTCTGGAGGGCGCCGAGGATGCCGCGGGCGACCTCGTCGCAGGCGGTGATCCCGCCGAAGATGTTCACGAACACGGCCTTGACCTGCGGGTCCGACAGGACCACTTCGAGGCCGTTCGCCATGACGGCGGCGGAGGCGCCGCCGCCGATGTCGAGGAAGTTCGCGGGCTTGACGCCCCCGTGGGCCTCACCGGCGTACGACACGACGTCGAGGGTGGACATGACGAGGCCGGCGCCGTTGCCGATGATGCCGACGGAGCCGTCGAGCTTCACGTAGTTGAGGCCGGAGTCCTTGGCGCGCTGCTCGAGCGGGTCGACCGAGGACTTGTCCTCGAACTCGGCGTTCTCGGGGTGGCGGAAGTCCGCGTTCTCGTCGAGCGTGACCTTCGCGTCGAGCGCGAGGACCTTGCCCTCAGGCGTGCGCACGAGCGGGTTCACCTCGACGAGCGTCGCGTCCTCGGCGACGAACGCGCCCCAGAGCTTGACGAACACGTCGACGAGCTGGTCGCGCAGGTCCTCGGGGAACCCGGCCTGGGTGACGATGGCGTTCGCGATCTCCGGGGTGACGCCTTCGCCGGCGTCGATCGGGAGCTTCACGACCTTCTCGGGGGCGGTGTGGGCGACCTCTTCGATCTCCATGCCGCCGGCGGTCGACGCGATGCACAGGAAGGTGCGGTTCGCGCGGTCCAGCAGGTACGAGAAGTAGTACTCCTCGTCGATGTCGGCGGTCACGGTGAGCATGACCTTCTCGACGGTGTGGCCCTTGATGTCCATGCCCAGGATGTTGGTCGCGTGGGTGTTCACCTCGGCGACGGTGTCGGCGAGCTTGACGCCGCCGGCCTTGCCGCGTCCGCCGACCTTCACCTGCGCTTTGACGACCACCCGGTCGCCGAGGCGCTCGGCGAGCTCCACGGCCTCCTGTGTGGTGGTGGCGACGCCGCCGTCCAGAACCGGCACTCCGTGCCGGGCGAACAGTGCGCGGCCCTGGTATTCGTACAGATCCACTGTAGAGTCCGCTCCACTAGCTAGTCTTCTTTGACCGGACGGCCTGGGGCCTCCCCGTCCGTGCCCGGTGCGGGCCGCGGGCTCGGCGAACCGGGTCCGGTCGGACGGGGGAGCAGGTACAGGTGCCCGTTATCGCAGGGTAACCCCGCGCGAGGCGCCGAGGACTCCGGCGTGCGGCAGGTGTGACGAGGTCGAGGATTTCACGGCCGGAACGGGGAGGACGTGCGGTCCAGCGGCCCCCGGGGCCGGGTGGTGCCGGGGCCTTCAGGTGAGCACCGGTGCCTCCGGGCTGAGCGGAGGCGGGCATAGAGGCGGGGACCGGACGCACCCCTCAGGCGTCCGGTCCCCTTAGCGGGAACCAAGCCCACCCCTCAATGGCTTGATTCCCTTAGGCACGATGCCCTATCGCCACCCCTCAATCGACAGGGCATCGGCAGCTTGTGGCACAGCTCAATAACCCGGCGCTTGCGGAAGTGAACTCCCGATGAAGCGGCTGCGTTATTGTCCGGCGGCCTTTCGGCCGACTGCTGATGCGTCTTCCGCGGTGTTGCTTCCGCGTCCGACACCTATAAGAACGAGGGCCGCGGGACGCGGTTACGGTCTCTCAAAAGAATTTTTTGACCCGGGCGTCTTGCCTGGTCAGCGCCGTTCAGACGGTGGCGGGGCGTCCCTGATCGGGTGAGGGCACATGGCCCTGGACCCATTCGGCGATCGCCTGGGTCGAGGCGCCGGGGCCGAATATCTGCGCCACTCCGGCCTCGCGCAACTGCGCGGCGTCCTCGTCGGGAATGATGCCGCCGCCGAAGACGACGATGTCGCGGGCGTCGTTCTCGTCGAGGAGTCTCAGCACCCGCGGGAACAGCGTCATGTGGGCGCCGGAGAGGATGCTCAGGCCGATCGCGTCGGCGTCCTCGGCGAGGGCGGTGGCGACGACCTGCTCGGGGGAGTTGTGCAGGCCCGTGTACACGACCTCCATGCCCGCGTCCCGCAGCGCCCGCGCCACGACCTTCGCTCCGCGGTCGTGGCCGTCGAGCCCGACCTTCGCCACGACCACGCGTATGGGCGCGCCCGATGCAGACATAGGTGTACCTCCTCGTACGGAGGCCGCGGCGCCTGCGTCGCTCGTGGCGATCATCGGCGCCGCGGCCAGTTCATACGAATGAGCTTAGTCGCGACCGGTGCGGGTTGGAAGTGCTACTGGCCGTAGGGCGGCTGCGGCGGCTGCTGCTGGCCCGGCTGCGGGTACCCGGGGGGCGGCGGCGGGTAGCCGCCGGGCTGCTGGCCCTGCGGCTGGCCGTATCCGGGCGGCGGCTGCTGCTGGTAACCGCCGGGCTGCTGCCCGTACGCGGGCGGCGGGTAGCCGCCGGGGGCCGCGGCCTGCGGGCCCTTGATGTAGGCCTTGGCCTGCTCGTCCTTGAGGTAGATGAAGCTGGCGTAGCCGTACACGCCGGCGCCGGCGAGGTTGAAGACCAGGCCGACCACGGCGACGCCGCCGACGAGCGCGAGCGCGCCGAGGCCGCCGAGCGCGCCGATCAGCGAGAGGCCCGCGGCGACCATCATGACGATGACGCCGGTCAGGCGCAGGCCGGGCGAGGCGATCTTGCCCTTCGGGAGGGCCCAGCCGTACCAGCCCATGGCGGCGGCGATGAGGAGGCCGATGACGCCGAAGAAGATCGCGAACGGGTTGGTGATGACCGAGAAGACGAAGGAGACCACGCCGATGCCGGCGCCGATGAGGGCCATGAGGCCGATCTTCTTGATGCCCTCGGGGGCGTCGCCGAGCGGGCCGGTGGCCTGCGGCTGCGGGAAGCCCGCCTGCGGCGGGGGCGGCGGGTAGGCGCCGGGCTGCTGGCCCTGCGGCTGGCCGTACGGCTGCTGGCCCGTCTGGGGGAACTGCCCGGAGCCGAGCGGGTTCGGGGCCGGCGGGGGCGTGCCCGCGGGCTGGAACCCGGTCTGGGAGGTGCCGGACTGCGGCATGACCGTGGTCTCGGCGTAAGGGGCGCCGGGCGGGTCCGCCGGGCCGGTGGGGTTCCCGAGGGGCGAGGGGGGCGGGGGCGGGGTGCCCTGCTGGACGTCGGCGCGCGAGATCTTCATGGTGCGGTCGAGGCCGGACTCGTCCCCTGCGGGGGCCGGAGCCGCGGGCGGCGTCGGAGCGCCGGCGCCGGGCTTCAGCTTGAAGGTGCCGCCGTCCTCGTCGTCGGGTCGGTCGTTCTCTGGGGGAGTCATGACATCCACTCTCCATGCCGGATCGGTTGTGACTGCTCTCCACCTCACCTTACCGACCGTCACGGCGCAAGGGGGTATGCCGTCCGAAAGCGCCCATGTGCACAAGCGCCGCAACGGCTTCGGCGGTCCGACCCGGTGAGCGGTAACCCGCTCACGCCAACTGGCGGCGGAGCACGGCCCGGTAGGTCGGCTCGGCCGCGGTGTACCGCTCCTGCCCGGCGGGCGTCAGCATGAGGAACATGGCCCGGCGGTCGAAGTCGCAGGTGGCGCGGGTGACCAGGCCGTCCTTCTCCAGGCGGGTGACGGTCCGCGAGAGGGCGCTCTGGCTGAGGTACATCTCGGCCTCGAGCTCCTTCATCTTGGCCTTGCCCCCGTGCTTCCCGCAGCTGCGGGACAGGATCTTGAGCACCTCGAACTCGCTCAGGCCCAGGTCGTGCCCGTCCTGCAGCTCGTTCTCCAACTCGCACGATGTGGTGTGGTACACGCGGAGTGTTTCAGACCACTTGGTGCACACGTCTTCGTCTACTACGGCCTCCATGACTAGGAGATTACCATGTCAAGACATTTAATGTCCGTGCATTTGATGTGTTGACATCCAATGCACGTGCATGTAAGTTTCTCGGCATGACGATCACCGAACCGAAACCGCAGGCCGACCTCCTCACCGACACCCCCGATACGGCCCCACACACCCCGAGCAGATGGGGACCGAAGCTGTGGGCCGTCCTCTTCGTGGCCGGCCTCGCGATGTTCCTCGACGCGCTCGACGTCTCCATGGTCGGCGTCGCGCTCCCGTCGATCGGCGCCGAACTCGGACTCGAGACCTCGTCCCTCCAGTGGATCGTCAACGGCTACATCCTTGGATACGGCGGCCTGCTCCTCCTCGGCGGACGCATGGCCGACCTGCTCGGACGCCGCCAGGTCTTCCTCACCGCGCTCGTCGTCTTCGGCGCCGCGTCCCTGGTCGGCGGCCTCGTCGAGCACGAGGGCCTCCTCATCGCCTCCCGCATCGTCAAGGGCGTCGCCGCCGCCTTCACCGCCCCGGCCGCCCTGTCGATCATCACCACCACCTTCAAGGAGGGCCACGACCGCAACAAGGCCCTGTCGATCTTCACGGTCTTCGGCGCCACCGGGTACGCCTCCGGCCTCATCGCCTCCGGCCTGCTCACCAGCGTCGACTGGCGCCTGACCTTCTTCGCGCCCGTCGCCGTGGTCGCCGTCGTCCTCGTCGCCGCCTTCGTCGTGGTCCCCAAGAACGCCGAGCGCGAGAAGGGGCACATCGACTTCCTCGGCTCCGCCACGCTCACCGGCGGCATGCTCGCCGCGGTCTACACCATCGTCACGGTCCCCGAGACCGGCTTCACGCCCCTCGTCACCGCGACCACCGCGGCCGCCGCGGTCCTCCTCGGCGCGTTCTTCGTCATCGAGAACAAGGTCGCCCACCCGCTGGTCCGCCTGAGCATCTTCAAGGTCAAATCGATCGTCCGCGCCAACCTGGCCGCCATGGCGATCTTCGGCTCCTACATCAGCTTCCAGACGATCGTGTCCCTGTACCTCCAGAACACGCTCCAGTGGGAGCCGATCCAGATGGCCCTCGCGCTGGCCCCCGCCGGCGTCATCGTCGCCGTCCTGTCGCCGATCGCCGGCAAGTTCATCGACCGCTACGGCACCAAGTCGATGATCATCGCCTCGATGGCCTCGTTCGTTCTCGGCTACCTCTGGTTCATCCTGCGCGGCGGCTCGGCCCAGCCGAACTACTTCGCGGACTACCTGCCCGCGTTCCTGCTGCTCGGCCTCGGCTTCGCGATCGGCTTCTCCGCCACGATGGTCCAGGCCACCGACGGCATCGCCGACGACGAGCAGGGCCTGGCCTCGGGCCTGGTCCAGACCTCCGGCCAGATCGGCGGCGCGGTCGTCCTGGCCGTCGTCACCGGCCTGATCTCCGGCGGCGCCGCCACCTCGATCGCCCAGTACCGCCCCGGCCTCTACCTGGTGACCGCGGTCGCCGCGGTCGGCCTGCTCGCCAGCGCCACCGCGCTGCTGGGCCGCCGCCAGGCCGTGGTCGAGGCCGCGTAACCGCCACCGCAACCGAACACCCGCGCGACAGGGCCCGCCGTCCCCCGGACGGCGGGCCCTGCCGCGTCCCGCTGCGTCAGGCCGCGAGGGCCGACGTCAGGACCGGGCGCAGCCGCGCCCCCTCGAGCGCGAACGTCGCGTGCGCGCGCGAGGCCGCCGCCGCGTCGCGCGTGACCATGAGCAGCCCCGGCGCCCACTCGTCGACGAGCGCCCGCATCAGGTCGAGGACCTCGGCGGCCTCGTCCGCGTCGAGCGCGCCGGTCGGCTCGTCGGCCACGACCAGGTCGGGCCGGGACGCGAACGCCCGCGCCACCGCCGCCCGCTGCTGGCACACGGCCGCGAGGTCCCCGGGCCGGCGCTGCAGGAACCGGTCGACGCCGGTCCGCTCCGCGAGGTGCCGCAGCCAGTCGCGGTCCTCCCCGGCCCCCGCGAGCCGCAGTGGCATCGCCAGGTTCTCCTCCACGGTCAGCGAGGGGAGGAGGTTGTACGACTGGAACACGAAGCCGATCCGGCCCTGCCGCAGCAGGGTCCGCTTGGCCTCGCCGAGGCCGGTGATCCGCCGGTCGGCGATCCGGACCTCCCCGCCGGTGGGGTCGTCGAGGCCGGCCGCGCAGTGCACGAGCGTGGACTTGCCGGCGCCGTCGGCGCCCATGACGGCGATGAACGCGCCGCCCGGGACGTCGAGGCTGACGCGGTCGAGGACGGTGTGCGCCCCGTCGTAGGTCTTCGAGACCTCGCGCAGCGCCAGCGCCGGAGCGGCCGTCGCGGGTCTGAGCGGAGCGGTGAGGACGGTGGTCATAGGGTGTGCCTCCGGGTTTCCTGGTATGACTGCACGCTATGGCGATCGGCGTCCCGTTCCAATGCGGTCAGCTGCCCGATCAGGGGTGGGGCCAACCGGAGTCGGCGGGGTGCAGTCAGCTGTAGTACCCCGTTCCGCGCCCGGGTACAGCTGGCTGTAGCGACGCCGCCCGCGTTCGCGGGTACGTTCCAAGCGGACGCCCGGCGCCGGCCGGCCCGGGCGGATTCGGAGGGGAGCGACATGGCGGTATCGAGGCGCGAACGCGTGCAGGCGTGGTTCGGCGCCCAGCTGCGCCCCGACGGCGACGTCAGGGCCGGGCTCGCGCCCCTGCTCCTCGCGTCGCTGCGCGCCTCCGGGTACGGCGCGGTCGGCGCCGGCTTCGGCATCCTCGCGCTCTACACGGTCCCGCTCCTGCTCCTCGCCGGGCTCCTCTCGCTCCTGGGCCTCGGCCGCGTCCTCGTCCACCCCGCGATGCAGTGGGTCCGCACCCTCGCCGGCCTCGAACGGCGCCGCCTCCAGCGGCTCGGCCACGACGTCGACTCCCCCTACGCCGGCCCCGACGCCGACCCGCCCCGCAGCCTCGGCGAACTCCGCGCCGACCCGTCCGCGCGCCGCGACCTCGTCTGGGTGTTCCTCCACGGCACCTGGGGCCTCATCATCGGCGCGACCCTCCTCCAGATGCCGTTCATCGCCGTCCGCGACGCCACCTACCCGCTGTGGTGGACCTTCGCGCCGGACTCCGAGCAGCGGATCCTCAACGGCTTCATCGAGACCCAGTCGCAGGGCACCGCCGTCCTCGGCTTCGCCACCGGCATCGCGGTGTTCGCGCTCTGGCTCCTGTTCGGGCCCAAGCTCCTCGACCTCCAGGCCCGCCCCGGCGTCCACTACCTCGGCCCCGACCCCGACATCGACCTGTCCGAGCGCGTCGCCCGCCTCACCGCCACCCGCGCGGCCGCCCTCGACGCCCACGCCGTCGAGCTCCGCCGGATCGAGCGGGCCCTCCACGACGGCGCCCAGAACCGGATCGTCGCCGTCGCCGTCCTCGTCGGCGCCGCCAAGCGCGAGATCCCGCGCGACCCCGACCGGGCCGTCGACATCCTCGGACGCGCCCAGGACACCGTCGAGGACGCCCTCGCAGAGCTCCGCGCGGTCGTGCGCTCGATCCTCCCCCCGGTCCTGGAGGACCGCGGCCTCGCCGGCGCCCTGAACGCGCTCGCCTCCGACTGCTCCGTGCCCTGCACCGTGGACGTCGACGTGCCGGGCCGGTGCCCCGCCAGCGTCGAGGCCACCGCCTACTTCGTCGTCGCCGAGTCCCTCACCAACGTGGCCAAGCACTCCCGCGCCGAGAGCGCGTCGGTCGAGGTGCGGCGGCGGGGGAATACGCTCACCGTGACCGTGGTCGACGACGGCCGCGGCGGCGCCGACGCCGCCGCCGGGTCCGGCCTCGCCGGCATCACGCGCCGCGTCGAGGCCCTCGACGGGTCGACGACGGTGACCAGCCCACCCGGTGGGCCGACCGAGATCAGAGTGGAGCTGCCGTGCGGATCGTGATCGCCGAGGACGACACCCTCCTGCGGGAGGGCCTCAACCTGGTGCTGCGGGGCGAGGGCTTCGACGTCGTCGCCTCCGTCGGCGACCCGGCCGCGTTCCTCGCCGCCGTCGAGGAGCACCGCCCCGACGTCGCCGTCGTCGACGTGCGCATGCCGCCCACCCACACCGACGAGGGCATCAAGGCCGCCGTCGCAGCCCGCCGCGCCCACCCCGGCCTCGCCGTCCTCGTCCTCTCCGCCTACGTGGAGCAGTCCTTCGCGACCGACCTCCTCGCCGACGGCGCCCGCAGCGTCGGCTACCTCCTGAAGGAGCGCGTCGGCCGCGTCGACGCGTTCGTCGAGGCCCTCCACCGCGTCGCGGGCGGCGGCACCGCCATCGACCCCGAGGTCGTCGCCCAGCTGTTCGCGCAGCGCCGCGCCGACGACCCCGTCGAACGCCTCACCCCCCGCGAGAAGGAGGTCCTCTCGGTCATGGCCGAGGGCCTCGGCAACGGCGCGATCGCGCAGCGGCTGTTCATCACCGAGAACGCCGTCCACAAGCACATCCGCAACATCTTCCTCAAGTTCGGCCTCACCCCCGACGACCAGACCGACCGCCGCGTCGCCGCCGTCCTCCACTACCTCGAACGCGCCTGAACCGCCGCACCCGACCGTCCGAATAGCGCAAAACGCTCACAAAGGACCGCCGATCCTGCCATCCTCTGGAACAGACGTAGGAAACGGTCTCAAGGGGGACGTCATGCGCGCGATCTGGGCCGAGCTGGTCGGCACCTTCTGCCTGGTCTTCTTCGCCGTCGGAGCGGCGGTGTACGGCATCGACGGCGAGGCGATCGGCTTCGTGGGCGTGGCCTTCGCCTTCGGCCTCGTCCTCTTCGCACTCGCGTACGCCGTCGGACCCGTCTCCGGCTGCCACGTCAACCCCGCCGTCACGCTCGGCGCGCTCCTCGCGCGCCGCGTCGACATCGGCACCGCCGTCGGCTACTGGATCGCCCAGTTCGCGGGCGGCATCATCGCCGCCGCGCTCCTCAAGTTCATGACCACCGGCGGCGACGTCACCGACCAGACCGGGGCCCTCGGTTCGAACGACTACGGCGCCACCGTGAACCTCACCGGCGCGATCGTCATCGAGACCCTGCTGACGTTCCTCCTCGTGTTCACCGTCCTCGCCGTCACCGGCAAGAAAGGCGCCACGCCCGCCGCCGGCGCCGCCATCGGCCTCGTGCTCGCGATCATCCACCTCGTGGGCCTGCCGCTCACCGGCACCTCGGTCAACCCGGCCCGCTCGCTCGGCCCGGCCCTGTTCGCCGGCGGCGCGCCCCTGGAGCACGTGTGGGTCTTCATCGTCGCGCCGCTCCTCGGCGGCGCCCTCGGCGCGGCCGCCCAGCTGTGGATGTACGGCCGCGAACCCGAGCCCGACGACACCGACGTCCAGACCTCCTCGGCGCTCTAGCGCCGGCACCGACGAACAGCCCCTCCGGGGGCTATTCGTCGTCTTGCAGCGACTTCCACATCCCGAGCCGCGCGCCCTTCGCCAGCCGCTCGGCCTTGCGCAGCGTGTCGCCGATCGTCAGCTCCTGGTGCCGCATGATGTACGCGTGCGCCATGCCCTCGGCGACCGCGAGGACCCCGTAGTTCATGCCGTTCTCCATCACCACGTGCGCGAGCAGCCGGTCGAACTGGTCGTACATCGGATCGCCCGGGTCCGTGAACAGCGAGACCGTGCGGCCCTCCAGCTTCGCCTTGGCGTACACCTTCGCCTCCGCGCCCCAGTCCTCCTCGTCGCGGAACCCGCCCGACTCGGGGGAGTTGATCCCCATGATCCGCACCCGGATCTTCTCGCCGCCGATGTAGGCGCGGAACGTGTCACCGTCCACGACCTCCTCGACGTCCACCGTGGCGTAGAAGTCGCCCGGACCTTCCATCTGCAGCCTCCTCGGGCCGGCCCCCGCGGCCGGACAACCCGGACCCATCCTCGCATTCGCCCGCCCGTCATGGGAACCGTGCTCCGCGTGCCCCCCTGTGACAGACTGGTCGGCGTGGAGCGACGACCGAACCGACGCCCTGGCAGCTCAGGGTCCGCGCAGCGCGACACCGTGCGCATCAACGACTCCACGCCGCGGCAGCGCGCCACCGGCCGCGAGACCGAGGCCCTCGCCGCCCGGCCCCGGCCCAAGCGCCCCCGCGCGCTCCTCGCCTCCGCGCTGGCGACCGCGGTCTGGTGCGCCACGGTCGTGTTCACGCCGATCCTGGTGTGCGTCATCCTCGGCTGGTGGCAGGCCGGCGCCGAGGGCCCGGTCTCCGTGGTCGCCGCCGCGGCCGGCGTCGCCTGGCTCTCCGGGCACGGCGTGCCCGTCGACATCGGACCGATGCACCTGAGCGTGCCCCCGCTCGCGATCACCGTCCTCGTCGCCTGGCGCCTCGCGAAGGCCGCCGCCGGGACCACGCGCGCGATCGGCGGCCGCGACGCCGCCGCCGTGCGGGCCGCCGCCGGGCTCGTCACGATCCTCTACACCGGACTCGTCGCCGCGGCCGCCGCGCTGAGCGCGCGCGGCCCGTTCGACGTCGACGTGCTCCCCGCACTCCTGCACGCGGTGCCGCTCGTCGTCGCCGCCACCGCGTACGGCTCGGCCCGCGAGGCCGGGGTCCTGCCGTGGACCACCGCGTCGGTGTGGCTGCGCCGGGGCCTGCGCACCGGGTTCATCACCGCCGGGGCGCTCCTCGCGTTCGGGGCCGCCGCCGTCGGCGCCGCGTTCGCCGTGCGCGGCCCCGTCGTCGCCGACACCCTGGGGCTCTACGGGAACGCCTCGTGGATCGTCGCCCTGCTCACCCTGGTGTACCTGCCGAACCTCGCCGTGTGGGCCGCCGCGTACATCGCCGGTCCCGGCTTCGCCGTCGGCGCCGGCACCGCCGTCCAGACCGAGCTCGTCGAACTCGGGCCGCTCCCGGCGTTCCCGGTGTTCGCCGCGGTCCCGAACGCGCCGCTCCCGGACTACGCGACCGTCCTCGTCGGACTCCCGCTCATGCTCGCGGCCGTGTTCGGCGTGATCCTCACGTACCGGTCCCCGGACCTGCGGCTCCCGCGCGTCACCACCGCGTCGATCGTCGCCGCCGCGGGCGCGGCCCTCACGCTCGGGCTCCTGTCGTTCCTGTCCGGCGGCGCCGCCGGGCGCGACCTCCTTGCCGACCTGGGGCCCGACCCGCTCGCGGTCGCCTGGATCTCCGGCGTCCAGTTCCTCATCGGCCTCGTCGGGGCCGCGCTCGTCGCGCGCCTCTTCGCCGTCCACCGCCGCGCCGCCGAGGCCGAGCTCGTGCGCAGAGACACGGTGGTCATCCCCGAACCCGCGCCCGGCCGCGACGACGGGTTACCGTGTCACACGTGACCTCCAGACTCGTCGTGCTCGTCTCCGGCTCCGGTTCGAACCTCCAGGCCCTCCTCGACGCCTGCGCCGACCCCGCCTACGGGGCCGAGGTGGTCGCCGTCGGCGCCGACCGCGACGGCACGTACGGGGCCGAGCGCGCCGCGAAGCTCGGCGTGCCGACCTTCGTGCACAAGGTCAAGGACTACGGCACCCGCGACCAGTGGGACGCCGCCCTCACCGCCGAGGTCGCCT
Source organism: Glycomyces endophyticus (assembly GCF_039531525.1). Lineage (NCBI taxonomy): Bacteria > Bacillati > Actinomycetota > Actinomycetes > Glycomycetales > Glycomycetaceae > Glycomyces > Glycomyces endophyticus. The sequence goes on from NZ_BAAAQF010000027.1 coordinate 25,578, forward strand.
CGTACGAGCCCGACCTGGTCGTCTCCGCCGGGTTCCTCAAGCTCTGCGGGCCGCGCTTCCTCGCCGCGTTCCCCGGCCGGTACGTCAACACCCACAACTCGCTGCTCCCGGCGTTCCCCGGAATGAACGGCCCCGGCGAGGCCCTCGCCGCGGGCGTCAAGATCGCCGGCGCGACCCTCTTCATCTGCGACTCCGGCGTCGACACCGGCCCGATCGTGGCCCAGTGCGCGGTCCCCGTCGAGGACGACGACACCGTCGAGACCCTGACCGAGCGCATCAAGGAGGCCGAGCGGGCCCAGCTCGTGGCGTCCGTCGGCCGCATGATGCGCGACGGCTGGAAGACCGAGGGGCGCCGCGTCAGGCTCGGCTAGCATCGCCGCATGCCCCTCGCCGTCAACTCCCTCGAAGCGAACACCCTCTACATCGCGTTCGCCCTGCTGCCGTTCGCGTTCGGCGTCGCCTGGGCCCTCGCGGCCCGGCGCGTCCGCGCCGGGCGCTCCCGCCGCGACGCCTGGCTGCACTCCCTCGCCGAGGTCGGCGCGGTCGTCGGCTCGGTGCCGCTGCTGTTCCTCGGCCTCACCTCGCGGGAGGGCGCGAACGCGGTCCAGCTGGTGCCGCTCGTGGACCTCGCCGACCTGGCCGGCGCCTCGCCGCGCAGGATCGTCGAGCAGCTCGCCGGGAACCTCTTCGTGTTCGCCGCGGCGGGCTTCTTCCTGCCCGTCCGCTTCCGGATCGGGCTCGGCGCGGTCGCGCTCGGGGGCGCCGCGGCCGCCGTGACCCTCGAGGCGCTCCAGTTCGCGCTCCTGACCGGCCGGGTCGTCTCCGTCGACGACGCGCTCATGAACGCCCTCGGCGCGGTCCTCGCGGCACTCGCCTCCCGCCCGTGGTGGCGGCGCACACGCGAGTCGGCCGCTCCGGAGCCCCGGGCGGCCGTGTTACGCTCGGCTGGTCGCGACTGGCGAGTGACGTCTTTCGAGGTTTCCCGTGGCACGGACCGGGCAGCTCGTTGTTGAGGGGAGACCTTCAGAAGACGCCACGGGTGGAGTACCACCGGGGAGCGGCGCTGCTGAACCTGTTACTGCGGTCGAACGCCTGGGCCGCAGTCATCTTCGATCAGGAGCAGTGCATACATGTCTGAGCGGAAGCTCATCAAGCGGGCCCTCGTCTCGGTCTTCGACAAGACCGGCGTCATCGACCTCGCCAGGGACCTCCACGCCGCCGGCGTCGAGCTCGTCTCGACCGGCTCGACCGCGGCGCGCATCGCCGAGGCCGGCATCCCCGTCACGAAGGTCGAGGAGCTGACCGGCTTCCCCGAGATCCTCGACGACCGCGTCAAGACCCTCCACCCGAAGGTCCACGCCGGCCTGCTCGCGGACGTGCGCCGCGAGTCGCACCGCGACCAGCTCGCCGACCTCGGCATCGAGGCGTTCGACCTGCTCGTGGGCAACCTCTATCCGTTCCAGCAGACCGTCGCCTCCGGCGCGGGCTTCGACGACATCGTCGAGAAGATCGACGTCGGCGGCCCTTCGATGGTCCGCGGCGCCGCCAAGAACCACGCCAACGTCGCGGTCGTCGTCGACCCCGCCGACTACTCGTGGATCCGCGACGCCGCCAAGGAGGGCACCACGCCCGAGCAACGGCTCCGCCTCGCCGCGAAGGCCTTCGCGCACCTCGCCACCTACGACGCCGCGGTCGCGACCTGGCTCGCCGAGCAGTCCGCGGCGCGCACTGACGGCTCCGCCGGCCTCGGCGACTTCCTCGCCCTGCCCGCCGAGAAGCTCGCGGACCTGCGCTACGGCGAGAACCCGCACCAGGACGCCGCCGTGTACGCCGTCCCGGGCGCGCCCGGCCTCGCGCAGGCCGAGCAGCTCCACGGCAAGGCCATGAGCTTCAACAACTACACCGACGCCGACGCCGCCTGGCGCGCCGCGCACGACTTCGACGCGCCGACCGTCGCGATCATCAAGCACGCGAACCCGTGCGGCATCGCCACCGGCGCCTCGATCGCCGAGGCCCACCGCAAGGCCCACGCCTGCGACCCGCTGAGCGCCTTCGGCGGCGTCATCGCCGCGAACGCCGAGGTCGACGCCGAGGCCGCGAAGCAGATCGCCGAGATCTTCACCGAGGTCGTCGTGGCCCCCGCGTTCACCGACGAGGCCGTGGCGATCCTCTCCGCGAAGAAGAACCTGCGCCTGCTGCGCGCGCCCGAGTGGACCCCCGCCGCGATCGAGCTCAAGCCGATCTCCGGCGGCGTGCTCGCCCAGCGGCCCGACCGCGTCGACGCCGACGGCGACTCGCCCGCGAACTGGACCCTCGCCACCGGCGAGCCCGCCGACGCGGCCACCCTCGCCGACCTGGAGTTCGCCTGGCGCGCCGTGCGCTCGGTGAAGTCCAACGCGATCCTCCTCGCCTCCGGCGGCGCCTCCGTGGGCGTCGGCATGGGCCAGGTCAACCGCGTCGACTCCGCGAAGCTCGCCGTCGAGCGCGCCGGCGCCGACCGCGCGGCCGGCTCGGTCGCGTCCTCCGACGCGTTCTTCCCGTTCCCCGACGGACTCCAGATCCTCGTCGACGCCGGCGTGACCGCCGTGGTCCAGCCCGGCGGCTCGGTCCGCGACGAGGAAGTCATCGCCGCCGCGAAGGAAGCCGGCGTCACGATGTACCTGACCGGAACGCGGCACTTCACGCACTGACGAAGGAAGTGCGTGAAGCGGAGGTCCAGTACGCACTGATGAAGTACTGACGAAGGAACTGCGCGGAGCAAAAGGCGCACGACCTACGAATCCGTCGCCATCGGGCGCTCTAGCTGTGAGAACTCACAGCCGGGGCGCCCGCTTCCGGTTGGGCATACATGGCCGATTCACGATAGGTTGTTGTCATGATGCAGATGCTCTGTCCGAAATGTCAGAACCCGATGCACCAGTACGAGCGCAACGGCGTCGTTGTCGAGCAGTGCTCCGAGTGCAAGGGCATTTTCCTCGACCGCGGTGAACTCGAGCACCTGATGAACTTCGAGTCGAAGTTCCACGCGGGCCCGCCCGCGGCGGCCGCGCCCGCCGGCCCGCCCCCGCGCTACGACGACCGCCGCCACGACGACAGGCGGCACGACGACCGCCGCTACGACGACCGGCGCCGCGACGACCACTACGACGACCGCCGCCACCACGGCGACGACTACCACTACAAGAAGAAGAAGCGCAAGAGCGTCTTCGAGGACCTCTTCGACTTCTAGACGGCTCAGCTCAAACCGAGTTTGAGAAGCAAGGCCCGATTGAGGACCTCGATCTCATCGAAGTCCAGGGCGCCCATGAAGTCGCCGAGTCTTCCGTGGTCTACCGAGTAGATCTGATCCGTGAGGACTCGGGACTTCGCGCCCAGGAACTCGATCGCGGGCCGGTAGATCGTGTGATGTGCGCTGGTGGAGGTCAGCGCGAGTGTGACGGTACTGGAAGCGAATGCGTCGGATTGGATCACGACGCCGTACCGCTTGCCCTTATGCTCGTGCCCCGTAGCGTCCTTCGCCGGTTTGACTTCGTAGATCGCTCCTCTGAAGATCACTAGGCGACACCCATGTACCGCTGGATCGCAAGGATCTCGGCACGGTCCTCGGGGTCCGCCTCGACTCGGTCGGCGTCCGCCTTGGCCTGCTTGATGAGCTTGTCGCGGTAGGCGTGGAGCAAAGCTTCACGCACGGCCTCGGTCTTTGTCTTGCCGTCGGCGGTCAGCTCGGCAATCGCGATGTCCATCGCCTCGTCGGTGCGTACGTTCAACATGCTCATACTGTGATCGTATCACAACTTGTAACACGATGCCGCCTCATGTTCCGAGCGGGAAGACGCCTCTCGGGGTCCACGGGACCGGGGCCCCGGCGAGGGTCTCGAAGCTCCAAGCGCCCGGGTTGGGGTGCGTGTAGAGCGTGAACGACTCGACCCGGAACTTCGCCTCGAACCCCGCGAGCGCGTTGAACGCCCGGTCCAGGGCCTCGGTGCTCACGTTGTGGGCGATGGTGATGTGCGGGTGGTACGGGAAGGTCCGCTCGCGCTCGGCCGGGCCGCTGCGGATCGCCGACTCCAGCTGCTCGCACACGGCGATGCCGTCGACGACGGCCACGAACACGACCTCGGTGACCGGCCGGAACGAGCCGGTGCCGCGCAGGTGCAGGTCGAAGACCGGGCAGGCGGCGGCCACCGACGCGAGGTGCTCGCCGAACGCCGGGAGCGCCGCCCGCGGCATCTCGGTCGGGCCCAGCAGCGTCAGGTGCGCCGGGACGATTCCGCCGAGCGGGTCGCCCGAGGCGAGCCGCGCCCGGTCCAGGAGGTCGCCCCAGGGCGCGGGCACCGGAATGGCGACGCCCACGGTCACGGTCGGCGGCCTGCCCGCCGGCGCCGCGCCCGCCTCCACTAAAGCGCCACCGGCGGGTAGAAGCCGATCTTCTTGTACGTCTTGGCGATGGTCCGCACCGCCAGGTGCCGCGCCTTCTCCGCCCCTAGGGTGAGGATGCGGTCCAGCTCGGCCTTGTCGGCCAGGATCTCCTTGGTGCGCAGCGCGATCGGGCCGAGGGTGTCGGCCACGACCTCGGCGAGGTCGCCCTTGAAGTCGCCGTAGCCGCGCCCGGCGTACTCCGCCTCGAGCTTCTCCGTCGTGGTCCCGGCCAGGGCCGTGTAGATGTTCATCAGGTTCGACACGCCGGGCTTGCGCTCGGGGTCGAACCGGACCTCGGCCTCGGAGTCGGTGACGGCGCCCTTGATCTTCTTGCGCATCTGGTTCGGCTCGTCGAGCAGGTACAGGCACCCGCGCGGGCCGCTGGAGGACTTCGACATCTTCTTCTCGGGCTCGGAGAGGTCCTTGATCGTCGCGGTCTCCTTGACGATGTAGGGCTCGGGCACGGTGAAGGTCTCGCCGTACGTGCCGTTGAAGCGGATCGCGAGGTCGCGGGTGAGCTCCAGGTGCTGGCGCTGGTCCTCGCCGACGGGGACCTGGTCGGTCCGGTACAGCAGGATGTCGGCGGCCATGAGGATCGGGTAGGTGAACAGCCCCACGGTTGTGCGTTCTTGTTTGGCGGACTTGTCCTTGAACTGCGTCATCCGGCTCGCCTCGCCGAAACCGGTCTCCGAACCGAGGATCCAGGAGAGCATCGCGTGCTCGGGGACCTGCGACTGGACGAACAGCGTGCACCGCTCGGGGTCGAGGCCCAGCGCGAGCAGCTGCGCCGCGCTGACGCGTGAGCGCTGGTGCAATACCTTTGGGTCGTGATCGACGGTGATCGCGTGCTGGTCGACGACGCAGTAGAGCGCGTCCGTGGTGTCCTGCATCGCCACCCACTGCCGCACCGCCCCCAGGTAGTTCCCGAGGTGGAACGAGTCCGAGGTGGGCTGGATCCCGGAGAAGACACGGGGCTTCCGGTCGGCAGTGGTCATGGACCGATTCTGACATCCGGGCCGAGAGAGCGGCCACCCGGTATTGCGGCCCGGCCGATCCTGATGTTCAATTGTGTTTGATCTTGATCGGAAGACAGGATCGGAAGGAGAGCCGCCGATGCTGGCGCAGCAGCGACAGAGCCGGATCGCCGAACGCGTCCACCGGACCGGGGCGGTCCGGGTGGCCGAGCTGGTCGAGGAGTTCGGCGTCTCCGACATGACCATCCGCCGCGACCTCGAGACCCTCGCCGACCGCGGGCTGGTCGCCAAGGTGCACGGCGGCGCGACCGCCGTCGACTTCGGCTCCACCTCCGAACCCGGGTTCGCCGTCAAGCAGGTCCGCCAGGAGGCCGAGAAGCAGGCCATCGCCGACGCCGCCGCGACCCTCGTCGGGCCCGGCCAGGCCATCGCCCTCTCCGCCGGGACCACCACCTGGACCCTCGCGCACCGCCTCACCGACGTCCCCGACCTCACCGTCGTCACCAACTCGGTCCCCGTCGCCGACGTCTTCTACCGGGCCGGCCGCCCGGACCAGACCGTCATCCTCACCGGCGGCGTGCGCACCCCCTCCGACGCGCTCGTCGGGCCCTTCGCCGTCGCCTCCCTCGAGAAGGTCAACGTCGACACCGTCTTCCTCGGCGTCCACGGCATGTCCGAGCGGGCCGGGTTCACCACCCCGAACCTCCTCGAGGCCGAGACCGTCGCGACCCTCGCCGCCAAGGGCCGCCGCCTCGTCGTCGTCGCCGACCACACCAAGTTCGACGTCGTCGGCATCGCCACCATCGCGTCCCTCGCCGACGCCGACGTCGTCGTCACCGACTCCCTCCTCGACGAGGAGGCCCGCCGGGCCCTCGGCGCGCACGTCGACCAGGTCGTGCTCGCGCCCGTCCCGGCCGCGGAGCCGCACGGCCCCGCGAAGCGCCCGCACGCGCGCCGCCCCGCCCCGGAACCGACCGAAGACGCCGCGAACCGACCCGAGAAGAGACCATGACCTCGTTCCACTTGGAGACCGGAGGCCTCGCCGACGGCCGCCAGATCCTCTACTTCAACACCGCGCCGGACGCCGGCCGCGCCTCGTTCGCCGACAAGCGCGACCTGGGCGACCGCGTCAGCGCCGGGGAGATCCGGTACGACGTGCTCCGCGACGAGTGGGTGGCCGTCTCGGCCGGGCGGTCCAACCGCCCCACCCTCCCCGTCGCCTGCCCGCTGTGCCCCTCCGGCGGCGACGAGCTGACCGAGGTCCCCGCGCCCGACTACGAGGTCGCGGTCTTCGAGAACCGCTTTCCCTCGTTCGGGGGATGCTCCGAGCCCGGTCCGCTCCCGCCCGCCGAGGTGACGGGCATGGAGACCGCGGTCCCGGCCTCCGGCCGCTGCGAGGTCGTGGTCTTCTCCGACGACCACGACTCCTCCCTCGTCGACCTCAGCCCCGAGCGGGTCGCCCTCATCGTGCGCGCCCAGGCCCAACGCACCGCCGCCCTCTCGGCGCGCGGCGACATCGCCCAGGTCTTCCCGTTCGAGAACCGCGGCGTCGAGGTCGGCGTGACCCTCCACCACCCGCACGGGCAGATCTACGGCTACCCGTACGTGACCCCGCAGACCCGCAAGTACCTCGACGCGAACAAGCGCCACCGCGCCGCGACCGGCCGCGACCTGTTCGACGACGTCATCGCGTCCGAGCGTCGCGGCCCCCGCGTCATCGCCGAGAACGAGCACTGGATCGCCTTCACGCCGTACGCGGCCCGCTGGCCCTTCGAGGTGCACTTCTACCCGAACGAGCGCTTCGCGGACCTCACCGAGCTCCCCGACGCGCACATCGACTCGTTCGCGCCGCTGTACCTGGAGGTCCTCAAACGCTGCGACGCCGCCTACCCTGGCGAGCAGATGCCGTACATGGCCGGCTGGCACCAGGCCCCGGTCGGCGAGGACCGCGAATTCGGGCGCCTTCGCCTCGAACTCGTTTCGATCCGCCGCGGCGCGGGCAAAGTGAAATTCCTGGCCTCCTCGGAATCGGTCATGGGCGGATGGGTCCACGACCTCGGTCCCGAGACGGCCGCAGACATGCTCAAGGGGGCACTGTGAAATACCTCGTGACCGGCGGCGCCGGCTACATCGGCTCGATCGTCGCCACGATGCTGCTCGAGGCGGGCCACGAGGTCGTCGTCCTCGACGACTGCTCGACCGGCGCCGCCGAGCGCGTCCCCGCCGGGGCCGAGCTCGTGCGCAAGCCCGTGCAGCGGATCGCGGAGGTCCTCGACGGCTCCTTCGACGGCGTCCTCCACTTCGCCGGGCTCATCGCCGCGGGCGAGTCCATGGAGAAGCCCGAGATCTACTGGGAGGCCAACACCAACGGCACGTTCGCGCTCCTCGCCGCCATGCGCGACGCCGGCGTGCGGACCCTCGTGTTCTCCTCCACCGCCGCCGTCTACGGCAACCCCCTCGAGGTGCCCATCAAGGAGGAGGCCGCCAAGGCCCCCACCTCCACGTACGGCGCCACCAAGCTCTCCAGCGACATGGCGATCCAGTCCGAGGCCACCGCGCACGGCCTCGCCGCGGTCTCCCTGCGCTACTTCAACGTCGTGGGCGCCTACCAGGACCGGAGCGGGATCTGGCACGGCGAGAACCACGAGCCGGAGACCCACATCATCCCGATCGCCTTCGACGCCGCCTCCGGGCGCCGCGCGTCCTTCGCGATCTTCGGCGACGACTACCCGACCCCCGACGGCACCTGCGTCCGCGACTACATCCACGTCGCCGACCTCGCCGAGGCCCACCTCCTCGCCCTCGGCGCGGCCGCGCCGGGCGAGCACAAGATCTACAACCTCGGCAACGGCAACGGCTTCTCCAACAAGGAGGTCGTCGCGGTCGTCAAGGACGTCACCGGCACCGACTTCCCCGTCGAGTACGGCCCCCGCCGCGCCGGCGACCCCGCGGAGCTCGTCGCCTCCTCCGAGCGCGCCAAGCACGAACTCGGCTGGAAGCCCAGCCGCGACACCCTCGACCGCATGGTCGCCGACGCCTGGGAGTACTACCAGCATGCCCGACCTTAGCCCCGACCCCCACGCCCTCGAACTCGCCGAGGCCGCCGCCGCGGCCTTCCGCGACGCCCACCTCGAAGAGCCCGAGGGCCTGTGGGCCGCGCCCGGCCGCGTCAACCTCATCGGCGAGCACACCGACTACAACGACGGCTTCGTGATGCCGTTCGCGCTGCCGTTCTACGCCGCGGTCGCCGCCTCCAAGGCCGACGAGTGGTCCTTCCACTCCACCTACGGCAACGGCGAGACCCTCCGCACCGCCGACCTCGACGGCGTCGAGGGCTGGGCCGCGTACCTCGCCGGGACCGCCTGGGCCCTGAACGAGTCCGGCCACCCGGTCGGCCCCGCGAAGATCGCCCTGCACTCGGACGTGCCCGTCGGCGGCGGCCTGTCGTCCTCGGCCGCGATCGAGTGCGCGGTCCTCATCGCGCTCGCCGACCTCTACGGCCACGAGATCGACCGCGCCGAGGCCGCCCGCATCGCCCAGAAGGCCGAGAACGAGTACGTCGGCGCGCCCACGGGCGTCCTCGACCAGTCCGCCTCGCTGCTGTGCGAGACCGGGCACGTCATGTTCATGGACTGCCGCGACCTCTCCCGCGAACAGGTCCCCTTCGACCTGGCCGCCGAGGGCCTGGCGATGCTCGTCATCGACACCCAGGCCCCGCACCGGCACGCCGACGGCGAGTACGCCGCCCGCCGCGCCGACTGCGAGGAGGCCGCCCGCCAGCTCGGCGTCGCCTCCCTGCGGGACGCGCCGCGCCACGCGAAGCTCGACGACGACCAGCTGAACAAGCGGATGCACCACGTCGTCACCGAGAACGACCGCGTGCTCAAGACCGCCGCGATCCTGCGGAGCGGGCGCATCGCCGGGATCGGCGAGCTGCTCACCGCCTCGCACACCTCGCTGCGCGACGACTACGAGGTCTCATCGGTCGAGCTCGACTCCGCGGTCGACGCGGCGCTGGGCGCCGGCGCCCTCGGCGCGCGCATGACCGGCGGCGGCTTCGGCGGCTCCGCGATCGCCCTCGTCGAGGCCGCCTCGGCCGGGAAGGTCGAGGACGCCGTCATCGCCGCGGCCGCCCAGGCCGGACTCCCGGTCCCGCGCGTCTTCGTGGCCCGCGCCGCCCAGGGCGCCCACCGGGTCAAATAAGGCAGAGCGGGAACGGGGCCGGACGCGCGTCCGGCCCCGTTCCCGTCTCACCGCAGGAGCCGCGACACCTTGCCCTCCGGCATCGGCACGCCCCGCGAGGGATCGCACCAGTCGCGCATCGCGTGCGTGGACAGCATCGTGATGAGGCTGGCGAACAGCACGCTCGCGAGCAGGAACAGCCCCGCATACCGGGTCGAGAGGTCGAACCGCGGCATGACCGCGACCGCGGTCCCGACCAGGCACGCGCCGATCGCCGCGGCCTGGAGGACCACCGCGACGATCCGCGCCCGGTTCCCGCCCGCGCGCAGGTTGAGCGCGACGGCCACGTGCAGGACCGTGAGCGCGCCGAACCCGGCCACCGAGAGCACGCTGCGGACGATCTGGCCCGCCGGGGTCTGCCCGGAGGCCAGGTCGAAGAAGAGGATGGCAGCCGGGATCAGGAAGCCCACGCAGCATCCGGTCGCGAACAGCCACAGCGCGGCGACGGCGAGCTTCCCCTCTCCGGGCATCGGACCGAGCTCGGGCGGCAGGTCGCCTCCGGACTCCGACTCCGTCGCCTCCGGTCCGACCTGCAGCCGCAGGACGGCCTCGGATTCCGGCTCGGCCTCCGCGTCAGACCGCGTATCGGGGTCGGACGCGGCGGCGGCCCCCGGTTCCGGTGTCCCGGAGTCCGGTTCCGCTTCGGAATCCGCTTCGGCCTCCGTCTCGGGCACCGGCGCCGACCGGGCCTCCGGCTCCGCCTCGGCCTCCGACCGGGCCTCCGGCTCGTCCGCTGCCGCGGTCCGCTGCTTCGCTTCCGGCTCGTTCTCGGGCGACGGCTCGGTCATGAAAGCTCCTCTGGGAGGTGGGGGTCAGCCCAGGATAGGGCCCGCCGCGCCGCACCGGTGTCCGCGATGTGACTGCGATTGCGGGACCGCCGGTGCTCCAGCGTCACGCATCCCGCACTCTGGAATACTCCGCGGCATGGATCTCGTGCACCTCGTGCTGCGGTACCTCCACCTGCTCGGCTTCGCCGCGGTCTTCGGCGGCTGGCTCGTGGCGTGGCTGTCGCGCAAGTTCAACTTCAACACCGCGATGCTCTACGGCATCGCCGTCCAGCTCGCCACCGGCATCGTCCTCGCGGGCCTGGCCAGCGCCGAACCGGACGCCAACCACGCGAAGATCGGCGTCAAGGCCGTCCTCGCGCTGCTCCTCGGCGTCATGATCGCGATCCCCGTCTGGAAGAAGCGCGAGCGGGTCGCGGCCGGGCACTTCTGGGCCACCGGCGGGCTCATCGCCGTCACCGCGGGCGTGGCCGTCTTCTGGCAGTAGGCGCCCGCCCCGGTTCACCGCCCGGTCACACCCGGGGCCGCAATCCGGCCGTAAGAGCGGCGAAACACCTGTTCACTCCTGGTCTCAGTCATAGGATGTTTCGGTAACGAAATCATCAAGGAGCGTGTCACAGGCCGACAAGTGCGGCCATGATTAGGCGGGTATCGACTTACCCCCTTGGATCGTCAAAGGAGACCGTAATGGCTGTCAAGCCGTTCAAGCTGGCCGTGGCGGGCCTTTCCGCCGTCGGCCTCGCCGCTCTCGCCGCCTGCGGCGAGGCCCCGTCCGACTCGAACGGCGGCGACAACGCCGACGCTTCGTTCAGCGCCTGCATGGTGACCGACTCCGGCGGCATCGACGACAAGTCGTTCAACGAATCGGCCTGGGCCGGCATGGAAGCCGCGCAGTCCGAGAACGACGACATCGAGGTCAGCTACAAGGAGTCCTCGAACACCGACGACTACGACCCGAACCTCCAGGCCTCGGTCGACGACGGCTGCGACTTCATCGTCGGCGTCGGCGGGCTCATGGCCGCGAACGTCACCACCGCCGCGCTGGCGAACACCGGTGTCGGCTTCGCGATCGTCGACGGGTCCCCTTCGGACGCCTCGGGCGCGCCGGTCGAGACCGAGAACGTGTACTCCATCCAGTTCGACACCGCCCAGTCGGCGTTCCTCGCGGGCTACGTCGCCGCGTCGCAGACGCAGACCGGCACCGTCGCCACCTGGGGCGGCATGCAGATCCCGCCGGTGACCATCTTCATGGACGGCTTCGCCGAGGGCATCGCCAAGCACAACGAGGACAAGGGCACCGACGTGCAGCTCCTCGGCTGGGACGAGGCCGCCCAGACCGGTACCTTCCTGAACTCCTTCGAGGACGCCGCCGCCGGCAAGAGCACCTCGGACACGTTCATCTCGCAGGGCGCCGACATCCTCTTCCCGGTCGCCGGCCCCGCCGGCATCGGCGCGCTGACCGCGGCCGAAGAGGCCGGCGACGCGGTCAACGCGATCTGGGTCGACACCGACGGCTTCGAGTCCACCGACTACGGCTCCAAGCTCATCACCTCCGCTGAGAAGGGCCTCGCCAACGCGGTCCGCGACGCGGTCCTCGCCGCCTACGACGGCGACGCCGGCAACGGCACCTACGTCGGGACCCTCGCCAACGAGGGCGTCTCGATCGCGCCGTTCCACGACTTCGACGCCGCGGTCTCCGACGAGACCAAGGCCGAGCTCGACGCCCTCCAGGCGGCGATCATCGACGGCTCGCTCGTCGTCGAGTCCCCGGCCAGCCCGGTCGCTCCGTAACCGACCGCACCGGCATCCACAAGAGGGACGTGCATTGCGACTCGAACTGAAGGGCCTGACGAAGAAGTTCGGCTCGTTCACCGCCGACGACGACATCGACCTGGTGGTCGAGCCCGGCCAGATCCACGCGATTCTGGGTGAGAACGGCGCGGGCAAGTCGACGCTCATGAACATGCTCTACGGGATCCTCACGCCCACCAGCGGCGAGATCCTCATCGACGGGGAGCCGGTCTCCTTCTCGGGCCCGGGCGACGCGATCGCCGCCGGGATCGGGATGGTGCACCAGCACTTCAAACTCGTCGGGCCCTTCAGTGTCGCCGACAACGTGCAGCTCGGCCGGGAGCACACCCGCGGTGCGGGGGTGCTCTCGGCCGGGGCCGCACGCAAGGCCGTCCTGGACGTGTCGGAGCAGTACGGGCTCCGGCTCGACCCCGACGCGATCTGCGAGGACCTCCCCGTGGGCGTCCAGCAGCGCGTCGAGATCGTCAAGGCCCTCTCGGGCCCCGAGACGCAGCTGCTCATCCTCGACGAGCCGACGGCGGTGCTCACGCCCGCCGAGATCACCGAGCTGCTCCAGATCATGCGCAACCTCGCCGCGGCGGGGACCTCGATCCTGTTCATCTCGCACAAGCTCAAAGAGGTCCAGGCCGTCGCCGACAAGATCACCGTGATCAGGCGCGGCAAGGTCGTCGCCGAGCTGGCGCCGACCGCGTCGGAGTCCGAGATGGCCTCGGCCATGGTCGGCCGCGCGGTCTCCCTCCAGGTCGACAAGACCCCCGCCGCCCCCGGCGAGCCGCGCCTGGAGGTCGAGGACCTCACCGTCGTCTCCGACGCCGGCGTCAAGGTCCTCGACGGGCTCTCGCTCACCGTCAGGTCCGGCGAGATCGTCGGCCTCGCCGGCGTCGAGGGCAACGGCCAGACCGAGCTCGCCCGCGCGATCCTGGGCCTCGTCAGGCCCGACGCCGGGCGCATCGCCGTCGACGGCCGCGACGCCCACGGCCGCTCCCCGGCCAGGCGCATCGCCGACGGCCTCGGCTACATCCCCGAGGACCGCGGCCGCGACGGCCTCGTCGCCGAGTTCTCCGTCGCCGAGAACCTCGTCCTCAACCAGTACAAGGACGCCCCGTTCTCCAAGGGCGGCGTCGTCGACGCCGCCGCCGTCCGCAAGCGCGCCGTCGACTCCATCGCCGAGTTCGACATCCGCACCCAGTCGCCCGAGGAGAGCGCCTCGTCGCTCTCGGGCGGCAACCAGCAGAAGGTCATCATCGCCCGCGAGTTCTCCCGGCCCCGCCGGTTCCTCGTCGCGGCGCAGCCGACCCGCGGCGTCGACGTCGGCGCCACCGAGTTCATCCACTCCCGCCTGGTCGCCGAGCGCGACACCGGCACCGGGGTCCTCCTCATCTCGTCCGAACTCGACGAGATCTACGCCCTGGCCGACCGCATCGCCGTGATCTACAACGGCCGCATCGTCGGCGAGGTCGGACCCGACACGCCCCGCGAGGTCATCGGCCGGCTCATGGTCGGCGCCTCCGCGACGCCCGCAACCCCGACCGACGAGGACGCCAATGGAGGTGACCGATGAGCGACAGCACCACCACTGAGGCCCCGGCGCAGCCGCCCGCACCGGACGCCGACGGCGGCGAGGCCCCCAAGCCGAGCTTCGTCCGCACCTTCGGGCGCTACCTGACCGAGGCCAACTCGGTCATGGTCACGATCTACTCCCTGGTCCTGGCGTTCCTCATCGGCGCGATCCTCCTCATCGTCTCCGACGAGTACACCCGCTCGACGTTCACGTACTTCTTCGCGCGGCCCCAGGACGCCTGGTACGCCTCCCGCGACCTCATCGCCGAGTCCTACACGGCGCTGTTCGAGGGCGCGATCCTCAACTTCAACACCCTCGAGTCCTACCAGGCCGGGCAGGCCGACTTCGGGAACCTCCTGCGGCCCCTGTCGGAGACGCTCACCTACGCGACCCCGCTGATCTTCACCGGCCTCGCCGTCGGCCTCGCCTTCCGCGCCGGCCTGTTCAACATCGGCGCCCAGGGCCAGCTCATCTTCGGCATGATGGGCGCGCTCATCGTCGGCTTCAGCCTCGACCTGCCGATCTGGCTGCACCTGCCGCTCGCCGTCATCGCGGGCGCCGTCGCCGGCGGCCTCTTCGGCGCCGTCCCCGGCGTCCTCAAGGCCAGCACCGGCGCGCACGAGGTCATCTCCTCGATCATGCTGAACAACATCGCCGCGCTGTTCCTGGTGTGGGCGCTCGGCACGACGTTCCTCCACTCCGAGACCAAGTCGGACCTGGTGTCCAAGTCGGTCGACGAGTCGGCGGTCCTCCCGACGCTCCTGTCCTCGCTCAACCCGAGCCTGCGCGTCAACCTCGCGCTGGTCATCGGCATCGCCGCCGCGGTCTTCACCTGGTGGCTGCTGTCGAAGTCCACGTTCGGGTTCCGCATCCGCGCGGTCGGCTTCAACGAGCACGCCGCGCAGACCGCGGGCATGCGCATCGGCTCGACCTACACGACCACGATGGCCGCCGCGGGCGCCCTCGCCGGACTCGGCGGCGCGGCCCTCGCGCTCGGCGTCTCCTCCGGCGGCATCACCACGAACACCGCGCTCGACTACGGGTTCAGCGGCATCACCGTCGCGCTCCTGGGCCGCGCCAACCCCGGCGGCATCGTCGCCTCCGCGCTCCTGTTCGGCGCCTTGAAGGCCGGCGCGCTCTCGGCCCAGCCGGACGTCCCGGTCGACATCTCGACCCTGCTCCAGGCCACCATCGTGCTGTTCATCGCGGCACCGGCCCTGGTCAAGGCGATCCTCCACCTGCGCACACCGCGCGGCGGCCTGGTCACCCTCGAAGCGAAAGGCTGGTGAGCCCCATGGCAGTGGACACCGCGCCCGCGCCGGCGCCGGCCCTCGCGGACGACCGCGCCCCGGCCCGCCACCTGAAGGCGGGCATCACGTACGCGGTCCTCGGACTGCTCCTGGTCGTCGTCGCCCTGACCCTGCTCGGCGGGCACACCACCACGATCGCGGTCGACAAGACCCTGACCGACGCGACCTGGGCCGTGCCCACGCTCGCCGTCGTGCTCGGGCTCGGCGCCGTGTGCGCCCTCGCCGGCGCCTGGATGATCGCCGGACTCCCGCAGCGCCGCTTCAGGACCGCCTCGGCGGTCGCGGTGACCGCGTTCGTCCTCGCGCTGCTGTTCTGGGCGTACTCCCAGGAGGGCACGGTCTTCCGCGCCGAGTCGATCCTCGCCGGGGCCCTGTTCCTGTCGATGCCGTACATCTTCGGCGCGCTCTCGGGCGTCGTCTGCGAGCGCTCCGGCGTCATCAACATCGGCATCGAGGGCCAGTTCCTCATGGGCGCCTTCACCGGCGTGCTCGTCGCGAACATCACCGGCAGCATCTACGCGGGCCTGGCCGGCGCGATGATCGCCGGGTCGCTCTCGACCATGCTCCTCGCGCTCCTGGCCACGAAGTACCAGGTCAACCAGGTCGTCGTCGGCGTCATCCTCAACCTGCTGGCGCTCGGCTTCACCAGCTTCATGTACGACCAGCTGAAGAAGGCCGAAGGGTTCAACGACGCGTTCTCCGTGCCGGTGATCTCCTGGGGCCCGCTCGCCGACATCCCGGTGATCGGCCCGGTCCTGTTCCAGCAGAAGCTGTTCGTGTACGTCGGCCTCGTCATGGTCGCCGTCGTCTGGTTCCTGCTGTACCGCACCCGCTGGGGCCTGCGGACCCGCGCGGTCGGCGAGCACCCGGCCGCCGCCGACTCCATGGGCGTCAACGTCAACCGCCTCCGCTACTGGAACGTGGTCGCCGCGGGCCTCCTCGCCGGCTTCGGCGGGGCCTGGTTCACGCTCGGGAACTCCCTGGCGTTCAACAAGAACATGACCGCCGGACTCGGCTTCGTGGCGCTCGCGGTCATGATCGTGGGCCGCTGGAACCCGCTCGGCGTCCTCGCCGGGGCCCTGATCTTCGGCTTCACCACGCAGATCGCCCGCGACCTGTCGGCCGCCGGCTCCTCGGTGCCCGGCGAGTTCCTCCAGATGCTCCCGTACGCGGTCACGCTCGTGGTCGTGGCGGGCCTCATCGGCAAGGCCAAGGCCCCCGCGGCCGACGGCGTGCCGTACAACCCGGGGGACAAGTAGCGATGGACATCGACTGGGACGTACTGCGGGACGAGGCGCGCGCGGCCATGCGCCACGCGTACGTGCCGTACTCGAAGTACCCGGTCGGCGTCGCCGGGCTCGTCGACGACGGCCGGGTCGTCACCGGCTGCAACGTCGAGAACGCCTCGTACGGCCTGACCCTGTGCGCCGAGTGCGGCATGGTCTCGCGGCTCGCCGCCACCGGCGGCGGGCGCCTCGTGGCGGTCGCCTGCGTCGACGGCGCGGGGGAGCCCCTCACCCCCTGCGGCCGCTGCCGCCAGCTCCTGTTCGAGCACGGCGGCCCGGACTGCCTCGTGGACGAGCGGCCGGAGCCGACGACCGTGGGGGCCCTGCTCCCCGGCGCGTTCGGCCCCGACCACCTGTCGCCCAACTGAATCGCGCCCCTCGGCATCGGAAGGCCCACGGGCCCTTCCGATGCCGTTCGGGTTTTCACCATCGGAACTAGTGAGGGAACGCCAATGATCACCGCTGTGGACGTCATCCGCGCCAAACGGGACGGCGGCGCGCTCTCGACCGCCCAGATCGACTGGGTCATCGACGCGTACACGAAGGGCGACGTCGCGGACGAGCAGATGTCGGCCCTCGCGATGGCGATCTTCCTCAACGGCGCCGAGCCGCGCGAGATCGCCGACTGGACCGCCGCGATGATCCGCTCGGGCATCACGCTCGACCTCGCCGAGGTCGGCAAGCCGTGCGTCGACAAGCACTCCACCGGCGGCGTCGGCGACAAGATCACCCTCCCGCTCGCCCCGCTCGTGGCCGCCTTCGACGTCGCCGTCCCGCAGCTCTCGGGCCGCGGCCTCGGCCACACCGGCGGCACCCTCGACAAGCTCGAGTCCATCCCCGGCTTCCAGGTCGACATGTCCGAGGCCCGGGTCATCCAGCAGCTCAAGGACATCGGGGCGGTCATCTGCGCCGCGACCGGCGACCTCGCCCCGGCCGACAAGAAGCTGTACGCCCTCCGCGACATCACCTCCACTGTGGAGTCGATTCCGCTGATCGCCTCCTCGATCATGTGCAAGAAGATCGCCGAAGGGGCCGACGCGATCGTCCTCGACGTCAAGGTCGGCTCCGGCGCCTTCATGAAGGACTTCGCCAAGGCCAAGGAGCTCGCCGAGACCATGGTCCGCCTCGGCGCCGACCACGGCGTCGACACCCGCGCCCTGCTCACCGACATGTCGGTCCCCTTGGGCCGCACCGCCGGCAACGCCCTCGAAGTGCGCGAGTCCGTCGAGGTCCTCGCCGGCGGCGGCCCCGCCGACGTCGTCGAGCTCACCGTGGCCCTCGCCAAGGAGATGCTCGCCGCCGCCGGCAAGCCCGACGCCGACCCGGCCGCCGCGCTCGAGGACGGCCGCGCGATGGACGCCTGGCGCAGGATGGTCGCGGCCCAGGGCGGCGAGGTCGACGCCCCGCTCCCGGTCGCCCGCGAGACCGAGGAGGTCACCGCCGACGCCGACGGCTTCATCGCCTCCATGGACGCCTACGCCGTGGGCGTCGCCGCCTGGCGCCTCGGCGCGGGCCGCGAGCGCCAGGGCCAGCCCGTCCAGTTCGGCGCCGGGATCGAGATCCTCAAGACCGTGGGCGAGCCCGTCAAGGCCGGCGAGCCGGTCCTGCGCCTCCACACCGACACCCCCGACCGCTTCGCCGCGGCGAAGGAGTCCCTCGCGGGCAACTGGACCGTCGGCGCCGAGCCCGCCGAGCGCGGCCCGATCGTCCTCGACCGCGTCACCGCGTAACGCCTGCAACGCGACAGGGCGGCCCCGCATCCGCGGGGCCGCCCTCGCCGTGCCCCCGGACGGGCCCGATCTGCCGTATATTCCACCGTGGACCCCGTGCACTCCGCCATCCCCAGACGACTGGAGCACCATGCACACCCGATCCCGCACCCTCATGCGCACCGCGGCGGCCGCCGCGACCGGCCTCCTGGCCGCCGCGTCCTTCGCGGCGCCCGCCTCGGCCCAGGAGAACCCGCCCCGCAACGACTACAACGGCGACGGCCTCGCCGACGTCGTCGCGGTCCGCAACGCCGACGCCGCACTCCTCCTCTACCCCGGCCGCGCCGACGGCACCTTCGGCGAACCCTCCCTCCTCGCGCCGGCGGCCTGGGGCGGCCTGAACCTCTCCATGGCCGGCGACCTCACCTCCGACGGCAACGCCGACCTCATCGAACTCGACTACGAGACCGGCGGCATGATCGTCCGCTTCGGCGACGGCGCGGGCGGCTTCGACTCCTTCGACCACGTCGGCATGCCCCTGGGCGACATCGAGGTCTTCGCGTCGAACATCGACCACGACGGCGACGGCCACATCGACCTGCTCGCGACCCGAAGGCACGACACCCGCCTGTTCGTCTTCCACGGCAACGGCGACGGCACCTTCGACGCCCCGGTGACCGAGGCCGGGGACTTCCACCAGGTCGACCTCATCGTCGGCACCGGCGACCTCGACTTCGACGGCCGGGACGACTTCATGGTCCGCGTCAACGACCTCGAGGGGATCGGCTTCCAGGTCTACCGGTTCCACCTCAGCGGCCGCGACGGCTCGGACTGGGAGCTCACCGACCTCGGCCTGAGCGACGGCGTGACCGACCCGTTCATCAGCCAGGTGACGTTCCTCGGCGACACCGACGGGGACGGCGACACCGAACTCGTCGGCGTCGACGGCGAGACCGGCGAGCTCTGGCGCATGTCGGCGAGCCAGTACATCACCTTCATCTACGACCACACGCTCATCGGCACCGGCTGGGACCGCAACACCATCGCCGAGGCGTCCGCGGACCGCGCGTACGACGTCGACATGAACAGCACCACCGACCTCTTCGCCCGCACCTCGTCCGGGCAGGCCTACATCTACCCGGGCCACCACTCCGGCGCCATCGGGTCCCGGATCTCCATGGGCTCCTACAGCACCGCCGTCGACTACGTCGAGAACGCCGGCGACTTCGACGGCGACAACCTGCCCGACCGCCTCGTGCGGACCACCACCGGCGAACTGTGGGTCGACCACGGCTGGGGCTACTTCGGCGCACCGGTCAACCTCTCCACCCGCATCGGCGGCGGCTGGAACACCATGAGCGCCATCCTCTCCGGCTCGGACTACAACGGCGACGGCAAGCACGACATCGTCGCCCGCGAGGCCGCGACCGGCAACCTGTGGCTCTACCCGGGCACCGGCGACGGTCGCCACGGCGTCCGGACCCTCATCGGCACCGGCTGGAACTCCATGTCCCTCATCACCACCGTGGGCGACCTCGACCACGACGGCGCCGCCGACGTCATCGCCCGCAAGAACGCCGACAACTGCCTGTACTGGTTCGCGGGCAAGCCCGCCGGCGGCCTCAAGAACGGCGTGAAGATCGGCTGCGGCTGGGACGTCATGAACACGATCGCGGCCGTGGGCGACTACAACGGCGACGGCGACACCGACTGGGTCGCCAGGCACGCCAACGGCAACCTCTACCTGTACAAGGGCGCCGGCGGCCAGGGCCTGTACTCCTCCTACACGGTGATCGGCACCGGCTGGGGCGGTCTCCAGATCGCGTGACCGGCGCGCTCTCGAGGGCGGCCCCGCCGGTGCGGGGCCGCCCTTTCCGCGCCCGCGATGCAACCGGTTTCGGAAACAACGCGTGTAGTCCACGTCGGACCCCACGACGCACCCTGACTCACCCAACTGAACAGGAGCCCCATGCACTCCGAACCCCCCGCGCCCGGGCGAACGCCTAGGCGACTGGCGGCGGCAGGCCTGATCGGCCTCATGGCCGCCGGGGCCTTCGCCGCTCCCGCCCACGCGGACATCGTGACCGGTGTCGCGAGCGCCTCCATCAACCCGATCCTCCCGTACTCGATCACCCCCGGCGAGGACCCCGAGCGGGCTCTGGTCCAGGTCGAGTACACCCCGACGGCCGGGTACGAGGACGTCGACCACGCCGTCACGGTCGAGATCGAGTTCGAGGGCGCCTCCGGGACGCTGGGCATCGATCCCGGCGACGACTGCTCCGCGAGCGCCGGCGTGCGCATCTACTGCACCTATCCCACCGCGGGCCCCTACTGGGTCTTCAGCTTCGACCTCTCCGCCGATGCACCCGGCGAGGACACCACGTACCCGTACACGGTCACCGCGAGCATCGACGGCGTCGAGTTCGCCTCCGAGACCGGCACGCTCCTCGTCATCGGCGAGGGCGAGCCCGACCCGCACAAGCCCTTCCTGCACGGCGACGCGGCGCCCGTCACCGGCGCCGTCCCGGGCTCGACCGTCACCGTCGAGCCGCTCTTCCGCCAGGAGCGGGACCTCGACGCGGACGCGGCCGCGGTCGTCGCCTCCATCTCCGACCCGTTCTCGCGCGTCGGCATCAGCCAGGAGGGCGCGTCGGTCGTCGCCGACTACGACAACTGCGCCCCGCAGACCGAGGAGGACATCTTCGGCGGCGTCGAGTGCGTGTTCACCGGCTTCACCGGCCAGACCGGTTCGGCGTTCACGTTCTCCGAGCCGATCCAGTACGCGGTCGACGCCGACGCGCTCGGGCCCTTCGAGGTCTGCGAGTGCGTGTACTCCGTTCGCACGGTCGACGCCGCGACACTCGCGGAGGACTACGGCCACATCACCTGGGACCCGGCGTCCGAGGACCTCCTCGGCATCGAGGCGACCGACACCTGGACCGACCCGGCCGACCCCGAGATGGCGCAGTGGGAGGGCCTGATCTCGATCACCACCACCGCGAACCCGTTCGACCTCGCGGTCCCCAGCGGCGACGTCGAAGGCTCGATCGGACGGACCTCCCAGGTCACCGTCCCGGTGACCAACAACGGCCCCGCCACGGTGTACAACCGCTCCGACGACTTCGGCTCCGCCTCGATCCGCGTCGAGCTGCCCGTCGGGACCGCGCTCGACTCGATCGACTCCGACGGCACCGACGACTGGACCTGCCTCGACCCCGAGTCGCTGGCCGACGAGTACGAGCGCACCGAGACCGTGCTCGACCGGTACGACCTGTACTGCTTCCTGATGACGCCGCTCGCGGCGGGCGAGACCGTCGACTTCACGTTCACGCTGGACCTCACCGCGGGCGGGTTCGACCTCGGTTACGTCGAGATCGTCGGCCTCACGACCGGCGTCGGCGGCGCGAGCCTCGAAGCGGACTTCATCGACAACGTCGGCGCGCTCCAGAACATGGCCGAGGAGGCCGAGGAGCTCAGCAACGACTACAACGGCGACGGCTTCCAGGATCTGCTCGCGGTCCGCGAGTCCGACGGCTCGCTGCTGCTGTACTCCGGCGACGCCGCCGGTTCGCTCGTGTCCCCGCGGGTCGTCTCGACCGGCTGGGCGACCTACGACGTCGTCATGGCCGGCGACCTGACCGGCGACGGCATCGCCGACGTGCTGGGCCGCGACAAGCGGACCGGGACGCTCTACCGCTGTGCGGGCGACGGGAACGGCGGCCTCGGCGCCGCCGTCAAGGTCGGCTCCGGGTGGGGCGCGATGGGCCTGTTCACGGCGCTCGACTACGACGGGTCCGGCACGGTCGACATCCTGGCCGTCCGCGACTCCGACGGCGCGATGCTCCTCTACCCGGGCAGGGGCGACGGCACTTTCGGTGCGGCGCAGCAGGCCCGGACCGGGTTCAACTGGATCGACGGCCTGACGGGCGTGGGCGACGTCGACGCCGACGGCCGGGACGACTTCCTCGTGCGCATCGGGCAGACCCAGGAGTACTGGCTGTTCGCCTCGACCAGCACCACCGGCGCGGTCATGTGGGACACCTGGCTGGGCGACGGCTCGCAGAGCCGCACCTACTCGCAGTTCACGAGCGTCGGCGACCTGGACCGGGACGGCCTGACCGACCTCGTCCTGGTCGACTCCCGCTCGGGCGCCCTGCACCTCCAGGGCATCGGCGAGCACGAGCTCGGCGACCACTCGACGATCGGCGCCGGCGGCTGGGGCGCGATGCGCCTCGCCGCCTCCTCGACCGACCGCGCCACCGACTACGACCAGGACGGCGGCAACGACCTCATCGGCCGGAACGCCAACGGCACCACGTACCTGTACTTCGGCGACGGGACCGGCGCGTTCGCCGGAAGCTCCTCATGGGGTCCGACCTTCAGCGGCATGAACCTGCTGGAGACCGCGGGCGACTTCACCGGCGACGGCAAGCTCGACCTGCTCGCGCGCACGACCGGCGGCGTCCTCTACGTCTTCCCCGGCACGAACACCGGCGACTACGAGGAGCCCCCGATCCGGATCGGGGGCGGCTGGAACGCGATGAGCGCCATCGTGTCCGGCTCGGACTTCAACAACGACGGCAAGACCGACATCGTCGCGCGCGAGTCGGCCACGGGGAACCTGTGGCTGTACCCGGGCACGGCCACCGGTTCGCACGGCACCCGCGTGCTCATCGGGACCGGTTGGAACTCGATGTCGCTCATCACCGCCGTGGGCGACCTCGACCACGACGGCGCCGCCGACGTGATCGCCCGCAAGAACAGCGACAACTGCATGTACTTCTACGCCGGCAAGCCCGCCGGCGGGGTGAAGAACGGCGTGAAGATCGGCTGCGGCTGGAACGTCATGAACGCCGTCGCAAGCGTCGGCGACTTCAACGGCGACGGCCACGCCGACTGGGTCGCCCGCCACACCAACGGGAGCCTGTACCTGTACAAGGGCAACGGCGCGGGGACGTACACGTCCTCGTCGGTCGTCGGCTCCGGCTGGAACGGGATGGACCTCCTCGCCTAGCACCGGCACGACGCGTCGAAGACGGCCCCGCTCCGGCGGGGCCGCCTTTCGCACGTCCGGACTGCAACCGGTTTCGGAAACAACGCGTGTAGTCCACGTCGGACCCCACGACACCCCTATGCGATACCCCCGCAAACTGAACAAGGAGCTCAATGAACCCCGATTCCCTCGGGCGCACCCCAGTGCGCCTGATCGCGGGTGCCGCCGTCGGCCTCATGGCGGCCGCCGCGTTCGCGGCCCCCGCTGCCGCCCAGGAGGCGCCCGAGCCGTTCCTCGCCGGCGACGTCTCAGTCACCGAGGCGGCCCCCGGCACCACCGTGAACCTCACCCCGGTCTTCCGCCAGGAGCAGGACCTCCCCGCAGACGCCGCCGCCGTCGTGATCGAGTTCTCCGACTCCGTCGCCGACCGGCTCGGCGCCCCGGCCGCGCAGGCCACCGAGACCTACGACAACTGCGGCGACCTCACCGGCGGCGGGATCGCCTGCGTCGTCACCGGCCACACCGGGGCGGTCGGCGACGTGCTGACCCTGACCGGCCCGATCGGCTACGCGATCGACGCGAAGGCCCCGGGCCCGATCGACATCTGCGGCTGCGAGTACACCGTCGCCGCGGTCGACGCCGACGAGCTCGCCGCCGGATACGGCCACATCACCTGGGACCCCGCCTCCTCGAACCTGATCGGGGTCGCCGCCCTCGCCGACCGGCCGTTCGACGAACCCGCCGACGCGGCGACCGGGGCCGGCACCGGCGCGATCACCGTCGTGACCACCGAGCAGCAGTTCGACCTCTACGTGAGCGGCCTCGAGCAGTGGACCGGGAGCATCGGCGACCAGCCGAGCCGCAGCCTCTCGGTCAACAACGCGGGCCCCGCGACCGCGTTCGACATGACCGAGGACGGCCCCGGGGCCTACGTCTTCCGCGGGCGGATGCCCGACGGCATCGAGCTCACCTCGGTCAACTCCAACAACAGCACCAGGTGGTCCTGCCTCGACGAGTCCGAGCTCGAAGCCGAGTACGCGCGGACCGAGGACACGCAGCTCGACCGCTTCGACTTCGTCTGCTACTTCGAGTCGGTCCTCGCCGGCACCCAGTACGCGAGCCTGTCGATCGGCACGAGGATCACCGAGGGCGCCAACGAGCCCGGCCGCTTCGAGGTCGCCGCGACCTACCCCACCGAGTACACCGACACCCTGGACTCCCAGCCCTGGAACGACGTCTGGACGGTCATCAACGGCCGCCCCGGCGTCCCGCTGGCGCGCAACGACTTCGACGGCGACGGCCTCGAAGACCTCGTGTCCGTACGCAGGTCCGACGGCGCGCTGCGCCTGAACACCGGCAACGGCGACGGCACCTTCGACGGCGCGACCACCATGGCCGCCTCCGGCTGGGGCGGGTACGACGTCGTCATGGCCGGCGAGGTCAACTCCGACGGGCACGCCGACCTCCTGGTGCGCGACAACGCGACCGGGACGCTGTACACCTACCCCGGTGACGGCGACGGCGGCCTGAGGACGCGCATCCGCTCCGGGACGAGCTGGAACACGATGGGGGTCTTCACGACCTTCGACGTCGACGGCGACGGGATGACCGACATCATGGCGGTCCGCAAGTCCGACGGCGGCCTGTACTACTACGCGGGCAACGGCGACGGCACCTTCGCGGGCGGCGTCCTCCTCGGCACCGGGTACAACTTCATCGACGCGATGGTCTCGGTCGGCGACGTCGACAAGGACGGCGTCGACGACGTCATGTTCCGGCTCAGCCAGACCCAGGAGTACTGGGTGTTCGCCAGCACCGCGGCCGAGCCCGTCGAACTCAGCCAGACGCTGGGCGACCCCGACGGCCGCCGCTTCCGCCAGCTCGTCGGCGCGGGCGACCTCGACCGGGACGGCCAGGTCGAACTGCTCTCGCTCGACACGCGCTCCGGCGGCCTCTACCGCCAGGGCTTCTCCCTGACCGGCTGGGTGAACTCCTACCGGACCGTCCAGTCCTCCGGCTGGTCCGGCGCGAGCCTCCCGATGGTCACCCTCGACCGGGCCCACGACTTCGACGAGGACGGCGGCTCCGACCTGCTCGCGCGCCGCTCCGACGGCTACACGTTCGCGTACTACGGGACCGGCGCCGGGACCTTCTACAGCGGCGCGTACTCCTGGGGCACCGAGTTCTCCGGCATGAACCTGCTGGAGACCGCGGGCGACTTCGACGGCGACAACCGGCCCGACCTCCTCGCCCGCACCACCGGCGGCACCCTGTACGTCTACCCGGGCACCGGCACCGGCACCCACACCGAGCGCATCCGCATCGGCGGCGGCTGGAACTCCATGAGCGCCATCGTCTCCGGGTACGACTACAACGCCGACGGCCGGTCCGACCTCCTCGCCCGCGAGTCCGCCACCGGCAACCTGTGGCTCTACCCGGGCACCGGGACCGGCTCGCACGGCACCCGCGTGCTCATCGGCACCGGCTGGAACGGCATGTCGCTGATCACCGCGGTCGGGGACCTCAACCACGACGGCGTCGCCGACGTCATCGCGAAGAAGAACTCCGACAACTGCATGTACTTCTACGCCGGCAAGCCCGCCGGCGGCGTGAAGAACGGCGTGAAGATCGGCTGCGGCTGGGACGTCATGAACACCGTCGCCGCGACCGGCGACTTCAACGGCGACGGCCGCGTCGACTGGGTCGCCCGCCACACCAACGGCAGCCTCTACCTGTACAAGGGCAACGGCGCCGGCTCCTACACCGCGCTGGTGAAGGTCGGCTCCGGCTGGGGCGGCATGAACATCATCGCGTAGGAACAACCACAATGGACGGGCGGCGGCCGTATCGGCCGCCGCCCGTCGCGCGTCAGCGGCCGGCCCGCGCCATGAGCCACTTCGACATCGCGCGCACCCCGTGGCCGATCGCGGCCTCGTCCGGCGCGAACCCCGGGAAGTGCGGGAACGCCGTCGCGATGTCCGCGCCCGGCGCCTGGACGCCGAGGTACGTGTACGTGCCGGTCCGGCCGTCCATGAACAGCCCGAAGTCCTCGCCGCTGAACGGCAGCGCCGCATGGACCACCGCCGGCACCCCGGCCGACGCCACCGCCGCGGCGCTCCCCAGCAGCACCCGGCGGCTGAGGCTCTTCTCTCGTGGTGTCATGGTTTCCCTCCACATCGGAAGCCGATCACCCGATTCTCGAACCGCAAGGGCCCCGGCGCAGTCATGCAGACCCCCGGATCACCGGTCGGGCCCGCCCCCGTCATGACGTTCGCGTGAGCGAATCGTGGCGGCCGGCGCCATGCTGGGCGGACCCGCCACCGCCCGACCGCTTGCGAGGATCGCCGTGCAGACCGGATCGATGATCGCCGACCGCTACCGACTCGACGCTCCGATCGCCACCGGCGGCATGGGCTCCGTCTGGAAGGCCCGCGACACCAGGCTCGAACGCGACGTCGCCGTCAAGATCCTCAAGTCGGACCTCGAAACCGACGCGACCGCCCGCGCCCGCTTCCAGCACGAGGCGCAGGCCGTCGCCGCCCTCCGCCACCCCGGCATCGCCGCCCTCCACGACTACGGCGAGACCGGCGGCGACCACGGCGAGACCCTCGCCTACCTCGTCATGGCGCTCATCGAGGGCCCCACCCTCACCGCCCGGCTCCGCGGCGGCCCGCTCGCGCCCGCCGAGGCCATGGGCCTCACCGCCGACGTCGCCGCCGCCCTCCACCACGCCCACGAGACCGGCATCGTCCACCGGGACATCAAGCCCGCCAACATCATCGTCGACCGCGGCGGCCGGGCCGTCCTCGTCGACTTCGGCATCGCCCTCTCGCCCGGCCGCGGCACCATCACCGAGTCCGGGATGCTCATGGGCACCCTCTACTACGCCTCGCCCGAGCAGCTCGAAGGCCGCCCGCTCACCGGCGCCACCGACGTCTACTCCCTCGGCGCCGTCGCCTACGAATGCCTCTCCGGCGCACCGCCGTTCACCGGCGACACCGCCGGGACCATCCTCAACGGACACCTCAACCAGCCGCCCCCGCCCCTCGGCCCCGGCGTCCCGCCCGCCCCCGCGGCCGCGATCATGCACGCCCTCGCCAAGGACCCCGGGCGGCGCTGGCCCACCGCCGACGAATTCGCGCGCGTCTGCCGCGACGCCGCCGCCGATCCCATGACCCCGCAAGCGGTCCCGCCGGTCCCCGCCGCGCCGTGGACGCCGCCCGCGGGGGTCAACCCGTTCGAGCCCGCTACCGCGCCGATCGCCGCGCCCCGCCGGCCCCGCCTCCGCCGCTTCGCCGTGCCCGCCGCGGTCGCGGTCCTCGCGGCGGCCGCACTGTTCGCGCTGTCCCCGTGGAGCCGCCCCGACGGCGGCGACGGGGTCGCCGACGCGGCCGCCACCGCAGGGACGCCGGCGGAGACGACCGACCAGGCCCGCACCGGCGCCGGCTCCCCGTCGCCCGGGGCCTCGGCGAGCGAGTCCGCGGAGGAGGAGGCGACCACGGCCGCCGCGGACGACGCCGAGGCCGA
This sequence comes from Glycomyces endophyticus, assembly GCF_039531525.1. Taxonomy (NCBI): domain Bacteria; kingdom Bacillati; phylum Actinomycetota; class Actinomycetes; order Glycomycetales; family Glycomycetaceae; genus Glycomyces; species Glycomyces endophyticus. The sequence continues at coordinate 53,196 of NZ_BAAAQF010000027.1, forward strand.
CGCCACGGGCCAGGACGGCGACACCGGCGGCAGCGGCGACGGCGGCACCGTCGGCGGGTCCGAGGAGGAGGACGAGCCCGGCCAGGTCGAACCCGGCGCCGCGACCCTCCCCTGGGTCACCGGGATCTGGTACACCGACGCGCGCGACGAGCTCGACGCCGCCGGCTGGGAGTCCGTCGTCCTCGTCCCCGTCACCGAGGAGCCCGACGGCGGCCAGACCGAATGCGCCGTGGTCTCCCAGAGCCCGCCCGGCGGCACCGCCCTCCACTACGACGAGACCGTGACCCTCACCTACTGGGAGCTCGAACCGGGCTTCTGCTGAGCGTCGACAGCCCGTTCCGGGTCGGCCACACCGGGCCCGTTCCGTGACCCGGCGAGGAGCGCCGCGCCGCCGGGCCGGGCCCGAGCCGGACGTCGTGGAGTTCGTTCCGGGCCAAGCAGCTCGGTGGGGGAGCACGCACGTGGCGGGAGTGGCGCGAAGCGAGCGGATCTTGAGAGGTCAAGCCGCACTTGGTGTCCGGCACCGTCCTCGCTGAGCCGGTACCGTCGACTGCAGACCCCTGCGGGGCCGCGGCCCCGCGCCTCCGTCGCGTTCTTGCAGGAAGGCAGGCCATGCACGACGACACTGACATCGAGTTGCCGCCGGGCACCGACACCTCCGTCCCGGCCACCGCGCGCGTCTACGACGCGCTGCTGGGCGGCTCCACCAACCTCGCGGTCGACCGGGTCGCCGCCGACGTGTTCGCGCAGCACATCCCGCAGGCCCGCGAGTGCGCGAAGATCAACCGCAGCGCGCTCATCCGCGGCGTCGAGTACCTGGTCCGCACCGCTGGGATCGACCAGATCCTCGACATCGGGTGCGGCCTGCCGACCGCGCAGAACACGCACCAGGTCGCGGCCGGGATCAACCCCGACGCGAAGGTCGTCTACGTCGACCACGACCCCATGGTGATCGCCCACGCGAACGCGCTCCTGGCCGGGAACGAGTCCGCGATCGTGGTCGAGGCCGACCTCCTCGACCCCGACTACATCCTGTCGCGCACCGAGATCCGCGCGTTCCTGGACTTCGACCGCCCGATCGCGCTGCTGCTGGTCGGGATGATCATGCAGATCAGCGACGAGCAGCGCCCGAACGACATCATCGCGGCGCTCATGGGTGCGATGCCCGCCGGCAGCCACCTGCTGCTGACGTCGTGGCCGGACACGGGCGAGCCGGCGCAGGCGGCCCTGTCGGCGGCGTGCATCGAGACGCTCGGGAACGGCTGGATGCGGCCGGTCCCGGTGCTGGAGAGCCACTTCCTGGGCATGGAGATGGTCGCGCCGGGCCTGGAGTACATCCCGCGCTGGTTCCCGGAGGAGCCGGACCGGCCGGTCCGCGACGTGGACGAGCTGGAGCCGTACGAGCGCACGCAGATGGCGGGGATCGCCCGCAAGACCTGATTCCGGAGGATGCGGCAGGGCCCGCGCCGGGAAGGCGCGGGCCCTGTCTCCTCATCCCAATCGGTTCGGGTCGCGGCGCCTACCCGAGGAAGGCGGTGTTCAGCAGCAGGTTCGGGCTGCCGTTGACGCCGGAGACGGCGTCGGCCAGGGCGCCGCCGGTGAGCGCGGCCGCCACGTCGCCGGGGGTGGCGTCCGGGGCGGTCTCCAGGTAGAGGGCGGCGACGCCGGCGACGTGCGGGGTCGCCATGGAGGTGCCGGAGATGGTGTTCTCGGCGTCGTCGGCGCCGATCCACGCGGAGGTGATGCCGACGCCGGGCGCGAGGAGGTCGACGCACTCGCCGAAGTTGGAGAAGGACGCGGCCGCGTCGCTCTCGTCGGTGGCGCCCACGGTGATCGCGGAGGGCTCGGAGCCGGGGGACACGTTGCAGGCGTCCTGGCCCTCGTTGCCGGCGGCGATGGCGAAGGTGACGCCCGCGTCGACGGCGGCGGCGATGGCGTCGTTGAGGGCCTGGCTGAAGCCCCCGCCGAGGCTCATGTTGGCGACGGCCGGGCCGGTCGCGCTCTCGGCGACCCAGTCGATGCCGGCGATGATCGCGGAGTAGGAGCCCGAGCCGTTGTCGTCGAGGACGCGGACGGGCCGGATGGTGACGTCCTTGGCGACGCCGTAGGCGGTGCCGCCGATGGTGCCGGCGACGTGGGTGCCGTGGCCGTGGCCGTCGGCGGGGTCGGCGTCGTCGTCGATGAAGTCGTAGCCTTCGCCCACGCGCCCTTCGAATTCGGCGTGCGTGGCGTTGAGGCCGGTGTCGAGCACGAACGCCTCGACGCCGGCGCCGGTCTGCGCGTACTCGTACGAGGCGTCGAGCGGGAGGGCGTCCTGGTCGAGGCGGTCGAGGCCCCACGACGGCGGGTCGGTCTGGACCTCGGCCACGTGCGCGGTCTGGTCCTGTTCGACGTAGGCGACGTCCTCGTCGGCGGCGAGTTCGAGGGCCTCGGACTCGGTGAGCTCGGCGACGTAGCCGTTGAGGGTGTCGAGGGTGTGCTCGATCTCGACGTCGACGCCGAGGTCGTCGGCGAGGGCGCCGAGCCCGGTCGCGTCGTCCTCGAGGACGACGATGTACGAGCCGTCGATGGCGTCGGGGGAGTCGGCGCCGACGATGGTCGCCGCCGCGGGCTCCTCGGCGTTCGCGAACGAGGTGGCGGCGATGGCGGACCCGCCGGCGGCGACCGCTGCGACGGCGACGGCCGCGGCGGTGCGCACGTGTCGGCGCTGGGGCTTTCTGGTTCCTGCCGTTGACAAGAGGAACTCCTTCGGTTGTCCCCGGCGGGCGCGGTGCTTGGGCCGCGCCCGCCGGGTGAGGGTGGTTCGGGTGAGGCCCGGTGCTCCGGGGGGAGCGGGGGACGGGCCCCGGGGTCCGGCGGCGCCGCGCGGGGGGTTCGGGCGCCGGGCGGCGAAGCGCGGACCGGGCCCCCTCGGCCCGGCCCGCGTCACCCGTCCGGGCGCTGCGGCCGTGCGACGGGCCGTCAGGCCCTGGCAGTGAGCCTAAACGAGAGAACAAATCGTGTAAAGGGTTCGTACCGGATTTATAGATCAGTGAATGTCCAATCACCGCCAACTGTCCGAAACAGACGAACGGGCCGAGGCGCCGCGCACCGTCTGGTGCGCAGGGCCTCGGCCCGTCCCGGTCAGCGGCCCGCGCCGCTCACCGCCTTACAGGTAGGTGTAGAGCAGCCGGTTGGGGCTGCCGGTGCCGGGGCTGGTCACGACGCCGGTGGTGGCGTTGGAGGTGATCCAGCTCGACACCGCGGAGGGCGACGCGCTCGGGTTGGCCTGCAGGTACAGGGCGGCCACGCCCGCGACGTGCGGGGAGGCCATCGAGGTGCCGGAGATGGTGTTGGTGGCCGAGTTCGACGAGTACCACGCGGACGTGATCGACGAGCCGGGCGCGAACACGTCGACGCACGTGCCGTAGTTCGAGTAGCTGGCGCGGGCGTCGGTGGAGGTGGTGGCGCCGACGGTGATCGCCGACGGGGTGGAGGCGGGGGACCGGTTGCACGCGTTGGTGGACTCGTTGCCGGCGGCGACCACGAAGGTCACGCCGGAGGAGACCGCCGTGGCGACCGCGTTGTTCAGCGACGCGGAGTAGCCGCCGCCGAGGCTCATGTTCGCCACGGCCGGCTTGATCGCGTTGGTGCGCACCCAGTTGATGCCGTTGATGACGCCGGCGGTGGTGCCGGAGCCGGCGTTGTCGAGGACGCGCACGCCGTGGAGCGTGACGCCCTTGGCGACGCCGTAGGTGGTGCCGCCGACGGTCCCGGCGACGTGCGTGCCGTGGCCGTTGCCGTCCTGCGGGGTCGAGTCGTTCGAGATGAAGTCGTACCCGTTGCCGACCCGGCCGGTGAACTGCGAGTGGTTCGCGTTGATGCCGGTGTCGACGATGTACGCGTGGACGCCCGCACCGGTGTAGTTGTAGGTGTAGGTGCCCGACAGCGGCCGGTTCCGCTGGTCGATGCGGTCCAGGCCCCAGGTCGCGCCGGTCTGCGTGGCCTGGGTGGTGAACGCGGCGTTCTGCTCGACGAACGCGACGCCGTCCAGCGCGGCGATCTCCCGGGCTTCGAGCTCGGTCGACTCCACGAGGAACGCGTCGACGCCCCGGTAGGTCTCGACGACGTCGGCGCCGCCGTCCTCGACGTCCTCGACCTGCGCCGAGAAGGACGCGTCGTCCTCGAGGACGATGATGTACTCGCCCGCGATGGCGCCGGCGGCGCCGTCGCCGAGGATGGAGCCGTACTTCGGCTCGGCCTCGGCCGCGGTGGCGGTGAACGCGAGCGCCGTGAGCGCCGCGGCGGTGAGCGCTGCTCCGGCGCTCATCCTCTTTCTCATGGGTGACATGGACATTCGATCCCTTCGGGTGGTCCCGGCGGCTGTCCATTCGTCACGGCTCGCTAGCTTCGCCGTGAGGGGTGCCGGGACGGGAGTGCGGAGGCTGGGGACCGGAATCGGGGTCGCCGGTCCGGTGTGGACCTTAGACGCCGAGTCTGGGGGGCGGGCGCCGGAGGGCCCGGTCGCGCAGCAGGTGGGACGGTGCGACGGCTCCAGGTCGCGGTGTCCGGGTGCTGCGGCCGACGGGGAGGGCCCGTCCGGTGCGCCCGCTATTCAGTTGTGGGGGCGAATCAGAGCTCGAGGGTCCAGTTGTTCAGGGTGCCCGTGTCGCCGGCGTACGCGTCGACGATCCGCAGCGTCCAGGTCCCGGCCGCGGTCTCGCTCGACAGGTTCACCGTGTACGTGGCGATCACGTTGTCGGCCGAGTCGCCGCTGGAGGACGTCTTCAGCGTGTAGCTGGTCCCGTCCGGCGCGACCAGGTAGATCGCGAGGTCGCCGCGCCAGGTGTGGGTGATGTTCACGGCCACGGTGCTGTTGGCGCGCGCCGTGCCGTCGCAGGCGAGCGTCAGCGTCGAGGTGACGGTGGCGCGGTCGGCGATCGCGCGGGCGGTGGAGTTCGTGGCGGCGCAGTCGCTCGGCTCGCCCGGTCCGCCCCCGCCGTCCTCGTCGCCGGTGTACAGCAGCAGGTTCGGGCTGCCCTGGACGTCGGAGATCCGGCCCGCGGCGGCGTTGCCGGTGATCCACTCGGCCACGTCGTCGGTGGTCGCGCTCGGGTTCAGGCCCAGGTAGACCGCGGCCGCGCCCGCGACGTGCGGGGAGGCCATCGAGGTGCCGGAGATCGTGTTGGTGGCGGTGTTCGAGGTGTGCCACGCGGAGGTGATGCCCACGCCGGGCGCGAACACGTCGACGCACGAGCCGAAGTTCGAGAAGTAGGCCCGGGTGTCGGTGTTGTCGCTGGCGGCCACGGTGATCGCGGACGGCGCCGACGCGGGGGACACGTTGCAGGCGTCCTGGTCCTCGTTGCCGGCGGCGACGGCGAAGGTGACGCCGGCGTCCACGGCGGCCTCGACCGCGTTGTTCAGCGACGCGGAGTACCCGCCGCCGAGGCTCATGTTCGCCACGGCCGGCTCGATCGCGTTGGCCGCGACCCAGTTGATGCCGTTGACGACCCCGGCGGTCGTACCGGAGCCGGCGTTGTCGAGGACCCGGACCCCGTGCAGGGTCACGTTCTTCGCGACGCCGTACACGGTGCCGCCGACGGTGCCCGCGACGTGGGTGCCGTGGCCGTTGCCGTCCTGCGGGGTCGAGTCGTTCGAGATGAAGTCGTAGCCGTTGCCGACCCGCCCGGTGAACTCCGTGTGGGAGGCGTTGATGCCGGTGTCCACGATGTACGCGTGCACGCCCGCGCCGTTCCCGAGGTACTCGTAGTTCCCGTCGAGCGGGAGGTCGAGCTGGTCGATGCGGTCCAGGCCCCAGGTCGCGCCGGGCTGCACGGCGGCGATCGAGACCACCGCGTTCGGCTCGACGGAGGCCACGCCGTCGAGGCCGGCGATCTCGCGCGCCTGGGTCTCGGTCGACTCCACGAGGAAGGCCCCGACCTCGCCGTAGGCGGCGACGACGTCGGCGCCGCCCTCCTCGATGCTCTTGTTCTGCGCGGCGAGCGAGGCGCCCTCGTCGAGGACGACGAGGTACTCGCCGGGGATGACCTCCGCCGAGGCGGCGCTCTGGAGGTCGGCGAGGGGCCAGGAGCCCGGGTCGGCGTGGGCGGCGAGGCCGCCGAGGGTGATGGAGCCGATCGTCGCCGCGCCTGCGATGGCGGCGGCCGATACTCGGCGGACGGAACGGTACGAGACGGTCATAGGGGGGTACTCCCTCTCGGTTCAGTTGTTCACCGCGCGAAGCGAAGAGATGGGACGCATCCGTGCGGAGCACACAGTTCGGTGGAACCGGCCCTTTCGGGCTTTCAAACCGAGGTTAGGGAAGTCACAACATAAAGTGAAGACCCTGGAAGACCCCCATAAATCAGTGAATGAAGAGTCGGTTACCAACCGGTATGGGAGCGTTCGGGACTGGTAGGATCTTTAGCTCCGTTACGAAGCCGTGACCGCCGAGGGACCGCCCCCATCCCTACTAGATTGTAGGAATTGCCAAGGGCGGCAACGGGACCGAGCCTACTCCGCCAGCTCCATCCACCGCTCCTCGATCTCGTCCTTCTCCGCCTCCAGCGCCGACAGCCGCCCCTGCAGCTCCCCGAGCTTCCCCGGATCCGTCGCGAACGCCGCCATCTCCGCGTGCACCCCCGCGATCTTCTCGTCCGTCCGCTCCAGCCGCCGCTCCAACTTGGACAGCTCCTTCTGCACGGCCCGGTCCTGCGCACCCGACGTCGCCGCCGCCGGCGCCGCACCCGACCGCTCCGCCGCGCCCTTCACCGCACCGCGCCGCTCCAGGTACTCCTCCACGCCCCGCGGCAGCATCCGCAACCGCCGGTCACCCAGCAGCGCCCACGTCTCGTCCGCCACCCGCTCCGTGAAGTACCGGTCGTGGCTCACCACCACCATCGTCCCCGCCCAGTCGTCGAGCAGGTCCTCCAACTGCGTCAGCGTCTCGATGTCCAGATCGTTCGTCGGCTCGTCCAGGAACAGCACGTTCGGCTCCGCCATCAGCAGCCGCGCCAGCTGCAGCCGCCGCCGCTGCCCGCCCGACAGGTCCCGCACGAACGCGCGCTGGCGGCCGCCGACGAACCCGAGCCGCTCCGCGAGCTGCCCGGCGCTCATCTCCTTCTTCCCGAACTGGACCCGCTTGGCCACCAGCTCGATCGCCTCGAGGACCCGCCAGGACCCGTCCAGGTCCTCCATGTGCTGGGTCAGCCACGCCAGCTTCACCGTGCGCCCGACCTTGATGCGGCCCTGCGCCGGCTGCTTGTCGCCGATCGCCTCCGCGAGGGTGCGCAGCAGCGAGGTCTTCCCCGCGCCGTTGACGCCGAGCAGCCCGATCCGCTTGCCCGGACCCAGGATCCAGTCGAGGTGCTCCAGCAGCGTCTGGTCCCCGGCCTTGACGGTGACGTCCTGGGCTTCGAACACGGTCTTGCCCAGCCGCCCCGTCGCGAACGACACCAGCTCGGCGGTGTCGCGCGGCGGCGGCTCGTTCGCGATCAGCTCGTTCGCCGCGTCGATCCGGAACTTCGACTTCGACGTGCGCGCCTTCGGGCCCCGCCGCAGCCACGCCAGCTCCTTGCGCATGAGGTTCTGGCGCTTCTCCTCGGCGACGTTCGCCTGCCGCTCCCGCTCGGCCCGCGCCAGCACGTACGCGGAGTACCCGCCGTCGTACTCGAACACCTGCCCCCGCTGCACGTCCCAGATCCGGTCGCAGATCTCGTCGAGGAACCACCGGTCGTGCGTGACGACCACGATCGCGGCCCGCACCCCGTTCAGGTGCCCCGCGAGCCAGGCGATCCCCTCGATGTCGAGGTGGTTCGTCGGCTCGTCGAGCAGCAGCAGGTCCGCGTCGGCGGTGAGCACCCGCGCCAGGTCGGTGCGGCGCCGCTCCCCGCCCGACAGCACCCCGATCCGGGAGTCGAGCCCCTCCGGCAGGACCGGCGCGTCGAGGCCGCCGAACAGGCCGGTCAGGATCTCGCGGATCCGCGCGTCCGACGCCCACTCGTGCGCGTCGAGGCCCCCGAACAGGGCCTCCCGCACCGTGGCGTCCCCGTCGAGGCCGTCGGTCTGGCCGAGCACGGCCACACGGGTGCCGCCGGTGTGCACGACGCGGCCCGAGTCGGGCTCGTCGGCGCGGGCGATGAGGCGCAGCAGCGTCGACTTCCCGTCGCCGTTGCGGCCGACGACGCCGACGCGCTGGGAGGCGGCGATGCCGAGGGAGACCGCGTCGAGGACCACCTGGTCGGGGTAGGCCTTGGAGACGGTTTCGAGGTTGACGAGATTGGGCGCTGACACGAGGGTCAAGCCTACCCGTGCCCCCGGCGGCACCCGATCGGGTGACAGCACCCTTCCCGAGGCCGGTTTCTGTCGGACCCCGGCGGGAGGATCGCACCTTATTCTTGCCCTGGGCGGGTGGGGGAGGTGGACGGCTTCGGCGGGATGCGCCCGCGCCGCGACTCTGTTATGGTGTCATCGAACAGTCATCATGACATCATGAACGGATTCATATGGCACCCCCGGAAACCCGCCGGTTCGAGTCCGGACGCGCCGTCCTCGCGGTCGTCCGGCTCCTGCCCCGCATCAGCCGCCCCCGCACCGCCCTCTTCGCCGCCACCACCGTCCTCACCGCGGCCCTCCCGCTCGCGATGACCATCGCCACCGGCCTCCTCATCGGCGCCGTCCCCGCCGCCGCCGCGGCCGGACCCGGCTCCACCGAGGCCCGCGACGCCTACCTCCTCCTCGGCGCCGGCGTCGCCGCGCTCCTCCTCGGCCGCCTCGTCACCCACTTCCACCAGGCCGTCGCCTTCAACCTCGGCCGCGACCTCGAACTGCTCCTCCAGGACCGGCTCCTCGCCGCCGTCGCCCGCCCCGTCGGCATCACCCACCTCGAAGACGACGACGTCCTCGCCCTCCTGCGCATCGCCCGCCAGCTCGGCGCCGACTTCATCCGCCCCGAACGCGCCGTCCGCGGCCTCGCCGCCATCGCCCCCGAATTCCTCATGGCCGCCGGCGCCTCCGCCGTCCTCGCGTTCTTCAACGTCTGGATCGGCCTCGCCTGGCTCGTCGCCTGGCCCGCCGTCTTCATCGCCATGCAGGCCGACTACACCCGCGTCGGCCGCACCGCCTACATGCGCTCCACTGAGATGCGCGAGACCGAGTACCTCCGCGACCTCGCCATCACCGCCGCCCCCGCCAAGGAGATCCGCGTCTGGGGCCTCATGGGCTGGCTCATGGACCGCTACGACCGCCAGTGGAACGACCGCATGGCCTACTCCGACCGCCACCAGCGCCTCAGCCCCCGCACCGCCGTGTTCGTCATCGGCGTGCTCCTCGTCCTCACCGTCGCCACCGCCGTCGCCCTCGTGAACGCCGGACTCACCGGCGCCGTCGCCTTCGGCGCCCTCGCGGTCTACCTCGTCGCCCTCACCACCATGTTCGAGTTCTCCGCGTTCGACGACACCGCCGCGTTCCTCAGCCTCGGCTCCCTCCCCGTCCCCAAGGTCCTCGCCCTCGAAGGCGAACTCACCGAAGGGGAACGGCCCGTCACCGCCGAACTGCCGCCCGCCGCCCCCGCCCGCTCCCTCCGCTTCGAGGCCGTCGACTTCGCCTACCCCGGCGCCGACCGGGCCGTCATCGCCGGACTCGACCTCGAGATCGAAGCCGGCACCTCCCTCGCCATCGTGGGCCACAACGGCGCCGGGAAGACCAGCCTCGTCAAGCTCCTCGCCGGCCTCTACGAGCCCACCGGCGGCCGCATCACCGCCGACGGCACCGACCTCGCCGGCGTCGACCCCGCCGCATGGCGCACCCGCCTCTCCGCCCTCTTCCAGGACTTCACCCGCTACCAGCTCACCGTCCGCGACAACATCACCTTCGGCGCACCGCACCTCGCCGGCGACACCGACCTCATCTGGAAGGCGTGCGAGCCCATGGGCATCCGCGCCCTCATCGAATCGCTCCCCGACGGACTCGACACCGTCCTGTCGAGCGAGTACGGCGGCGGCACCGACCTCTCCGGCGGCCAGTGGCAGCGCATCGCCCTCGCCCGCGCCCTCTTCGCCGTCCAGGCCGGCGCGAAGGTCCTCATCCTCGACGAGCCCGCCGCGGCCCTCGACGTCCGCGCCGAGGCCGAGCTCTACGAGCAGTTCCTCGACATCACCGCCGGGCTCACCACCATCGTCATCTCCCACCGGTTCTCGACCGTGCGCCGCGCCGACCGCATCGTCGTCCTCGACGGCGGCCGCGTCGTCGAAGACGGCGACCACGACGACCTCATGGCCCTCGGCGGCCGCTACGCCGAAGCGTTCACGTTGCAGGCCAACCGCCTCGCCCGATCCCCCCAGGAGCAGCCGTGACCCACCGCCTCGCGAACGGCCTGCGCGGCCTCAGATACGCGCTCGCCGTCGGCTTCCGCGCCCACCCGAAGGCCACCACCGCCCAGGTCGTCCTCGGCGTCGTCCAGGCGATCCTCATGCCCACCACCGTGTACCTCACCAAGGTCATCATCGACGCCGTGCAGGCCGGCCACACCCGCGACGCCTGGCTCGCCGCCGCCGGGCTCGGCGTCGGCGTCGCCCTCATCTGGGCCGTCGTCTTCGCCTACGTCAAACTCGTGTTCCTCGTCCTCGACCACACCGCCCGCGCCTCCGACCGCGAGGTCATGGAGCTCATGGGCACCCCGCCCGGCCTCGACCACCACGAACGGCCCGGCCACCTCGACCAGGTCCAGCGCATCCGCGAGGACCGCTGGCTCCTCGGCGGCGCCGTCAACTGGCTCGCGCAGTGCCTGCGCGCCTTCGTGACCATCGCCGTCGGCGGCGCCCTCCTCGCCGCCGTCCACCCGCTCCTCCTCGTCTTCCCCCTCGTCGCCCTGGGCGCCATGGCGATCGCCAAGCGCTCCGGCGACGTCGAGATCGAGGTCCAGGAGGCCACCAGCGAACCCGAGCGCCGCCGCCGCCACCTCTTCGAGGTCGCCACCCTCGCCGAGTCCGGCAAGGAGCTCCGCGTGTTCGGCTCCGCCGCCGAGATCGCCCGCCGCCACCACGAGACCGGCGCCGCCGTCGTCGCCGAGCGCAACCGCGGCCAGTGGCGCGCCGCCCGCATCGCCACCGGCGAAGGCCTCCTGTCCGCGATCGGCATGGCCGCGGGCATCGGCATCGTCCTCTACCTCGCCATCCGCGGCCAGGCCACCGCCGGCGACGTCGTCCTCCTCGTCTCCCTCATCGGCATGGTCGCCAACGCGGCCGGCGGCATCGCCTTCCAGTCCTCGCTCCTCGTCCGCACCGGCAAGCTCGGCGCCCGCCTCCTGTGGCTCCGCGACTACGCGACCCGGTCCGCCGGACCCGCCGTCCCCCTGCCCGTCCCCGACCGCCTCGCCGCCGGCATCCGCCTCGACGGCGTCGCCTTCGCCTACCCCGAGTCCGAGCGCGCCTCCCTCGACGGCGTCACCCTCGACCTCCCCGCCGGCAAGGTCGTCGCCCTCGTCGGCGAGAACGGCGCCGGCAAGACCACCCTCGTCAAACTCCTGTCCGGTTTCTACCAGCCCACGGCCGGGACCATCCGCGTCGACGGCGCCGACCTCGGCTCCTTCCCCGTCGACGAGTGGCGCGAGCGCATCGGCGCCACCTACCAGGACTTCACCCGCTTCGAGTTCACCGCCCGCGAAACCGTCGGCATCGGCGACCTGCGCAACGGCTACGACGACGCCACCGTCCGCGCCGCCATGACCCGCGCCGGCGCCGACGACGTCATCGACGACCTCCCGCGCGGCCTCGACACCCGCCTCGGCGCCCGCTGGGACGACGGCACCGACCTCTCCGGCGGTCAATGGCAGAAACTCGCCATCGGCCGCGGCCGCATGCGCCCCGACCCGCTCCTCGTCGTCTTCGACGAGCCCACCGCCGCCCTCGACCCCCAGACCGAGCACGCCCTCTTCGAGCGCTTCGCCGAAGAGGTCCACGCCGGACGCGCCCGCGGCACCGTCACCGTCCTCGTCTCCCACCGCTTCTCCACCGTCTCCATGGCCGACCTCATCGTCGTCCTCGACGGCGGCCGCATCGCCGAATCCGGCACCCACGACGAACTCATGGTCCGCGGCGGCGCCTACGCCGAGCTCTACACCCTCCAGTCCTCCGCCTACCGCTGACCGCGGGGCCATACAATGCGCAGGGTCCCGGCCCACCCGGCCGGGACCCCAACCCCTCCGCAACCGGAAGCGCCCCAATGGAACACGACACCACCAAGTCCAGCGACGACCTGCAGATCACCGTCGAGGCAGGCGCCCCCCGCACCACCGGCCCCGACGAGGAACCCCCGCCGGAGACCCGCGACGGCTGCCCCCACCGCGTCCGCGTCCGCGACCTCACCCCCGGCGGCCGGCTCCTCTACGCCGCAGCACTCCTCACCATCGCCCTCGCCGGGACCGTCCAGCTCCTCGCCCTCTTCGCCGGCGGCTTCCTCCTCTCCATCGGCGCCGAGTTCAGCCGCACCGCCCTCCTCGACGGCGTCCTCCTCGTCCTCGGCTCCATGCTCGGCATGATCGGCGTCTTCGCCCTCGTCGGGACCTGGCGCCGCCTCCACCGCCCCGAAGCCCCCATCGCCTGGCTCACCGCCGCCGGCGCCCTCCTCACCCTCGCCGCCACCATCCTCATCGGACAATGGCTCGGCCTCCCCCTCCTCGCCCTCGCCGCCCTCCCCACCGCCGCCGCCACCGCCCACCTCCTCCACCTCCGCACCCTCCTCGCCCCCCGCGACACCTGCGACACCCACCCCGACCTCCCCGCCCCCGCCCGCACCTGGCTCCACCCCACCCCTTGACGCCCCCGCCCCACCGACCCTAGAATTCCCACACCCCACCGGCCCCACCACCGGTACCTGCCCATACGCACAATTGAAAGCCCCAAAATGGATAAAGAACCCCCGGAACCGGCGCGAACCGACCCGCCCATAACCGTCGAATCAGCCGCACCGGAACCCACCGAGTCCGACCCCCGCACGGCCGCCTGCCCCCACCGACTGCGCTGGACCGACCTCGCCGGATTCGCCCGCTACAGCATCATCAGACGCACCGCCTCAGCCGCCGCCGCCCTCGCCGTCGCCATCGGCGCCCTCACCAAGGGCCTCGAAGGCCTCGACGGCATCCGCGCCGGAGCCGACGCCGACAGCCTCTTCCTGGCCGCCACCACCGCGCTCCTCATCCCCACCGCTCTCGCACTCGCGGTCGGCCCCATCGAATACCTCCGCACCCTCCGCCGCCCCCACCGGCCGAGCCGCACCGCACACGTCCTGCACGCCACCGGACTGATCCTCCTCGCCAGCGCGGTTTTCACCGCAATCGAGGACCGGGAACTCCTCATCTTCGCCCTCGTCCCCGGCTTCCTCGTCATGCAGGAACTCGCACGCCTCCGCGCCGCCCTCACCGACCGCGCCACCTGCGCCACCGATCCGGCACTCCCGATCAAACTGCGGGCCTACCGCAAAGACGCCCCCGCATGGCCCACCACCGACGAAGAACGCCGCCACCACCTCGGACCGCGCATCGTCCAAGGCGAGTTCGACTCCTGGGAATGCCCCCACTGGGCACCGCTCTCAGCACTCCGACCCTGGGCCAAGGCCGAGAGCGTCCTAGTCCTGAACAGCCTCTACCTGTACGCCCTCGGCGCCATCGCCACCGGAACCGCGGTCGCCTACAACCTCGACCGGTTCCCGATCGACCTCCCGCACGGCAGCATCGCCACCCTCGTCGTCGGCGTCCTGCTCGCCTACCTGAACTACATCGCCTACCAGACCGCGTTCCTCGCCACCCACATGCACCGGTTGAGCGTCAGCCGCTACCTCCTGCCGTTCGCGACGTTCGCGCTCACCGGGGCGCTGGCGGCCTGGGCCGCCGCGGCCCTCGACCGGCCCTACCTGTGGGCCGTCGTCCCGCTGGCGCTCTTCAACATCTACGGCATCGTGTCGGACCTCGTGCTCTACAAGCCCATCACGCATTGCAGGTCCCGGCCCGAACTCCACCCGCGCGTCCTGTCGCGGCTCAAGGCCTGAGCTTCAGCGCATCCCGGTCCGAGCGAGCGGTCAGAACATCTCCGTCCGGTTGGGGTGGTCCTCCGAAGCGGGGCAGTAGTAGAGCTGCAACGTGTACCCGCGGCCGATCGTCACCCCGACCGGGTCGGCGAACTCCCACTCCGTGCCGGCCTCCTCGACCGGCCGCCAACCGCCCGTGCCGCCGTCGAACTCGCCCGATGAGGCGGTGAGCAGCGGGAGCTGCCGCTCGCCGCACTCGCAGCGGACCGGGTACGGGTCGATGATCCCCCAGCTCCCGCCGTACCCGGCGGCCTTCCAACCTGGCGCCACCGAGGCGTCCCAGTCGTACGCGGTGCCGTTCCCGATCCGCTCTTCCCAGGCGCGGATCTCCCCGGCGAGGACCGCCGGCAGGTCGGCGGTGAGCGGGTACTCGGTGACGGACTCCGGGTGGAGCACGCACCGGTTCGGCACGTAGTCCCCGTTGCAGACCAGCGGCAGCGGCGGCGCATCGAGCACCGTCTCCACCGATTCCGCACGGCGCCAACGCACCTCGAACACCGGGTTGTACGGCGTCTCGGCGTCGGGGTGGTCGCGCGGGCACCACAGCACCTGCAGCAGGTCGTACCGGTCCGGCCACGGCAGATGCGGCACGTCCCGGAAGTACAACTGCGCCAGAGGGATCAGCGGCGGCGCGATGCCGGCGTCCTCCGCGGCGAAGCGCTCCTCCAGCTCCTCGGCGCGGCGGCGCTCCACCTCCCAGTCGAGGCCTCCCTCCCGCTCCCGCCGGTCCCGGTCCTCCAGATAGGCGCGCCACGCCAACGTGTACGCGTGCGGTTCGTCCGCGCAGTCCTCATGCTCGAGTCCGCAAGCGGGCCAAGCCTCCTTCGCGGGCCACAGCAGCGGACCGCCGATGGAGCTCTCGACCGCGGTCGGCTCGCCCCGGCGCGGATGCAGCCGCACCGCGGCCTGGGCATACTGTTCGAGCGCAGGGAACAGCGCGGGAAGGTCGTACGGCCGAGGGGGAGTGGTCCGGGTCATCGTTCCGGCTCCTGCTCGGGCTCCGACTCCGAGTCCGGGAGTATCACGCCCGCGGACGCCGCTTCCTCCATATTGATCACGGGCGGGTGCGACCAGTCGGCGACCCGCGAGAAGTCGAGCGTCGCGGCCGCGATGTCGGGCCGGTCGAACACGACCGCCGTGCCCGTGAAGCTCGCGCCGTTGAAGTCCAGGACCGGTTCCACGCCCACCACGGGCGACGAGCACACGGTCCCCGCGAAGTGCACCTGCCCGCCCGCGAACACGGTCCCGTCGAACGACACGTCCCGCGTGAAGTGCGCGGCGCTGAAATCGAGCGTCCCCGCCGAGACCAGCGTCTCCGTGAGCAGCACCGGCCCCGCGAACCGCGTCTCGGCGAACCGCAGCCGCGCCCCCAGGAACCGGGCCCGGTTGAAGTCCACCGGCCCCTCGAACCGGACCCGCGAGAAGTCGATCGTGCCCGCCGTGAACCGCCCGAACGCGAACGAGACCCGGCCCAGGAACAAGGCGTCGTTGAGGTTCCCGCCGTCCAGGTTCACGCCGGTGAAGTCGAAGTCGTGCTCGTGCCACGTCCGCCCCGGCAGCGGGTCGCGGCGCAGGCGCCCGCCGACCACGTTCAGCACCGAGTGCCGGATCAGCCGCTCCTCCAGCACCGGCCGGAACCGCCGCGGATTGTTGGCGGCCTCCCGCTCGTGGCGGAACGGCGGCGTCTCATACGGCATCCGCACATACGCGCACAGCACGTTGATGCACGTCTGGCGGCCCGCGTCCCAGTCGTCGGCGAGCGCCGCCATCGCATAGACCCCCGCGAGCCGGTTCGCCGCCCGCTGCGACGACAACTGCTCAGCGGCCGAAGCGAACCGCTCGTTGAACAGCTTCGTCGCCTCCCGGATCTCCGTCGCCTCGGTCACCCGCTGCTTCCGGTACGACACCGTCAAAGCGATGACACCGCCGACGCCCGCGATCGCGTACAGCGACAAGCGGATCACCTCGAGGGTCGTGCGATCGTTCGGGTCCGCGCTCAACGGCGACGTCTGGTCGCTGGTGAGCAGCCACAGCAGCCCCGACACGAGCACGGCCGCCACCGCGACCATCACGACCACGTGCAGCGACAGCGGGAAGGTGGGGCGCTCGCCGCCGCCGCGCTTCAGCACGGTCCGGAAGGCGCTCAGGGGTTCACGAGGGGTCGACACCGTTCGGTTGTACCAGACGCATGCGACATTTCACCGCCCGGCGACCGTCACCCCGCCCCTACGACGTCCCTCCCGAACGCCCGCCGATACGCCGCCGGCGTCGTCCCCAACCGGTCCCGGAACCGCCTGCGCAGGTTCAGCGCCGACGACAACCCCACCCGCGCCGCGATGCTCTCCACCGGCAGATCCGTGTCCTCCAGCAGCGCCTGCGCCGCCGAGATCCGCTGCGACAGCAGCCACTGCCCCGGGCTCGTGCCCAACTGGTCGTCGAACCGCCGCGCCAGCGTCCGCGCCGACACCCGCCCCCGCTCCGCCAGATCCTCCACCGACAGCGCCTCGTGCAGATGCTCCGCCGCCCACTCCAGCACCGCCCCGAGGGACTCCGACGGCTCGTCGACCGGCTCCACCGCGTACTGCCGCTGCCCGCCTTCCCGATGCGGCGGCATCACCATGTGCCGCGCGATCCGAGACGCCAGCGCCGCACCGTGGTCCGACCGCACCAGATGCAGGCACAGATCGATCCCCGCCGCCGTCCCCGCACTCGTCGCGATGTCACCGGAGTCCACATAGAGCGCATCGGGGTCCACGTCCACCCCCGGGAACCGCTCCGCGAACTCCGCCGCGTACCGCCAGTGCGTCGTCGCCCGCCGCCCCTCCAGCAGCCCCGCCTCCGCCAGCAGGTACGCCCCCGTGCAGATCGCCACCATCCGCGCCCCGCGCGCATGCGCCGCCCGCACCGCCTCCAGCACCGCCGGGCTCGCCGGGAGGTCCTTCTGCGTCCACGCCGGCACCAGCACCGTGTCCGCCGCCTCGAGCGCCTCCAGCCCCGCGTCCACCCACAGCGCGCCCCCGGTCTTCGTCGCCACGATCCCCGGCCGTTCCGTGCACACCGTGAACCCGTACCGGCTCGGCAGGTTCGGCCGGTCCAGCCCGAACACCTCGGCCGCGCTCGCCAGCTCGAACTCGGCCTGCGGCGGCTGCACGAGCGCCACGACCCGATGAAGTCCCATGGCATGAAAGTACCCTGAGATGTCGATCCTGTCACTGTCGCGAGCGGGCCCCGACCGGCAGGATCGGAACCATGCACGGGACCATGAGCAAGGCGCGCAACGACATCCAGGCCCTCCAAGTCGACGCGGTCAAACCTGTCGAGGTCGCCCCGGGAGTGATCCGCCGCCATCTCCCCGGCCCCGGCCGCGGCGACGGCTGGCTCTACGACCTCGTCCCCGGCGTCGAATGGCCCGAGTCCGACCTCCACGCGGGCCTGGCCCGCCGCTACTACGTCCTCTTCGGCGAGATCACCGACGGCGCCCACTCCCTCGGCCCCGGCAGCTACCTCATCCTCGGCCCCGCCGAGCCCTTCCACCCCCGCACCACCACGGGCGCTCGCCTCCTCGGCTTCACCCTCCCCGACTGAACCACCCCCACCCGGATCGAGCCGCCCACCGAGACGACTCGCCACCGGGAGTCCGCCACGCTGCGAGGTGGCTCCGGCCCGAGACCGGCCCGCCGCCCGAACGGGCCGGGGCGTCTCCCCGGGTTCGTATGCTCAGAGCATGGAACTGGAGTTCAGCGGCGAGATCTGGTACTGGCGCGGCCCGGCGCCCTGGTACTTCGTGACGGTCCCCGAAGCGGGCTGCCGGGAGCTCGCGGCCGCGTCGGCGGTGGTCAGCTACGGGTGGGGCATGATCCCGGTGACCGCCCGCATCGGCGAGACCGCCTGGGAGACCTCGCTGTGGCCCAAGGACGGCCGCTACATCGTCCCTTTGAAGGCGGCCGTTCGGAAGCGTGCCGGCGGCCTCGACGAGGGCGACGAGGTGGCCCTGCGGTTGTCCCTCGATCTTTGAGCGGGCCCGACTCGAGCGGTGTTCGTGCGGGCGGTCGGCCTCGTCAGGCCGGCCGCCCGCGTGCTCCGCGCGGAGCGGGTTGCCATCGGCGGGGACCCGAGCGCGAGTGGTCTCTCGCGCCGATCGGGCCCTGGTATGGAGCGACGTTTCGCGAATCCCCTTGTTGTCGCCGCCATCCCGCCGATAGCGGATGACGTTTTTGCTATCTACTACAACAGGTACGGCATGCAAGTGTCGAATGCGAAGAAGCTACTTGTGGATAACTCTGTGTGTATCCGCGTCTTCGCAGCTCACAGGGGTGTGGACAAGTCCGGGACGCCGCTGGGGCGGGCCGCGATGCGGCCCGCCCCAGCGGGTTCTTGCGCTACTTGGTCGCTGCTGCCGGACCGGCGCCGCTGGTCGCGGCGTCGTCGGCTGGGGCCGCCTCGTGGGCGGCCGTGCGCTTCGGCGGCTGGTCGTTCGGTGTCTCGACCGTCTCGGCGACCTCGCCGGGGCCAGCGGCCCCGGCGATGATCAGGTTGAGCGGCGCGGAGGCCCCGCTCGCGGGACGGCTCGGTCAGGAGCGGTTGTAGGCGCTGGCCACGGCGCGCATCGTCGCCAGGACGATGTTCGGGTGGACGCCCGCGCCCCAGACGGTCCGGCCGTCGATCGCGCACTCCACATAGGAGGCCGCCTGGGCGTGCTGGCCGGCGGACAGGGCGTGCTCTGCGTAGTCGAGGACCTCGACGTGGACGCCCACGGTCGACAGGGCGTCGGTGAACGCCGACAGCGGGCCGTTGCCGGTGCCGGAGACCTTCTGCTCCACGCCGTCCAGGACGATCGTGGCGTCCAGGTTCAGCTTCTCGTCGGCGTAGGTCGTGTCGTGGTCCTCCACGACCAGGCGCGTGCGCGGCTGGTACTCCGGGTGGTACTCGCTGCGGAAGACCTCGTGGATCTCCTCGGTCGAGATTTCCTTGCCGGTAGCGTCGGTGCGCCGCTGGATCGCCTGGCTGAACTCGATCTGCATGCGCCGCGGCAGGTCGAAGCCGTACTCGCTCTGCATGACGTACGCGACGCCGCCCTTCCCGGACTGCGAGTTGACGCGGATGACCGCCTCGTAGGTGCGGCCGACGTCCTTCGGGTCGATCGGCAGGTACGGGACGCCCCAGGCGAAGTCGTCGACCACGACGCCCGCGGCGACCGCGTCGGCCTCCAGGTGCGCGAAGCCCTTCTTGATGGCGTCCTGGTGCGAACCGGAGAACGCCGTGTACACCAGGTCGCCCGCGTACGGGTGCCGCTCGTGGACCGGCAGCTGGTTGCAGTACTCGACGGCGCGCTTGATCTCGTCGATGTTGGAGAAGTCGATCTTCGGGTCGACGCCCTGGCTGAACAGGTTCAGGCCCAGCGTGACCAGGCATACGTTGCCGGTCCGCTCGCCGTTGCCGAATAGGCAGCCCTCGACACGGTCCGCGCCGGCCTGCACGGCCAGTTCCGCGGCGGCCACGCCCGTGCCGCGGTCGTTGTGGGGGTGCACCGACAGGATCAGGGACTCGCGGTTCGGCAGGTTGCGGTGCATCCACTCGATGGAGTCCGCGTACACGTTCGGGGTCGCCATCTCCACGGTCGCCGGCAGGTTCACGATCAGCGGCCAGTCCGGGGTGGGCTGGATGACCTCGGCGACCTTCGCGCACACCTCGACCGCGTAGTCCAGCTCGGTGCCCGTGTACGACTCGGGGGAGTACTCGTACCGGATCGCCGTGTCAGGGGTGTGGATGTCCTTGTACTTCAGGCACAGCCGCGCGCCCTGCGTCGCGATGTCGGTGATGCCGTCCCGGTCCAGGCCGAACACGACGCGACGCTGGAGCACCGACGTCGAGTTGTAGAAGTGCACGATCGCCTGCTTCGCGCCGCGCAGGCTCTCGAACGTCCGCTCGATCAGGTGCTCGCGGCATTGCGTCAGGACCTGGATCGTGACGTCCTCGGGGATGAGGTCCTGCTCGATCAGCATCCGCACGAAGTCGAAGTCGGTCTGCGACGCCGACGGGAAGCCGACCTCGATCTCCTTGTAGCCCATGGAGACCAGCAGCTGGAACATCTTCTTCTTGCGGTCGGGGGTCATCGGGTCGACGAGCGCCTGGTTGCCGTCGCGCAGGTCCACCGCGCACCACACCGGGGTCGTGTCGACCACCTTGTCGGGCCAGGTGCGGTCGGGCAGCGACACCTGGAACTGGGACTGGTACGGCTGGTAGCGCTTCACGCGTTCGGCGAACGGCGCGGAGGAAGACGGGGAAGAGGTCACGGATGCTCCTGTGGAATGTCGCTGGCGGTCGAGGTCTGTTGACTGATCCAGCCGGCATGCGAAAACCCGCGGCAGGGGAGCCGACCTAGTTGGCCCCGCCGCGGCAGATAAGGAGCATGGAACACCGCATGACCCCGCGAGCGTACACCGCGGAACCGACACCGGTCGATCCCGCCGCCCGGATCGTGGGACGGCGCGGCGTCCGCGTCCGGAATCCGACAGGCCCGGCGGACGCGCCCGCTACGGGCGGATGAGCAGGTCGTCGACGTCCAGGCGCACCCGCGCGTTCCGGTCCGGACCCGCCACCGAGTCCGCCAGCCCCGCCGGGTCCCCGGGGACGCCGATCGCGGCCACCGTCGTCGGCACCAGCGGCGCGGCCAGGTCGAACTCCGCGGCCAGCGCCGCGGCGTCGAAGCCGCCCATCTGCCGGACCGTCAGGCCCTCCGCCGCCGCCTGGAACGTGAGGTGCGCCATGGCCTGCCCGAGGTCGTACATCGCGTGCGACAGCGGGCCCTTCGCGTTCGCGTCCGTGCGCACCGCCACCAGCAGCGCCGACGCGTGCGACGCCCAGTCCCGGTTCCCCGGGTTCAGGCAGTCGAGGACGCGCTTGAACTCGCCCGTGTCGCGCCGGGCGACCAGGAACCGCCACGGCTGCGTGTTGCCCGCGCTCGGCGCCCAGCGGGCGGCCTCCAGGAGCGCGGCGAGCTGCACGTCGTCGAGGTCCACGTCCGGTGCGAACGCCCGCGTCGAGTGGCGGGACGCCAGCAGCGGGTGGATGGGGACCGCGGTCGCGGCGTGGCGGTCGATGGGTGCGTTCATGCGCGCTCCTTCAGTGGCAGCGGAGCCCGCCGCCGGCGCCCGCGGAGGGCGGCCGGTCCGGGCAGGTCGGCGTCGTCGCCACCGTTCATGGTGCCACGCTCCGCAGCCGGAACCGCACCTCCTGTCGCTTTCCTTACTCTCCGGTCGCCGGATCGGGGGACGGGCTGGGGGACGCCGCGGCGCCCTCCGGCGGCGTCCCCGACGCGGTCGCGGACGGGTCGGGGGTCGGGGTCGGCTCGGGCGGCGCCTCGGCGCCGAGGGGCTCCTCGGCGACGACGTCGCCCGGCAGCTCGACCGTGGCGGCGGGCGCCGCGGGCTCGCCGTCGAGTTCGAGCGTGCCGAACTCGTCGCTCGCGACCGAGAGGATCGTCCCCGCCTGGTCGAGGCACCACTCGCCCGGCGGCATCGGCGTGTCGACGACGACCGTGTTGGGCGTCAGCGTGAAGCAGTCGCCGTCCTGGGAGACCGAGAACGGGATGCGGCGGTCCAGGAGCTGCGGCAGCCACTCGATGAACGGCCGCTGCACGCGCGGGTCGAGGTCGCGCGGGATCTCGCCGGTGATGCCCGCGATCTTCACGCACCGCCCGGCCGCGCACTGGAAGAACCCGCCGGTCGTCCACGCCACGGTCACGTCGACGGTCCCGCCGAGCGCCCAGTCGGGGACGTCGACCCGCCACGTCCCGTCCTCCGCCGCCCACACCGTGACCGTGCCGCCCTCGGACCACGTGTACGCGGCGGTGAAGTCCGCGTCGAGGGCCCTGGTCGCGCGCCCGATCATCGTCGCCTGCGCGCTGTGCCGCCGCGGCGGCTCCTCGGGCGGGTCCTCGGCCGTCGCGGTCCCGCACCCCGCGAGCCCCAGCACCGCCGTGGCCGTGAGCGCCGCCACTGTCCGCTTCGTCCATCTCGTTCCCACCGGCCGATTCTCTGTCCCGGCACCCGGAACGACCTGGCGACACACCGGTACGCGCAGCTAAGGTGACATGGCCGCCCCTCGGCGGGCGGCCCGGAATGTCACGCGAGACATGAGCGAGTGAGGTGAAACCGTGGCGCTAGTCGTGCAGAAGTACGGCGGTTCATCGGTCGAGAATGCCGAGCGCGTCAAGCGCGTCGCCGAGCGAGTGGTCGCGACGCGAAAGCAGGGGGACGACGTCGTCGTCGTCGTCTCCGCCATGGGCGACACCACCGACGAGCTGCTCGACCTCGCAGCCCAGGTCTCCCCCGTGCCCGAGCCCCGCGAGCTCGACATGCTGCTCACCGCCGGCGAGCGGATCTCCATGGCGCTGCTGGCGATGGCGATCAACAACCTCGGCTTCCAGGCCCGGTCCTTCACCGGCTCCCAGGCGGGCATGATCACCACGGCCGCGCACGGCGTCGCCCGCATCATCGACGTCACCCCCGGCCGCATCCGCTCCTCGCTCGACGAGGGGTTCATCACGATCGTCGCCGGGTTCCAGGGCGTCAGCCAGGACACGAAGGACATCACCACCCTCGGCCGCGGCGGCTCCGACACGACCGCGGTCGCGCTCGCCGCCGCCCTCGAAGCGGACGTGTGCGAGATCTACACCG
The DNA here is from genome assembly GCF_039531525.1 of Glycomyces endophyticus. Taxonomy (NCBI): domain Bacteria; kingdom Bacillati; phylum Actinomycetota; class Actinomycetes; order Glycomycetales; family Glycomycetaceae; genus Glycomyces; species Glycomyces endophyticus. Next base: position 75,932 of record NZ_BAAAQF010000027.1, read on the forward strand.
ACGTCGACGGCGTCTACTCCGCCGACCCGCGCATCGTCCCGAACGCGCAGAAGCTCGACACGATCACGTTCGAGGAGATGCTGGAGATGGCCGCCTCCGGCGCGAAGATCCTGCACCTGCGCTCAGTGGAGTACGCCCGCCGGTACGGGCTTCCGCTGCACGTCCGCTCGTCGTACTCGACCAAGACCGGCACGATCGTGTCGGGTTACATGGAGGAGCTGCCCGTGGAGCAAGCACTCATCAGCGGCGTCGCGCACGACCGCTCCGAAGCGAAGATCACCGTCACGCGCGTGCCCGACAAGCCCGGCGCCGCGGCGTCGATCTTCCAGGTGATCGCCGACGCCGAGATCGACATCGACATGATCGTGCAGAACGTGTCGACCGCCGGGAACGGCCACACCGACATCTCGTTCACGCTGCCGAAGGAGTCAGGTCCCAAAGGCACCGAGGCGCTCAAGAAGCACCAGGACGCGATCGGCTTCGAGAAGCTCATCTACGACGAGAACATCGGCAAGGTGTCCCTCATCGGCGCGGGCATGCGCTCGCACCCCGGCGTCACCGCGAACTTCTGCCAGGCGCTCGCCGACGCGGGCGTGAACATCGAGATCATCTCGACCTCGGAGATCCGCATCTCGGTGGTGTGCCGCGACACCGACCTCGACGCCGCGGTGCGCGCCGTCCACGACAAGTTCGAACTCGGCGGCTCCGAAGCGGCCGTCGTCTACGCGGGGACGGGGCGGTAGCCATGGCGCGCAAGCTGAACGTCGCGATCGTCGGCGCCACCGGCGTCGTTGGATCGATCATGCGCCGGCTCATCGCGGCCGAGCGCGGCAACTGGGGCGAGATCCGCCTCATCGCGTCGGCCCGGTCCGCCGGGAAGCAGCTCGACGTCGGGGACGAGACCCTCACCGTGCAGGCCATCGGCGCAGAGGCGTTCGACGGGATCGACATCGCGCACTTCGACCTCCCCGACGAGGTCAGCGCCGAGTGGGTGCCCGTCGCCGCCGCGAAGGGCGTCGTCGTCATCGACAAGTCCGGGCACTTCCGCATGGACCCCGAGGTGCCGCTGGTGTGCCGCGAGGCGAACCCGGGCGAGGCCGCGAACCGGCCCAAGGGCATCATCGCGAACGCGAACTGCACCACGCTCGCGCTCATCCCGACGCTCGCGGCCCTGAACGCCGAGTTCGGGCTCGTCTCCATGTCCGTGGCCTCCTACCAGGCCGCGTCCGGCTCCGGCAAGGAAGGCCTGGAGGCGCTGTACGCGCAGCTGCAGAAGATCGCCGGCGTCGAAGGGCTCGGCACCGCCGGCCACGACCTGCGCTCGGTCCTCGGCGAGGAGTTCGACGCGCCGTTCGGGGCGCCGCTCGCGCTCAACGTCGTGCCGAAGGTCGGCGGCTGGAAGGACGACGGCTGGACCAGCGAGGAGCTGAAGGTCCGCAACGAGTCCCGCAAGATCCTCGGCCTCCCCGACCTCAAGGTCGCGTCCACGTGCGTGCGCGTGCCCGTCGCGGTCGGCCACTCCCAGGTCGTGCACGCGACGTTCGACCGCGAGGTCACCGTCGCCGACGCGCACCGCGTCCTCGGCGCCGCCGACGGCGTCGACCTCGTCGACGACCCCGCGAACGGCGTGTTCCCCATGCCGATCGACTCCGCGGGCCGGACCGGCACCCAGGTCGGGCGCATCCGCCAGTCCGTCGACTTCCCGAACTCCCTGGAGTTCTTCGTCGTCGCCGACAACCTCATGAAGGGCGCGGCCCTCAACTCCATCGAGACCGCCGACCTCGTCCGCCGCGAACTCGAAGCGGCGCAGTAGCCGGCGCGAACGCGATGCGGCCCCGGGCGGAAGCCCGGGGCCGCTCTCGTCGCGCGACGGGTGCGGTGCGCGACCGGGGAGGTCGGTCGTCGTGCGGGCCTACGCGTCCCGCTTCTTGAACAGGACCCAGGCCGCCGTGAGGATCAGGGCCGCGAAGAGCGCGAACACGCCCCCCGCGCCCCAGCGCGTGAACAGGTCGAAGTCGGGGGACTCGGGGCCGAACTCCGGCGCCGCGAGCTCCATCATCCGGGCCCCGTCGGTGAACGGCAGGAACTTCACGACCGGCACCAGCCAGTCCAGGGCCGGGATCGTCGACAGGCCGAAGATCATGTTCTCGATGATGAGCGGCATCAGGAAGATCACCACCAGCGCCGACGGCACGCCCCGGAACAGCAGGCCCAGGCCGAAGCCGACCAGGACGTACAGCAGCACGTACAGGACGTACCCGATCATCGACGTCCCCAGCGGGTCCTCGAACAGGCCCGGGGCCTCGCCCCACACCACGTAGACCACGCCCAGGTTGATGCCCATCTGCACCAGGGTCACGATGAGCGTCGTCGTCAGCACCACCGCGAGCTTCGCGACGATGAGGCGGTTGCGCTGCGGCAGCGACGTCAGCGTCGGCTGGATCGTGCCGTGCCGGTACTCGTGCCCGCACGCGAAGATCCCGATGATCGCCATGAACACCGCCAGGAACGGCAGCCCGAACCCGGCCGCGCCGTTCAACGCGATCCACACGACCTCGGAGCTGATCGGGTCGTTGCGGCCCGCCACCCCCAGCAGGACCGCGACACCGGTGGTCACCAGCAGACCGGTCCCGATGAGCCAGTACGTGGAGCGCAGCGTCAGCAGGCGCGTCCACTCGAAACGAAGGGCGTCGAGCATCAGAGGGCCTCTCCTTCAACGGCGGCCGGGGCGGCGGCGCGGACGGGTTCCTTGGCGACGAACTGCTCCGACGCGCCCGTGGCGGACATGAACGCCTCCTCCAGGGAGGCCCGGCGCGTCGACAGCTCGTGCAGCTCGACGCCGCCGGCGAACGCCAGGTGGCCGACCTTCCCGATCTCCAGGCCGGACACGACCAGCGCGTCGCCCTCCGAGACGACGTCGGCGCCCTCGGACTTCAGGGTCTCGGCGAGGCCCGCGGTCTCGGGGCCGCGCACGACCACCTGCGACTGCGTGAACTCGCGGACGAACGTGTCCACGTCGCCGTTGAAGATCATCGTGCCGCGGCCGATGACGACGAGCTCGTCGGCCATCAGCTGCATCTCCGAGAGCAGGTGGCTCGACACGAAGATGGTGCGGCCCTCGGCCGCGAGCGTCTTGAGCACGTCGCGCATCCAGTGGATGCCGTGCGGGTCGAGGCCGTTCGTCGGCTCGTCCAGCAGCAGCGTCCGCGGGTCGCCCAGCAGGGCCTGCGCGAGGCCGAGGCGCTGCGCCATGCCCAGGGAGTAGCCCTTCGGCTTCTTCCGCTTGACGTCGCCGAGGCCGACGAACTCCATCACCTCGTCGACCCGCTTGTCGGCGATCCGGTTCGCCGCGGCGAGCATCCGCAGGTGGTTGCGGGCCGAGCGCGTCGGGTGGAACGGCTTGGCCTCCAGCAGCGCGCCGACCTCGTTCATCGGGCGGCGGATCGTGCCGAACCGCTGCCCGTCGAAGAGGGTCTCGCCCTCGCCGTGGTCGAGGCCGAGCATCAGGCGCATGGTGGTGGACTTCCCGGACCCGTTGGGGCCGAGGAATCCGGTGACGACGCCCGGGCGGACGTCGAACGAGAGGTGGTCTACGGCGACCGTCTTCCGGTACCGCTTGAACAGACCCTTCGCGGTGATCATGGGTCTCCGATCGGGGATCGCAGGTCAGGGACGCGCTCAGTCTAGAAGCGCGAGGACCCCGCGCACATGGGCGCGCGGACCGATTCCGGGGTCGTCCCCAAGGAGGAGAGACCCCCTCCGACCGGTACCGGGGTACTACCCGGACCCCGATTCGCGCCTCGCTGTTCATGCCCCGTTTCCCCGGCGCTCCGCGAAGGGACCGCTTTCCTCGGTGGACTGGGGGCCGTCACCCCTTTCCCCCGAGAAGTCAGGAAGCAGCTGTGCACAAGCGACTGCTCGTACCCGCGCTCGCGGTCGGGCTGGCGGCGCTCGCCGTTCCCGTGCCCGCGCTCGCGCAGGACGAACCGGCCCTCGACCTGTCGGTCCTGGGCACCTACTCGACCGGCGTGTTCGCGGAGGGCGCCGCCGAGATCGTCGCCTACGACCCCGGCACGAAGCGCGTGTTCGCCGTGAACGCCGAGGCCGGCGTGGTCGACGTCATCGACGTGTCCGACCCCGCGAACCCGGTGAAGCACGCCGTCATCGACGCCGCCGACGCGCTCGGCCAGGCCGGCGCGACGGTGAACTCCGTGGCCGTCAGCGGCGGCCTCGTGGCCGTCGCCGTCGAGGCCCCCGAGAAGACCGACCCCGGGTGGGTCGCGTTCTTCGACACCGACGGCGTCTTCGCCGACGCCGCGCAGGTCGGCGCCCAGCCCGACTCGATCGCGTTCACCCCCGACGGGTCCAAGGCCGTCACCGCCGACGAGGGCGAGCCCAGCGACGACTACGGCGTCGACCCGGTCGGCACCGTCTCCATCGTCGACGCCGCCACATACGACGTCGCCACCGCGGACTTCACCGCCTGGGACGAGGCCTCCCTGCCCGAGGGCTTCCGGATCTTCGGCCCCGACCTCACCGGCGACGACGCCGTGCAGCGGGCGATCGAGCCCGAGTACGTGACGATCGCCGACGACGCCACCGCGTACGTCACCCTCCAGGAGAACAACGCGATCGCCGTCGTCGACCTCGCCGCCGGCGAGGTCGCCGAGCTCCTCCCGCTCGGCGCGAAGGACCAGTCCGCCGAGGGCAACGGCCTCGACGCGTCCGACAAGGACGACGCCGTGAACGTCGCCTCCTGGCCCGTCCAGGGCCTGTACCTGCCCGACGGCGTCGACGCGTACGCCGCCGGCGGCGAGACCTACCTCGTCACCGCCAACGAGGGCGACGTCCGCGAATGGGGCGAGTACACCGAGGAGGCCCGCGTCAAGGACCTCGAACTGTGCGAGGGCGCGTTCGGCGGCGCCGACCTCGCCGAGCTCCAGGCCGACGAGAACCTCGGCCGCCTCAAGGTCACCGACACGCTCGGCCGGACCGAGGACGGCTGCTACGACGAGCTGTACGCCTTCGGCGGCCGCTCGTTCTCCATCTGGTCCGCCGACGGCGAGCTCGTCTTCGACTCCGGCGCCGAGTTCGAGCAGCGGCTCGCCGCGGCCGAGGCCGCGAACTTCAACGCCGACAACGAGGCCAACGACCTCGACGACCGCTCCGACGACAAGGGCCCCGAGCCCGAGGCCGTCGCCGTCGGCCAGGTCGGCGACCGCACCTACGCGTTCATCGGCCTCGAACGCCAGGGCGGCGTCATGGTCTACGACGTCACCGACCCCGCGGACGCCGTCTACGTCGACTACGTCAGCAACCGCGACTTCGCCGCCGAGCCCGCCGCCGGCGCCGGGGGCGACCTCGGCCCCGAGTCGATCGCGTTCGTCGCCGCCGCGGACTCCCCGACCGGGCGCCCGATGCTCGCCGTCGGCAACGAGATCTCCGGCACCACGACCCTGTGGGACGTCGCCGGCGAGGGCGTCCCCGGCGGGGGCGACCCGACCGGCGGCCCCAGCGACGACCCGTCCGGCTCCGGGGTCCTCCCCACGACCGGCACCGGCGCCACCGGGCTCCTCCTCGGCCTCGCCGCGGTCCTCGCGATCGGCGGCGCCGCCCTGGTGATCGCCAGGCGCCGCACCGCATAACGGCACCGAATCGAAGGGCCCCCGGCACCGCCGGGGGCCCTTTCCGTTCGCGGCCTTGACACGCGGCCCTCGGGGCGCTATGCGCGGGCCCCGGTTGTCTAGACTTGACGCGTGAGCCTGCGACTGTACGACACCGGCACCCGTTCGATCCGCGACTTCCAGCCCCGGAACCCCGGCCGCGTCGGCGTGTACCTGTGCGGCCTCACCGTCCAGGGGCCCCCGCACATCGGGCACCTGCGCTCCGGCGTCTCCTACGACGTCCTCATCCGCTGGCTGCGCCGCTCCGGCTACGACGTCACGTACGTGCGCAACGTCACCGACGTCGACGACAAGATCCTCGTCCGCGGCGAGGAGCAGGGCCGCCCCTGGTGGGCCATCGCGTACGAGAACGAGCGCCGCCTCGCCGAGGCCTACCACTCCCTGAACGTCGCGCCCCCCACGTACGAGCCCCGCGCGACCGGGCACATCACCCAGATGATCGACCTCATCTCGGCGCTCGTCGACCGCGGCCACGCGTACGCCACCGACGCCGGCGACGTGTGGTTCTCCGTCGCCTCCTGGTCCGACTACGGGCAGCTCTCGCACCGCCGCCCCGAGGACATGCTGTCGAGCGCCGAGGCCGGCGCCAAGCGCGACTCCCGCGACTTCGGCCTGTGGAAGGCCCACAAGCCCGGCGAGCCCGAGGACGCCGCCTGGACCTCCCCGTGGGGCCCCGGGCGCCCCGGCTGGCACATCGAGTGCTCCGCGATGGCCCGCCGCTACCTCGGCGACGCCTTCGACATCCACGGCGGCGGCACCGACATCATGTTCCCCCACCACGAGAACGAGCTCGCGCAGTCGCGCGCGGCCGGCCTCGGGTTCGCGAAGTACTGGGTGCACAACGGGATGCTCAACCTCTCGGGCACCAAGATGTCGAAGTCCCTCGGCAACACGCTCTCCGTCGCCGCCCTCGGCGAGAAGGGCTTCACCGCCGCCGCGATCCGCTACTACCTCACCAGCGTCCAGTACCGGTCGCCCGTCGACTTCTCCGAGGACGCCCTCGCCGAGGCCCAGTCCGCGTGGGAGCGCCTCTTCAACTTCGTACACCGTACGGCCGAGGCGCTGGGGGCCGAGTCCCTCATCGGCGGCGCCCTCGCCCCCGAGTTCACCGCCGCGATGGACGACGACCTGAACACACCCGCCGCCGTCGCCGTGATCCACGACATGGCCCGCGAAGGCAACGCCGCCCTCGACGCCGCCGCGAACCATGGCGACGACGCCGCCGCGGCCCGCGTCGGGGCCGGAGTCCGAGCTATGCTCGACCAGCTCGGCCTCGACCCGCTCGACCCGCACTGGGACGACCCGGGGGACGCGAAGCTCACCGGCGCGGTCGACGCGCTCGTGAAGCTCGCACTCGAACAGCGCGCCGACGCCAGGGCCCGCAAGGACTACGCGGCTGCCGACCGCATCCGCGACGACCTCGCGCACGCCGGCATCACCGTCAAGGACACCCCTCGCGGTCCCGTGTGGACCGTGGACTAGGCGATCGCCTACCCGCAGACGACGACCGACACCACTGGGGAACTTGAACCGATGAGCACCAAGGGCGGGCACCCGAACCGTCGCAAGACCAGCAAGGCCGGCCCGAAGATCGGCTCCGGCGGGGGCAAGAAGGGCCTGGCCGGCAAGGGCCGCACCCTCAAGGCCGCCGACCGCCCCTGGCACAAGGAGTACACCGGGGACGACAAGCCCCAGAAGACCCAGCGCAAGCAGGCCACCGAGCGCGCCAAGGCCGCCGCCGAGGGCCGCACCACCAACATCGGCAAGGTCCGCCCCCGCACCCAGCAGACCCGCCGCCGCGACGACGAGCCCGAGCTCATCCTCGGCCGCAACCCCGTCCTGGAGGCCCTCCGCGCGAAGGTCCCCGCGACCGCGCTCTACGTGGCGTTCGGCACCGAGCTCGACGAGCGCGTCGCCGAGTCCGTGCGCCTCGCCGGCAACCGCGACCTCCCCATCAAGGAGCTCGCCCGCCGCGACCTCGACCGCCGCACCAACAATGCCCTCCACCAGGGCATCGGCCTCCAGATCGAGCCCTACGAGTACGCCGAGTTCGAGGACCTCCTCGAGATCAGCCAGACCTCCGGGACCGCGCCGCTCCTGGTCGCCCTCGACGGCGTCACCGACCCGCGCAACCTCGGCGCGATCATCCGCTCCACCGCCGCGTTCGGCGGTCACGGCCTCGTCATCCCGTCCAAGCGCGCCGCCTCCGTGACGGCCGTCGCCTGGCGCACCTCCGCCGGCGCCGCCGCCCGCCTGCCCGTCGCGAAGGTCGTCAACCTCACCCGCACCATCCAGGCCTGCCAGAAGGCCGGGTTCATGACCGTCGCCCTCGACGGCGGCGGCGACGTCGACGTGTTCGACCTCCCGGTCGCCACCGACCCGCTCCTCATCGTCGTCGGCGACGAGGGCAAGGGCGTCTCCCGGCTCGTCGCCGAGACCTGCGACCACCGCGCCGGCATCCCGATCTCCGGCGAGGTCGAGTCGCTGAACGCCTCCGTCGCCGCGTCCATCGCCCTCGCCGAGGTCCAGCGCCAGCGCCGCTAGCGGCGCCGGGCCGCGCCTCCGGCGGGCCGTGCGCGCGGCAAGCGGATGCACGGCCGGCCCCGCCGCCGGAGGGCCACAACGGGTGATCCCGTGCCAGCGCGATTCGCGCCGCCGCATTAACCTGAAACGATCCCGCACGCCCTAGCCCCCGGAGCTGCACCCGTATGCCGGCCGATTACCTGCTCAGCGTCGACCTCGGTACCTCGCACACCGTGGCCGTGGTGGTGTGGCCCGACGGCCGCACGCGACCGCTCCTGTTCGACGGGTCGCCGGTGATGCCCTCGGCCGTCTTCCTCGACCCCGCCGGGACGCTCCACACCGGCAGGGACGCCGAGCGCCTCGCGCTCACCGCCCCCGAGCGGTTCGAGCCGAACCCGAAGCAGCGCATCTCCGACCGCACGATCCTGCTGGGGGACCGGGAGCTCCCGGTGACGGCGGCGTTCGCGGCGATCCTCTCCCGGGTGGCGCGCACCGCGATCGAAGCGGTCGGGCACCTCCCGAACGCGGTCCTGACGTGCCCCGCCGCGTGGTCGGAGCAGCGCCGCGCGGCCCTGCACGACGCGGCCGCGCAGGCCGGCTACCGGCCCGTCAAGATCATCACCGAGCCGGTGGCGGCCGCCCACTACTACACGTCGCGCCTGTCGCACCAGGTCGGCGCGGGCCAGCCGCTCGCCGTGTTCGACTTCGGCGGCGGCACGCTCGACATCGCCGTGCTGGAGCGGTGCCCGGACGGGTCGTTCGGCGTCCTCGCCGACGGCGGCCTGCCCGACCTCGGCGGCCTCGACTTCGACGCGGCCCTGGTCGCGCACATCGGCGCCACCGTCAAGCAGCGCGAGCCGGAGATCTGGAAGCGGCTCGAGAACCCCAACGGCGCTTCGGAACTGCGCAACCGGCGGGAGCTGTGGGAGGAGGTGCGGGCCGCGAAGGAGATGCTGTCGCGCTCCTCGGTCGCGCCCGTCACCGTCCCGGACATGGCGCAGTCGCTGCACCTGACCCGCGGTGAGCTGGACCAGATCTCGCGCCCGCTGCTGGCCCGGGCGATCGCCGAGACCCAGCGGGTCCTCGGGCTCACCGGGCGCCGCCCCGAGCAGCTCGCGGGCCTGTTCCTCGTCGGCGGGTCCTCGCGGATGCCGATGGTGTCCAAGATGCTCCACGAGGGGCTCGGGATCGCGCCGACGGTGCTGGAGCAGCCGGAGCTGCCGGTCTCCGAGGGCGCCGCGCTCGCCCTGACGTCGTCCGCGCCGGTGACCCCGCCGGCCCCGATGCCCTCCCCGCCGCCGCAGCTGACGGCCCCCTCGCTGGGGCTGCCGCCGGTGACGGGCTCCGACCAGACGGTGCAGCTGCGCCGCGGCGACGACAGGACCCCGCCGTCGCCGCCCCGCCGCGGCACCGAGTACAAGGCCCGCCGCATCCCTCCGAAGTGGATCGCGATCGGGGTGACCGCGATCGTGCTGGTCGCGGCGATCACCTTGGGCGCCTGGTGGTTCCTGAACCCGTACAAGCAGCGCCCGTTCGCGGAGGAGCTGCGCGAGGTCGGTTCGGCCGAGGCCCTGGACGGCGAGGTCGACGACGGCATCTACGAGGTCCGGTCGGTCGGCGACCGGTCCGCGATGTTCTACACGACGTCCTCTTCGGACGCCTCCGGGCAGGAGCTGCACGTCCGCGCCGTCGACAACCGCTCGGGCGAGCTGCTGTGGGACGGCGAGCAGGTGCTCCCGGGCGCGGGCTGGAACAACGCCTACTTCGTGTCCGAGGAGCTCATCGCGTTCTCCCAGGAGGTCGAGGCGGGCGGCGAGTACCGGTTCGTGTTCCTCGACTGGGAGACCGGCGAGGTCCGCAACACCGTCACCAGCGCGGCCCGCGACGCGGCCCGCTCCGGCGACCTCCTCGTGGTCGGCCCCTTGGGCGGCAGCGGGTTCGAGGTCTACGACGCGGCCGGGGAGCAGGTCTCCTCGTGGTCGTTCGAGTCGGACGTCACGGTCGCCCAGTGGAGCCTGGTCGGCACGCCCGACGACATCGCGCACCCGACCGAGCTCGCCAACGGCGACGGCCGGCTGTGGGCGGTCACCAGCAACAACGTCTCGCACGTGTACGACCTGGAGTCCGGTGAGGCGGTGGCCTCCAAGGAGATCGAGACCGTCGACGACGTCTACTACGCCTGGAACGGGTTCCTGTACGTCGCGGTCGACAAGGAGACCGGGTACGACCTGAACGTGTACGACGTCGAGGACCTCTCCCAGGTGCAGAACATCGAGATCGAGGTGGATGGGACCATCGCGCCCGAGGCGATCACCGTGTGCGGCGAGACCCTGGTGTGCGTGGGCGACCTCGTGCCGGAGCAGACCGACGCGTACCAGTGGCACGTGTACGACGCGGACAAGGAGAAGATCGTCCACGACTTCGACGACCGCGAGTACGGGTGGATCGAGCCGCTCGGCAACCGGATCCTCGCGGAGTACTTCGCGGGCGACGACATCCGGACCCAGATCTACAACCAGAACTTCAAGACCGTCAACAACAACCTCGAAGAGACCTTCGACCCGATCGACGGCGGCAGCGCCCTCACCTGGCCCGGCCGCTCGACGTTCGGGACCGCGGTCGGCAACGTGAGCGGCCTGGGCCGCGACGGGTCCGTCGTCGACCTGCGCATCGACCTCGAGGTCCTCGCCTGCGACGCCTCGGAGACCCGCCTCGCCTGCCTGACCCCGGCCGGGTCGCAGATCTACTCCTTCAGAGACGAGTAGCGGCCCCGCCGGCCTCCGCCCGGCCGACCGGTCCCCGGGCGCTTCGCGGCCCGATCCGGGTGCGGTGTTCCGGGGGTCGGGCCGGTGATCGGGGGTCGGCTAGAATCGATCCGTCTCGCTGGGATAACGGCGCTGACCGGCCGCTGTAGCTTTAACGGTAGAGCAACTGTCTTGTAAACAGTAGGTTGCGGGTTCGAATCCTGTCAGCGGCTCCATGCTCAGGCTCCACCCCAGGTGGCAGCCCCGCAGTACGAACCAACGGCCGGGCGAAAGCCCGGCCGTTGAACATTCATCGAACATGCCGTCAGCCCCGTTCGGTCTTCCGCTGCGCGGCCCGAAGCAATCCTCCCGAACGAGGCGGGACGAGCCGGCCCGCCGCCTCCGGAGGAGTTGCAGGCGGGCACGGTGCGGGGTCAGTCCTGTGTCGTGACCGCTCCCGACACCAGGCCCGCGGCCGCTTCCGCGGCCAGCGACTCGGCTTGGCGGCCTGCGAGGGTCAGGGCCGAGCGCACCGCTTCGAGCTGCGCGAACGCCGCGCCGCGGCGGTGCTGGTCGGCGAGGGTGAGGCGGGGGATCTTCACCGAGAGGATGCGGCGCTTGGCGCCGGTGGCGGTCCGCTTGGAGGCGGCGGGGAGGCGGGCGGCCAGGGCGGCCGCTATCCAGCCGAGGTCGACCGTGGGTTCGCAGGTGATCGTCCACTGGGTCTCGGCGGCGTCGGCGCGGGTGCCGAGGCGGACCGGGGGTTCGCCGATCGGGTCGACGATCACGCAGCGGGCGTCACCGGGCTCGCCGCCGGGCGCGACCACCAGGTGGCCGTCTCGTTCGAGGTCGCCGAGGCTGGTCTCCGGGGCCGACTGCTCGGGGCCGGCGCCGAAGCGGGGGAGCGGCTGCTCGGCGATCTCGCCGAGGCGCACGCTCAGCTGCGCGACCGCGCCCGCGAGGTCCTCGGCGCCGCCCGTGGTGCTCGTCAAGTAGACCGCGGGGGAGACGTCGACGTCCTCGTCCCACAGGCGCATGAGCGGCACCGTCACCGAGTCGGCGGTGGCGATCGGGGCGTCGGGGGCCGCGGAGAAGTCCTGCCAGGTCCGGTCGAAGTCGCGGCCGTTGGAGACGAGGAGCTGGCTCGTCTCGCCGCGCGGGGCCAGGATCCAGATGTGCGCCTTGGCCTCCGGGTGGTCGACGACCGCGCGGAGCGCCCCCCAGCGGAGGAGCTCGGAGCGGATGCGGCGGCCGGAGCGGCGGTGCGCGACCTGGGCGGGCATGCGCACGACCGCGTGCCCGCCGGGGGCGAGGAGGGCGACGCAGTGGAGGGCCCAGGCGAGTTCGGGCTCGGTGCGGGGCGGGGTGCCGTAGGCGAGGCGGGGGTCGTCGCCGTCGGGGAGGCGGTCGTAGCCCCAGTCCTTGACGTTGAACGGCGGGTCGCAGACGACGAGGTCGTAGCGTTCGGCGGGTAGGGAGGCGAGGAGCGAGTCCCCTACGCGCGTGGTCACTTCGGTGGAGTCCCTGGTGCGGCTGAGGCGCCGGAGCGCGTCGTCCTGGAGGCGGAGGCGCCGCCCGGCGATCGCGGCGCGGGTCGCGGAGAGGTCCTGCCCGGCGAGGGCCTTGCAGGGGGCGAGGCGGGCGGCGACCGCGGCGAGGAGGTCGCCTTCGTCGCAGGCCGGGTCGAACACGGACTTGCCGATGCGGTCCTCGGTGCGCTCGCCGCTCACCGCGGCCGCGATGTCGGCGAGGGGCGCGATCCCCGGGGGCACGCCGGTGCCGGCCGCCTCGCGGGCCCGTTCGATGAAGAACTCGAACAGGTCGGCCGCCGGGGTCGCCTCGGCGAGGGCCCGCACCTCCGCCGCGAGGGCGGCGTCGCCGCGGCCGTCGAACGCCGCCGCGACCGCCTCCAGGGCCGCCTCGGCCGTCGAGTGGGCGCTCGACAGGCGGAACCAGAGCCGGTCGGCGCCGGTGACGTGCAGGGAGCGGCCGTGGGTCTCGGCCCAGGACTCCAAGGCGGACAAGGAGAAGCGGGGGCGGCGGGAGGAGTCGTCGACGGGGGCGGGGAAGTCGGGCTCTCGGCGGCGCCAGTTGCTGACGGCGTTGCGGCCGACCGCGGCGAGGCGGGCCAGGTCGGTCAGCGTGATGGTCTCGCCTGGGCCGGCGTCACGGGTGGTCATGCGGGCTCCTGTCTTGATTTATCGAATCGTAACCCACCCCGCGTTGCGCGGGCTCGACACAGTCTACTAGTCTCGTGAAGTAACTTCACAAGCTTCCATCAATGAACGACACCCCACGGAAGGTTTCCCATGAACATCGAATTCCCCGAGATCTCGAAGCGCCTCCTCGCAGCCGGCGGCGCCGCCCTCATCGCGCTCGCGGCCCTGTCGGCGTGCAGCGCCGGGGGCGACACCGACTCCGGGAGCGACGACACCGCGGCCGACGAGACGACGGTCGAAGCGGCCGCCGAGGAGCAGGAGGAGACCGCGACCGGCGACGGCACCAGCCCCGAGGCCCCCCTCCCGGCCGGCTCCGCCGTCGAGATCGGCGACTGGACCATCACCGTGGCCGACGTGGCGCTCGACGCCACCGACGCGGTCATGGCCGAGAACGAGTTCAACACGCCTCCGGCCGACGGCAACACCTTCGCCACGTTCACGATCGACGGCACCTACAACGGCACCGAGACCGGCAGCCTGTGGCTCGACGCCACCGTCGGGATCTGGGCCGACGGCGTCATGTCGGAGACCTGCTCCAACATCGTCGCCAACGACATCATCGACGTCGCCGACGTGACCGCGGGCGGCACCGCCTCCGGCGCCACCTGCGCCGAGTACGCGGCCGACGCCGCGAGCACCCTCGTCTACGTCGAGGACATCTGGTCCCTCGACGGCACCGTGTACTACATCGAGATCGGCTAATGCCGCACCCTCGGCCAGCGCGGCCGGGGCCCCGAGACCGGAGGGCGCGGCGACCATTGGGCGGAACCCGCGCCCTCCTTTTCCGGGACGGCATACCCACCCGAACGGCGGTCCTGACCGGACCGCATACCCACCCGGACCGCGGTCCCGACCGGATCACCGCCCTACCCGGACCCCGGTGCCGAACCGAACGGGCGCAACGGAACTGCCCGGAACCCGTAACAATCCTTGCTGCTTGACCGAATTGCAACCATCGTGATCCTGGTCATGAGCGCTGGCGCACGTTCGCGGAAACGCGACGGAGCCCCAGGTCAACGAGCTGCCGAACCCGAATGTGACGACGCCTGCCGCGTCCGTAGTCGCCGGCTCCGCATATCTTCACGTCGAACTCAGGAGCGCCGTTCGACCCGACGAGCGGTGCCGCACAGAAAGCAGCCAATGAACACGAAACTCGGACCCTTCCGCCGCCTGCTCGCCGTCGGCGGCATCGGCCTCGCCGGCGCCATCGCACTCACCGGCTGCGGCATCCTCGACGACGCGGGCTCGGACACCGACACCACCGAGGTCAGCGGCGAGCAGGTCGACGCGGCCGCCGAGGCCGCGGCCGGCGACTGCCTGCCGTACGAGGTCCTCTCCGAGGACCCGGCCGTCTTCGAGGTCGCCTGCGACGACGCCACCGCGTTCTGGACCATCACGAACATCGTCGCGGACCCGGACGTCACCGCCGCGGGCGGCGACATCGCCGACACCCAGGCCATCTACGACACCTGCGGCGAAGAGGTCGGCGCGTACGTCCCCGGCAAGCCGTGGACCGACTGGAACATGATCTACGACGTGACCACCGGCGCCGTCGACTACCTCTTCTGCATCGAGGCGCTCGACCAGCCGAACGCCGAGGGCAAGACCCCCGTCACCCCTGACACCGGCGACTGCATGTCCAGCAGCGACACCGAGTGGTACCAGGTCGACTGCGCCGACGCCGCGGCCGACACCACCGTCACCGACGCGATCGTCTTCGACACCGCCGAGTGGGCCGCCCCCGACATCGAAGGGGCCGCCGCGAACTGCGCCGCCGGCTACTACGAGCTGAGCGACCAGTTCGGCCGCACCTCCGGCGTCCTCTGCATCGAGTAGCAGGACCCTCCCGCCAGGGACGAGACACCCCCGCGCCGCGCGGGGCACCGGACAGGCCCCGGGGCACCTCCCGCCCCGGGGCCTTCCGCATGCCCGCGTCCGGGCGCGCACGCGACCCCGCGCCGAGACGCCGCGACCGCCGCCGCCCGAGCCCGCTTTCGCCCGCCGCCCCGTCGTCCCCCGGCCGTACACTGCCGCCATGGACCCCGCCCGCATCCTCACCGCCCTCGCCGACCTCGCCCCGGTCAACAAGACCGCCGCGACCGGCGTCGAGGAGGTCGGCCAGAACGCCGCCTGGGGCGGCAGCCTCACCACCGTGCCCGGCGCCGCCGACCTCGCCGCCCACGACGAGCTCCACCGCGACGAGCGGCTCCTGCGGCAGGGCTGGGGCGTCGTCACCGGGACGCACGTCGTCGACGGCCGGCGCCGCCGCATCGCCGTCCCGCTCGTCACCCGGCCCGTGCGCCTCGACGTCGCCCTGACCGAGCCGTTCGACCACAAGATCGTCCCCGCCGGCGACCTCGCCTTCCACCCCGCGCTCGCCGGGACCGAGCACGCCGCCCGCCTCGCCGCCGTCCTCGCCCCCGAACGCGCCGGCGGCGACCTCGACGACCCCGCCTGGCTCCTCGCCGCCGCCACCGCCGCCGGGTACGCCGTCGCCGCCGTCGTCCACCGCGCCGAACCCGAGTCGCCCCGGCCGGTCGTCCTCGCCCGCTCCGTCGTCTACGTCGCCGGCCCCCGCACCGAGTCCGGGCCCATCGGCCAGAGCCTCCACGACTGGGCCGGCCGCCCCGGCCTCGCCGGCACCGCGCTCGCCGCGGTGTACGGCACCGCCGACCTCCCCGACGCCGCCCCCGGGCCCGACGCCGCCGTCCGCTCCCCGCTGCCCCTCAACCGCGAGCAGGCCGCCGCCGTCCGCAGCGCCCGCACCGCCCCCGTCACCGTCGTCGCCGGCGCGCCCGGGTGCGGGAAGAGCCACACGCTCGCCGCGATCGCCCTCGACGCCGTCGCCGCCGGGCGGTCGGTGCTCATCGCCACCCAGTCCGTCCACGCCGCCGACGTCCTCGCCGGGCTCCTCGCCCGCCACCCCGGCCCCGAGCCGATGATGTTCGGCGACACCGAACGCGGCGGCACCGCGCTCGCCGACCTCGGAGAAGCCCTGCCCCCCAAGGCCGTCGAGGCCGCCCGCCGCGCCGCCGCCGACGCCCTCGGCCTCCTCGAGCGGGTCGAGCACGCCGTCGAGACGCGCCTCGACATGGAGGAGCGCCGCCGCCGCGCCCTCGACGCGCCCGTGTTCCTCCTCGACGACTTCCCCGGCCTGCGCGACGCCGACCCCGACGCCGTCGCGGCCGCCGCCGAGCGCACCCGCGGCGACGGCGGCTGGCCCTGGACCCGCTGGCGCCGCCGCAGGGCCCGCCGGGACCTCCAGCGCCTCGCCGGGACCGCCGCCGACTCCGACGCGCTCCAGCGGTGCCTCGGCATCGCCCGCGACGTGCAGGCCATGACCCGCCTCGCCGCCGAAGGCGGCCCCCGCCTCGAACCCCTGTGGCGCAACCTCGCCCAGGCCGACGACGAGGCCGCCCGCACCGCCGGCGCCGCCCTCCGCGCCGAGACCGCCGCCGCCGACCGGCGCGACCGCAAGGCCGCCAGGGCCCTCGGCGAGCTCAACGCCGCGCGCCTCCGCGGCGACCGCGCCCAGCGGCGCGCCGTCCTCGACCACGTCGACGCCGCCTCGCTCCTGCGCGCCCGCCCCCTGTGGATCGGCACCGCCGCCGACGCCGAGACCGTCCTGCCCGCCCGCGCCGGCGCGTTCGACCTCGTCATCATCGACGAGGCCAGCCACGTCAACCAGCTCCGCGCCGCGCCCGTCCTCGCCCGCGCCAAGCGCGCCGTCGTCGCCGGGGACCCCCGCCAGCTCAAGTTCGTGTCCTTCGCCTCCGACGCGCGCCTCCGCGGCGTCCTCGAACGCCAAGGGCTGCAAGGGCTCGAAGCGCGCCTCGACACCGGGCGCGTCAGCCTCTACGACCTCGCCTGCGGCGCCGGGCCCGTCGTCGAGCTCACCGAGCACCACCGCAGCGTCCCCCACCTCATCGGGTTCTCCGCCGCGAGGTTCTACGGCGGGCGCGTCCGGCCGATCACCGCGCACCCGCGCGTCCAGCAGACCGACGCCATCACCGTCCACCGCGTCGCCGCGGCCGCCGCCGACGAGGACGGCGTCATCGGCGCCGAGGTCGACCGCGCCCTCGACCTGCTCGAAGGGCTCGTCGCCGCCGGCGACCGCGGCCTCGCCGTCCTCTCGCCGTTCCGCGCCCAGGCCGAGGCCCTCGAGGCCGCCGTCATGAAGCGCTTCGACCTCGAGGCGATCCGCGCCCACCGCATCCGCACCGGGACCGTCCACGCGTTCCAGGGCAGCGAGTCCGAGACCGTCGTCGCGTCCCTCGGCGCCGCCCCCGGCGACCCCGCCGGGCGCAAGCGGTTCCTCGCCGGCGCGAACCTGTTCAACGTCATGGTCACCCGCGCCCGCGAGCACCTCCACGTCGTCACCGCCCTCGACGACCCCGGCGGGCTCGTCGGCGAGTTCCTCGACTACGCCGACCGCGCCCCCGCCGCCGTCCCCGGCGACGGCGCCGAAGGGAGGTGGCGCACCGAGCTCGCCGCGGCCCTCTCCGGCGCGGACGCCGCCGTCCGGCACGGATACCCCGTGGGGCACTGGAAGATCGACCTCGTCGTCGGCGAGGGCGACGCCGCGTTCGGCGTGCTGTGCGACGTGCACCCCGACGGGCCCCGCGCCCACCTCGACCGGCAGCGCGCGCTGCGCCGCGCCGGATGGCGCCTGGTCGACGCGTTCCCCTCCGCGTACACCGACGACGCGGCCCGCGCCGCGGTCGCCGTGCTCGCGGAGCTCCGGGTCAGGGGATGAAGACGCAGTACTCGCGGAGGTGGTGCTCGAACGTCGGGCTGATCTCGATCACCAGCATCACCTCGCCGAGGCTCGCGAACGGCCCCGACCGCTCCACCCACTCCTGGATCTGGCGGGCGCTGCGCTCGGTCACGCCCGGGAGGGACGTGAGCAGGTGCAGGGGCGCGTGGTTGACGTCCACGAGGCCGCCGTCGTCGAACTGCCGCGGCAGGTCGGGGCGGCCGATGGCGAGGCGCTTGGCGAGCATCGGGTCCGCCTCGGCGGTGCGGCGGGCCTGGTCGCGAAGCTTCCGGGCCCGGTCGAGGACCTCGGCGTTGGAGAGCTGCGCGACGGGGACCTGCGGAGGCGCGCCGACGGGGAACACGGCGGGCCGGATCACCAGGAGGTGCGCGGTGCCGCCGATCGCGGCGAGGAACCAGGACGTGTAGATGAGGACGTCGCCCCAGAGCGGCGTCTTGTCGGCGAAGGTCCCCATGACGAGGCACGAGGCCGACAGCAGGGCCGAGTGCACGACGAGCGCGGCGAGCACGAGGTTGTCGCGGCGCCGCGCGAGCGCGATGGCGAGCATGACCGGGGCGGCGTAGCCGCAGGTGAACAGGGGCGAGAGCGCCCACAGGTAGGTGCCGGTGCGGCCGACGCGGTGCGCGATGAGCCGCTTCTGCTCGTCGATCGGGGGGACGTAGGGACCGGGGGCGGTCATCGAGGAGGACTCCCAGGCGAGGCGGTGGGCTGGGTCGGCCGCCCGTGGCCGGCCTGGGGCGGCGCGGACCAGGCCCGAAGCAGCCGTTCGGCTTCGATCGTATCGGCATCGGCGGAGCCGAGCGCGGCGGCCATGTCCCGGACGAGTCCGCCGAGGCGGCGGTGGGCCTCGGGGCCGTTGCCGACGGCCGCGAGCATGTCGATCTCGACGCGGCGGGAGCGCAGGACCGGGCGGGCGCGCTCGCCCATGAGGCGGCGCTGGCGCTCGATGACGCTGGAGAGCCCGGCGAGCGCGCTGGCGGCGTTCCCCATGGCCGCCAGGCACTGCGCGGCCCGGACCTGGCAGTGGAGGGCGAGCGCGGGGTCGGGGGTCTCGTTGTCCTTGGCGAGCGCGCGGAACGCGGAGAGCGCGGTGCCGTAGTCGCCGGTGGCGTAGGCGTGGTCGGCCTGGGCGATGCGCTCGGCGGCGCGGTCGGCGGCGGGAGCGGCGTC
>NZ_BAAAQF010000028.1:0-936 GCF_039531525.1 Glycomyces endophyticus
CGGCGGCGCGAACGCCCTCGGCGGCGGCCTCGGCGGCCTGGTCGTGGCCCCCGGGGCGCGCGGCGCGGGCGTCGGCGACGACGAGTACGACCGCGAGTCGTTCCTGACCGAGGACCCCGACGAGGACGTCTGGGGGATCGGCACCGCCGAGAACAACCCGTACGTCGACTTCCAGGAAGAGCAGGAACCCGAGCCCGAACCGGCCGCGCTCCCGTTCCCGCTCGACCAGGCCCCGCCCTTCCCCCTCCCCGGGTTCGACGTCCCCGAGCCCAAGGGCCCCTGACCCGACACCGAACACCCGCAAGGAGAACGGCCCGCCGTCCACAGCAGATCCTCACTGCGGACGGCGGGCCGTTCCGCGCCCCGGGGCGTACCCACTACTCCCCGGGGGCGGTCCGGGCGCCGGCTACCGGCCGCCGGGCGCGAGCACCGCCGACAGGCGCTCGGCGGCCCGGCGCTGCGCCAGTCCGATCGCGGCCGACACCTCCGCGCCGAGCTGCTCGCACTCGACGTCCAACGTGGCGTCGGGGACCAGGAACCGGAACGCGGTCAGGCGGCCGGCCAGGCTCGTCTCCGCCTCGCACAGGTCGTCGTCGCCCCCGGCGCTGGAGAACCGCTCCGGCGAGCGCGCGATCCACTCCCGCAGCTCAGCCGAGCGCGGATCGGGCGCGCACCGCGCGAGCAGGTCCGCGCCGACGCGCTCGGCGCGCATCACATGCTCCGCCCGGCCCGCCTCCGCCGCGTCCCACGCCGACTCGACCGCCTTCGCGACCGCCCGGTTGCTCATCCGGTCCACCGTGGGGCTCAACGCGAGCGAACCCAGCCGGCCCGTGTAGTCCAGGCGCAGCCACACCACACGGCCCGCGTCGGTGCCGTCGAACCCGGCGCTCATCAACTGCGCCGCGAGCGCACCCGCGCGGGTCGCCGCCTCGGCCG
>NZ_BAAAQF010000029.1:0-63277 GCF_039531525.1 Glycomyces endophyticus
CGGTGAGCGCCAGCGGGTTCCCGCCGGCGCGCGCGGCGAGTGCGGCGGCGCGGGTCGGCGGCAGCGCCGGTGCGGCCTCGGCGACGAGCGCGGCCGCTTCGGCGTCGGTGAGCTCGGGGACGGGCACGACCGTCGCGGCCGCGAGGACGCGCGCGAGGACGTCTTCGGGGAGCCGGTTGGGGATGCGCAGGGCCGCGGCGACCGGGAGGCGCTCGGCCAGGACCGGCAGGACCGCGAGCGTCGCCGCGTCGCACCACTGGAGGTCGTCGACGATGAGCAGGCCCCCGCGGGTGCGGGAGTAGACGGCCTCGGCCAGCAGCGGGAGGTCGCCGGCGGGCATGCGCGCCCGGGTGGCGCGCTCGAGCGCGAGCGCGGGCTGGCCCGAGAGCATCGCCAGGCCCCCGCCGGCGTGCACGGGCCGCTTGGACGCGCGGGCGAGGCGCTCCAGGAGCCGGGTGCGGCCGGACCCGGGCGGGCCGGTGACGACCACCAGGCCCGGTCCCGCCAGCGCGCCGGCCATGGCGCGCAGGGCATCGTCACGGTTCAAAGCCCCGCTCGGCGGGGGCGTCGAGGCGACGGGCGGCGCCAGTCCGGGGGTGGGCGGCGGGGCGGCCAAGGGGGCTCCTAACGGCGTGGCACGAATGGGGGAGGCGGCCGGGCGGCTGCGGTTTGTAATCTCGTGTTGTCGACCGAAGGCCGACGCCTCTCATGATATTGCGGAAGCTTCGATGCCGCAGACCGGCGTCGGGGCTCGAGGCGCCGCAGACCGGCGCAGGCCCGGACCATCGGGACCGACGAGATTACACGGAGAGGGCGGACGCGGGGACCATGGTGGCAGGACAACTCACCACGAGCGTGGCGAGCATGTGCGAGGAACTGGCCGGCAAGGTCAGCAGCGCGTCGCGCCCCGTGGTCGAGGAGGTCGCGGGCCGGTTGGGGCAGCCGCTGCGCGTCGCCGTCGCCGGGCGCCTCAAGGCCGGGAAGTCCACCCTCGTGAACGCTTTGATCGGGCGGCGGGTCGCGCCGACGGCCGCGGGCGAGTGCACCCGCGTGGTCACCCAGTTCAGGTACGGGCCGGCCGACCGCGTCGACGTGGTCGCCCGCAACGGCGTCAAGCACGCCGTCCCCCTGGACGCGAACGGGATGATCCCCACGACGCTGCCGATCCCCGCCGACGAGGCCGCGATGATCGACGTGCAGCTGTCCTCCGACCGGCTGCGGGACCTGACCGTGGTCGACACCCCCGGCCTCCAGTCGGTGAACACCGACATCTCCGACGCCGCGCGCGAGATGCTGTTCGCCGCGCCGATCGCCGACGACGTCGACGACGACTCCAAGGCCGCCGTCGAGTCGGCCGAGGCCATCATCTACGTGTTCACCCAGCAGGTCCGCGCCGACGACGTCGACGCCCTGGAGGCGTTCGCGAAGGCCTCCCAGCAGCTGGCGTCGTCGCCGATGAACGCCCTGGGCCTGTACAACAAGGCCGACAAGCTCGCGCCCGGGCCCGGCCAGGACCCGTGGCCGGTCGCCGGTCCGATCGCCGGGGACCAGGCGAACGTCCTGCGCCGGTCGGTGTGCGACGTCGTGCCCGTGGTGGGCCTGCTCGCCGAGACCGCCGAGGCCGGGCTGCTGACCGCCGCCGACTGCGAGGCCCTGCGCACCCTCGCGGGCCTCGGCGAGGAGAAGCGCGCGCTCATGCTCGCCTCCGCGGGCCTGTTCCTGTCCACTGAGAGCCCCGTCGACAAGCACCAGCGTCAGCGTCTGCTCGAGCGCCTGGACCTGTACGGCATCCACTTCGCCATCGCGCACCTGCAGGCGTCCCCGCACCTGGCGACCGGGGAGCTCGTGCGGCTGCTGTTCGCGGCCTCGGGGTTCCCGCGCCTGCGCACCACCCTGCACCAGATCTTCGGGGTGCGCGCCGACGTCATCAAGGCCGGCTGGGCGCTGGGGCGCCTGGACGCGGCCGCGGCCTCGGGCCCGGCCGCCGACCGTGACCTGCTGCGCGGCGCGGTCGAGTCGATCGTCGCCCGCCCCGAGTACCACCGCCTGCCGCTGTTGGAGGCGGCCGCGCAGGTCACCACCGGGCAGGTCGCCCTGCCCGAGGCGATGGAGGCCGAGGTCGCGCGCCTGGCCCTGACCGACGACGCCGGCGTCGTCCTGGGCCTGCCCGACGCCCCCCGGCCGCAGCTGCGCCGCGCCGCCATCGAGGCGGCCGGGCGGTGGCGCGCGTTCGCCAACGGCGGCGCCACCCCGTCCCAGGCGCGGGTGGCGAACGTGGTGCATCGTGGTTTCCATCTGCTGGCCCAACGACTCGGCTGACCCCGTCGCCGTACCGAACATTTAGGAGAGCAAAGTGACGAATCGACTCGGCGGACCGCTGGTGGGGGCCCTCGTGGGCGTCGCCGCCGCGGCCCTGGGCGCGGTGTTCCTCACCGGCGGCGGGTTCGATGCGCGCGTCCTGGGCATAGCGGCCGGGTCGGTCATCGTCGCCGCGGTCGTCGCCGTCGTCGCCGGGAAGTCCATCGCCGCCCCCGTGCCCGCGCCCGCCGCCGCTCCCTTGAGCCCGCCGCCGTTCGCGCCGGCCGCCGGCACCGGCGCGGTCTCCGGGGCGATCCCGGTCGGCCAGCTCGCCGACTCCGCGCGCGCCGCCCAGAACGGCGCCGACCGCACCGTCCTGGTCGAGACGTGCATCTGGATGCGCGACCGCGCCACCTCCCCCGCGCTGGCCCAGCACCTCGACGGCGCGTTCGCGAAGGTCGGCGTCACCCCCGTCGACGCGACCGGGCAGCGCTTCGACCCGGCCGTGCACGAGGCCGGGTCCACGGTGGCCGCGCGGGGACCCGCCGACGAGGGCATCATCGCGCGCACCGAGCAGATCGGCTACACCGACCGGGGCCGCATCCTGCGCCACCCGATCGTCACCGTCTACCGGGGCCAGGGGGTGCGGGCATGACCGACACCGCCGCCCCCGCCGCGTCGGCGCAGCAGCCGGCCCCGGCGAAGAAGGCCGCCGCGAAGCCGAACCCGGCCGTGGCCATCCACAAGCTGTGCGTCAAGGCCGCGAAGGCCGGCAACGCGTCGCTGCGGACGGTCGACGCGCGGGCCGCGGCCGAGGTCGACGAGGTCGCGCGCTGGCAGCCCGACAAGCCCGTCGCGGTGGTCGTCGGCGAGACCAAGCGCGGCAAGTCGTCGCTGGTGAACGCCCTCCTCGGCATGCCCGGCCTGTCCCCTGTGGACGCGCAGGTGGCGACGACGGCGTACCTGGAGTTCGCGTACGCCGAGCAGGCGTCGGTGCGCGCGTGGCAGCCCGGCGCCGCCGACCCGATGCTCCTGGGCGTGGGCGACCTGCGCAACTGGGCGACCCGCCTGGGCACCATGCCCCCCGGGATGGTCCCGCCCCGCCGGATGCTGGTGGGCCACCCGTCGGCGCTGCTCAAGCACATGTCGGTGGTGGACACGCCCGGCACCGGCGGCCTCGACCCCGACCACGCGGTCATCGCGCTCGAGGCGGTCGCGCGCGCGACGTGCCTGATCATGGTGACCGACGCGTCGAGCCCGATGGCGAAGACGGAGCTGGACTTCCTCACCGAGGCGTCCAAGCGCGTCAACTTCGTGGTGTTCGCCCTGACCAAGACCGACACGTACCCGGGGTGGAAGACCGTCCTGGAGGAGAACCGGTCCCTGATCGAGGCGCACGCGCCCCGGTTCCGCAACGCCCCGCACTTCCCGGTGTCGGCGATGCTCGCCGAGCACGCCCTCAACTCCCAGGGCCCCACCCGCCAGGCGCTCGCCAAGGAGTCGGGGATCGGCCGGATGCAGCGCGCCCTGGTCAAGGTCGGCGCCGCCGGCAAGGCCCTGGTCGCCGCGAACGTGGTGCGCGCGGTGCGCACCGAGTTCTCCCGCCTCGCCGTCTCGGCGCAGGAGGACATGAAGGCGTACGACCCCGACCCCGAGACCGCGAACCGGTTGAAGGAGGAGAAGAAGTCGGCGCTCAACGCGCGCCGCACCGAGACGAAGAAGGCGAACCTCGCGCTGCGCGTGGAGACCCAGCGCGCGAAGATCGAGGTCCAGGGGCGCCTGCGCGCCCACCTCCAGGAGCTGGAGGAGGCCCTCCTCAACGAGCTGGAGAAGGCCAACAAGGCCGCGCTCGAGTCGCTGCCGCAGCGCATCGACATCGCCCTCCAGGGCATCGCCGCGCGCCTGTCGGGCGAGCTCCACCAGCGGTTCGTGCTCCTCGCCGAGCGCGTCCTGCGGCAGGTGTTCACCGAGGACGAGCTCATGCAGGCCACCAACTCGATCTCCGCGGGCCTGCGGGCCGCGGCCTCGGGCCGGGCCCGGCGCGACGCCAACCAGGACGGGGCGCTGCTCATGGCGTCCTCGGCGGGTGTGGCGATGATGGCCGGGCGCGCGGTGACCGCCGGCGCGGGCATGATCGGCCTGACCGCCGTCGCCGGGTCCGTCGCCTCGGTGGCGCTGACCGCCTCCGGTGTCGGCATCGGCCTCGCCGCCGCCGCGTTCCTGCTGTACCGCCGCAAGATCCAGGGCGACCGCCAGGCCGCCAAGCAGTGGGTGCAGCGCGTCATCGCCGAGGCCCGCGCGAACCTGAACGAGGAGATCGGCTTCCGGTTCACCGAGGTCGAGTTCGTGTTCAACTCCACGCTGGACGACGCCCTCGAGCGCCGCGCCGCCGAGTTCGACGCGCGGATCTCCGCGGCCGAGAACGCCGCGAAGGCCGACCAGGCCGCCCGGGCCAAGAAGCAGGCCGCGCTCAAGCAGCGCCGCGACTCCATGGCCCAGAAGGTCAAGCAGCTCGACGAGGTCCTGGCGAAGGCCCGCACCCTCGTACCCGGAGATGAGGATTCCGATGGATGAGTTCGACGAGTTCGATCCCGAAGGGGGCGAGGGCGACTTCCCCGACCTGGACGACGACGGCGCAGAGGCCCCCGGGTTCGACGACTTCGACACCGGCGAGGTTCCCGACGAGGACGGGTTGGAGGCGTTCGCGTTCGACGACGGCGACCTCGACGAGGACGAGCCGCTCGACGAGGCCTTCGGGGTGGACGCCGACTTCGACGAGCCGGGCGACGAGCCCGGCGGCGACGAGACCGCCTACGCGGCCACGTACGAGGACCTCCTCCTCGACGAGGCCGACAACCCGCCGACGTTCCCGCCCGAACTGGACCTGGACGTGCCCGAGCCGGTCGACGGCTACCCGTGGGTCGACCTCGACGCCCTCGGATCGGCCGAGGCCGAGCCGTGGGTGAACACCGTCGACGCCTCCGAGTACGCCATCGCCGACATCGACGACCCGGCCGCCCAGGCCCTGGCCCGCTTCTGGCAGGGCTAGACCCGCACCGGCTCGGCGGGCCCGGCAGCCGCCGACCGACACGCCCCGGCCCCGCGCCTCCAGGTGCGGGGCCGCAGCCGTGCACGGCCCTCCCGCGCCTGCAGATCGCATCGACAAAGGCGAATGGCACCGGTGTGCACTGTCCGATGTCGCCCGCGCCCGCCGCGAGGCCGCAATCGCGTGAAAGCCCGCCCCGTCGCGCCGCGGCCCCGCGGGCGCCTCGAGAACCCGCTCCCGGGAAGGAGAACCGCAGGCCGGAAGGGCCGCGGGCGCCCGTCACCCTCCGGCCGCGGCGCTCCACAGTGGGCCGTCGGGGGTCGTCTGGGAGAAGTCTCGGACACGACAGGCTGAATTTTCGGGACCTGCCGACACCGAAAGGGGCGAACCGGCGGTAGATTGGGGGCTCCATTACCGTCGAGTCCGACGCCCGATCCCCTCGCCGGGCACAGGCCCGTCCCCGTACGACCGACCGGGAGCCGTGGTGAACGAACCAGACCACTACCGCGTCCTCGGGGTGAGCCCGCAGGCACCACGCAACGAGATCCAGGCCGCCTACCGCAGGCGCCTCCGCGAGACCCATCCCGACCGCGGCGGCGACGAAGGCGAGTTCCACCTCGTCCAAGGCGCCTGGGAGACGCTCTCGCACCCCGGGCTGCGCCGCGAGTACGATCTGCTGCGCTTCGGGCGCCGCGCCGCCCGCCGCTACGGCAGGGCCGCCGCCAAGCCCGCGCACCGCAAGGTCCGCGGCTGGAACGTCGCGCCCGCGCCCGCCCCGGTCCAGCACGCGTTCCCCGCCGAGGGCGCCCTCGTGGCCGTCCCCTGGCACGCGCGCCTGCGCCGCCTGCGCCCGGTGTACCGGCCCTCGGCGTGGACGGCCGCCGCCCTGTGCGCCTCGGCCGCCGCGGTCTGGGTGTTCATGGGCCTGGGCTACCTCGGGCAGGCCCTGGCCTCCGACTCGTGGCTGTTCCTCGTCCTCGCCATCCCCGCGACGATCGCGGTCGCGATGATCGTCGCCGTCCAGACCAGCCGGGCCCTGCGCCGGCGCCCCGACCGGTCCCCGCCCCCGCCCACCGGCCGGCTCGTCATCGCGTTCCTGTTCGCCGCCGCCGTCATCGCGCTCGCCGGACCGTCGACGCCGTGGGGCTGGGCCCTGGGCGTGTACGTCCTCACCGGGTCGGCCATGGCCTGGACGGTCAAGCGCCTGCGGTACACCATCGCCCTGCGCCGCTCCGTCGGCGGCGCCCTGCGCCAGTTCAACGCGTTCGGGCCCGCCGGGACCCGCCCCAAGGCCGACCGGCCCACCGGGAAACTCCTGCGCGAGGTCCTCACCAACCTGCCCGCCGCGCGCCTGTTCGTCGCCCTCCCGGCCGAAGCCGACACCCGCGTGCCGCACGCGATCGTCTGCGGCGACCGCATCGCCCTGCTGTGCGCGCCGATCGGCCGCGACGGCGCCGACGTCGACTCGGTGAACCTCCCCGAAGCCGTCAAGGCCCTCGACGCCGCCCTCCCGGACGCCCACGTCCAGGGCTGGGTCCTGTGGCCGACCCTGCCCGAGACCGCCCGCGCCGGAGAGGCCGCCGCCGTCCACGACGTCGCCGTCTCCCAGGCCGCCGCCGACATCGGCCTGTGGCTCGCCGCCGCCGGGCCCGTCTACGACCTGCCGGTCCTCCAGGCCCTGCGGATGCGCCTCGCCGCCGTCCCGGCCCCGCGCACCGCCGACCGCGCACCCGCCGTCCGGACCTGACTCTTACGCTGCGCTTATGCGCGTTCCGTGAGCAATCGCACCCTCCACACGGGCGGGTGCGGCCAGTATGGTTCAGGCAATGGACGCCACCGCCCGCGCCGACGAGATCGTCGCCGACCGCCTCCGCGCCGCCGCCGACCGCGAACCCCTGCCCGGGCCCGCCGCCGGCGCCACCGCGGTCGAGATCGCCGCTTCGATCGGCGCCGGCTCCCCGCACGCGGACCGGTTCACCGCCGAGGTCGCCGCCGCCGTCCGCGGCACCGCCCTCGCCCTCGACGCCGCGCGCCCGCACCCCACCGACCTGTGGGCCGCCGCCGCGGCCGAGCACCCCGACCCGTCGGTGTGGTTCGAGCAGGCCGTCCTCCTGGGCCACCCCGTGCACCCCCTCGCGCGCTCGCGCGGCGAACTCACCGACGACGAGATCCGCGCCTACGCGCCCGAGCACCGGGCCCGGTTCGACCTGGGCGAATACCCCGTCCCTTCACTGCGCCTGACCGGGACCGGCACGGGGGGCCGCCACCAGATCACCGCCGGGTCGCCCGCGCCCGGCCTGCCCGTCCACCCCTGGCAGGCCCGCCGGTACGGCCTCGGCGACCCCGCCGCGGCCCTCCCGGGCGCCGCCCCGCTCATGAGCCTGCGCACCGTCTCGGTCGGCGACCGGCACGTCAAGACCGCAGTCGACCTCCAGCTGACCTCCGCGGTCCGGCAGGTCTCGGCCGCCGCAGTCCACAACGGCCCGCTCCTCGTCCGCGCCCTCGCCGGCCCGGCCCGCGACTGCGGCATCACCCTCGTGTCCGAAGCGGCCGTCAGCGCCCTCACCGACGCGGGCGAGCCCGACCCGCACCTGTCCGCGATCATCCGCCCCGCCCCCCACACGATCGGCCACCCCCGCGCGATCCCCCTCGCCGCGCTGGCCGAGACGTGCCCCGCCGATGGGCGGCCGATCGCCGTCGCGCTCACCGGGAACGACCCCGACGCGTGGTGGGAGGCGTTCGCGGCCGTCGCCCTCGCGCCGCTGCGGCTGTTCGCCGCGACGGGCGTCGCGCTGGAGGCGCACGGGCAGAACACCCTCGCCTCGTTCACCGGCGACCGCCCGACGAGCCTGGTGTACCGCGACTTCGGCGGGGTGCGCGTCCCGCCCGGGCGCTTCCCCGACGCCGTCGGGGACCTGCCCGAGGCCGATCCCGAAGCGCGCCTGGTGAAGCTCCTGGCCGCGCTGTTCCCCACCACGCTCACCGCGATCGTGGAGGCCCTCGCCGCCTGGTCGGACACCGACCCGGGCCGGTGGTGGTCCACCGTGGCCGGTGCGGTGCGAGGCCTGGCCCTGGAGCCGTGGATCGCCGACGCGGTCCTGCGCGACCCGTGGCCGATCAAGGCCACGACCGCGATGCGCCTGGCCGCGAACCCGACCGACGACATCTGGGTCCGGGTCGCGAACCCGCTGGCGGCGGCGTGAACCTCACCGACCAGATCCTCGCCGCGGCCTGGCGCGAGAACCTCGCCGGGCACCGCACCGGCCCCGCCCCCGTCCGCGAAGGCCCCTTCCACCAGCTCGACTACCCCGAGACCGGCGACGACGGCGACCCGGTGAAGACCCTCGAAGCGATCCTCGGCGCCCCCGTCCCCGCGCACCTGGCCGCCGAACTGGAGTCCGCGCGCACCAGCCGGGCCCTCGCCCGCGCCCGCGCCGCATCCCGGCGCGCTCGCGTCGCCGCGATCGCCGCCCGCACCGGCGAGCCCAGCCTCGCCCGGCTCGCCGCCGCGTGCACCAGCGACGTCGACACGACCGCGCGCCTCCTGGAGACGCTCGCGACCGACGGGCACCAGCTCCACCCGTGCGCGCGCACCCGCCTGGGCTGGAACCGCACCGACCTGGAGCGGTACGACCTCGAGGCCCCCGCCCCGATCCGCGTCCGCCTCGTCGCCGACCGCGCCGGCGTCCTCGACCGGTCCGGCGCCGACTTCCGCACCCACCCGATGCTCGCCGGCCTCGACCTGTCCGACCCGGTCGTCCCCGTCCACCCCTGGCAGCTCGAGCACCGGATTCTGCCCCAGTACGGGGACCTGTTCCGGTCCGGGCGGCTCGCGGTCCTGAACGCGACCGTCCCGGCGTGGCCGACCGCCGCGATCCGCACCCTCGCCGGGCACCGCGCCCCGGGGTTCCTCAAACTCGCCCTCGGCATCCACATCACCTCCACGCGCCGCGACATCTCCCCCGCGACCGCGCTCCTCGCGCCGGTCCTGTCCGCGCACCTCACCGCCCTCGACGCGGCGGCGCCGCACCGTCTCGTCCCCGACCTGGCCGGGGCGTGGCTGCCCGGGCGCCGCGACCTCACCGCGATCGCCCGCGCCCCCCTGTCGACGGTGGTCCCGGCCGGCACGGTGTGCGTGCCCGCGACCGCGCTCGCAGCCGCCTCCCCGGTGACCGGGGTCAGCCTGGCCGCGGAGTACGCCCACTGGCACGGCGACGCCGACGCGTGGCTGCGCGCCTACGCGGCCCTGTTCGTGCCGCCCGTGCTCGCCAAGGCCGCCATGGGCATCGGCCTGGAGGCGCACCTGCAGAACAGCTTGGTCGCGATGGACGGGCCGGTCCCGGTCGCGGCGGTCTCGCGGGACCTGGGCGGCGCCCGCCTGCACCTGCCCTCGGTGCCGTTCGACGTGGCCCTGCCCCCAGGCAGCCCCGTGAACGCCGCCTCCATGGACCAGGTCCGCGCCAAGGTCGCGTACACGCTGTTCCAGAACCACCTCGCCGCGCTCGCGACCGCCCTGGAGCGCGACGCCGGCCTCGACGCCGCGGCGTTCTGGGCCGACCTCGCCGACCTGATCGCCTCGCTCGACCTGCCCCGCGCCGACCGCGACTGCTACCTCGCCCCCGAACTGCCCACGAAGGCGCTGCTGACGATGCGCCTGGACCCGGGCGCCGAGATCGAGGCGCTCGTGGCCAACCCGATGCACCGGGCCCGCCGGTGACCGCCCCCCTCCCGCCGAAGGTCGCCGTCGCGGTCGCGGCGCTGGAGTCCCCGGCGAGCGCCTGGCTGTACGACCCCGGCGCCCTCACCGCCCGCCTGGCCGCCGTCCGCGCCGCCCTCCCGGAGTGGACGGTCCTGTACGCGATGAAGGCGTGCGCGAACCCCGCGGTCCTGGCCGCCGCCGCCCGGTACGCCGACGGGATCGAGTGCGCCTCCGGCGGCGAGCTCGCCGCCGCGCAGACCGCGGGCGCGGCCCGCCTGGCGTTCTCGGGGCCCGCGAAGACCCCCGCCGACCTCGCCGCCGCCGCATCCAGCACCACGCCGGTGTGCGTGCACGTGGAGAGCGGGCGCGAACTCGACCACCTCGCCGCGAACGGGTTCACCGGACCGGTGGCGCTGCGCGTCAACCGCGGCCGGGCCCTGCCGGGCACCCACCGCATGACCGGCGCGCCGACCCCGTTCGGCATGGACGAGGACGCCGCCCTCGCCGCCGCCGCACGCGCCCTGGCCCTGGGCCTGGACGTGGCCGGGTTCCACCTCCACGCCGTCTCCAACTGCCTCGACGCCGCCGCGTACGCCGCGCACGTGACCGACGCGCTGGCGTGGTCGGCCGCGGCCGCTACCGGCCGGTTCGACCTGCGGTACGTGAACGTCGGCGGCGGCCTGGGCGCGGACCCGCGCGGGGACGTCATCGACCTCGACGCGCTCGCGGCCGCCCTCGGCGACACCGCCGCCCCGTACCGGGCCGCGGGGGTCGAGCTCGTGGTCGAGCCCGGCCGGTACCTCGCGGCCGCCGCGGGCTGGTACGTCGCCGAGGTCGTCGACGTCAAGTCCGTCGCCGGCCAGGCGTTCGCGGTGGTGCGCGGGGGCACCCACCACTTCCGGCTGCCGGCCGCGTGGGGGTACGCGCACCCGTTCGCCGTCGTCCCCGGCCCGCGCACCGGCCCGGTCCTCGAGGATGCGGAGGTGCGGGTGTGCGGGGAGTTGTGCACGCCCCGCGACGTCCTCAACGGCGGGCAGCGGGTGGCCGCGCTCGCGCCGGGCGACCGGCTCGTGTTCGCGAACGCCGGCGCGTACGGCTGGGAGATCTCCCACGACCGGTTCCTGGGCCATCCGGGCCCTGACTTGGTTGTCATCGACTGATCGGCTGATCCGCACCCGTTCGCCATGCGTCTACGATGAAGGGCCCTGGCATGCCCGGTCCGTCCCGACCAGGTGCGCTACCCCCCATTGAGGAGTCCGTATGCCGAATCGGCGTTTTGCCCGGCGGACCCATCGCGAAGCGGCGCGCCTGGCCGCCGCCGGCGACCACCCGGCCGCGCAGGCCGCGTTCGCCGCTGCGGCGGCCGAGTACCGCGACCGGCTCGCCGGCCACCCCGGCGACCGGTCGTCCCGCGAGGACTTCGCCGAGCTGCTCGCCGCCCGCGCCGCCTCCCATGCGGCCGCGGGCGACCATGCGCGGGCGTACTGGGCCGAACGCGAACGCGACGCCGTCGCCGAGCCCCTCGGCGCGCCCGCGCCCGCCCGGGCCCGCCAGCGCCTCGACTACCCCGAGGCCGCGGTCCGCGCCGGGCGGCTGCTGACCGCGGCCGTGCAGGCGGTCGCGGCGGTGGGCGGCCTCGACGACTTCGACCCCGCCGATCCCGCGGGCGCGGGCTTCACCGATCTGGCGGCGGCGCTGGCGCGGGCGGCGCGGGTGTTCGGGCGCGCGGCCGACCCGGACCTGGCGGTGGGCGCGGCCGACCAGGCGGCGCGGATGCTCCTGGCCGCGGGCCGCCAGGACGACCTGCTGCGCGACAGCCTGCGCCTGGCCGCCGCCCTGCACGCGGCCGCCGGCCGCGGCGCTCATGCGCGGGGCGCGCGGGACCTGCTGGGCAAGTACTTCCCCGACGCGGCGCCGGTGACGGTACCGAACGCGGTGACGCTGCGCGGGGCGCTCCAGGCCGCGGCGGGCACGGGGGCGTTCGCGGACGCGGCCCTGATCCGGCGCCTGTGCCCCGACCCGGCCGGGCGGGACGCCGCGCCGACGGTGTCGGCGCGCGGGGACCTGGGTTTGGCGGCGGTCGCGCTGCACGCCGCCGAGCCGGCCGTCGCGGTGCTCGCGCGCACCAGTCCGGCGCTGGCGTGGCGGATCGCCACCGAGGTGCACTACCTGCTGGCGGCCGCCGACCGGCACGGGGAGCGGAACCTGCACGTGAACTTCCGCGACCACGGGCCCGTGTGGGTGGCGATGCTGATGGCGCTGACCGGCGAGGGGAACCGCGGCCCGCTCATGGCCGATCTCGCGTCGGCGCTGGCGGGGCTGTGCGAGCGCCTGCACACGCGGCACGCGGCCCCGGAGCACGAGCCGCTGATCCGGTCGGCGCAGCGGTTCATCGCCGCGTTCGCGGACGGGCCGGACCGGTGAGGGCCGTGATCGTGGACGCGTGCTGGCGCGGGGAGCCGGGCACGGGCTCGCCGACGGCGGTCGTCGACGACGACGCGGGGCTGACCGACGCCGACCGGGCGCGGGCGCCGGCCGACCTGGGGGTCTCGCACGCCGTGTTCGTCGACCGCGCCGCGCCGGTGCGGTCGCTGCGGTTCTTCACCGCCGCCGGGGAGCTGCCCGCGTGCGGGCACGCGACGCTCGCGGCGGTCGCGGTCCTGGAGGACTGGGACGGGCGCGACGACTGGCTGCTGCGCACGCCCGGCCGCACGTTCAAGGCCGGTACGACGGCCGAGGGCGCGTTCTTCGACGCCGGCGTCTCCGGCCACCGGGTGCCCGCGGCGGGTGAGGCCGCTCCGGTGCTCGCGGCCCTGGGGGCCGTCCCGGCCGGGGCGGTGCACGCGGCGGGCGGGGCGCGCGAGCGGCTGCTGGTCCCGGTCGAGGCCGACCGGCTCGGGGCGCTCGTCCCGGACTTCGGCGCGCTGGCGGCCGCGTGCGACGCGGCGGGCCTGCTGGGCTGCTTCGTGTACGCGCCGGTGCGGGAGGGGTGGTTCGCGGCGCGGATGTTCGCGCCTTCGATCGGGGTGCCCGAGGACGCGGCGAACGCGAACTCGACGGCGGCGCTGGCGGGGGTGCTGGCCGGTGACGGGCCGGGGTCGGTGCGGGTGGTGGTGTCGATGGGCGAGTCGGTGGGGGCGCCTTCGCGGATCCGCGCCGAGGCGTTCCCTGCGGCGGGCGGGGCGCGCGTGCACGTGGTGGGCCGGGTGGGTCCGCCGCGCGGGGTCGGCTAGGCGCCGGGGCCGAACCAGGTGGGGGTGTCGAGGGGCAGGAGGTCGCCGGGGGTGAGGGCGGCGAGGTCGGCTTCGAGGGCGGTGAGGCGGTCGGGTCCGATGGTGTGGGCCCATTCGGCGCGGACGCGTTCGAAGACGGCGGCGGAGCGGGCGAGGACGTCGAGGCCGGCGGCGGTGAGGCGGACGGCTTTGCGGCGGGCGTCGGCGGGGTCGGGGGCGCGTTCGACGTAGCCCTGCTGCTCGAGGGCGGCGATGGTCTTGCCGGCGGCCTGCTTGGTGACGCCGAGGCGGGCGCCGAGTTCGACGGCGGTGGTGCCGCGGGTGCCGATGGCCTGGAACACGAAGCCGTGCATGGGACGCAGGTGGGGGTGGCCGGCGCGGGCGAGGTCGTCGTGGACGGCGTCGACGGCGGCGCGGAAGGCGGCGAGGAACCGCAGCGGGAGCTCGTATCCGGGGGCCGCGTCAACCATGATCGACAACTAGGTTTACTATATGGGCAACCATGTTGTCCATCATAGGAGGCGTCCCCGTGCGCATCGTCCGCAGTACCGACACCCGCCGCACCGCCACCCCCGCGGCGGTCATGACCACCCTCGCCTCCCCCGCCCAGGGCGGCGCCCCGTTCCCGCTCTGGCGCGTCGAGGCCGCGCCCGGCACCGCCGGGCCCCTGCACCTCATCGACGCCGACCAGGTGTGGACCCTCACCGCCGGCACCGCCCGCGTCGAAGCCGACGACGCCGCGGCCGACCTGGCCGCCGGCGACACCCTCGTCGTCCCCGCCGGGGCCGCACGGCGCTTCACCCCGGGCCCCGACGGCTTCACCGCCCTCGTAACCGGCCCGGCCGGCATGCGCGCCTCCATGCCCGCCGCCCCCGAGGACAAGATCGACCTCGCCTGGACCGCCTAGCGGCCGCGCCGGCGCGCACTGTGCGGCCTCCCGCGCCGGGAAGCCCGCGGATGGCGTCGACAGTCCTAGGGGCGCGGCCTCACAGCCGCGTGTCGGCCCAGGCGGTCATGGCCTCGCGCAGGTAGTGGGCGAGGCCGGGCGCGACCCGGTCGTACGTGTCGCGGAACCGCGGGTCGTCGGTGTAGAGCGCCGCGAGGCCGGTGTAGGCGGCGGCGGTGGGCTCGGCGCCCCAGTGGCGGGCGATGAGCCGGTAGTGCTCGCCGACGACGGCCTGGACGTCGGGGTCGGCGGGGGCCCGGCCGTCGTCGCGCAGGGCGGCGAGGGCGGTGTTGAGGCGGTCGAACTCGGCGGGGATCGCGCGCCGCTCGTCGGGGGTCATGTTTTGGAGGACGCTCCAGGCGCGTTCGACCGCGGCCTGCCCCCACCGGCGGCGGGCCTCCTCACGGTGGTCGTCGTCGAGTCCTTCGAACCAGGTCTCGGGTGCCATGGGTCGGCCTCCTTCGAGTTGTCGGATGGTGTCGTCGACGGTGGCGGCGAGGCGCTCGAGCCGGTCGCGTTCGGCGGCGATCGCCTCGGCGTGGGCCCGCAGGGCGGCCGTCTCGTCCAGGCCGCCTTCGAGGATCTCCGCGATGACGTCCAGGCGCAGGCCGAGGCGTTTGAGCAGGAGGATCTGCTGGAGGCGCAGGAGTTCGGGCCGGCCGTAGCGGCGCTGGCCGCCGGTGCCCTGGGCGGCGGGCGCGAGGAGGCCGATGGCGTCGTAGTGGCGCAGGGTGCGCGCGGTGACGCCGGTCAGCTTGACCACGTGCGCGGTCGTCCAGGTGTCCATCGCCGTCCTTCCGTCGGTGCGGTTGCGACGGTATCGGGTGACGCTGCGTCAACCGCAAGGAAAGAGAGACGCGGGTCACCGTCAAGTGGCGCGACCAAGGCGCTTCCGATTCGTTGTTTACATGGGGCGGCATTGACCCACTCACGTGGGGCGAAAATCCCCCTGGGGTCTCCCCGCTCACGCGGGGCAGGAGAAAGACGAGCGGCCCCCGGCGCAAGCCGGGGGCCGCTTTTCGTCGCGGTTCGCTAGGCGGCGCGGGTGGCGGCCTTGCGGAAGTCGCGGTTGAGGCGGCCGATCACGTCGAGGCCGATCTCCTTGGGGCACGCGGCGGCGCACTCGCCGGCGTTGGTGCACCCGCCGAAGCCGGCCTGGTCGTGGGCGGCGACCATGCCCAGGACGCGGGTCGCGCGCTCGGGCTGGCCCTGCGGGACCAGGCCGAGGTGGGCGACCTTCGCGGCCATGAACAGCATCCCCGACCCGTTGGGGCAGGCCGCGACGCACGCGCCGCAGCCGATGCACGCGGCGGCGGAGAACGCCGCGTCGGCGTCCTGCTTGGGGATGGGGGCGGCGTGGGCGTCGGGCGCGGTCCCGGTCGGCGCGGAGATGTACCCGCCGGCCTGGATGATGCGGTCGAACGCCGACCGGTCGACCACGAGGTCCTTGATGACCGGGAACGCCCCGGCGCGCCACGGCTCGATGTCGATCGAGTCGCCGTCCTTGAACTTGCGCATGTGGAGCTGGCAGGTCGTCGTCGCGCCCTGCGGGCCGTGCGGCTGCCCGTCGATCACCAGCGAGCAGGACCCGCAGATGCCCTCGCGGCAGTCGTGGTCGAACGCGACCGGGTCGTCGCCCTCGCCGATGAGCCGCTCGTTGAGCACGTCGAGCATCTCCAGGAACGAGGCGTCCTCGGACACGTCGTCGAGCTCGTAGGCGACCATCTTCCCCTTGGCCGCGGCGTCGCTCTGGCGCCAGATTCGCAGCTTGAGTTTCACTTGTAGCTCCGTTGGGTGGGCTTGACGTACTCGAACACGAGCGATTCCTTGTGGAGGACCGGCGCGTCCTCGCCGTACTCCCACGCGGCCACGTACGAGAAGTGCTCGTCGTCGCGCTTGGCCTCGCCGTCCTCGGTCTGGGACTCCGCGCGGAAGTGCCCCCCGCACGACTCGGTGCGGTGCAGGGCGTCGATGCACATGAGCTCGCCGAGCTCGAAGAAGTCCGCCACGCGGCCGGCCTTCTCCAGCTCCTGGTTCAGGCCCTCGGCCTTCCCCGTGACCTTCACGCGCTTGTAGAACTCGGCCTTGAGGTCGCGGATGAGCCCGATGGCCTTGCGCAGGCCCTCGTCGGTCCGCTCCATCCCGCAGTACTCCCACATGATCTTGCCCAGCTCGCGGTGGAAGGAGTCCACGGTCCGGTCGCCCTCGTTGCCCAGGAAGAACGCGATCCGGTCGTCGACGGCCTGGCGCGCGGCGCGCACGGCCTCGTGCGACTCGTCCAGCGCCTCGAACGGGCCGTCCGCCAGGTAGTCCGAGATCGTGTTCGGCAGCACGAAGTACCCGTCCGACAGGCCCTGCATGAGCGCCGACGCGCCCAGTCGGTTCGCGCCGTGGTCGGAGAAGTTCGCCTCGCCCGACACGAACAGGCCCGGGATGTTCGACGACAGGTCGTAGTCGACCCACAGGCCGCCCATCGTGTAGTGCACCGCCGGGTAGATGCGCATCGGCCGCTCGTACGGGTTCTCGCCGGTGATCCGCTCGTACATGTCGAACAGGTTCCCGTACTTCGCCTCCACCGCCGGCTTGCCCAGGCGCGCGATCGCGTCCGCGAAGTCCAGGTACACGCCCAGGCCCCCCGGGCCCACGCCGTGCCCCTCGTCGCACACGATCTTCGCGGCCCGCGACGCGATGTCGCGCGGCACCAGGTTCCCGAACGCCGGATAGCGCCGCTCCAGGTAGTAGTCCCGCTCGGCCTCGGGGATGTCCGCCGGGTGGCGGTCGTCGCCCTTCGCCTTCGGCACCCACACGCGCCCGTCGTTGCGCAGCGACTCCGACATCAGCGTCAGCTTCGACTGGTGCTCGCCCGACTGCGGGATGCACGTCGGGTGGATCTGCGTGTAGCACGGGTTCGCGAAGTACGCGCCCTTGCGGTGCGCCCGCCACCCGGCCGTCACGTTGCAGCCCATCGCGTTCGTCGACAGGAAGTACACGTTCCCGTACCCGCCCGTCGCCAGCACGACCGCGTCGGCCAGCTCGGTCGAGATCTCACCGGTGACCAGGTCGCGCACGATGATCCCGCGCGCCTTCCCGTCCACGATGACCAGCTCGAGCATCTCGTGCCGCGTGTGCAGGTCCACCGTCCCGGCCGCGACCTGGCGCTGCAGCGCCTGGTACGCGCCCAGCAGCAGCTGCTGACCGGTCTGGCCGCGCGCGTAGAACGTCCGCGACACCTGCGCCCCGCCGAACGACCGGTTGTCCAGCAGGCCGCCGTACTCGCGCGCGAACGGCACGCCCTGGGCCACGCACTGGTCGATGATCTCCGTCGACACCTCCGCCAGGCGGTGCACGTTCGACTCCCGCGACCGGAAGTCCCCGCCCTTGACGGTGTCGTAGAACAGCCGGTGCACGCTGTCGCCGTCGTTGCGGTAGTTCTTGGCCGCGTTGATCCCGCCCTGCGCGGCGATCGAGTGCGCCCGCCGCGCCGAGTCCTGGAAGCAGTAGTTCGCGACCCGGTACCCCAGCTCGCCCAGCGTCGCCGCCGCGCTCGCACCGGCCAGGCCGGTGCCCACCACGATGACGCGCAGCTTCCGCCGGTTCGCCGGGTTCACCAGGCGCCCCGAGAAGCGCCGCTTCTCCCACCGCTCGTTGATCGGCCCCGCCGGGGCCTTCGCGTCCGCGACGGGCTCACCCTCGCGGAAGTAGTCGATGCTCATATCACTCCACCAAACCGAACGTGACCGACAGGGGCACGACCGCGAACCCCACGACGATGACCACCGCGACCGCCAGCGCGATCGCCTGCGTGCGCTTGCGCCACTTCGTGTCCGGCCCCGCGATCGTCTGGACCGCCGACCAGATCCCGTGCCGCAG
Organism: Glycomyces endophyticus; assembly: GCF_039531525.1. NCBI lineage: Bacteria > Bacillati > Actinomycetota > Actinomycetes > Glycomycetales > Glycomycetaceae > Glycomyces > Glycomyces endophyticus. The sequence continues at coordinate 18,093 of NZ_BAAAQF010000029.1, forward strand.
GTGGAACCCGAGGGCGACCAGCGCCAGGAGGTAGAACACGGTGACCGGCCACCGCGACGGGTCGAACGTCGCCACCACGGCCCCGTACGCGTCGTGGATGTCCTTGACCGGGTTGACCGTCCGCCAGGTCAGGTCCAGCAGGTGCCAGACCACGAACAGGACGATGACGATCCCGCCCCACCGCATCACGTAGAACGCGTTCGGGGACTCGCCCCGGGACTTGTGCCGATGCGCGTACTTCACCGGGCGGGCCCGGTGCGCGCGGGCGGTGAGCACCAGGGCCGTCCAGATGTGGACGACGATCGAGGCGACGAGGCCGATCCGCAGCACCCACAGCAGGCTCTCGTGCGGCAGCAGCGGCTCGCCGAACGAGCGCAGCCCCGCCGCGTAGGCGTTCATCTCCTCGCGGCCCTCGAAGATGTGCAGGTTCCCCGCCATGTGGGCGACGATGAACAGCACCATCAGGACGCCCGAGACGGCCATGGCGATCTTCAAGCCGATGTTCGAACGCCACGGCGCCAGAGGGGCGCTGCGGCCCCCCGCGGGCTTGGCGGCTGAGCGCGATTGCAGTTCCGTAGACACGACCGGATGCTAGACGCGACCGGGCTCACCGGTCCAATTCATGGCCGAACCCCGAACCATGCCGATACGTTATGAACATGCGCCCGCAGCAGCTCCAAGCGTTCCTCACCGTCGCACAAACCAGACATTTCACTCAAGCGGCCGAAGAACTCGGTGTGACACAACCGTCATTGAGCAAACAGATCCAAGCCCTCGAAACCGAACTCGGCGCCCCCCTCCTCACCCGCAACCGCAGCCGCATCGAACTCACCGACGCCGGACACACCCTCCTCCCCCACGCCCGCACCATCACCGCCGCCCACGCCGCCGCCCACGCCGACATCGACGACGTCCTCGCCGTCCGCGCCGGCCACCTCCGCCTCGGCGCCACCCCCTCCCTCTGCTCCTGGCTCGGCGCCCCCCTCCTCACCCGCAACCGCAACACCCACCCCCACGTCACCGTCACCCTCACCGAAGACGGCTCCGGCCCCCTCGCCGAACACCTCGCCGCCGGCGACCTCGACTTCGCCTTCACCGCCGGCGACACCGGCCACCACCCCAACCTCACCGTCCAACCACTCCTCGCCGAAGCCCTCGTCGTCACCTCCGCCGCCCACCTCCCACCCCTCACCCGCCAGGCCTACATCGGCCTCCCCCAACTCCGCGAACAGGCCTTCGTCCTCCCCGCCCACGGCTACGACCTCCGCGACCTCACCATCACCACCTGCGAGACCGCCGGATTCACCCCCCGCACCGGCGTCGACGGCGGCGCCACCGACGCCGTCGCCTCCCTCGTCGAAGCAGGACTCGGCATCGCCCTCCTCCCCGCCATGATCGCCGCCGGACGCCCCGGACTCCGCGCCACACCACTCGCCCCGCCCGGCGCCTCCCGCACCATCGCGCTGGCGTCCCGCCGCGAGGCGCCGCTGACCAAGGCCGCGCAGGCGTTCGCCTCCAGCCTCGAAGAGCACCTCACCGACCTGCACGCCTGGGGGCGCCTCCCCGAGGGGATGCGCACGGTCTGAGGGCCCCGGTCAGGCCCGCGTGAACGTGTCCCGGTCGAACATCGCCGCGATCTGCCGCGCCGACGGCGTCCCCGCATCCGGATCGGCCCCCGCCTCCAGCAGCGCCGCGACCACGTCCTCGAAGTTCTTGAACACCGCCCCCGCCAGCGGCGACTGCTGCCGGTCGTTGCACCGGTCCACCGCCGCACCCGCCTCCACCAGCGCCCGCACCGTCCCCGCATGCCCGTGGTACGCCGCCAGCATCAGCAGCGAGTCCCCCGAACCGTTCACCAGGTCCACCGGCAGCCCGGCCGCGACGAACGCCAGCAGCCGCCCCGTCTCCCCGGCCCGCGCCAGGTCGAAGGCCGCCTCGGCGATGCTGCGGAAGTCCTCGTCGTCGCTCATGCGCACCAGCTTGGCACACGCGCACGCGCACCGCGAGCCGATCGCGCGCGCTCAACTGTGGACCCGATTCGTCCGGTTCACCCGCCCAGGTGTCGCGCCGGGTATTGACACGACTGCGCCCAGGTGGGAAAGATTGATGCGGGCACGCAGGCGACACGCTGACACGAACCGCCGCGCCGCCCTTATCGGTGGGACAAGAACGGTGAGGACTCGGGCATGAACGAGCCGAAAATCCTAGGACAGTTCCAATTGGAACATCGGACCATCCAGGTCAGTGGCGACGACGCGAGCGTCGGCACGGTCTGGCTCCAACGGCTTCATCCCGATCCCCCCATGGCGCTGGGGTGCGTGGTCGAACTCGACTCCCCGACCCCGCGGCTGCGCCTCTACCGGGCCGAATGGCCCGACGCGCTCCGCGAACGCGCCAAGGAGCAGACCATAGCGATCTGGAAGGCCAGCCGCGGCTTAACGCCAGGCGCGCGGTGACCGCGCGGGCCTTCGCCTCCGCCTCGGCGACCTCCGCGTCGGGGTCCGACCGCCATGTCACGCCCCCGCCCGCCCACAGGTGCGCCCGCGACCGCGACTCCTCCAGCGCGACCGTGCGGATCGTGACCCCCAGGGCCGCCGAACCGCCCCGCACGAACCCGAACGCGCCCATCGCCGGGCCCCGCCCGACCGGCTCCAGCCCCGACACCAGGTCGAGCATCGCCAGTTTCGGCGTGCCCGTCACCGAACCGGGCGGGCACAGCGCCCGCAACAGGTCCGCCAGACCCGTCCCCGCCTCGATATCGCACACCACAGTGGATTCCGCCTGCCACAGGCGGTCCCATTTCGCCAGCGCGAACAACCGCTCCACCGCCACCGAACCGGGAACCGCCACCCGCGCCAGGTCGTTGCGCGCCAGATCCACGATCATCACGTGCTCGGCCCGCTCCTTCACCGAGCCCAGCAGCGCCGCCCGGCCCTCCGCCGACGCCGGCGCCGTTCCCTTGATCGGAAACGACGCCGCCCGCCCATCGGACACCGTCACGAACGCCTCCGGCGACCCCGACGCCACCAGCCAGCCCTCGCCCGACAGCACCCCGCCCCACACCGCGCCCTCGATGCCCGCGACCGCCGCCGCGATCCCCGCCGGATCCCCCGACCACGACGCCGACCGGTGGCCCACCACGTTCGCCACGTACACCTGACCGCGCCCGATGCCCTCCTGCACCGCAACGACCGCCTTCGCATGGTCGGCGCCCGACCACGACGCCCGCCACTCGCCGACCGCGAACGGGCCCGCCGGCGCCTCGGCGCGGACCGGGCCGTGCACATACGCCACCAGCACCAGGTCCGGGACCGCCGGCACCGGACTCGGCGCACCCGTGGCACCGCCGATCATCACCGCCCCCGCCGCAGCGGAGACCAGCACCGCCACCCCGCACACCGCGCCGTCGGCATCGTCGTGGACGGCCCCGTACCGCTCGCAGAACGCGGCCGCCAGCGCGGCCGGATCACCGCCGTCGCCGACCCGCCACTCGAGCCGGTCGACCTCCACCAGGCGCCCGCGGCAGCCCGCATCGAGCCCCGGCGGCGCCGGGGCCACCGCCCCCAAGATCGACATGGCTCCAGTGTCGCCCAACCCGAGCCGCCCTCCCGAACCGAGTGGGCCACCTCACGCCGGGGCGATCGTCCCCAGGATCCCGCCCTCCGACGGCGCCGGCAGGTACGACCCGCCCGCCGCCGTCGCCAGCGACGTCAGGTTCTCCGCATCCGCCTCACCGAACCCGACCGTGTACACCGTGGCCGCCCCCGCCATCCCCTCCAGGGTCTGCGCGGTCTCCTCGACCGTCGGCAGGCTCTCGGTGTCCATCCCCGAATTGGTCAAGACGACCACCACGTTCGCGGCCCCCTCGACGAGGTGCTCGTTCAGATCCCCGTACGCCGCCACCAGCGAGTCGTACAGCGGCGCACCGCCCTCATAGACCGCGTTCTCCGACAGGGCGTACAACTCGTCGGTCAGCGCCGACTTCCCCTCCTGCGACATCTCCGCCGAGGCCACCACCGACCGCCAGTTCGACTCGCCCCCCGCACCGACCCCGTACTCCCACAAGCCCGCCCGCCACGTCGGCTCCATCTCACCGACCATGTCGATCGCCATCCGCACCGCCGCGATCCCGGCCTCCACGGTGTCCCCGCCGTACTCGACGGTCTCCTCCATCGTCGCCGACGACCAGTCCAGCAGGAACAGCACGTTCAAGTCCTGCGCCCCCGACTGCCAGGCCCGCACCGCCGACCCGACCGCATCCGGCGTCGTCTGCGCCAGCGCGGCCGCGCCGTCGTCCACCGCAGCGAGCTCGGGATCCGAGAACGCACCCGAATCGACCTGCGACGCCACGAACGCCCCGAACCGCTCCGCGATCTCCGCATCCGACTCCGACACCCACGCCGCCCCGCCCAGCACCAGATAGGACGCAACCGCCGACACCGACGTACCGCTCGGCGTGACCGGCACCAGCGGCACCTCCGGCGCCACCGTCGAGTTGAAGTCCTCCACCTGGTAGTCCAGCATCGTCATCACCTGCGACGGATCACCCGCCTCCAGATACGCGTCCTTCAACGCCGACGCGTCCGCCGCCGACGAACCCGCCTCGATCGCCGCCGCATACGCGTCCGCCGCCGGCTGCGAGAAGCCCCCCGCACCATCGGACGACGCGTTCAGCAACGCGACCAGCCCCTCCGTCGACGACCGGGGATTCGCGGCCGCGAGGTTGATCGTCCCCGCCGCCGCCGCGTCCACCACCGCCTGCCACGTCGGCGGCTCACCCCCCAGCCAGCCCAGCTCCGTCGCAGTCGACTCCGCCACCGCCAGCACCGACCCCGCCTCACCCAGGACCACCGGCTCCGACGTCACATACCCGGCCGTCGCCTCACCCGACGCCAGCCACGACCCCCACGCCTGCGCATCCGGCGCCCACGCGATCGGCCGGTTCCCGAACGACATCGTGTCCCAGTTCCCGGTGATCCCCCGCGACGCGTCCGCCGCCGACACCTCCGTCACCTCCACACCGATGCACTGCCCGTCGAGCTCAGGCTGCTCCCGCTCCCACGCCTGCGCCGCATCCTCCAGCGACCCGTACACGCTCGGCGCCGCCGCCACCGTCACCCGCCACATGTCACCCGAGCACCCCGACCGCAGCAGCGCCACGAAACCCCAGGTCAAACCAGACGCCACCAGCACGCACACCAGCGTGATCACGATCCACGGCGCGACCAGCATCTTCTGGCCGCCCTTCTTGCGCCGCCGACCGAGACGGTGCGACTTCACCTTGTGCTCAATACCGAAAACCATGCGCGTCACTCCTGGGGGGATCGTCGGCAGCCAGTCTAGAGCCCGCATGTCGGAGGCCCGCTCACAGTGGTGAGCGGACCTCCCGAACCACTACTCCCCGAACGCCTCGATCGGCGGACACGTGCACGCCAGGTTGCGGTCCCCCCACGCATTGTCGATCCGACCCACCGGCGGCCAGTACTTCGCGGCACCGACCCCCGCCGGCCACGCCGCCTCCGACCGCGAATACGCACGGTCCCACCCGTCGGCGGTCACCACCGCCGCAGTATGCGGAGCCGCACGCAGCGCCGACGCCTCCACCGCGACCGCACCGGACGCGACCGCGTCGATCTCGCCCCGGATCGCGACCATCGCCGCCACGAACCGGTCCAGCTCCGCCAGGTCCTCCGACTCCGTCGGCTCCACCATGAGCGTCCCCGCCACCGGGAACGACATCGTCGGCGCATGGAACCCGTAGTCGATCAGCCGCTTCGCCACGTCCTCCACCGTCACCCCCGAGTCCTTCGTCAACTCCCGCAGGTCGAGGATGCACTCGTGCGCCACCAGCCCGTGCTCGCCCGTGTAGAGCACCGGGAAGTGCTCGCGCAGCCGCACCGCCACGTAGTTCGCCGCCAGCACCGCGCTCGCGGTCGCGGCGGTCACGCCGGCGGAGCCCATCATCCGCAGGTACATCCACGGGATCTGGAGGATGCCCGCCGACCCCCACCGCGCCTGCGACACCGGCCCGACCGCACCGGACGGGTCCGACGGGTCGGAGGGCAGGAACGGGACCAGGTGCTCGGCCACCGCGACCGGGCCCACGCCTGGTCCGCCGCCGCCGTGCGGGATGCAGAACGTCTTGTGCAGGTTCAGATGCGACACGTCGGCGCCGAACCGGCCCGGCTTCGCCCACCCCAGCAGCGCGTTCAGGTTCGCGCCGTCGACGTACACCTGCCCGCCCGCGTCGTGGACGCGCGCGCACACCTCGACGATGGTCGACTCGTACACCCCGTGGGTCGACGGGTACGTGACCATCAGCGCCGCCAGGCGGTCGGCGTGCGCCGCGATCTTCGCGTCCAGGTCGGGCAGGTCCACGTTCCCGGCCTCGTCGCACGCGACCACGACCACGCGCATGCCCGCGAGCACCGCCGACGCCGCGTTCGTGCCGTGCGCCGACGCCGGGATCAGGCACACGTCGCGCCCGGCCTCCCCGCGGGCGTGCTGCCACGCCCGGATCGCCAGCAGCCCCGCGAGCTCGCCCTGCGAGCCCGCGTTCGGCTGCACCGACACCGCCGCGTACCCGCACACGTCCGCCAGCCAGCCCTCCAGCTGGTCGATGAGCGCCCGCCAGCCCTCGGTCTGGTCCGCGGGCGCCAGCGGGTGCACGTCGGCGAACTCGGGCCAGGAGATCGGCTCCATCTCCGCGGCCGCGTTCAGCTTCATCGTGCACGACCCCAGCGGGATCATGCCCCGGTCGAGCCCGTAGTCCATGTCAGCCAGGCGCTTGAGGTACCGCATCATCGCCGTCTCGGAGTGGTGCGCCGTGAACACCGGGTGCGTCAGGTACGCCGACTCGCGCCGCAGCGCCACCGGGACGTCCAAGGCCACCGGACCGCCCAGCGCGACCCCGAACGCCGCGCACACCGCCTCCAGGTCCGCGGCCGTCGTCGTCTCGTCGCAGGCCGCCGCGACCGTGTCCGCGTCGACGAACCGCAGGTTCACCCCCGCCTCGGCCGCCGCCGCGACGACCTCGCCCGCCCGGCCCGGCACCGACGCGGTCACGGTGTCGAACCACCCGTCCGACGCGACCGCCACACCCCCGGCCGCCAGCGACGCCGCCACCCGGGCCGCCTGGCCCGCCGCGTGCTCGGCGATCTGCCGCAGCCCCTGCGGACCGTGCCACACCGCGAACGACGACGCGATCACCGCCGGCAGCACCTGCGCCGTGCAGATGTTGCTCGTCGCCTTCTCACGCCGGATGTGCTGCTCACGCGCCTGCAGCGCCAGACGCAGCGCCGGCTGGTCGCCCGAATCGCGCGACACCCCGACCAGGCGCCCCGGCAGCTGCCGCTGCAGCGACTCGCCCACCGACATGTAGCCCGCGTGCGGACCGCCGAAGCCCATCGGCATGCCCAACCGCTGCGTCGACCCCACCGCGATGTCCGCCCCGAACTCGCCCGGCGCGACCAGCAGCGTCAACGCCAGCAGGTCCGCCGCGACCGTCACGAGCGCGTGCCGCGCATGGACCGCCTCCACGACCGCGCGCCAGTCGCGCACCTCGCCCCCGGCCCCCGGATACTGGAGCAGCACCCCGAACACGCCCTCCGGGACCTCCTCGGACAGGTCGGCGACCACCAGGTCGATCCCGACCGGCTCCGCACGTGTGCGCAGCACCGCCAGCGTCTGCGGCAGCACCCGCACGTCCACGGCGAACACGTCGCCGACCCCGCGCTTCGCCGCGCGCCGCGCCAGCAGCATCGCCTCGGCCGCCGCCGTCGCCTCGTCCAGCAGGCTCGCGCCCGCCACCGGCAGACCCGTCAGGTCCGCCACCATCGTCTGGAAGTTCAGCAGCGCCTCCAGGCGCCCCTGCGAGATCTCCGCCTGGTACGGCGTGTACGCCGTGTACCACGACGGGTTCTCCAGCACGTTCCGCCGGATCACCGCCGGCGTGTGCGTCCCGAAGTAGCCCAGGCCGATCATCGACCGCATCGCCCGGTTGCGCCCCGCCAGGCCCGCGAGCTCGGCCTGCGCCTCGGTCTCCGACACGGCCGCCGGCAGCGCCAGACCGTCCCGGGAGCGGATCAACTCGGGCATGCACGCGTCCATCAGCGCGTCCAGGCTCGGATACCCGACCGCCTTGAGCATGGCGTCCTGATCCGCGGGATCGGTGCCGATGTGGCGGGCGGCGAAGGAAGAACGGTCGGTCACGGTACCTCCGGTGACATGGGACGACACTGGCATCCCCTCGTCTGTCACCACAGGTGCGGCTTCAGAGCGGCCTAACCCGAACGGTCCTGGTACCTGAGAGTTTGAAGCGAGGGACTTGCCCCTTCGGTGCCGTGTAGCGCATGAGGCCCACGATCTCTCCCGCCCGGTTTTCCGGCTCTGCCGCCATCGTAGGTCAGGACACCCCGCGCCGGCGACCGGGCACACCCGAGGTGTGGCGCTCCTCCACCCGCCCCGGCCCGTGCAGCTGCGTCGGCGCCTTCACCGGCGCCTCCCCCGGCAGCGTCGACAACCGCCCCATCACCTCGGTGACCGTCGACCGCACCGCGATCCCGAACACGCCCTGCCCGCCCCGAAGCAGATCGATCACCTCGCCCGCCGACCGGCACTCGTACACCGTCGACCCGTCCGACATCAGCGTGATCTCGGCCAGGTCCTTCACCCCGCGCGACCGCAGCGCCTCCACGGCCTTCCGGATGTTCTGCAGCGACACCCCCGCATCGAGCAGCCGCTTGATGACCTTCAGGACGATGATGTCCCGGAACGAGTACAGCCGGTTCGACCCCGACCCCGACGCCGCCCGGATGCTCGGCTCCACCAGCCCCGTGCGCGCCCAGTAGTCCAACTGCCGGTACGTGATGCCCACGACCCTGCACGCCGCCGTCCCGCGCCACCCGCGAATCTGACTCAACGGCACCGCCGGCCGTCCCGACGAGGGTTCACTGTGGGCGTCCATCGCACATCCTCCGAGGTCAACCGGTGCTTACGAGGGTGAGCCTAAACGCCGCCACCCTCCACCATGGGCCGAACCAGAGAAAACCTCGAACCGGAGCGGACCCTCAGCGGTTCTCCTCGAAGTCCTCGGGCGTGACCTCCTCGAGGAACTCCCGGAACTTCTCCACCTCGTCCTCCTGCGTGTCCGGCAGGACCACCCCGGCCTCGTCCAGCACCTCGTCGGCGCACCAGATCGGCGCCTCCGTCCGCAGCGCGATCGCGATCGCGTCCGACGACCGCGACGACACCCGCGTCCGCCCGTCCAGCACCAGCTCCGCGAAGTAGATCGTGTCCCGCAGCTCCGTGATCTCCACCGCCGTCAGCGCCACGTCCAGCGCGTCCAGCACGTCCCGGATCAGGTCGTGCGTCAGCGGACGCGACAACTGGACCTCCTGCTGCTGGTACGCGATCGCCGCCGCCTCGACCGTCCCGATCCAGATCGGCAGGTACCGATTCCCGTCGACCTCTTTGAGGAGCACCACCGGCTGGTTGCTCGGGAGTTCCACGCGGACTCCGACCACGGTCATCATCCGCACCGGTAACGCCTCCAACGGATCGCCGACTAATGGAAGGACCCGCCAGGGACTGGCCCGGGCGGGTCCTGAGACTCTCAGCCTACTGCGCCGATGACGCGCGCGCGGCGCGCGCCGGGGGACGCGCGGTCAGGCGGTCGGCTTGGGGCCGGAGATGAACACCAGGCGGAACTTGCCGATCTGCACCTCGTCGCCGTTGCCCAGACCCGCGGTCTCCACGCGCTCGCGGTTGACGTAGGTGCCGTTCAGGCTGCCGACGTCGCGGACGGTGAATCCCGACGCGTCGCGGTGGAACTCGGCGTGGCGCCGCGAGACCGTCACGTCGTCGAGGAAGATGTCGGAGTCAGGGTGGCGGCCGGAGGTCGTCACCTCGGTGTTCAGCAGGAAGCGCGCACCGGCGTTCGGCCCGCGGCGGACCACCAGCAACGCGGTGCCCGCCGGCAGGGAGTCCGCCAACCGGGCGGAGTTGAGCTCCGCGTCAACCTCGCCGCCCTCCTGCAGGGCGGACAGGTTCATCGTGGCCGTCACATCCGGCGGAGGGAACTCGTCATTCGAACGCGTCATGGGATTGCCACCTTCTAGCAAGTCTGGACCCTCTGGTCACTCCGTAAGCTTCGCATACGCTCCGGCGTCGAGCAAAGCACTGAGCGAGCCGGCATCCTCGACTTCGATGTCGAACATCCAGCCCGCCGCATAGGGGTCGCTGTTCACCAATTCCGGGGATTCCGACAATTCGTCATTGCACGCAAGAATCTTACCGGTCAACGGAGCGTACACGTCGGAGACGCTCTTGGTCGACTCGACTTCGCCGACCACGTCACCAGCCCGAACCTCGGCGCCCGCCTCCGGAAGTTGGACGTATACGACGTCGCCCAGGGCGCTCTGCGCGAACTCGGTGATGCCGATGCGGAGGACGTTCCCCTCGCGCTGCTCGACCCACTCGTGCTCCGCCGTATAGCGCAGTTCTTCCGGAATCACCTGGTGCTCCCCTCTGAGGACCCCGCCGGGAGGCGGGTCGGACGCCCATGACCGTATCGCCCGGCCGAATCGGCGCTGCATCGGGTCGGCGGCCGCGTGATCGCGCGCCGCTCGCAGAGCAGCGGTGGGACCGCTTCACCGCTCAGGCGGCGATCTCGGTGCGCGGCAGCCCGGCCTTGAGGATCTGGCGGGCCTGGCGCAGGTAGACCAGGGCCGCGAGCCAGTACAGGCCCAGGCCCCACCAGGCGAGGGCCCAGCCGAGCGGCTTGGCCCAGAAGTCGGCCTCCGGCACGAGCCCGGCGATGACGAGCACCGGGAACGTGCAGAACACGATCGTCGTCGAGGCCTTCCCGAGGAAGTGCACCTGGGGCGGGGCGTGGCCGTGCCAGCGCAGCACGATGACCATGGCGACCATGACGGCCTCGCGGGCGAGGGCCGCGAGCGTGAACAGCCACGGCAGCAGGCCGACGTAGGTGAGCGCCAGGAGCGCGGTGAGGATGTAGAGGCGGTCCACGAAGGGGTCGAGGAGCCGGCCGAGCTTGGAGACCTGGTTGAGGTGGCGGGCGAGCTGCCCATCGACCCAGTCGGTGCCGCTGCCTATGGCGAGGACGACCGCGGCCTGCCAGTAGTACTGCGTCGCCAGCAGGAGGTAGCAGAACAGCGGGATGCCGAGCAGGCGCACGGCGGTGACCAGATTGGGCCAGGTCCACACCCCCCAACCGGCGGGCGGCGCTGCTGCTGACTTGCTCAAGGCGGTCCTCTCGGCGGCGCCGGCCGCGGCGGCGGTCCGGTGCCCTGGGTCGGTCTCCTCTCGCTCGCCGGTGGACGAGCGGTGTGTGGTCGTTTCGTTTCGCTTCGGTGGGTGTACCGCGATTCTAGCCGTAGCAACCGACACCCGGAGCGGGGAAATCCGAGGCCCTGTTTCTGTGGTTGACGGGCGAAGCCCGGCGTTGTCTCTTTCTGAGCTTGGAATGCGCCGGTCCTCAGAGGAGGCGGCACGCCTCGGAGTCGATATATCTCTTATATAAAACGTGATAGGAAACAACCCGGGCCGGTCCGCTGGGACCGGCCCGGGTCACGTGTGGGAGGCCGGGCGGCGCCTAGACGGCGGGCGCGCCGGGGATGAACTTCTCGGGCTCCTCCTTGCGGAAGTACGCGTTGGAGGCGGGCAGGGCCAGCAGCACGATCACCAGCAGCGAGCCGAGGACGCCCAGGGCGATGACGCCGTAGTCGACGACCGCCGTCCAGGACGGGTAGGCGCCGTAGGCGGCGTCGATGAGCGCCTGCGCGTCGAGGCCCTCGGTGCCGGAGGCCTCCAGGCCGGCGTCCAGGGACGCCGCGCCCGCGAACAGACCGAAGGCGAGGAAGCCGCCGCAGATGAGAACGAGCGGCTGCACGATCCAGGTGAGGATGCGGCCGACGCGGTTGCCCGCGCCGTTGAGCAGCGCGAGGACGATCAGGACGACGGCGAACCCGATCATGGCGATCGCGTTGACGCCGCCGCCTTCGAAGGTGAACCCGTCGGGCAGGTCGGACAGGGTGTAGCCCTGGGCTTCGAGCTCGGCCTCGGCGGCGGCCTGCGCGTCGGCGCCGTAGAGGTAGCCGACGACCGCCTGGGCGGCGAGGAACAGCGCCAGCAGGATCTGGATCCACACGGCGAAGCTGACCGATCCGGGTCGGGACTTGCCGGTGGGTTGGGGCGGGGTCTGGGACATGGGTTGCCTCCGTGCGGGTTCACGGGTGCCGGCCGTGACGGCCGGACCACTGGGGGTGGTACGCCCTTCACGCTAGCAAGCATCGACGCCCGTCGCTGGAAGGAATACCGGTCCTTCTCGCGCAGGACGCCGCCCGGCGCCGCCTCGGCCGTGAGGACTACTCCCCCGCCGCCTCCTCGGCGCGGTCCAGTCGCCTGCGCCGCACGGCCACCGCCGCCCCCGCGAGGCACCCCGCCATCGGCACCGCCAGGAGCCACAGGGCCCACGCGGCGGCCGCGAAGGCCGCCAGTCCCCCCAGGAGGATGCCGGTGCCCGCGGGGTCGGTCCTGGTGTGGTCCAGGGCCGCCGCGAACAGCTCGCGCCAGCGCGCGCCGGGCGTCCAGTCTGCGGCGGCGCGCAGGAGCACGGTGAGCGCGAGGGACGCGACGGCGAACGTCGCCAGGGCGAACCCGGGGCGGCCGGGCACGCCCTCCTGCGCGAGCACCGCGAGGTTGAGCGCCAGGAGGAGTGCGGCGCCGAGCATCGCCAGGCCGACCCGCCAGCCGGTGCGCCAGGCCGCGCGGAAGTCGGCCCAGAAGGCGCCCCAGGAGGCCGGGTCGCCTTCGGTGTAGGCGCGCAGGTGGCGGGCCGCGGCCGCGAACGCGGCCGGGACCGTCACGACCGGCAGTGCGGCCAGCGCGAACCAGACGCCGGTGAGCAGGCACTCGGCGAAGAGCGCGAAGCCGTCGCCGAACGCCTGCCGCCGCGGCCGGGCCGTCATCGCCACTAGCCCTTGATCCCGGACGCGGCGATGCCCTTGATGAGGAACTTCTGGAAGACCAGGAAGAACAGCACCACGGGGATGAGCGACAGGAGGGTCATGGCCATCATGCCGCCGTAGTTGGAGACGGCCTCGGTGTTGTTGTAGGACTGCAGGAGCCGCGGCAGGGGGAACTTCTCGATCTCGTGGAGGTAGATCAGGGGGCCCATGAAGTCGTTCCAGGAGCCGATGAACGTGAAGATCGAGGAGGTCACGATCGCCGGGCGCAGGAGCGGCAGCATGATCGAGAAGAAGATGCGGACGTGCCCGGCGCCGTCGATGGTCGCGGCCTGGTCGAGTTCGCGGGGGATGCCGCGCAGGAACTGGACGTACATGAACACGAAGAACGCGTCCAGGGCCAGGAACTTGCCGATGACGAGCGGGAAGATCGTGTTGACGACGTCGAGCTCGGAGAAGATCAGGTACTGCGGGATGAGCATGACCTGGCCGGGGAGCAGGAGCGTCGCGATGACGACGGCGAACATGGCCTTGCGGCCGGGGAACTCCAGGCGGCCGAGGGCGTAGGCGGTGATGGAGCAGGAGACGACGATGCCGACCACCGAGAGGGCGGCGATGACGAACGAGTTCCAGAAGAACCGCCACAGCGGGACGCCGGCGAGGCCGTCGAAGGCGCTCGCGAAGTTCTCCCAGGTGACCGTGGTGGGGATCGGCGACATGTCGGTGATGATGTCGGCGTTGGGTTTGACGGAGGCGGTGAGGACCCAGAACGCCGGGTAGAGGACGACGACGAGGGACGCCAGGAGGCACAGGTGCCAGATCAGGGACCTGCCGCGTTCGGCGGGGGTGCGCTTGCGGCGGCCGACGACACGCGACGGGGCTTGGGCAGTGGCGGTCATTTGTTGTCCTCCCCCGCGTAGTAGACGAGGTTCTTGGCGGCGCGGAACATGATGAGGGTGACGACGCCGACGGCGAGCACGAGCATCCACGCCCACGCGGAGGCGTAGCCCATGCGCAGGTCGACGAAGGCGAGCGCGTAGATGCGCACGGTGTAGAAGAGGGTGGACCAGGCCGGTCCGCCGGCGGTGCCGCCGATGATGAAGGCGGGGCCGAACATCTGGAAGGCGTGGACGGTCTCCATGAGGACGTTGAAGAAGATGACCGGGGAGAGCATGGGGATCGTGATGTGCACGAACCGGTGCCACTTGCCGGCGCCGTCGACCTCGGCGGCCTCGTAGAGCTCGCCGGGGACCTGGAGGAGGCCGGCCATGAAGATGACCATGGGCGCGCCGAAGGTCCACACGCTGAGCAGGACGAGCATGAGGATGGAGACGTCGGGGTTGCCGATGAACCCGCCGCCCTCCCAGCCGAACAGGCTCATGAACTGGTCCTGGGGGCCGTCGGCGGCGAAGAGCGCCTTCCAGACCAGGGCCATGCCGACGCTCATGGCGATGAGCGAGGGCATGTAGAACGCGGCCCGGTAGAAGCCGATGCCGCGGCGCCGCTGGGTGAGGAGCATGGCGACGGCGAGCGAGGCGGCGAGCTTGAGCGGGACGGCGAGGACGACGTAGAGGAGGGTGACCTTCACGGCGCGGGCGAACATGGGGTCCGCGAACATGGCCGTGTAGTTGTCGAAGCCGATGAGGTCGCCGCCGAGGATCAGGTGGTAGTCGGTGAACGAGAGGTACAGCGACCACAGCATGGGCCCCACGGTGAACACCAGCGAGCCGATGATCCAGGGGGTCATGAAGGTGTAGCCGGTGAGCAGCTCGCCGCGGCGCGAGATCGCGGGGCGGCGCTTGCCGTCCTTCTTCTGCTTGGCCTTCGCGGCGAGTGCTCCGGCCTCGTGCGCCGCGGGCGGGGCCGCGGTGGATGGGGCTGTCACGGTGAGGTTCCTTATCGGCGTGGGCTTCGGGTCGCGGAGCGCTGCGGCGCTCCGCGACCCTCTGGTCGTTACTGCTCGGAGGCGAGGAGGGTCTCGGCCTCGGTGAAGAAGAGGTCGGCGGCTTCGGCGCCGGTCATCTCCGCGTACTGGACCTGCTGGTAGATCTCGCCGAACTTGACCTCGATCGCGCCGGTGGCCGCGGGCGGGGCGGGCGGCGGGGTGGTGAGGTACTGGGAGACGCCGGCCTCGTAGTCGAGGACGGCCTGGGCGTACTGGTCGAGCTCGACGTTCTCGAGGCCGACGTTGGTGGCCGGGATGCCGCGGTTGGTGCCGAGGATCGCGATCGCCTCGGGGTCGCCGAGGAAGAAGTCGATGAACTTGGCGGCGGCCTCGGCCTGCTCGGTGGCGGCCGAGATGACCAGCTGCATCGAGGGCTTGAGGTAGAGGCCGAGGTTGGCCGGGTCCAGCGACGGGGGCGCGGCGAGGGCGAGGGTGCCGCCGTTGGCCTCGACGGTGGGCGAGAAGCCGGGCATGAAGTTGTCCCAGCCGATCTCGGAGGCGAGGACGTCCTGCACGAGGCCGCCTTCGGTCCACTCGATGGTGGTCTCGACCGGCGGGACGTTCCCGGCGGCGTACAGCTCGGCGGTGGTGGCCCACCACTCGACGAGCTGCTCCTTGGTGAAGTTGAGGGCGGTGCCGTCCTCGGTGTAGAACGAGCCGCCCTGCTGGCGCAGCCACAGCTCCATGAAGTGGTACTGGCCGGCCCAGTCGCCGCCGCCCCACTTGCCTTCGCCGAGGGCGGGGGTGAGGGTGGCGATGTCGGCGCCGTACTGGTCCCAGCTGTAGCCGGGGGCCGGGGCGGCGACGCCGTGCGCCTCGAACCAGTCGGCGCGGTAGATCAGGCCGAGGGTGTTGCCGGCGGCGGGGACGGCGACGAGCTGGCCGTCGAGCTTGGCGGTCTCCAGGAAGCCCTCGCGGAAGTCGGAGGTGTCGACGACGCCTTCGAGCGGCAGGAGCATCCCGGAGCCGCCGAACTGGCGCAGGCGCGAGTAGTCCATCTGGAACACGTCCGGAAGGTCGCGCGAGGCCATGCGGCCGCTGAGGCCCTCCCAGTAGGTCGGGAAGTCGGCGAAGTTCGCCTTGATCTTGATGCCCTCGTTCTTGGACTCGAACAGGGCGATCACCTGGTTGGTGAGGTCGGCGCGGGTCTCGTCGCCCCACCATTCGAAGCTGATCTCGATCGGGTCGTCGGCGGTGCCGGCCGGCCCGTCGTCGCCGCACGCCGCGGCGGCCGCGAGCACGGCGGCCGCGGAGGCGCCCGTGAGGAGGGATCGGCGCCGGAGGCGGTAAGGGTGGCTGATCATCGTTGACTGCTCCTTCTTGTATGAGGGGTCCCGCCGGGGCGGGCCTTGCGGGAACTACGGGGTTCGCCCCAACAGGCGTTGGGTTGCTTGCAGCCAGGGGCCCTGGGGCCCTTGGGGTTCGTGGCGCCGGGGCTGCGCGGAGGCGCGGGCGGCGGCGCGGCGGGCCGCGGGCCCGGGCGCGACGAGGCCGAGGGCCTGGGCCTGGACGAGGGCGTTGCCGAGGGCGGTGGCCTCGTCGGGTCCGGCGAGGACGGTCCGTCCGGTGGCGTCGGCGGTGAGGCGGCACAGGAGGTCGTTGTTGGAGCCCCCGCCGACGATGTGAACGGTATCAATCCGCTCGCCGGTGAGGGCTTCGAGTGCGTCGATCGCGCGGCGGTGGGCCAGCGCGAGCGAGTCGAGCACGCAGGCGGCGACCTCGGCGGGGGTCTCGGGGACGGGCTGGCCGGTCTCGGCGCAGTAGGCGCGGATGCGGGCGGGCATGTCGCCGGGGTCGGCGAAGCGGGGGTCGTCGGGGTCGACGACCGAGCGCAGGCGCTCCTGCTCGGCCGCGTCCGCGAGGAGGTCGGCGAGGACGACGTCGCGGCCCTCGCGGCGCCAGGTGTCGACCGATTCGCTGAGGAGCCAGAGTCCGGCGACGTTGCGCAGGAACCGGATGGCGCCGTCGGCGCCGCGTTCGTTGGTGAACCCGGCGGCGAGGGCCTCGGGGGTGGTGATCGGGGTGGCGCGTTCGGTGCCGACGAGGGACCAGGTGCCGCAGGAGATGTAGGCGGCGCGGTCGCCTTCGTAGGGGACGGCCGCGACGGCGGCGGCGGTGTCGTGGCCGGCGGTGGCGATCACCTGGGTGGTGGCGGCCAGGCCAGTGGCCGCGGCGATCTCGGGGAGGATCGGGCCGAGGACGGTGCCGGTGGGGGTGATCGCGCCGAGGAGGTCGGCGCGGAAGCCCGCGGCGGTGCACAGCTCGTGGCGCCAGGTGCCGGTGCCCTGGTCGACGAGGCCGGTGGTGGAGGCGTTGGTGGCCTCGCACGCGGTGGCGCCCGAGAGCCAGTAGGCGATGAGGTCGGGGATGAGCAGGAGCCGGTCGGCGCGGTCGAGCGCGGCCGGGTCCTCGGCGGCGAGCTGGAACACGGTGTTGAACGGCTGGTGCTGGATGCCGGTGCGGGCGTAGAGGTTCGCGGGGTCGAGTTCGGCGAGGAGGCGGTCGCGGGCGGGGGCGTTGCGGGCGTCGCGGTAGCAGACGGGGTTGCCGAGGAGGCGGCCGTCCGCGTCGAGGAGTCCGTAGTCCACGGCCCAGGAGTCGACGCCGATCGCGGCGGCGTCGCCGACGGCGCGCAGGCCGTCGAGGACGCCGGCCCACAGTCCGAGGACGTCCCAGTGGAGGCGTCCTCGGACGGGCACGGCGCGGTTGGGGAACCGGGCGGCCTCGGTGAGGTCGATCCGGGGCCCCGCGTCGCCGTCGACGACGCGGGCGGCCATGACGCGTCCGGAGGACGCGCCGAGGTCGACGGCGGCGAGCGTGGTCACCGCAGGAACCCTTGCGGGTTGCCGGAGTCGACGGGGATGTGGACGCCGGTGGTGAGGCCGAGGTCGGGGCCGACGAGCGCGTAGACGGCGTCGGCGACCGAGGCGGGCAGGACCTCGCGCTTGAGGAGGGTGCGGCCGGCGTAGTAGCGGCCGAGGTCGGCTTCGTCGACGCCGTAGACGGCGGCGCGTTCGGCGCCCCAGCCGCCGGCGAAGATCCCGGAGCCGCGCACGACCCCGTCGGGGTTGACGCCGTTGACGCGGATGCCGTGCTCGCCGAGCTCGGCGGCGAGCAGGCGCACCTGGTGGGCCTGGTCGGCCTTGGTCGCGGAGTAGGCGATGTTGTTGGGGCCGGCGAAGATCGAGTTCTTGGAGGCGATGTAGACGATGTCGCCGCCCAGGCCCTGGGCGATCATGGTGCGGGCGGTCTCGCGGGAGACGAGGAACGAGCCCTTGGCCATGACGTCGTGCTGCAGGTCCCAGTCCGCGGCGGTGGTGTCGAGCAGCGGCTTGGAGAGGGAGAGCCCGGCGTTGTTGACGACGAGGTCGACGCCGCCGAAGGCGAGCGCGGCCTCGGCGACGGCGGCGGCCACCGCGGCCTCGTCGGTGACGTTGCAGGCCACGCCGACCGCGGTGTCGGCGGTGCCGATCTCGGCGGCCGCGGCGGCGGCCTTGTCGGCGTCGAGGTCGGCGATGACCACGCAGGCGCCTTCGGCGGCGAGTCGCGCGGCCGTGGCCTTGCCGATGCCCCCGGCCGCGCCGGTGACGAGCGCGATGCGCCCGGCGAGCGGCTTCGGCTTGGGGCGGCGCTGGAGCTTGGCCTCTTCGAGGGACCAGTACTCGATGCGGAACTTCTCCGACTCCTCGATGGGCCGGTAGGTCGAGACGGACTCGGCGCCGCGCATCACGTTGATCGCGTTGACGTAGAACTCGCCGGCGACGCGCGCGGTCTGCTTGTCGGCGCCGAATGAGAACATGCCGACGCCCGGGACCAGCACGATCGCCGGGTCCGCGCCGCGGATCGCCGGGGAGTCGGCGGCGGCGTACCGCTCGTAGTAGGCGCGGTAGTCGTCGCGGTAGGCGGCGTGGCGCTCCCGGAGCTGCGCGACGACGTCCGCCAGGGGCGCGTCGGCGGCGGTCTCCACGACCAGGGGGCGGACCTTGGTGCGCAGGAAGTGGTCCGGGCAGGAGGTGCCCAGGGCCGCGAGCTCGGGGAGGCGCTCGGAGGCGAGGAAGTCGAGGACCTCGGGGCTGTCGGTGAAGTGGCCGACCTGGCGGTGGTCGGTGGAGGCGAGGCCGCGGATCACGGGCGCGAGCGCGGCGGCGCGCTCGCGGCGGGCGGCGGGGTCGAGCGGGGCCCAGTGGGCGACGCGCTCGCCGAAGGGAGCGGGGCGGCCGTGCGCGGCGAGGTAGGCCTCGCAGCCGCTGATGATCTCCAGCGAGTTCGCCTCGCACTCCTCGGAGGTGTCGCCCCAGGCGGTGATGCCGTGGCCGCCGAGGATGCAGCCGATGGCCTGCGGGTTCGCGGCCTTGATCGCGGCGATGTCGAGGCCCAGCTGGAATCCGGGGCGGCGCCAGTCCACCCATGCGACGCGGCCTGCGAAGCAGGCCTCGGTGAGGGCGGGCCCGTCGGCGGCGGTCGCGAACGCGATGCCGGAGTCGGGGTGCAGGTGGTCGACGTGCGTCGCGTCGACCAGGCCGTGCATGGCGGTGTCGATCGAGGGCGCGGCGCCGCCGCGGCCGTGGAGGCAGTAGTCGAAGCGCTCGACCATCGCGTCCTCGTCATCGACGCCCGGGTAGGTGCCGACCATGGCGCGCATGCGGTCCAGGCGCAGGACCGCGAGTCCGGAGGCGGTGAGGGTGCCGAGGTCGCCGCCGGAGCCCTTGACCCACAGCAGCTCGACGTCCTCGCCGGTCACCGGGTCGGTCTCGGCGCCCTTGGCGGAGGTGTTGCCGCCGGCGAAGTTCGTGTTCCGCTTGTCCGCGCCGAGGCGGTTGGAGCGGGTGATCAGGTCGTCGACGGGGCCCGAGATGCTTCCCATTTAGGCGCCCCACCCGGCCTGGTTCCCGCCGACGCGGGCGGCCTTGATCTCCTCGGCGTACCCGGAGGCGGCGTACGCGGCGAGCGGGTCGGCGTCCAGGCCCTGCTCGGCGCGGACCTCGGCCAGGAGCGGGCGCACGTCGGTGTTGTAGGCGTCCATGAGGACCGCGTTCGCGCCGAGGACGTCGCCGGCCTGCTGGGCGGCGGCGAGGGCGTCCCGGTCGACCAGGAGGGCCTTGGCGGTCGCCTCCTGCACGTTCATGATCGAGCGGATCTGGCCGGGGATCTTCGGCTCGATGTTGTGGCACTGGTCGAGCATGTAGGCGATGCCGGAGTCCGGGAGGAGGACCTCGCGCAGCGACAGCTCGTGGAGGATGCGGAAGAGCTGGAACGGGTCGGCGGCGCCGACCATGAGGTCGTCGTCGGCGTAGAACCGGGAGTTGAAGTCGAAGCCGCCGAGCTTGCCCTCGCGCAGCAGGAACGCCACGATGAACTCGATGTTCGTGCCGGGGGCGTGGTGGCCGGTGTCGATGACGACCTGGGCCTTGGGGCCGAGCTTGAGGCAGTGCGCGTACGCGGTGCCCCAGTCGGGGACGTCGGTGGTGTAGAACGACGGCTCGAACAGCTTGTACTCCAGCAGGAGCCGCTGGTCGTCGCCGAGGCGCTCGTAGACCTCGGCGAGGACTTCGGCGAGGCGGTCCTGGCGGCCGGCGATGGAGTCCTGGCCGGGGTAGTTGGTGCCGTCGGCGAACCACAGCTTGAGGCTGTCGGAGCCGGTCGCGTCCATGATGTCGACGCACTCGAGGAGGTGGTCGGTGGCCCTGCGGCGGACCTTCGCGTCGGGGTGGCACACGGACCCGAGCATGTACTCGTCGTCCTGGAACGTGTTCGAGTTGATGGTCCCGATCCGCACGTTCAGCTCCGCGGCGTGGCGGGCGAGGTCGGCGTAGTCCTCGGTCTTGTCCCACGGGATGTGGAGGGCGACCGAGCCGGCGGCGCCGGTGTACCGGTGGACCTGGGCGGCGTCGGCGAGCTTCTCGTAGGGGTCGCGCGGGACGCCCTGCTGGGCGAAGACCTTGAAGCGGGTGCCCGAGTTCCCGAACGCCCACGAGGGCGTCTCGATGCTCTGGCCCGCCAGCACCTGCTTGGCGTAGGGGGTGCGGTCAGTCATGTGCCGGCTCCTTCAGCCGCGGCGTCGGCCGCGGCCAGTTGGGTCTCCAGGTTGAACACTTCGGTGAGGACGGTGAACGAGTCGTCCGCGTTGGCGCCGCCCGTTCCCTCGAAGAACGGGGCCATGGACGCCTGCCAGCGGGCGTTGACCTCGGTGCGGGCCATCGCTTCGCGGGCGGCGTCGAAGTCGGCGGTCTCGAGGTAGCCGACGAGGAGGCCGTCCTCGGACAGGAACAGGGAGTAGTTCGTCCAGCCGGTCGCGGCGAGCGCGCGGAGCATGTCGGGCCAGACCGCGGCGTGGCGCTCGCGGTACTCCTCGCGGCGCTCGGGCCGCACGCGGAGGGTGAAGCACACGCGGGTGAGCTCGTGCGGGCTCTCGGGTGGCGCGGCGGTCACGGGGTTCCTCCCTGAAGGGGTGCGGGGCGCGGCGTGTGAACGCCGTGTTTTTGAATCGTTTCATGAACGGATTTCGATAAAGTAGAACGCGAAGCAAGCGCTTGTCAAGCCGCGGGCGGGAAGAAATTCGAACACGGTTCGGTATATGCTCCTCACGCTCCCCGTTCACCGTTGAACCGTTTCAATCAGCGGCGGCTTCGACGCGCGTCGATCCCCGCCACTGGAGGACGCGGCAGTCCCCTGCCGTCCCGCCAGCGCCCCTGCCCCCCGATAGACTCATTGAGGTGACCATGACCACTACCAGTATGAAGGACGTCGCCCGAGCGGCCGGCGTCTCGGTCGGGACGGTCTCCAATGTGCTCAACCGGCCCGAGGCCGTCGCGGAGGAGACCCGGGCGCGCGTGCTGGCCGCGATCGCCGATCTCGGCTACGTGCGCAACGACTCCGCGCGCCAGCTGCGGGCCGGGCGGAGCCGGACGGTCGCCATCGTGGTGCTCGACGTGGCGAACCCGTTCTTCACCGACGTGGTCCGCGGGGCGGAGCCCCTTGTGGAGTCCGCGGGCGGGGTGGTGACGGTGTGCGACTCCGGCGAGGACGTGAGGCGCGAGCGCCGGCACCTGGAGCTGCTGGAGGAGCAGCGGGTGCTGGGACTGCTCATCACGCCGGTGGACGACTCCTCGGCCTCGTGGATCGAGCGGCTGTCGGGGCACGACATCCCGGTAGTGCTGGTCGACCGCGGCGCGGGGCGCCACCCGCACTGCTCGGTGGCCGTGGACGACGTGCACGGCGGCCGCCTGGCCGCGCAGCACCTGGTCGAGCGCGGGCACCGCAAGATCGCGTTCATCGGCGGTCCGTCCTCGATCCCGCAGGTGGCCGACCGCCTCGGCGGGTGCCGGGAGGTGTGCGAGGAGTCGGGCGTGGAGCTCGAGGTCTTCACGACCCCGGGGCTGAACTTCCAGGCGGGCCGGGAGGCGATCGAGCTGATGCTCGGGAGCGAGGACCGGCCGACGGCCGTGTTCTGCGCCAACGACCTCGTGGCGCTGGGGGCGCTGCAGGGGCTGACGATGCACGGGGTGAAGGTGCCGCAGGAGTGCGCGATCGTGGGCTACGACGACATCGACTTCGCGGCGGCCGCGGCCGTGCCGCTGTCGTCGGTGCGCCAGCCGCGGGCGCAGCTGGGGCGCACGGCCGCGCAGCTGCTGTTCGACGAGATCGCCGAGGGCGGCGACCACACGCACCGCAACGTGGTGTTCCAGCCGGAGCTCATCGCGCGGGCGTCGACGGCGCTGGAGCTCTGAGAAACCTCCGCCAAGGGACTGTACCGGTAAAGCTCGGATCTGGTAGCGTCACCGCAACCGGGCCCGCAGCGGGCCCGGGTTACCGTTCACCTCGCAGTCCTTCCGGAGGCAGTCATGGCCGACCACCACCGCGCACGCATCGAGTTCGACCCGCGTTTCACCGTCGCCGAGGTCCCCGCGCGGCTCTTCGGCTCGTTCGTCGAGCACCTGGGCCGGTGCGTCTACACCGGCATCTACGAGCCCGAGCACCCGACCGCGAACGCCGACGGCCTCCGCGAGGACGTCCTCGACCTCATCCGCGAGCTCGGCCCGACCATGGTCCGCTACCCCGGCGGGAACTTCGTGTCCGGCTACCGGTGGGAGGACGGCGTCGGCCCCAAGGAGGACCGGCCCCGCCGCCTCGACCTCGCCTGGGGCACCACCGAGACCAACCAGTTCGGGCTCGGCGAGTTCATGAAGTTCTGCCGCACCGTCGGCGTCGAGCCGAACATGGCCGTCAACCTCGGCACCCGCGGCCTCCAGGAGGCCCTCGACCTGTTCGAGTACGCCAACCACCCCTCCGGCACCCACTGGTCGGACCTGCGCCGCTCGCACGGCGACGAGGAGCCCTACGGCATCAAGCTGTGGTGCCTGGGCAACGAGATGGACGGCCCCTGGCAGATCGGTCAGCGCACCGCCACCGAGTACGGCCGCGTCGCCGACCAGACCGCCCGGTCGCTGCGGATGATCGACGGCTCCGACGACCTCGACCTGGTCGCCTGCGGCTCTTCCTCGCGCGGCATGCCATTCTTCGGCGCGTGGGAGAACGAGGTCCTCACCCACACGTACGAGTCGGTGGACTACATCTCCGCGCACGCCTACTACCACCCGCTCGACGGCGACGTCGTCTCCTTCATGGCCTCGGCGCAGGACATGGAGCTGTTCATCGACGGCGTCATCGCCACCGCCGACGCCGTGGGCGCGAAGCTCAAGAGCGACAAGAAGATCGACATCTCCTTCGACGAGTGGAACGTCTGGTACCAGACCGCGCCGAGCGGCGAGCGCCCCGAGCCGTGGTCGGTGGCCCCGCGCCAGCTCGAAGACCACTACTCGGCCATGGACGCGGTCGTGTTCGGGTCGCTGATGATCACGCTGCTGCGCCGCTCCGACCGCGTCACCGCGGCCTGCCTCGCCCAGCTGGTCAACGTGATCGCCCCGATCATGACCGAGCCGGGCGGGCCCGCCTGGCGCCAGACCACGTTCTTCCCGTTCGCCGAGGCCTCCAAGTACGGGCGCGGCACGGTCCTGAGCGTCAACGCCGACTCCCCCGTCTTCGAGACCGCGAAGTACGGCGAGGTCTCGGCCCTGCACTCGGTCGCGGTGGCGAACGAGGACGGCTCGGTCACCGTGTTCGCGGTCAACCGCGACCTGGAGGTCCCGATGACCCTGGAGATCGACGCCTCCTCGGTCCGGGTCGGCGACGTCACCGTCTCCACCCTCACCGGCGAGCGCGACGCCAAGAACACCCTCGACGACCCCGAGCGGGTCGCCCCGGTCGCGAACGAGGACGTCACCGTCAAGGACGGCGTCGTCTCGATCGAGCTGCCGGCGATGAGCTGGAACACCATCCGCATCGTGTAGGGATGTGTGCGGCGGGGTCCGGACCGGCGGTCCGGACCCTTTCGCGTCCGGACGGCGGCGGCTCAGCCGGGGAGGACGCCGCGGCCCTCGCGGACCTCGAAGACGAGCTGGGTCTCGGTCTGGCGGACCATCGGGTGGACGGTGACGTGCTCCAGGATCAGGTCGCGCAGGGCCTCCGGGCCGGCGACGGCCACGTGGAGGAGGAAGTCGTCGTCGCCGCCGACGTGGAAGACCGTCAGGACGCCGGGGAGGGCGACGAGCCGGTCGTAGAGGTGGTGGACGAGCTCGCGGCTGTGGCTGCCCAGGCGCACCTTGACGATCGCGTGGAGCGGGCGGCCCAGGGCCTCGGGGTTCAGGTGGGCGCGGATGGCCGTGAGGACGCCGGACTCGCGCAGGGCACGGACGCGGTAGGCGCAGGTCGACTCCGCGACGCCCGCGCGGGCGGCCAGCGCCGCGTTGGTCATGCGCCCGTCCGCGACGAGCGCGGCGAGGATCGCCAGATCGGTGCCGTCCAGTGCCGCCTGAGCCTGTTGCGTTTTCTTCGGCAGCTCCCCCGCCATGATCGCCCCTCCCGCGGAATCCGCACCGGTATCGCCTCCTGCCGGAGGGATCTGCGGCAAGTATTGCAGCCGGTTGTGGAACCGCCTACAGTCCCCGCATGACTTCGCCGTGGCTGCAACCCGACACGATCGCCGTTCACGCCGGCCGCGAGGACCTCGCCGGACTCGGCGTGCACGCCCTCCCGATCGACCTCTCCTCCACCAACCCCCTGCCCGACATCGAGGCCGGCGGCCTCTCCTACGAGGCCATGGCGACCGGCGGCACGCCGACCCCCGAAGGCGGATCGGTGTACGCGCGCCTGTGGAACCCCACCGTCGCCCGCTTCGAGACCGCGCTCGCCGAGCTCGAGCACGCCGACGCGGCGGTCGCGTTCGCCTCCGGCATGGCCGCGATGACCGCCGCGATCCTGGCGGCCACCGCCGGGACCGGGCGCCGCCACGTGCTGGCGGTGCGCCCGCTGTACGGCGGCACCGACCACCTCCTGTCGACGGGCCTGCTCGGGACCGAGACCACGTACTGCACCGCGGACGGGGTCGCGGCGGCGGTGCGCGCGGACACGGCGATGGTCGTGCTGGAGACGCCCGCGAACCCGACGCTCGACCTGGTCGACATCCGCGCCGTCGTCGAGGCCGCCCAGGGCGTCCCGGTCCTGGTGGACAACACGTTCGCGACCCCGGTCCTCCAGAACCCGGTCGACTTCGGGGCGTCGATGGTGCTCCACAGCGCCACCAAGTACCTCGGCGGGCACGGCGACGTCGTCGCCGGCGTCATCGCCTGCGGCGACGAGACCGCGGCCGCGCTGCGGCGGGTCCGGGCCGTCACCGGCGGGCTCCTCCACCCCCTCGGCGCGTACCTGCTCCACCGGGGGCTGACGACGCTGCCGATCCGGGTGCGGGCGCAGCAGGCCGGGGCACAGCGGGTCGCGGCGTGGCTGCGGGGCCACCCGGCCGTCGCCCGCGTCCACTATCCGGGGTCCGAAGGCGACCCGCGGGGCCTGCTCGGCACGCAGATGCGCGGCACCGGCGCGATGATCGCGGTCGACCTGCGCGGCGGCTACGACCAGGCGCGGCAGGTCACCTCGACGGTCGGGCTGTTCACGCACGCGGTGTCGCTGGGCGGCGTGGACTCGCTGATCCAGCACCCGGCCGCGCTGACCCACCGGCCCGTGGCCGGGGACGCGAAGCCCGCCGCGAGCATCGTCAGGCTCTCGATCGGCCTGGAGGACCCCGAGGACCTCATCGCCGACCTCGACCGGGCGCTGGCCGTGCACCGGCCGGTCGAGGCGCTCCAGGCGTGACGCCCCGTCAGGGCATGGCGTAACCGAGCTCCTCGGCGGCCACCGGCCAGAACCCGTTCTCGTCCTCGACGGCGGCCGGGTCGATAGCGGCGAGGCGTTCGAGGACCATTTCGGTGAACGCGTCGCCGCGGTCCTCGTCCTCGTCGGGGTCCTCGGCCTCGACCCGCTCGACCTCGGCGGCGGACTCGGCGTAGACCTTGGAGCAGGCGGTGAACGCCGCGGCGCTCGTGTTGACGAGCGCGGGCGCGTCGCCTTCGGGCAGCAGCCACACGCCGCCGCCGGCGCGGTCGACGCCGATGTCGCTGAGCCCGGGGTCGGAGGCCACGAGGGCGTACACGCGGTCGCCGGCGCGGTGCTCGCGGAACGGCGGCTCCTGCCACTCGCCGGGATAGGGGGTGTCGGCGCGGTCCGCGAGGTCGCGGGCGATCTGCTGGTCGGTCACTGGGCGAACCTTTCGACGAGGTCGTAGAGGGCGTCGGCCGCGGCGCGGTCGCCGTCGACCGCGAGCGAGCCGGCGGGCAGGCGCCGCCACAGCCACAGCAGGACCTCCGCGGGCGTCCCCTCGACGGTGGCGCTCGCTCCGGCGGTGATCCCGTCGGCGATGTCGATGCCCGCGACGCTGACGATGACGGTCCACTCCTGTTTTCCAGCGCGGACGCCGAGTTCGAGGCCGAGGTTCGCGTTGACGTCGTCGGCGACCCAGTCGCGGTAGGCGCGCGAGCCCCACGACAGCATCACCGTGAACATCTCGTCGATGCCGTCCAGGGCCAGCGCGTCGTCGACCGGCCCGACGGGTCGGCCCGCGGCGAGTTCGGCGTCCACGCGGTGGACGAGGGTCTCCTGCGCCATGCGGCGGATCCAGAACCCGACGGTCTGGTCGGGGCCGTACCAGGTGTGCGACAGGCTCTCGGGGCCCCGGTCGTCGAACTCCGCGAGCAGTTCGGCGAGCGCGGCGTCGAACCGCTCGGCGGCCGCTCCGGCCCGCTCGATCCTGTCGGCCTCGGCGGGCTCGCGGAACAGCCGCATCGACAGGAGCTTGTGGTCGTACACCTCGGTCACGTGGTCGAGCAGATCCGTGGCGGTCCACTCGGGGCAGCTCGGCACCGTCGCATCGGGGGCGGCCGCGAGCGCGGCGGCCCGGAACGCGGCGGCTTCGGCGATCAGGTGCGCCTGGAGGTCGGGGAAGTCCATCCGCGCATCCTCGCACGTCCGTACGACACCGCGGTGGTCACTCCTCCGCTTCGGGCTTCGCGAGCTTGTCGAGGAGCTCCTTCGTGTACTCGGCGGCCCGCTTCCCCTTGACCGTCTCCACTTCGACCTCGACGTCGCCTCGCCTGGCCCTGATGCGGGTCGGCCGCGAGCGCGCGGCCAGCCAGATCCCGACGGTGGTCGACGCGGCCGTCAGCACCGCCTCGTCGGTGAGGATCGCGACGACGGTGTCCGCGACCGCGCCCAGGTGCCCGCCGGTCTGCTTCGGCACCTCCAGCGCGAGCCCGGCGAGCCGCAGCTCCGGATCGCGCCGCAGCAGCGCGAGCAGCTGCCGGACCTCGTCCGGCTCGCCGGAGACGGCGAGGGTGTCGGCGTCAGGCATGTTCGCGGTCCTTTCCGAAGGGGTTCTTGACGATGGCGAGCTGGCCGATGTTGTTGGTGCCTCGCTGCTGCGGGTCCGAGAAGCCCTTGGCGGCGAGGTTCGAGCGGAGCCGCGGGTACAGTTCGGCGACGCGAATGACGTCGGAGCCGTTGTCCAGGCCCTGCGCGAGGATCTCGAGCAGTTCGGCGGTGAACGCGGAGTTGCGGTGGCCCTCGGGGGCGTGGGCGAGGCGCGTGCCGGAGCTGGCGGTGAGGACGTAGGTGCCTTCGACGTCGAGCTGCCCGCCGAGGCCGTTCGCGCCGGCGAGCATGTCGATGGCCTGGCCGGAGTAGCAGCAGTCCAAGACGATGAGCTTGTTGGCCGCGGGGCTGTCGATGACGGCGCTGCGGAGCTGGTCGTAGGGCAGGCCGGTGTGCTTCCACTTGTCGGACTCGGTCGATCGCATGCCGAGGTAGAACCGGCCGTCGTCGGCGACGAAGCCGTGCCCGGAGTAGTAGACGAGCAGCGTGTCGGTGGTGTCTCGGGACTCTTCGGCGATCGCGCTGAGCATCGAGTAGTCGAGGGTGTCGGAGGTGAAGACGCGGTCGGGGTTGAACGTGCCGTGCACGGGGTGGGCGAGGCAGCTGCGCAGGTCCGCGAGGTTGTTGCCGACCGCGGGGATGTCGTCGATGGCGGCGTCCTCGTAGCGGCCGTTGACGAGCAGCAGCGCGGTCGAGGCCGATTTGATCGGCAGGCGCGGCTCGGCGGGGGCGGTGGCGCGGAACCCGCCCTGCGGGGCGGACCTGACCGGCTCGTACTCGAGTTCCTCGACGGGGATGCCGGTCCACTCGGCGGTGACCGCGAGGACTGCTTGGGGATCGACGGTCGAGCGCCCGCTCAGTTCGCCGGTGCGCCAGGCGTCGGAGAGCATGACGTGGCGCAGTTCGAGGTTGGTGATGCGGCGCCGGAGCGCCGAGGCCTCCTCGAAGTCCTCGGCCGCGACCGCGGCGGCCTGCTCGGCTTGGAGCCGGTCGATCTCGGCCTCCGCCTCGGCGAGTTCGCGGGGCCGCCGGGCCAGGTGGAGGGCGACCAGCGCGCAGGCGTCATCGAGCAGGTCGACGGCCTTCGCGGGAAGGAGCCGGTCGGTGATGTACCGGTCGGCGAGCTCGACGGCGGCCGGCAGCGCCTCGTCCTCGATGACGACGCCGTGGTGCCGTTCGAGTTCCGGCACCGCGATCCGGACCGCCTCGACGGAGTCGGCCGCCGAGAGCTCGACGACTGAGATCCGGTCGATCTTCCCGGCCGCCGCGAACTCGGCCGCGGCCTGCGCCAGCGGGGAGTCGGGGACGGTGGTGAGGATGAGCGGGACGTTCAGCTCCAGGAGCGCCCAGAGTCCGAAGTCGATCTCGCTCTCGCGTTCTGTCGTGATGCCCGGCCACATCTCGGGGTGCTCGATGCAGATGAGGGGCAGGTTCTCGAACTCCTCGGCCTCGACCTTGAGGCGCATGCCCTCGAAGGCGAACTCGCGGATGCCGGAGACGAGTTCGCCGGCGAGCTCGTCCATCTGGTCCCGGAAGACGGCGGCGACCTTCGAGGCCAGGCTGAGGTCCACGATCGCCACCCGGGTGTCCCTCAGGGACTTGGGGACGCCGCGGTCGTCGTGGAGGAACTGCGCGATCGCGTGGAGGAGCGCCGTCTTGCCGACGCCGGGCTCGCCGACGAGCAGCAGGTGCCGCCGCTTCCGGCGGCTGAGCGCGCGCAAGATCCGGTCGAGTTCGACGGCGCGGCCGACCACGGTGTCGAGCTTCCCCGCCTCGGCCAGCGCCGACAGGTCGAAGAACGCCTCCAGCTCCGACCGGTCGTCGCCGGTCGAATCGGCTTCGTCCTCATTGGTTTCGCCGCTCATGGTCCCGCCCTCCTCGCCGCCGCCGGGCCCTCAGGGTATCGGCCGACGGCAAGACGCGGGGTACGTGGAACAGCGGTGGCGTTGGCGCGCAGCGGGTCAGCCCGCGCGGTGGGCTCGCCATCCCCCCTTGTGGGTGATGTCGGCGCCTGCAGGTTCACTGGCGACGAAGCCGGTGGTCCAGGTGCCGTCGTCGAGTTCGACGCCGCCGAGGGTCATGGGGGCGGGGAGGGCGGTGAGGAAGGCGCCGAGGGCGGCGGGGCTGAGGAGCCAGCGTTCGCCGGGGAGGCTGGCGCCGTGCTCGGTGCGGACGACGAGGGGTTTGGGGGGTGCGGTGTCGAGTTCGTGCATGCGGTAGGCGGGGGCGGTGGCGACCTCGCCGTCGAAGCGGGCGCCGAGGTCGGTGAGCTGGTGGTTGAGGGGCATGCCGGTGAGGTGGGCGCCGAAGACGACTAGGGCGGTGGCGGCGGGGGCGAGGAGCGGGGCGGTGACGTCTTGGGCGCGGGCGGCGAGGTCGAGGGCGACCTGGTCGTGGAAGGCCGGGGTGATGACGCTGACGCCGAAGCCCTTGGTGCCGGCGGTGCCGGCGGGGATGGCGACGGCGGCCATGTCGAGGAGGTTGACGAAGTTGGTGTAGGTGCCCATGGCGGCGTTGACGGCGATGGGGTCGGCCTGGACCTCGCCGATCGACGGGTGGAGCGGCGCGGTGGGGAGCAGGAGCGCGTCGAAGCCGGACAGGAGCCCGGCGGCTCGGGTGCGGGCCGCGCGGAGGCGCTGCTGGTCGGTGACGAGGTCGGCGGCGGTGAACTTGCCGGCGCCCTTGACGATCTCGGCGACGGTGGGGTCGGCGTCGGCGGGCCAGGCGTCGATGTGGGCGCCGAACGCGGCGTACCGCTCGGCGACGAGCGCGCCCTCGTAGAGCAGGAGCGCGGCGTCGAGGAGGGGCTGGACGTCGACGGGCGCGAGTTCGACGCCGGCGGCGGCGAAGCGGTCCAGCGCGGCGTCCCACAGGGGGCGGAGCTCGGGGTCGAGGCGGGCGAGGTTGGCGTTGACGGGGACGGCGGCGCGGGCGGCGGGCGGGGCCGCGAGCGGGAGGTCGGCGGGCCAGGCGCGGGAGGCGGGGTCGCGGTCGCTGGGGCCGGTCATGATGCGCATGGCGGCGGTCGCGGCGGCGAGGTCGGGGGCGAACACCGTGAGGCAGTCGTAGGAGGGGCAGGCGGGGACGACGCCGTCGACGGGGACGAGGCCGAGGCTGGCCTTGACGCCGACGATGCCGTTGAGGGCGGCCGGGACCCGGCCGGAGCCGGCGGTGTCGGTGCCGAGGGCGAAGTCGGCGATGCCGAGGGCGACCGCCACGGCGGAGCCGGAGGAGGAGCCGCCGGAGATCCGCTCGGGGTCGGCGGCGGCGCGGACCGCGCCGTAGGGGCTGCGGGTGCCGACGAGGCCGGTGGCGAACTGGTCGAGGTTGGTCTTGCCCAGGCAGATCGCTCCGGCGGCGCGGAGGCGGGCGACGGCGGTGGCGTCGCGGTCGGGCTCGTACGCGAAGGACGGACAGCCGGCGGTCGTGGGGAGGCCGGCGACGTCGATGTTGTCCTTGGCGGCGAAGACCGTCCCGGCGAGGGGCAGGTCCTCCCCCGCGTCGAGGCGGGCCTGGACGCGGGCGGCCTCGGCCAGGGCGTCGGCCTCGTCGCGCAGGCTGATCCAGATCTCGGGCCGGCCGGCCCCGGCGATGCGGGCGTAGGCGGCCGCGACGCGTGCGGTGGTGTTCACTCGGTCCCCTGTCTCGTTGTCCGTGTTGCCTATCGGATGACCAGCAGCGGCGCGCCCGGGGCGGCCTGGTCGCCCGGGTTCGCGAGCACGCGCGTCACGGTACCGGAGACGGCGCAGTGCACGGGCATCTCCAGTTTCATCGCCTCGAGGACGACGACGGCGTCCCCGGCGGTGACGGTGTCGCCTTCGGCGACGTTGACGCGCCACACGCTGGCGGCCATGGGCGCCTCCACGAGGACTTCGCCCGACGCGAGTTCGATCGCGCTGCCGTCGCCGGGGGCCGGTTCGGTGTGGTCGCGGTCGAACTCGCCCGCGTCGGCCCACCGCTGCCGCTCGGCCTCGAACGCGGCGGCCTGGCGGGTGCGGAACGCGTCGATGGAGGCGGCGTTGTCGGCGAGGAGGCGCCGGTAGTCGGCGTAGGCGAACACGCCGTCGCGGATGTCGATCTCGGCGCGGCCGGCGGCGAGGTCGCGGCGGGTCTCGGCGAGCTCCTCCTCGGAGACGCGCTCGAAGACGACGCGGTCGAAGAAGCGCAGGAGCCAGGGCAGGCCGTCCTTGAAGGACGCGAGGTCGCGCAGGCCGGCCCAGATGGGCGCGGTGCGGCCGACGAGCTGGTAGCCGCCCGGGGAGTCCATGCCGTAGATGCACATGTAGGAGCCGCCGATGCCGACGGTGCCCTCCGCGGTCCAGGTGCGGGCGGGGTTGTACTTGGTGGTGACGAGCCGGTGGCGGGGGTCGACGGGGACGGCGGCGGGCGCGCCGAGGTAGACGTCGCCGAGGCCGAGGACGAGCCATTCGGCGCTGGTGGCGATCCGCGCGACGTCCTCGACGCCGTCGAGGCCGTTGATGCGGCGGATGAACTCGATGTTGGAGGGGTTGAACAGGGCGTCATCGCGGACGTTGGTGGCGTAGCGGGCGATGGCCTCGTCGACGACCGAGTCGTTCCAGCAGATGGGGAGGCGCACTTCGCGGGAGGGGACGGTCATGTCGCCGGTGTCGGGGAGGTCGGCCTCGAGTTCGGTGAGGAGCCCGGTGAGGGTGCGGACGGGCAGCACGTCGGGGTCGACGTGCAGGTGGAGCGAGCGCACGCCGGGGGTGGTGTCGATGAGCCCGGCGGGGTTCGCGGCGGCGAGGGCGTCCATGAGGGCGCCGACGCGCATGCGCAGCGCCAGGTCGAGGTGCATGGGCCCGTATTCGAGGAGGATCGCGTCGTCGCCGGCGCGGCGGTAGGCGACGGCGGGCCGGTCGCCGTCGGCGTCGATCGCGGCGAGGGTGGCCTCGTCGCGGGCGGCGTGAGGAAGCAGGACCGGGGCCGAGACGGGCGCGGCGCGCAGGCGGTCGGCCTCGGCTTCGGAGACGGGCAGGAACCGGACGGCGTCGCCGGGGCGCAGCTGCCCGAGCTTCCACCGGTCGGAGGTGGTCACGGTGAACGGGCACGCGAAGCCGCCGAGGCTGGGCCCGTCGGGGCCGAGGAGCGCGGGGGTGTCGCCGGTGAAGTTGACGGTGCCCACGGAGTACGGGTTGTCGTGCAGGTTGGACGGGTGGAGCCCGGCCTCGCCGCCGTCGGTGCGGGCCCAGGTCGGGCGGGGCCCGTCGAGGCGCACGCCGGAGCGTCCGGCGTGGACCTGCACCGACCACTCGGCGTCGTAGATCCGCTCCATGTCCTCGACGGTGAAGTAGTGCGGGGCCGGCTGCGGGCCGGGCGTGACGGCGAGGGTCCACTCGTGGCCGAACGAGGGCCGGTCCGCGGGCGGGACCGGCGCGGTCGGGCCGGCGGCGGGGACGGGGACGAGGCGGTCTCCTGCGCGGAGCTGGTCGCCGGTGTACCCGCCGATGCGGCCGGGCGGGAACGTCGAGGCGGAGCCGAGGAACAGCGGGACGTCGAGGCCGCCTTGGAAGAGCACGTAGGCCCGGGCGCCCGCGTCGGCGATCTGGCCGACCGCGAGTTCGCCGCCCGCGGGCACCGCGATCGGGACCCACTGGTCGACGGGCGCGCCGTCGAGGGTCACGGGCGCGGGCGCGCCGGTGACGCACACGGTGACCGGGACGCCGAAGCGCAGCGTCGGGCCCGCGATCGTGCATTCGAGGCCGGGGGCGCCCTCGTCGTTGCCGAGGGCGCGGTTGCCGAGGCGGAACGAGAGGTCGTCCATCGGCCCCGACGGCGGCACGCCGACCTGCCAGTACCCGATGCGGCCGGGGAAGTCCTGGACGGTGGTGAGGACGCCCGCGTGGAGGACGTCGATGCGCGGGGAGGCGTCCTCGATGGTCGCGACGGTGCCGGTGTGGTGCTGGACGGCGAGGACGCGGGCGTCGACGGCGGCGGCGCGCAGCTGCCCGAGGTTGGTGTGGACGCCCTCGATGCGGGTGCCGTCTAGTGCGTCGGCGAGCGCGGCCCACGCGTCGGCGCGGGTGGCGCTGGCGGTGACGACCTTGGCGAGCATCGGGTCGTAGACGGCGGGCACTTCGAGGCCGCGCTCGATCCACGTGTCGACGCGGACGCCGTCGGGGAGGTCGACGCAGGTGAGGAGCCCGGCGCTGGGGAGGTGGTCGCGGGCGGGGTCCTCGGCGTAGACGCGGGCCTCGACGGCCGCGCCGGTGACGGCGGGCCCGGTGTCGGGGAGGCCGTCGAGGAAGGCGGTGTCCCCGGCGGCGGCGCGGATCATCCACTCCACCAGGTCGATGCCGAGGACGGCCTCGGTGACGGGGTGCTCGACCTGGAGGCGGGTGTTGAACTCCAGGAAGGACGCCTCCTCGCGGTCGGCGTCGTAGATGAACTCGACGGTGCCGGCCGAGCGGTACTTCGCGTCGGCGGCGAGCGCGCGGGCGGCGGCGTGCATCGACTCGCGCACGGCGTCGGGCAGGTTCGGGGCGGGGGCCTCCTCGATGACCTTCTGGTGGCGGCGCTGGAGCGTGCAGTCGCGGTCGGCGAGGGAGACGACGCGGCCGTCGCCGTCGCCGAAGACCTGGACCTCGACGTGCCGGGCGGCCAATACATAGCGTTCGATATATACCGAGTCGTCGCCAAAGTTG
Organism: Glycomyces endophyticus; assembly: GCF_039531525.1. Lineage (NCBI taxonomy): Bacteria > Bacillati > Actinomycetota > Actinomycetes > Glycomycetales > Glycomycetaceae > Glycomyces > Glycomyces endophyticus. The sequence continues at coordinate 52,502 of NZ_BAAAQF010000029.1, forward strand.
TCGGCGGCCAGGCGCTTCACGGACGCGAAGACCTCGGCCAGCGCGGCCGCGTCCTCGGCGACGCGCATCCCGATGCCGCCGCCGCCCGCGGAGGCCTTGACGATCACGGGGTAGCCGATGGCGTCGGCGGCCGCGACGGCCTCCTCGGCGGTGTCGAGCGCGGCGGTCCCGGCCGCGAGCGGGACGCCGGCGAGGGTGGCGGCCTCGCGGGCGGTGACCTTGTCGCCGAAGCGTTCGAGCTGCTCGGGGGTGGGGCCGATGAACACGAGCCCGGCCTCGGCGACGCGGCGCGCGAACTCGGCGTTCTCGGCCAGGAACCCGTACCCGGGGTGGACGGCCTGCGCGCCGGTGTCCTTGGCGGCGGAGAGGATCGCGTCGACGTTGAGGTAGGACTCGGCCGGGGCGGCGGGCCCGACGCACACTGCTTCGTCGGCCTCGCGGACGTGCAGGGACGCGGCGTCGGCCTCGGAGTAGACGGCGACGGTGGCGATCCCGAGCCGGTGGGCGGTCCGGGTGATCCGCCGGGAGATCTCGCCGCGGTTGGCGATGAGGATGCGCTCGAACATGGGGATCGGCTCCAAAGGTGCTAGGGGCGGACGGCGTTCGCGAGGTGGGCCCAGGTGAGGGCCGCCTCGGCGCGGCCGACCACGATGGACCGGGACGTCTCGATGTGGCGGGTCAGGATCGCGGTGGCCTCGGCGTAGCGCCCGTCGAGGGCGCCTTCGGCGATGGCGATGTGCTCGGCGATCGTCGACTCCATCCGCTCGGCCGTGAAGTAGTCGAACATGCGGGCGGGCCTGATCCGGTTGTTCACGACCTTGAGGGCCTCGGCGAGTTGCGGGTTGCCGGAGGAGGCCAGGAGCGTCAGGTGGTAGCGCTCGTCGGACTCGACGAACCCGGCGTCGGGGCCGGGCGGGGCGTCGCGGAGGCGGTACCAGCGTTCGAGCTCGGGCCCGAGGAGGTCGTGGTCGTGCGCGACCGCGGGGTCGGCGGCGGCCCGGGAGAGGCCGCGCAGCTCCAGGGTGAGACGGACCTCGTACAGGTCGTTGAGCTGGTCGATGCGGGGCCGGTACGGGTACAGGCCGTCCACTTCGCGGGAGACGAGGCCGTCGGCGGAGAGGCGGCTGAGGGCCTCGCGCACGGGGGTGCGGGAGACGCCGTAGTTCCCGGCGAGCCGCTCCTCGCCGAGGCGCTTCCCCGGCTCGTAGCGGCCGGCCATGAGGTCGGCGCGCAGGGCGACGTAGACGCGGGCCGCGAGCGGCTCGCCGGACTCCGGTAGGGGGGAGAAGGCGGCGGTCATGCGGGGGCTCCGGTTCGGGGCTGGGTGCGGGTCATATGGCCATGGCCTCTCGGACGCGGGTCTCGGCCTCGCCGCCGGTGGCGCCTTCGGAGGCGACGCGGCCCGAGCGGAGCACGCAGTAGCGGCTCGCGGCCTGGAGCGCGAAGCCGAGGTGCTGCTCGACGAGGAGCACCGAGAGGCCGCCGCGCGCGGCGAGGCCGACCACGGTGGACTCGATCTCGGCGACGACGTTCGGCTGGATGCCCTCGGTGGGCTCGTCGAGGATGAGCAGGCGCGGCTCGGTGATGAGGGCGCGGGCGATGGCGAGCTGCTGGCGCTGGCCGCCGGAGAGGAGGCCGGCCTGGCGTCCCAGGAGCGGGCGGAGCGCGGGGAACAGGTCGAGCTGCTCGTCGATGAGGGCCTTGCCGCGCTTGCGGCCGTCGGCGACCAGGCGCAGGTTCTCCCCCGCGGTCAGGTGCGCGAAGCACTGCTGGCCCTGGGCGACGTACGCCATGCCGGCCTTGACGCGCTTGTTCGCGGGTCTGCGGGTGAGGTCCTCCCAGTTCCCGTCGGCGTCGGCGAGTTCGACGGTGCCGCGCATGGCGGGGATGAGGCCGACGACGGCGCGCAGGAGGGTGGTCTTCCCGGCCCCGTTGTGGCCCATGACGGAGACGACCTCGTCGGGGCCGACGTCGAGGTCGACGCCGTGGACGACGGCGGAGCGGCCGTAGCCGCAGGTGAGGTCACGCAGTCGCAGCATCGGCGGACTCCTTCGCGGTGCCGAGGTAGACCTCCTGGACGCGGGGGTCGCCGGAGACGTCGTCGACCGAGCCGGTGGCGAGGACGGACCCGGCGTGGAGGACGGTGACGCGGGAAGCGAAGGCGCGCATGAAGTCCATGTCGTGCTCGACCACGGCGACGGCCCGGTCGGCGGCGATGTCGTGGAGGAGGCGCCCGGTGGTCTCGCGCTCCTCGTGGCCCATGCCGGCGATGGGCTCGTCGAGCAGGAGCACGTCGGCGTCGCCGACGAGGAGCATGCCGATCTCCAGCCACTGCTTCTGGCCGTGGGCGAGGATGCCCGCGGGCGTGTCGGCGCGGTCGGCGAGGCCGATGCGCGCCATGGTGTCGGCGACGTGCTGCGGCAGGTCCCGGCGGCGGCGCAGGAGCGTCCACGGGGAGCGGCCGGCGCCGGCGGCGATGTCGAGGTTCTGGGCGACGGTGAGGTTCTCGAAGACGGCGGCGGTCTGGAAGGTGCGGCCGATCCCGGCGCGGGCGATGTGGTGGACCTTCCTGCCGCGCAGCTCCTCGCCGTCCTTGACGACCGAGCCGGTGTACTTGGCGAGGCCGGTGATCGCGTCGACGAGGGTGGTCTTCCCGGCGCCGTTGGGGCCGATGAGGAAGTGGACCTCCCCCCGGGCGAGTTCGAGGTCGACGCCGTCGACGGCCCGGAACCCGTCGAACTCGACGACGATGTCGTGGCAGGCGAGCACGGCGTTCACTCCTTCTCGGGGACGGCGGGCGAGGGTCGGTGCGGCGCTCATGCGGCGGCCTCCACTTCGGTGCGCTTGGTCGGGAACCGCTTGGCGACGGTCGCGATCGAGGCGATGCCGCCGGGGAGCAGGGCGATGACGAGGACGAACAGGAGCCCTTGCGCGTACGTCCACGCGGAGGGGAACTGCTCGGAGAGGGCGGTCTGGGCCCAGCCGACCGCGAGCGCGCCGATGACGGGGCCGACGAGGCTCGCGCGGCCGCCGATGGCGACGCCGAGGATGAACATGATGGAGGGGACGATGCCGATGCTCGCCGGGGAGATGATCCCGACGATCGGCACGAAGACCGCTCCGGCGACCGACGCGAAGAGCGCGGCGACGGCGTAGGCGACGACCTTGACGTTCGCGGCGTCGTAGCCGAGGAAGCGCACGCGCTCCTCGGCGTCGCGGACGGCGACGAGGAGCTCCCCGTAGCGGGAGCGGCGCAGCTGGAGGGCGACGGCGACGACGGCGAGGAGGACCCCGGCGGCGATGAAGTAGAGCATCTGCTGGTTGACCGGGTCGTCGAGGTTGTACCCGAAGAAGTACCGGAACCGGCTGAGGCCGTTGAACCCGCCGAGGGACTGCTGTCCGATGAGGAGGATCGCGAAGGCCCCGGCGAGCGCCTGGGAGAGTATCGCGAAGTAGGCGCCCTTGACGCGGCGCTTGAAGACCGCGAGGCCCAGGAGCACCGCGAACGCGGTCGGCAGGAGAAGGATCGCCGCGATCGTGAACGCCGGGGAGGCGAACGGGGCCCAGTAGGCGGGGAGTTCGCGGATGCCCGCGAGCTCCATGAAGTCGGGGACGGCGCCGGGGCCGTTGCGGAACTCGGCGTCGGCCATCTTCAGGTGCATCGCCATGAGGTAGGCGCCCATGCCGAAGAACACGCCCTGCCCGAGGGTGAGCATCCCGCCGCGGCCCCAGGCGAGGCCGATGCCGACGGCGACGATCGCGTAGCACAGGAACTGGGCGAGCAGGCCGAGCCGGAACCCGGAGAGGAGGAGCGGGGCGAGTCCGAACAGGACGAGCGCGGCGGCGGCGAACCCGGTCCAGGTGCCGGCGCGGGTGGCGAGGAGCCGGGGCAGCATCAGCGTGTCCTCCTGTTCGGGGGAGCGAGCGGTGGGCGGGGCGGCGGGTGCGGGCTCATGCGAGGCTCCTGGTGCGCAGCGTGAACAGGCCCTGGGGGCGCAGTTGGAGGAAGACGACGATGACGATGAAGACGCCGACCTTCGCGAGCGACGCGGTCGAGTACGTCTCGAACACCGCCTGGAGCGCGCCGAGGGCGACGGCGGCGACCACCGCGCCCTGGATGCGGCCGAGGCCTCCCGCGACGACGACCAGGAACGCGTCGACGAGGTAGGACTGGCCGGTCGTGGGGCTGGTGGACCCGATGAGGGTCAGCGCGACCCCGGCGACGCCGGCGAGGCCGGAGCCGATGAAGAACGTGCCGGCGTCGACCCGCCGGGAGGAGATCCCGGCGGTCTCGGCGAGGTCGCGGTTGCCGACCACGGCGCGGATGCGCCGCCCGGCCGGCGTGAACCGCAGGACCAGGGCCACGGCGGTGACGGCGAGGACCGCCAGCGCCATGATGAACAGGCGGGTCTTGGGGACGGTGGTGCCGAGCAGGTCGACGCCGCCGCGCAGGGCCTCGGGGACGGACACGTTCACCGCGGGAGCGCCGAAGACGTCGCGGGCGACCTGCTGGAGGATGAGGCCGACGCCGAAGGTGACCAGGAGCGTGTCGAGCGGCCGGTGGTAGAGGCGGCGGATGAGCACGGTCTCCAGGACCAGGCCCATCGCGCCGCCCACCAGGAATCCGACGGGGAGGGCGATCAGGAGGGAGGCGCCGGCGTCGCCGACGGCCTGCTGGACGACGTACGCGGTGTAGCAGCCGGCCATGATGAACTCGCCGTGCGCCATGTTGACGACGCCCATCTGGCCGAAGGTGAGCGAGAGTCCGAGGGCTGCCAGCAGCAGGATCGAGCCGGTGCTGAGGCCGGTGAACAGCTGGCCTACGAGGAGGTCCACGGTGTCTCCTTCCTGATCGCTAACTTCGATGCTTGCGAGAAGTGCATGTGCAGGGTGGGGGCTACTCGGAGACCGTGAGTTCGGCGGCCCAGTCGTAGCCCTCCAGGAACGGGTCGGGGTCGATGGGCCCGTCGGACTCCCAGACGGTGTAGAGGAGGCCGTCGGCGCTGATCTCGCCGATGCGGGCGGTCTTGGTGACGTGGTGGTTGTCGCCGTCGATGACGACGGTCCCTTCAGGGGAGTCGAAGGAGACGCCGTCGGCGGCGGCCTGGACGTCCTCGACCGCGAAGGAGCCGGCCTTCTCGACGGTGGCGGCCCACAGGTGCACGGAGTTGTAGGCGGCCTCCATGGGGTCGGAGGTGACGCGGTCGGCGCCGTACTCGGCCTTGAACGCCTCGACGAACGTGGCGTTGGCGGGCGAGTCGACGGTCTGGTAGTAGTTCCAGGCGGCGAGCTGGCCCTCGATGTTCTCGACGCCGATGCCGCCGACCTCCTCTTCGGCGATGGAGACGCTCATGACGGGCATGTCGGCGGCGGTGAGGCCGACGTTGGCGTACTCGCGGAAGAACGCGACGTTCGAGTCGCCGTTGAGGGTGTTGAAGACCGCGTCGGCGTCGGCGGCCTTGACCTGGTTGACGATGGTGGAGAACTCGGTGGAGCCGAGGGTGGAGTAGTCCTCGCCGAGGACCTCGATGCCGTGGGCCTCCGCGTAGGCGTTGATGATCGCGTTCGCGGTGCGCGGGAAGACGTAGTCGGAGCCGACGAGGTAGAGGGACTTCACGCCGGTCTCGGCGAGGTAGTCGAGCGCGGGGATGATCTGCTGGTTGGTGGTGGCGCCGGTGTAGAAGATGTTCTCGGAGGCCTCGAGGCCCTCGTACTGGACGGGGTAGTAGAGCAGCGAGTCGTTGTCCTCGAAGACCGGGAGCATGGCCTTGCGGGAGGCGGAGGTCCAGCCGCCGAAGACCGCGGCGACGCAGTCCTCGCGGATGAGCTTCTCGGCCTTCTCGGCGAAGACGGTGGGCTCGGAGGCGCCGTCCTCGGCGACGATCTCGATCTCCTTGCCCTGGACGCCGCCGGCGGCGTTGACCTCCTTGACGGCGAGCGCGATCGCGTCGCGGACGGTGGTCTCGGAGATGGCCATCGTGCCGGAGAGGGAGTTGAGGGAGCCGACCTTGACGGTGTCGCCGGAGGTGTCCACGCAGGACTCGGTGGCGGCGGTCTCCTCGCCGGCGCGGGAGCCGCAGGCGGCGGTCGCGAGGAGGCCGGCGACGGCGGCGGTGGCGGCGAGGGTGCGGGCGAGGTCTCGGGCGGTGGACTGGAGGCGCAATGGCATGTGCAGGTGACCTTTCGCAGAGGAGCGTCCCGGCGGACGAGGGGGCCGGGTCTGCAAGCGCCGCAGGTCGCGGCGGTGTACGGGTGCGTATACAGCGTCGTATCCGCTCTGGGTACAAGCTATGGGCGCGATGTTTCCTCGCCGTTCACGTCAAGCACAGCCGCATGAATTCGTGTTGCCCGCCGGTAAAGAAACGCGCACAAGCGAGGGGCGCCGCCGGGGAGTCGCCCCCCCGGCGGCGCCCCTCGGGCGCGGTGCGTCAGGCGGCCGGCCTGCGGCGCAGCCGGACCGCGGCGGCCCAGATCCGCACGGCGGCGGCGAGCACGGCGGCCGCGCCGACGGCGGTGACGAGCCAGGCGACGTCGAGCGCCATGCCGAAGAAGGCCGCGCGGCTGGGCGCGAGGCCGGGCAGGACGACGAACGCGGCGTAGGCGGTCGCGGCGGCGCCGGCGGTCCACAGGGCCGCGCCGGTGACGGTGCGGGCCGGGGAGGCGCTGCGGGGCCTGCCGATCCGCTTGACCGTCATGACGACGGTGAGTGCGGCGGCGAGGAGCAGGGCGCACAGGACCGCGAGCAGCGACGGGTAGAGCGGGCCGGTCCCGGGGTGCTCGGCCTCGCCTCCGGCGAGGATGCGGGCGGCGCCGAGCATGGTGCCGATGAGCGGGTCGTCCTCGAAGACCGAGTAGCGGTTCTGGGCGACGACGACGGCGCGGCCGAAGTCGGGCAGGAGGATGGTCCCGGCCGAGAAGCCGGGCGCGCCGCCGGTGTGCCAGACGGTGGCGGTGCCGAGGTCGGCGTTGCGGGAGTCGACGCGCCAGCCGAGCCCGTAGTCGATCGTGTCGCTCACTTCGGCGGCGCCGGTCTGCATGAGCGCCAGCGACTCCGGGGCGAGGACGGCGGAGTCGCGCAGCTGGTCGGCCGCGAAGGCGGCGAGGTCCTCCACGGTGCCGCCGAGGTAGCCGTAGCTGGGGCCGGTCCGGTCGAACCGGGTCTCGACCGGCACCGCCTGACCGAAGGCGACGGCGTGGCCGCGGGGCATGTCGGCGGCCGCGTCCGCGGTGGCGACGGCGCCGGTCATGCCGAGGGGGTCGAGGACGGCCTCGCGGAGGTAGTCCTCGTAGGGCATGCCGGTGACGGCCTCGACGACCGCGCCGGCGACGAGGTAGTTCGCGCTGGCGTACTCGAAGGCCTCGCCGGGGTCGGCGAGGGGCTCGGCGCCGGCGAGGTCGGCGACGGCGTCGCCGTAGGGGTCGTCGCGGTGGCCGTACCGGTCGGTGACGCCGGTGCCCTCGGGGATGCCGGTGGTCTGCTCCAGGAGGTGGCGCACGGTGATGCGGTCGGACCGGTCGGGGTCGGCGAGGGTGAACTCGGGGAGGTAGGACGCGACGGGCTCGTCGAGGTCGAGGAGGCCGTCCTCGACGAGGGTCATGACGGCGGTCGCGGTGACGGGTTTGGCGACCGAGCCCCACAGGAAGGGGGTGCCGAGGTCGACGGGGTCGCCGTTGCCGTCGACGCCCCATGCGCGGGCGCGGGTCTCGCCTTCGAGCTCGATGACGGCGTAGGCGGCGCCGGGGACGCCGGTGTCCTCGAAGCGCTGTTCGAGGTAGACGGCGACGTCGTGGTACGGCCGGTCGTCGGCCGGCGCCTGGGGCGGCGGGGCGAACGGGGTGAGCGCCGCGAGTGCCGCGGCGAGGGCGAAGCGGTTCATGGCGTCCCTGGGTGTGCGGGGTCCATAACCATACGGCTGTATGGCAACAAGATAACCATACCGCTATATGATTCAGGGATGCCGAGGACCGCCGACCACGAACTCCGCCGCACGCAGATGGCCGCGGCGGTGCACCGGCTCATCGCCCACGACGGGCTCGACGCCGCCACGATGGCGGCCGTCGCCCGCGAGGCCGGGTTCTCGGTCGGCCTGGTGCAGCACTACTTCGCGTCCAAGGACGAGCTGCTGCTGTTCGCCTACGAGCGGCTCACCGCCGACCTGCTCGCCCGCGTCGCGCGCATCACCGCCGAGGGCGAGGCCGGCGGGCAGCCGATCCGGCGCATCCTCCTCGACTGCCTGTGCGAGCTCCTCCCCCTCGACGCGGGCCGCCGCGGCGAGCACCGGGTGTCGCGGGCGTTCCAGGCCCGGGCGATGGACGTCCCGGCCGCCGCGACCGTGGCCGCCGCGACCGCCGCGGTCGTCCGCGGGCGCGTGGCCCAGGGCGTGGCGAACGGCAAGGAGTGCGGCGAGGTCGAGCCCGCCACCGACGCCGACCTGGCCGCCCTCGAACTCACCGCCCTCGTCGACGGCCTCGCCGACCACCTCTACCGCGAGCCCGCCCCGGCCCGCTCCACCGCCGCCGGAGCGGTCCTCGCCGACCGCCTCGCCGCGGTCTTCCCCGGCGAGTGCCGCCACTACGTCTGAGAGTGAGCGCACCCCTTCGCCGCCGCACTCCGACGTGGAGGGTGTTTGGAAGGGGCCGCCGACGGAAACCCGAGGCGGCATGACTTCCCCCCATAACGTCCGCAGCACCGCCTCCCGCGCGGCGAACAGCAAGCCGCTGGAACTCCTCGCGCGAGGCGGGTTCATCGCCTACGGCGTCATCCACCTGATGTTCGCGTGGCTGGCGCTCCAAGTGGCCTTCGGCCAATCGTCCGGCGAGACCGACCAGTCCGGCGCGTTGCAGACCATCGCCCAGCAGCCGGCCGGCGAGTTCCTGGTCATCGTGATCATCGTCGGCATGGTCGCGATGGCGATCTGGCAGGCGTTCGAGGCGGTGCTCGGGGAGAGCGGCCCGCAGGACCGGGCCGCGATGGCCGAGCGCGTCGTCTCCGGCTGCCGCACGGTCCTGTACCTGTACTTCGCCTACCTCGGCTACAAGGTGGTCAGCGGCGCGAACGCCTCGCAGTCGCAGAGCCAGCAGTCCACCGCCTCGTCCATGATGGACTCCGGCGGCGGCCGCTTCCTGGTCGGCCTGGCCGGGGTGGTCGTGCTCGGCGTCGGCATCGGGCTGGCGGTCTACGGCCTGAAGCAGAAGTTCCAGAAGCACCTGAACACCGGTCGGATGAGCCCGTCCGTGCGCCGCACGGTGCTGCGGCTCGGCAAGGCCGGGTACACCAGCAAGGGCGTCGCGTACGCCATCGCCGGCGCGCTGGTCGTCTCCGCGGCGGTCAACTACGACCCCGAGCAGGCCGGCGGCCTCGACGCCGCGCTCAAGACGCTGGCCGGGACGGCCTGGGGCCCGTGGCTCCTCGGCCTGATCGCCCTCGGCATCGCCTGCTTCGGCGTCTACTGCTTCTTCCAGAGCAAGTACCGGAAGGTCTGATCTCAGAGGGTTCCGGCATGCACGAACGGTCGTGGTACCGCCTGCGGTACCACGACCGTCTTGCGTGCTGCATCGATGAATACCGTTCCCGCGCATAGCGTTTCGGTATGAGCATTTCCTCGATCCCCGCAGCGGCCCTGGCACTCGGCCTCCTCGCCGCCCCGTCCGCCCCCGCCCGCGACGACCTCGACGCCGACCGGCTCCAGACGGCCCTCGACGACCTCGCCGCACTCGGCGACCAGTCCATCGTGGTCGAGGTCCGCGGCGGCGACGAGACGTGGACCGGGGCCGTCGGGCCCCGGAGCCTGCGCCCCGGCGCCGCTCCGGCCGAGGCGGACGACCGCCTGCGCATCGGCAGCGTCACCAAGTCGATGACCGCCGCCGTCCTCGTGCAGCTCGACGGCGAAGGCGCGATCGACCTCGACGCCCCGCTCAGCGCGTACCTGCCCGACCTCCTCCCTTACGAGGAGGAGCCGACGATCCGCCAGATCATGCAGCACAGGTCCGGCGTCCCCGACTACCTGCCGCGCCTGTACGCGTCGCTGTTTCAGGGCGGCGACATGACCGACGTCTACGCGAACTACCGGACCCGCTTCAGCCCTGAGGAACTGGTCGCGCTCGGCGTCCAGGACCCGATCGGGTTCGAGCCCGGCACGGACTGGGCCTACTCGAACACCGGGTACACGGCCCTCGGCATCCTCATCGAGGAGGTCACCGGCAACCGCCTCGGCGACGAACTGCGCGAGCGGGTCTTCGAGCCCGCCGGGCTCCGCGACACCTACCTCGCCGACCCCCGGACCTCCGGCGTCCGCGGCCCGCACCTGACCCCGTACCTGTCCACCGGCGACGAGGCCCGACCCTGGTTCGACACCTCGAAGCTGTCCAGCAGCCAGCTGTGGGCCGGCGGCGGCGTCGTGTCCACCACCAAAGACCTGAACGACTTCTACGACGCCCTCGTGGACGGCACGCTCCTCACCGCCGACCAGCTCGCCGAGGTCACCGACTTCCAGGAGACCGGCAAGAGCTTCGACTACGGTCTGGGCCTGTTCGCCGTCACCCCCTGCGCCGACGACCCCGATCGGGTCTACATCGGCCACGACGGCGACAGCCTCGGCCTCGAGACGCAGTCCTTCCACTCCCCCGACGGCGACCGCCAGATCACCATCGCCTGGAACCTCGTCGACCGCCACGGCTACGGGGACGGCGACGCGTGGGACGAGTCCGTCGACGCGATCATCGCCGAGGCCCTGTGCGAGTAGCGGACGCCGGCGGCGCCCCGCGGCCCGACCGGGC
>NZ_BAAAQF010000030.1:0-2690 GCF_039531525.1 Glycomyces endophyticus
CGCGCGGCCCCCGGGCCCCGACCCGACCGCGCCGCCGGGACCGGACCCGCCGCCCGTCCCGCCGTCGATCCCGCCGCCCGCCAGGCCGCCCGACCCGCCGCCGCCGTCGTCATCGTCGTCGGCCTCCCAGGCGGCCGCCTCAGCCTCGCGCACCGACCCGTCGCCGCCCGGCGGCACCGGGGTCGGGTCCAGGGTCGCCTGCGGGGCCACCGGCGCGGCAGGCCGCTCCGCCTCCGGCGCAGCCAGATCCATATAGGACGAATCCGCGGCCGCCGGGTACGGCCGGTCCCCGACCGGGACCGCCACGGCCGCGAGCTCCTCGCTCTGACCGCTCCGCTTGGCCGCGATCGACTCGTCGATCGCCGCCTGCCGCTCCTCGTACCCCGCCAGCTCGGCCTCGACCCGCGCGCCGAAGACCTCCTTCGCCTCCTGGCCCGCCAGCGACCTGACGTCCGCGAGCAGCGCCCCGAGCCCGGCCAGGCCCTCGCCCACCCGCTCCTCCACGAACTCCCGCACCTCGGTCGCCAGGCCCGCGTCCGCACCCGCCAGCTCCATCGCCCGCTCGGCCTCCGCGCACGTCATCGTGATGCAGTCCCCGTGCCACCACGCGGGCCGCACGTGGAGCGCCGACAGGTTCGACCACTCGCCCTCGACCCCGACCAGCGGCGCGGGGTACGGGATCTCGCCCGAGTCCCCGCCCTGGAGCGTGTAGACCGCGGCCTCGCGCCGCTCCAGCTCCGCGGCCGCCGCCTCCACGTCGTCGAGCGCCCCCTCGACCAGCGCCCGCGCCAGGTCCGCCTGCTCGGCGAACGCGTCGAAGTCCTCCCCGACCCAGCCCTCCGCGAGGACCGCGAGCTTCGAGCGCAGCCGCTCCGGCCAGTCCGCGAGCCGCTCCCCCACCTCCGCCGTCCAGCCGCTCCGCAGGCGCTGCAGCGAGAACGCGTCCGCGTCGGCGGGCCGGACCGCGGCCACCGCGGCCCGGAAGTCGTCCTCCGCCGGATAGGCCATGCCCTCGCAGCGGGGCTTGAGGCGCGCCGACTGCCCCTCGACGGGGACGGCGGACGCCAGCTGCACCCAGTCCTCCTCCGCCGGGTGCGCCACCGGGTGCGGGCAGTCCCCCGCCGAGCAGCCCGCGCGGGCGCCGTCCCCGGCGGACCCGGTGTCGCCGAACGCGATCGTGAACGAGAACGACGGCAGCGCGAGCCCGGGGGACTCGTCGTCGGCCGCGAACAGGTCGTCGGTCATCGCAGCGCACCTCCTCTGAGGGACCCGGGGGTCCTCGTATGCATGCGGCCCATGGAAGACCGGGCCGTCACACATCCGTCATCGGGCGGCCCGGCGCGCGCGGTGACCGATCGGTGGCCCCGGGGGCGACAGTGCACGGAACGCCGCCGGGCGCCCGTCCGGGAGTGCGGAAGCGAAGGAGGAACCCATGACCGTGCACATGGACGTCGACGACGTGCGAGCGGGCGGCGCCGGCCTGCGCGCGCTGGCCCCGAACGGGCAGGCCGCGCCGAGGCGGGTGGAGCGCCCGGCGGCGTCGGCCGCAGACCGCAACCGCGGCTTCGCCACCGGCGACGCCGGCCGCCGCTGGCAGGCCTCCCTCGCGGCGGTCGCCACCGGCGTCGAGCGCCGCCTCGCCTGGCAGGGCGACCAGGTCGTCGGCAGCGCCGACGACGCCGAGGCCGCCGACGAGGCCGCCGGCGCCCGGTTCGGCGAGATCCAGGACCGCGTCCAGCCCGGCCCGAAGCGATAGGAGCTGACCATGCCCACGTACCAGGACGCCCTGGCCGCCGACCCCGCCGAGTTCGTCGCCTACGCGGCCGAGATGGCCCAGGCCGCCGTCGACCTCGCCGCCCAGCAGACCGACTACGGCGCGAAGGTCGCCGACATCAACGCCCACTGGCGCGACACCGCGAACGACGCCTTCAACGGCGAGGCCGGCGCCGTGAGCGCCCACTTGACGCAGGTGATCGGCGAGGTCGCCGCGACCGCCGGGAGCCTCGCCGCCGCCGGGGCCCAGATGCTCACCGAGTGCACCCTCCTCAAGGCCGCCGACGCCGCGCTCAAGGCCGTCGGCTTCGACGTCCAGCCCGCCCCGCTGGTCGTCCTCGGGGCGCTGCAGCGCACCGCGATCGCGATGGCCGGGCCGTACGGCGCCCTCATCGAGGCCGCGCTCCAGGCCCAGGCCGCCGCCGGGACCCTCGGCCTCCAGGCCCTCACCGCCCTGGTGAACGCCGCCGACGCGACCGCCGGCGCGGCGATCTCGGCCGCCGCCGACCTCCTCAAACCGCTGGAGGACAAGACGGGCGCGGGCGACGACCGCAGCATGCACGCGCTGGCCGAGGACCACTCGGGCGGCGAGGAGTCCGCCGAGGAGGAGGAACCGGAGGAGGAGTCCGAAGCGGAGGAGGAGCCGGGGGAGGACGAGGAGGAGCCGGGCGAGGAGGCGTCGCCGCAGGACGGGTCGCAGCAGCCGACGTCCCCGCAGCCCCCCTCGGGCATGGAGGACCTCGCCCAGCCCGACCTCGTCGACCTCGAGAACCCTTGGACCGCAGCCGAACTCCCCGACCCCGACGACCTCAGCGGCGGTCTGGCCTCCGGCGGCGCCGGCCGCGGCGGCGGCGCAGCTCGGGGCGCGGGGGCCGGCCTGGGCGGCCTGGCGACGGGCGCCGCCGGCGGGGGCGCGG
>NZ_BAAAQF010000031.1:0-36605 GCF_039531525.1 Glycomyces endophyticus
ACCGTAACCCCGATCCCGACAAATGTCCCCCAGGTGACCATTCCGGAATTTAATAAACCAAGACATCATGCCAGATCCACCCCATAGCTCCGGTGATCGTGGGGCCGTGGCGACCACTGCGCTGCTTCGCCTCGCCGGAATCGCGAGACGTTCCGCCAGGAGTGCTCTGCGAGACGCCGCGTTCCGGGCCCAGGGGATGGATCCGGTACTCCACCGACCGTCGGACGCTTCTCAGGGGCGGGGCGGGACCGGCTCGTCTGGGAGCGGCCGGAAGGGGTCGTATTCGGTCGGCTCTCCGGATTCGGGCTCCGCGGGATCGGACTCCTGCGGGCCCGGCGGCTCGGGAGAGACCGGGTCGGGGTCGTTCGGGTCGGCTGGTTCGTCGGGGAGCGGTCGCAGAGGATCGGACTCGTCCGGGCTCGGTGCGTCCAGGTCCGCGGTCTCGGGGATCTCGGCGGCGAGCTGTTCCGCCAACGGCGTGCCCTGGCGCTCTTCCGAAGGCGTCATGCCGTGCTTGTCGGCCCCCTGGTAGTCGTCGGCGTCCAGGATCGCGTCCGCGAGCCCTTCCTCGTTCGGCTGTTCGTCGTCGACGAACCCGAACGTCTCGTGCTCGGCGACATCGTATGCCGGATCTTCACTCGTCATGGTTCCCCCATTTCTTCGCAGACGGGGAGGTACCCCGGCTGGGATCGAACATGCGCTCGACCCCCGGTGGACGCCGGCACGGATCGGTGACCGGTTGCGGCCTCTCACGTCGGGTGACGCCTCGCAGCGGCTGTGACCTGTCAGTGCGGGCCGGGCTCGAGGGCGATGCCGGTGAGCCAGTTCCCGTCGGGGTCCTTGTCGGTGATGCAGTACTCGAGGCCGGTCGGGTCGCGCATGACCTGCCAGTGCGGATGCCGGCGAACGGCGGCGGCGCCCGCGAGACGGTGGCGTTCGGTCTCGGCCGCGACGTCGGTGCAGGAGAAGTCCGGATGCGCTGCAGCGCCCTGGTTGCTGTGGGCGTCGTCCAGGCGTTGCAGCAGCAGGTGCAGCGGCACCTGCGGGTCGGGCAGGAGCCGGCGGAACTCGTGCACGTCGGTGCTCGTCTGCGGCCAGCCGGTGAGGTCGAGCCAGAACTCGAGTTCGCGGTCGAACAGGTCGGGCGGGACGTCGATGCAGATCTGGTCGAGGCGGCTGCGTGCTCCGAGCGGCCATCGCACCGGCGGCGGCACCGTCGATTGGCCTTCGCGGTGCCGGACGAGGCAGAACGGCAAGCCGGCGGGTGAGTTGAGGACGACGAGCCCTGAATCCTCACGCGCGACCGCCGCTCCCAGGATCTGCGCCCGCTTCGCGGCCGAGGCGATGTCGGGGACGTGAAAGTCGGGGTGGCAGCCGCCGGCGCCGGAGTGGAGGCGCTGCACGCCCAGGTACGGGTCGCCCTCGGCTGGTTCGAGGGTCGCGAACTCACCGTCGGCGCCCCATGGGTCGAAGCGGACGGAGCCGGTGACCTCGCTCCAGAACGCGGTGCCGGCCTGGAGGTCGTCGGCGGGGAGGTCGATGAACACGGTCATCCACTGCATCGTCATGGGGCTCAGACCGATTCGTCGCGCAGCGGGGTGGTCGCCGGTCCTTGGAGGACGGCGCCGTCGGTGTCGAAGCGGGAACCGTGGCACGGGCACTCCCAGGTGCGCTCGGCATCGTTGAAGCCGACGACGCAGCCCATGTGGGTGCAGGTGGCCGACCGGGTGTGGAGGTCGCCGTCGTCGTCGCGGTAGACCGCGCGCAGGTGCCCCTCGACGCGGATGACCGCGCCCTGACCGGGTTCGAGCTCGTCGGGCGAGTGCGCGGGCGCGCGGCCGATGCGGTCGGCGACGAGGTGCTTGACGGCGGTCTTGGAGTTCGCGGCGATCGGGCCGGCCTCCTTGACCGGATGAAACCTCGCGGGGTCGAACCGGGCCGCCCACGGCGGCGGCGCTTGCGTGACGAGACCGGTGATCAGCCGTGCGGCGACGACGCCGTTGGTCATGCCCCAGCCGCCGAACCCGCAGGCCACGTACAGGCCGTCGCCGCCGGGCATCCGCCCGATGTAGGGGACCCGGTCGGGCGTCGTGTTGTCCTGAGCGGCCCACCGGTAGGCGAGGTCGCTCGTGCCGAAGCGGTTCGCGGTCCAGGCGGCGAGTTTCCCCAGTTGCCTGTCGGCGTTCGCATCGCCGGGGGTGAACGCGGCGCCGGTGACGATCAGGAGCCGCTCCCCCGCGCCGTACGGGGCGGTGCGAACCGAGCGGGTGTCCTGCTCGGCCGTGACGTACATGCCGCCGGGGTCGGTCGCCTCGGGGATCGGCGCGGCCACGACGAACTCCCGTTTCGGTGTGAGTCGCGGGAAGAGTCGGGCCCGGTTCACGATCGGAAAGTGCGTGGCGATCACGGCCTCGCGGCAGCGGACGGCGGCACCGGACTCGACGGTGAGCCGCTGGCGATCGCCTTCGGAATCGACGCTGACGACACGGGAGTGCTCGAAGATCCGGCCGCCGCGGGCGATGAAGTCCGCGGCTACCGCGAGCAGGTAGCGGCGCGGGTGGAACTGCGCCTGGTGCTCGATGCGCACGGCGCCGGAGACCTCGAACGGCAGCCCGGTCTCGGTGGTGAAGGACGCCTCGAGTCCGGCCTCGCGGGCGGCTTCGGCCTCGGCGTTGAGCCCGGATACGGCCTCATCGGACTCGGCGTAGACGAACGAGGGGCGCATCTCGAAGTCGCAGTCCGCACCGAGCTCATCGGCTGTGGCGGCGACATGCGCGATCGCCTCCGTCTGCGCGGCGGCGTAGTCGCGGGCCGCGTCGATGCCGAAGGCGTCCTTCAGGTGCGCGTAGATCGACCCGTGCTGGGCGGTGAGTTTCGCGGTGGTGTGGCCGGTGACGCCACAGGCGATCCGGTCGGCCTCCACCAGCACCACCGACAAGCCCGCCGCCGCGAGCTCGCGGGCCGTGGACAGGCCCGCGATGCCACCGCCGACGACGGCCACGTCGGCTTCGGCGTCGGATGGCAGGCGCGGATACTCCGGTCCCGGTGCCGTGGCCGTCCAGTACGAGGCGAGATCGTGCCGAGTCGTGTTCATGACGGCCGGATACCCGTCCAGACCCGCCGCACTCGCTCGCCCGCAGACCGCGAGCCGGAAAGGCGCCGGGGAGGGCAGGACGCGCCTCGCCGGGCGCCTACCGCCGGTGGCCACGGCAGTGCCCGCGGACCCCGGTTCGGGGGCTGCGGGGGTGTCCTGCTCACCCAGAAGTCTCAGTGGTGTCGTGCGGCTCCCCGACCGGTTTCGATTCAGGTGAACCGCGTTGTCGCAGGTAGATGCTGATCACCACGATCGACCCCATGGCCAGGAACTCCGACTGCCAGTTCTGGAGGGTGCGGTTCCAGAAGTCGGCGCTGCCCGCATAGCCGAGCCAGGTCAGCGGGTCCTGGAGCTGCGCGAGGCGCTCGGCGTTGTAGGCCGCTCGCCCGGCGATGGACTGGGCGAGCCACGACAGGCCGAACAGCAGGCCCATGACCGCGCCCAGAGACCGCGAGAACACGGTGGTGCGCCAACCCCCGGCCCGGGCCCACTCGGGCGAGTTCGCGGTGGCGTGGCGGCCGACCTTCTGCTTCTTGTCGGACTCGGTGCCGGTCTCCTCGACGAGCTTCGACTCGGGCGAGCCGCGCTGCACGAGCCAGACCGTGGCGAAGACGTACAGGAAGAACTGGAGGTACTCCGACTGCCAGTTCTCGGCGACGTCCACGGCGAAGTCGCTCGACGTCACGTACTGCGCCAAGGAGATCGAGGCCCCGGCGTCGGCGAGCTGCCGGTCGTTGTAGGCGGCCTGCCCGGCGAACGCCTGACCGACCAGGGCGGCCAGGAACAGCAGCCCGAAGCCGATGCTCAGCCCGTTGTCGCGCAGTGCTCTCCTCATGCCCCTCTCCTCACAGCCGCAGCAGGCCGACGACGATGAGGTAGGCGAGCCCGAGCAGCGTGAACGTCAGATACGCGGTGAACATCGTGCGCTTCACGAACCCACCTCGCACTCGTACGGCCGCTCCCCCTGCGGGCGACACCCCGCGGCCACGACTTTCCAGCCGTCCCCGAACTCCGCGAGGAACAAGACATCGTCGGCGGTGCGCATCTGCGCCCGGTCACTCCACACGGCGATCTCGCCGACGGCCGCGTCGGGCAGGTCCAGCGAACCGATCGCCTCCTCGCAGCTCTCGCCTTCGGAGGCGGCCAGATCCTCGGCGGTCTCAGGCGCGAGCGCCGCGCACGCGGCCGCACCGTCACCCTCGCGCAACGCCGACGTGAACGCGTCGGCGGCGGCAGTCGCGGCCTCACCGCGCCCGCCCGTCCCGCACCCGGCGATCGCCCCGCAGACCACCAGCGCACAGACCATGCTGCTCCAACCACGCATCACCGCTCCATCCTCGCCTCCAAGTGCCGCTTGGACACGGAAACCCACCGAATCGTCATTTCATGGGCGGATAGGGGTCGTCTTTGAGGACGCGGGCGAGGTGGGCGGCGTTGGCCGCGAGCGCCTTGTTCGTGGCGGCGACCGCCTCGGGGATCTCGTCGAGGTCGTTGTAGTCCTTGGGCTTCATCGCCTCGGAGTTCCAGTAGGTGCAGCCCTGGGCCGGGATGGTGAAGCCGATGTCGTCGAGCGCCTGAAAGCAGTCGGCGACGATCTTGTGCGCGCCGTCCTCGTTGCCGACCACGGCCACCGCGGCGACCTTCCCGTACATCGACGGCCGGCCCTCGTCGTCGGTCTCGGAGAGCTCGGCGTCGAGGCGTTCGAGCACACGCTGAGCGATGCTGGAGGGGTGCCCGAGCCAGGTCGGGGTGGACAGCAGCAGGATGTCCGCCTCCAGGACCTGCGCGCGGATGGCCGGCCACTGGTCGCCGTCGCCCATGTCGGTCTCGACGCCGGGCCGGACGTCGAAGTCGACGACCCGCACCGACTCGCCGCCGACACCGTGGCCGCGCAGTTCGCCGAGGACCTGGCTCGCGATCAGGTCGCTGCTGGACGGCGCGGGCGACGGCTTGAGCGTGCAGGTGAGCGCGAGCGCCTTCAATGCTTGGTTCATGGTCATGCACTACCCGGGTTGGGCCCGCATCATTCGGACGGGCACGATGCCGAGTCGCGAGCGAATGGGTGAAGCGGGGCCTGCCGGGGTACGAGCCGACCATGGTGCGGTTTTCGGTGCGCGGCGGCTTGGAGCGTGATCTGCGCGGGGCGTGGGGTTTCGCGCGCGACGTTCCCCGCCGCGGATCGTGGGCGCAGGAGACCGCGGTGCAGGCGCTGAAGGCCGGGATCGCGGCAGTGCTCGCCTGGTTCCTTGCGGCGCACGTCCTGCATCTGCCCCAGCCTTACCTGGCACCGTGGGTCGCGCTGTGCATGGTGCGCCCGACGGTGCACTGGTCGGTGCTGACCGGTCTGCGCCAGGTCGCCGCCGTGGTGCTCGGCGTCCTGATCGCGGTCACCGCCGTCGCCCTCATGCCGGGCAAGGAACTCGCGCTCGCTGTAGCGGTGCCGGCGGCCTTTCTCGCGAGCACCTGGCCGCGTCTCGACGACCAGGGCCTCAGTGTGCCCTTCACCGCCCTGTTCATGGTCGCACTCGACACCGTCGAGGGGCCGTTCGTGCTGTACCGCCTCACCGAGACCGTCCTCGGTGCCGCGGTCGGCATGGGCATCAATCTGCTGCTGGCGCCCCCGTTCCGGGTCCTGACCGTCGCGGCCCGCGCACGGCGCGACGCCGACGCGTCCGCCGGACTCCTGCGGAATCTCGCCGCCCAGGTCCGCGACGGCGGGGCCGGTTCCGCGGACGAGCCGTGGTCGTCGCAAGTGGATCGGGTGGACGACCGGCTCGCCAAGACCGGTGCGGCACTCGAGCATGCGAGGGACGGTCTGCGGCTGAACCCCCGCAAAGGCGAGACACGGGTTCAAGAGACCGTTCACGCCGCGGCACGGGCGCTTGACCTGTTGCAGCGCGTCGCTGGGGCGATGCGCGCCATCGCCGACGTGCTCGACGGCGCCCGCAGTGATCGAATGCCCGACCTGTCCCTCGCTCCCGGCGTCGGCACCGAGTGCGCCACGCTCTTGGAGTCCGCCGCTGACGCCATCGAACTGCGCGTCACCGCCCTGTTCTCGCGCGAAGAGGATTCGGGCGGGGACGGGGCCGACCTGACCGCGGCGCTGAACATGCTGGAGCGCCGTGCAAACACCGACCACGACGACCGCCCCGAGACCGAGACGCAGGGTGCACTGCTGATTGCCATGCGCAGGCTCGTCCTCGCGATCACAGGCTGAGCCCGCGTGTCAGCGGTCCGCGAGGCCGTCATGGCCGCCATGAGGCCTTTCGCCCGGGTCTCAGCCTCGAAGCGGCGCTAGGAGGGCGGCGACGAGGGCGTCCGCCGCCGATCGCGGCAACTCGGTCTCGCCGCGGAAGTGCGCGAGGAACGCCTGCTGGAAGCACGCGCCCATCAGGAGTGCGGCCATTGCGGCAGGATCGACGCCGGGGTCGACGCGCTCGAGCCGCTGCTCGGCGGCGAGATAGTCGGCGATTGCGGCGACCGGCACTTCCGGGCCGGCCCCGTGCGGTGCCAGCGAATCGCGCAAGCCGGACAGGAGCTCGGGTTGCGCCACGGCCGAGGCCATCATCGGAAATCCACGCAGGTAGAACCGGAGGGCGCCGTGCGCGATGGCGGCCAGGTTCTCCGCCACCTCGCCTTCGCCCGGCACCGCGGCGGCGGTGAAGGACGGCATCCGCTCGCCCAGGACGCGCAGGAGCAGCGTCGTCTTGTCGGGGAAGTGCTTGTAGAGCAGTGCCTCCGAGCAGCCCGCGACGCGCGCGATCTCCTTGGTCGTGGCGCCGGCGACGCCCTTCTCGCGCATGACGGCGGCGGCGGCGTCGAGGATTCGATCGCGTGTGCCCATGATCGCAGCGGCCTCTCTTGACGGGTGAGTGAATACTTACCTAGTCTAGGGGTTAGTGAATACTCACCAACCTCGAGGAAGCCGAACCATGAAACTCGCCATTCTGGGCGCCACCGGCCGCACCGGCCAAGCACTCCTCCGTCACGCGCTCGAGGCCGGCCACCACGTCACCGCCGTCGTCCGCGACCCCGAGCGCCTCCCCGGATACCTGCGGACGCACCTCACCGTCCTGACCGCCGCCGCGTTCGCACCCGAGCTGCTCACCCCGGCCGTCGTGGGCCGCGACGCGGTTCTCAACGTCACCGGACCGCGCGACCTCGGCGAAGCGAGCACTGTGTGCACTGACAGCACCGCCGCCGCATTGACCGCGATGGCCCAGACCGACTCCAACAGCCGGTTCGTGCTCGCCAGCAACAGCGCCATGCACCCCGGCGCCGGGGACGACCCGCTCACCCGGTACTTCGTCAAACCCGTGATCCTCGCCCGCGTGCTTCGGCACCTCAACACCGACGCCCGCGAAGCCGAGCGCCTGGTCCGCGCCTCGACGATGGAGTGGACGATCGTGCGCGCCGGCCGCCTCACCGACGCCGCAGGCAAGGGCCGCTTCCGCGCCGCCCCCGACCGCAACATCCCCGGCGGCTTCCAGATCACCCGAACCGATTTCGCCCAGGCCCTGCTCGAAGCCGCTTCAGACCCGACCGCCGCAGGCCACGCGCTCGCCGTGGCCAACTGACCTGTGGCAAAACTGCGAGCCGGATCGCTCCTCGCTCAGGTTGCTTGAGAAGGTCCCGGCCGATCGCCGGGACCTTTCCCATGTCTTGCAACCGAGAACAGGGAGAGAACTCTGCCGAAGACGAGCAGAGAGGAATGCAGCGGCTCAAGGCAATTCCAGAAGAGCGCCGCGAATTTGGCCGAGGTCTCCAGCAGAGGATTTCGACACTCTTCAAACTGAGGGATGCTGGAACGTCCAGACAAGCGAATGCCGAAGACGACGAAGCCCCAGGCCAAAGACGAAGTCTCTGGTCTGGGGCTTAACGGTCGGGCTGACAGGACTTGAACCTGCGACCCCTTGACCCCCAGTCAAGTGCGCTACCAAGCTGCGCCACAGCCCGTTCTTGCCGCGTTGCCGCAGCGGAGACAACATTAGCCTATGGCCCCGGGGGCCTCTGAGGCGAGGTCCCCCGTGTGAGGCGGGCTATTTGCGTTTGTCTCGTTTGCGGGCTTCGCGTGGCTTGACGACCAGTTCGATGGGGGTACCGGGGAAGCCGAAGTCCTCGCGGAGCTTGCGCTGGATGAACTTCAGGTACTGCTTCTCGAACGGGGCGTTGGTGAAGAGGATGAAGCGCGGCGGTTCGGCGGCGGCCTGGGTCGCGTAGATGACCTTCGGGGCCTTGCCCGAGCGGGTCGGGTGCGGGGTGGCCGCCTGGAGCGTGCTGATCCACTGGTTCAGCTCGCCGGTGGTGATGCGCTGGCCCCAGCCGTCGAGGGCGACGCGGAGGGATCGGGCGATCTTCTCCACGGCGCGGCCGGTGAGGGCCGAGACGTTGACGCGGGGGGCCCAGCTGACCTGGCCGAGCTCGCGGTCGATCTCCTTCTCCAGGTAGTACCGGCGGTCCTCGTCCACCAGGTCCCACTTGTTGAAGGCGAGGACGAGCGCGCGGCCGGACTCGACCACCTGGGTGAGGACCCGCTGGTCCTGCTCGCTGATGGGCTCGGAGGCGTCCAGGAGGACCAGGGCGACCTCGGCGGCCTCCACGGCGGCCTCGGTGCGCAGGGCCGCGTAGTACTCCGTGCCGGACGCGAACTTGACGCGCTTGCGCAGGCCCGCGGTGTCGACCAGGATCCAGTCCTCGCCGTCGATCTCCACCACCGAGTCGACCGGGTCGACCGTGGTGCCGGCGACGTTGTCGACGACGGCGCGGTCCTCGCCGGCGATGCGGTTGAGGAGGCTGGACTTGCCCACGTTCGGCCGCCCGACCAGGGCGATGCGGCGCGGGCCGCGCTCCTTGAGCTTGCCCGTGGGCACCTCGGGGAACGCCCAGACGATCTTGTCGAGCAGGTCCCCGGAGTTGCGCCCGTGCAGGGCCGAGATCGGGAACGGCTCGCCCAGGCCCAGGCTCCACAGCTCGTGGATCTCGGCCTCCTGCCGCTCGGAGTCGACCTTGTTCGCGACCAGGATGACCGGCCGGCGGGTCGAGCGCAGGATGCGCACGGCCGCCTCGTCGGCGTCCGTGGGCCCGACTCGGGAGTCGACCACGAAGACGATGACGTCGGCCGTGCGCATGGCGAGCTCCGCCTGGAACGCGATCGACTTCGCCATGCCGTCGGCGTCGGGGTCCCAGCCGCCGGTGTCGACCAGGCTGAACTCCTTGCCGGCCCACTCCGCGTCGTAGGCGATGCGGTCGCGGGTCACGCCCGGCTCGTCCTGGACGACCGCGGCGCGGCGGCCCAGGATGCGGTTGACCAGGGTCGACTTGCCCACGTTGGGGCGGCCGACCACGGCCACCGTCGGGACCGGGCCGCGGTCCTCGGATTCGTCGAGGTCCGCCTCTTCGAACGCGAAGTCGTCGTCGGCCCAGGTCGGTTCGTCAGTCATCGATGTCCCTGTTGTTCAGCAAGGCCAGGATCTTGGCCACTACCTCCACGATCGGCAGCGCCGTGGAGTCGATCACCACGGCCCCCGCGGGGGCCTCCAGGGGTTTGGTGGTCTTCGAGTCGGCGGTGTCGCGCCGCTCGAGGTCCTGCTTGGTCGCCTGGGCGTCGGCGCCGAGTTCGGCGGCGCGGCGCTTGGCGCGCTCGACGGGGTCCGCGGTGAGGTAGACCTTGACGTCGGCGTCGGGCGCCACCACTTCAACGATGTCGCGGCCTTCGACCACGATGCCCTTCTTCGCCTCGGCGATGATCCGCCGCTGCTCGTCGATGAGGAACTTGCGGACCGTCTTGTTGCCGGCCACGGCCGAGACGGCCTTGGTGACGTCGTCACCGCGGATCGCCAGGTCGGCGCCCTCGCCGTCGACGCGGGTGAACGGGTCGGCGGGGTCGGTCCCGAACTCGAGCTTGGCGTTCTTCACCGCCTTGGTGACCGGTGCGGTCTGGGCGGGATCGACGCCGGCCTTGAGGACGGCCAGGGTCGCCGCGCGGTACATGGCGCCGGTGTCGAGGTAAGCGGCGTCGATCGCGGTCGCGAGGGTCTTGGACACCGTCGACTTCCCGGCCCCGGACGGACCGTCGATGGCGACGACCGGTCCGCTCTTCTGCTCAGGCATGTCGGCTCCGTTCTTCATGTGCAAACCCCGCAAACCTACATCATGCCAAGTCACGCCCCGTATCCACGGCGAACGCTCCCCCGCGGGAGCGGTCCACTGTCGTCCCTAGCGGTCCACGACCCGGGCCCCCAGCGGCCACAGCGCGAGCGGGATCATCTTCCAGTTCGCCACCGCCAGCGGGATGCCGATGACGGTGATGGCCAGGAGGAAACCGGTCACCAGGTGCGTGAGGGCGAGCTCCCAGCCGAAGAGGATCAGCCACAGGAGGTTCGCCGCCAGCGTCAGGCAGCCCGCCTGCGGGTCGTAGACCACGGTCCGCCCGAACGGCCACAGCACGTAGCCCGCCAGGCGCATGTTCGCGATGCCGAACGGGATCGTCACGATGAAGATGCAGAACACCAGGCCCGCAACGAAGTAGCCGATCGCGAGCCACAGCCCGGCGAGCACGAACCAGATGATGTTCAGAATCGTCTTCATGCCGAAACCCTAACCGGGCCTTGCCCATGCCGTCGCTACAGCAGGCTGTACAACCCGCTAGAGGCCCGCCTCGCGGAACAGCTCCCCCACCTCGTTGGGGGTGAGCCGGCGCAGCGTCCCCGGCTTGAGGTTGCGCAGCTGGACCGGGCCGATCTCGGTCCGCACCAGGCGCGAGACGTGATGCCCGACCTCGTCCATGAGCCGCCTCACAATGTGCTTGCGGCCCTCGTGGATGGTGATCTCGATCAACGACTGGCCGGCGTGCTCGTCTATGATCTTGAGCTTGTCGGCCTTCGCCATCCCGTCCTCGAGCTCGACGCCCTTGAGCAGCCGGTTCCAGGTCGGCCGGTCCATGATCCCGTTGACCTGCGCGCGGTAGACCTTCGGCAGGCCGTGCGACGGGTGCATGATCCGGTTGGCGAGCTCGCCGTCGTTGGTGAGCAGCAGCAGGCCCTCGGAGTCGGTGTCGAGCCGGCCCACGTGGAACACGCGCTGGTCGATGCCCTTGGTGAACTCCGACAGCGACGGGCGGCCCTCGTCGTCGTCCATGGTCGAGACGATCCCGCGCGGCTTGTTGATCGCGAAGTAGACCTTGTCGACGTCGGTCACGACGCGCTTGCCCGAGACGTGGATGACGTCCTTGGACGTGTCCACGCGCTGGCCGAGCCGGGCGGGCTCGCCGTTGACCTTCACCTTGCCGCGGGAGATCAGCTCCTCGGCGGCGCGGCGGGAGGCGATCCCGGCCTGGGACAGGACTTTCTGCAGTCGTACGCCCTCGGCGTCAGCGTTGTTCATCTTCCTCGATATCCGTCACGTCGTCCGGCAGGAACGGGGCCAGCTCAGGCAGCTGGTCGACCGAGTCCAGTCCGATCTTCTCCAAGAACAGGGTGGTGGTGCGGTAGAGCGTCGCCGTCGAGTCCGGGTCGGTCCCGCACTCCTCGACCAGGCCGCGCGCCAGCAGCGTGCGCATGACGCCGTCGCAGTTGACCCCCCGGATGGCCGAGATGCGGCCGCGGGTGACCGGCTGCCGGTAGGCGACCACGGCAAGCGTCTCCAGCGCCGCCTTGGTGAGGCGGGCGGAGGCGCCGTCGGTCACGAACCGCTCCACGTAGCGGGCGTAATCGGCCCGGGTGTAGAAGCGCCAGCCGCCGGCTTGGCGACGCAGATCGAATCCGCGTCCGTCACCAGTGTATTCGGCGCTGAGCCGCCCCAGTGTCTCGCGCACCTGTGAGCGCGGTCGCTCCAGGACCGCGGAGAGGAACTCCTCCGACAGCGGCTCCTCGGCGATCATGAGAATCGCCTCCAGGACGGCCCCGAGATCGGCGCCTTCGGGGACGGGGCTCGCGGCCGTGACCTCGGGTTCCTCGTCGTCTTCAGGCAGCGGCGGGGGCGGGACGGCGGCCAGCGCGGCCGAGTACTCGTCGTCCTCGCCCGGCGGCTCGTCGGCCGGCGTGTCGGCGCGCAGCGGCGCGGCCTCCTGGCGCGCCCCGGGCATCCGCCAGGCCGCGAGGCCCTCCTCGAGGTCCTCTGCTCGCTGGGTCATTCGCTGGGTTCCTCTCCCGCTGGTGCGTCCGCAGACGGCGTGTCAGGTTCCGCGGGCGCGCCCGCGTACTCGTCGACCTCGATCTCGGTGGTGCCGGTGCCGCCGAGCCAGCGGACGGTGAGCTCGCCGAGGGCCTGCATCTGCTCGAATCCGACCAGGGCCTCGCGGTAGAGCTCCAGGAGGGCGAGGAACCGGGCGACGACCTCGAGGTGGGTCTCGCAGTCCGAGGTGAGGGCCCGGAAGGTCGCGGTCTGGACGCGCTGGAGGCGGCGGGAGAGGATGACGGCGTGCTCGCGCACCGAGACGCGCTGGACGTGGATGTGCCCGGTGCCGACGGTGGGCGGCGGCTTGGGCTTCATGGCCGTGCCGGCGAGGGCGGCGAAGGCGTCGGGGGTGAGGTCGAGGACGAGTTCGGGCAGGAGGCCCTTGAAGCGGTCCTCGAGGCCGACGTTGCGGGGGATGCGGGTGGCGGCGCCTTCGGCGAGCTCGGAGAGGGCGCCGGCGGCCTCCTTGTAGGCGCGGTACTGGAGGAGGCGCGCGAAGAGGAGGTCGCGGGCTTCGAGGAGCGCGAGGTCCTCCTCGTCGTCGACGACGCTGCCGGGGAGGAGCCGGGCGGTCTTGAGGTCGAGGAGGGTGGCGGCGACGAGGAGGAACTCGGAGGTCTCCTCGAGGTTCCAGGCCTCGTCGAGGCCGGTGACGTAGGCGATGAACTCGGAGGCGACTTCGTGGAGGGCGATCTCGGTGACGTCGAGTTTGCGCTTGCCGATGAGCTGGAGCAGCAGGTCGAAGGGGCCCTCGAAGTTGTCGAGCCGGAGGCGGAAGCCGGTCTCGGCCTCCTCCGGTTCGCCCTCCCGCTGGGCCGGGAGCTGGGGCAGCTGCTGGTCGCTCACGCACGCAAGCTTAGACGGGCCCCGCAGACGCCACCGGGTGAACTCTGGGTTTCTTGGGGTGGAACGCGTTCGGGGTGGTCGCCCGCGGCAGGACGGTCCTCGTGGGCGCCGCTACTTGTCGGTGGCGGCGATGAGCTCGCGGGCGAGCTGGCGGTAGGCGCGGGCGCCGGAGGAGGCGGGGGCCCAGGTGGTGATGGGCTCGCCGGCGACGGTGGTCTCGGGGAAGCGGACCGTGCGGGTGATGACGGTGCTGAAGACCTTGTCGCCGAAGGCTTCCACGACGCGCTGGAGGACCTGGCGGGAGTGGGTGGTGCGCGAGTCGTACATGGTCGCGAGGATGCCGTCGAGCTCGAGGTCGTAGTTGAGGCGCTCGCGGACCTTGTCGACGGTGTCGAGGAGGAGGGCGACGCCGCGGAGCGAGAAGAACTCGCACTCGAGGGGGACGAGGACGGAGTGCGCGGCGGTGAGCGCGTTGATGGTCAGGAGTCCCAGGGACGGCTGGCAGTCGATGAGGATGTAGTCGAAGTCGGGCATGACCGGCCGCAGGACGCGGGCGAGGGTCTGCTCGCGGGCGACCTCGTTGACGAGCTGGATCTCGGCGGCGGAGAGGTCGATGTTCGCGGGGAGGAGGCGGAGCCCGGCGACGTTGGTCTTGACCATGACGTCGTCGATGTCGACGTCCTCCTGCATGAGGAGGTTGTAGACGGTCAGGTCGAGGGTGTGGGGGTTGGTGCCGAATCCGACCGAGAGCGCGCCCTGCGGGTCGAAGTCGACCATGAGCACCTTGCGGCCGTACTCGGCAAGGGCCGCACCGAGGTTGATGGTCGTGGTGGTCTTGCCGACCCCGCCCTTCTGGTTGGCCATCGCGATGACGCGGGCCGGGCCGTGGCGTTCGAGCGGCTGGGGCTGCGGGATGTCGCGCTTGCCGGTGTACGCCTCGGGGTCGGGCGAGGACAGGTCCCCGTCGCCGTCAGTGGGAGGCACCTGCGCGGCCCCGCGCAGGGCGGCCCACTTGTCGTTGCTGTCCACACTGCTCATTTCCGCCTCCGGGTGCGAGTCGGCACCGGGTGCCGGGCGTCTCACCATTGCCTGTCATAGCGACTGTACGTCAGTGTATCGAGGCTGTCGACGGCTTGCGAGACTCCGAGGCGCCCGGTGTGGGATCGCCCGCTGCGCCGGTGCGGCGCGCGCGGGCGGTCCCGGGGTACCGCTGGGACCCGAGGGTCCAGTGTGTCCTCAGTTCTCGGCGAGGACCTGCGCGATCGGCATGAGCGGCAGGTGGTGCGTGACGGCGACGGGCTCGTTGACGACCTGTCCGGCGTACGTGTTGAGGCCGCCGGCGAGGGCCGCGTCGGTGCGGAGCGCTTCGGCCCAGCCGTGGTTGGCGAGGCGCATCACGTACGGGAGCGTGGCGTTCGTCAGCGCGTACGTGGAGGTGTTCGGGACGGCGCCGGGCATGTTGGCGACGCAGTAGAACAGCTTGCCGCCGTGGGTGAAGGTCGGCTCGTCGTGGGTGGTGGCGCGCGAGTGCGCGAAGCAGCCGCCCTGGTCGATGGCGATGTCGACGAGGACCGCGCCGTCCTTCATGTCGGCGAGGACCTCGTCGTCGACGACGGTGGGGGCCTTGGCCCCGGGCACGAGGACGGCGCCGATGACGAGGTCGGCCTCGCGGCAGGCGCGCTTGATCTCGAACCGGTTGGAGACGATGGTGCGCAGGCGGCCCTGGTAGAGGTCGTCGGCGGCGTGGAGCTTGTCGACGTTGAGGTCGAGGAGCTCGACGTCGGCGCGCATGCCGACCGCGATGGCGGCGGCGTTCATGCCGGAGACGCCGGCGCCGATGATGACGACGCGCGCGGGCGGGGTCCCGGGGACGCCGCCCATGAGAGTGCCGCGGCCGCCTTCGGGGCGCTGGAGGTGGTAGGCGCCGGCCTGGACGGCCAGGCGTCCGGCGACCTCGCTCATGGGGGCGAGGAGCGGGAGGCGGCCGTCGCGGGTCTGGACGGTCTCGTAGGCGATGCCGGTGACGTGGCGCTCCAGGAGCGCGTCGGTGCACTCGGCGCTCGCGGCGAGGTGGAGGTAGGTGAAGAGCGTCTGGCCCGGCTGCATCCGGTGGAACTCGTCGTGGACGGGCTCCTTGACCTTGAGGACGAGGTCGCCGGTGCTCCAGGTGGAGTCGGCGTCGGGGCAGATGACGGCTCCGGCGGCGCGGTAGTCGTCGTCGGTGATGGCCGAGCCGAGGCCGGCGCCGGTCTCGACGCTGACGTGGTGGCCGGCGGCGACGAGCTCGTGGACGCCGGCGGGCGTGAGGGCGACGCGGTACTCGTTGTTCTTGATCTCGCGGGGGACGGCGACTTTCACTCTGCGGGTTCCTTCCGAAGCGTTGTGCCAGTTCGGGGCCGGTCGGCTTCCCGCACGGGCAGTCTAAGACGCACTGCGTCCTGATCCCGGCATTCCTTCTGGGTCAGCGGTTCGGACGGCGTCGTCGCCGTGATCGTAAGTCAGGCCCGCCGCGCCTCCGCGCGACGGGCCTCGGGTTTTCGGTAACACTGGCAGGGCGGCTCAGCGCCGCTGGAGGTGGAGCCGCGCGAGGTTGAGGGCGAGGGCGCACACGCCGTTGCGGATCTCGCCGTCCGCGACGGCGGCGAGGGCCTTGTCGAGGTCCCACCAGACGAGTTCGATGAGGGTCTCCTCGTCGGTGCGCTCGTGCCGGTCGGCCTCGGGCACGGGCGTGAGGCCGGTGGCGAGGAAGTAGTGGATGAGCTCGTTGGAGATGCCGGGGGTGGTGTAGAACTCGCCGAGCTTGACGAGGTCGGCGGCGGCGAGGTCGACCTCTTCGGCGAGCTCGCGGCGGGCGGTGACGGCCGGGTCCTCGCCGTCGACGTCGCGCAGGCCCGCCGGGAACTCCCACATGAGCTCCTTGGGCGGGACGCGGTACTGGCGGATCAGGCCGACGCGGCCCTCCTCGTCGAGGGGGACGGTGACCACGGCGCCGCAGTGGTCGAGGAACTCCCGGCGGGCGCTGCCGCCGCCGGGCATCGCGACGGTCTCGGCGGTCAGGTCGTAGCACCAGCCGCGGTGGACGATGTCGCTGTCGAGGACTCGGTAGTCATGCACGGGGCCACCCTAGCCCGCGGCGGCCTCAGGAGCCGCCCTCCTCGGTGAGCCGGGCGAGGATCTGCTCGACGACGTCGCGCTGCGGCAGCGGGGCCCCGGCGAGCGCCGACAGGAACAGGCCGTCGCCGACCAGGCGCACGATCTCGGCGGTCACGGGGTCGGGGACCTGCTCGTGGATGAGGTCGCGCCACCCGTTGAAGATGAACAGCACGTCGGACCGGGCCTCCTCCGACAGCTCACCCGTGCCGCGCAGGGCCGTCAGCAGCGCCCAGAGGCCGGCCGCCGACTCCTCGGACTCGACCCACGAGACCTCCAGGAAGCTCTTGACCACGCCCGTCTCGCGGGCGCGGGCGATGTTGGCCTCCTCCTGGAGGCGGTGGCGCCGGGCCAGGCCGTCGTACAGGTCGGACTTCGACTTGAAGTGGTACAGCAGGCCGCCCTTGGAGACGCCGGCCTCGGCGGCGACCTTCTCCAGCGTCACGCCCGAGGCGCCCTGGTCGACGAGGATGCGCTGGAGCGCGTTGAGAATCCGGTCACGCGTGCTCGGTTCGTCCTTGGTCATGCGACCTCCCGCTTGCTACTATACCGTCTGGACGGTACAGCGAATGCTCCTGCACCGTCGATTCGATCACAAGCTTCGCCGAAGCGCCCCAGGTGTCCACCTGCGGGCCGCCCGAATCGGGCGGCCCCCGGCCCGCGAGCTGATGCCAGAGGAGGACACCATGACGACGACCCTGCCGCAGGCCCCGGCCCGCCGCCCGGCCTTCACCGCGAAGCAGATGTGGGCGCTGGCCGTGCTGGTGCTCCCCGTGCTGCTCATCTCCATCGACATGACCGTGCTGGGCTTCGCCGTCCCGTTCCTGTCCGAGGACCTCGAACCGACCTCCTCGCAGCTGCTGTGGATCGTGGACGTCTACGGGTTCACCCTCGCCGGGCTCCTGGTCACCATGGGCACGATCGGCGACCGCATCGGGCGCCGCCGGCTCCTGATCGTCGGATCGGCCGCGTTCGCCGCCGCAAGCGTCATCGCCGCGTACGCGACCTCCGCCGAGATGCTCATCGCCGCCCGAGCGTTCCTCGGCCTCGCCGGGGCCACGCTCATGCCCACCACGCTCGCGCTCATGCGGAACCTGTTCGACGACGGCCGCCAGCGCAAGTTCGCCATCGCGATCTGGGCCTCCGGGTTCTCCGCGGGCTCGGCCGCCGGACCGATCGTCGGCGGCTGGCTCCTGGAGCACTTCTGGTGGGGTTCGGTGTTCCTCATGGCCGCGCCGGTCTCGATCGCGGTGATGATCGCCGCGCCGCTGCTGCTGCCGGAGTCGAAGGATCCGAACCCGGGCCCGCTCGACCTGCTCAGCGTCGCGATGTCGTTCCTGGCGATGTTCCCGTTCGTGTACGGGGTCAAGACGATCGCCGAGAAGGGCCTGACCTGGACGGCCGTCGCCGCGATCCTGGGCGGCGTCGTGTTCGCGGTCCTGTTCGTGCGGCGCCAGCGCCGCCTGGAGCACCCGCTGCTGGACCTCGGCCTGTTCGGCATCAGGCGCTTCAGCGCCTCGCTCGCCACGAACTTCACGATCGTGTTCGCGATGATCTCGTCGCTGTTCCTGCTGACGCAGTACCTCCAGCTCGTGCTCGGCTTCTCCCCCATGCAGGCGGGGCTGCTGCTGCTGCCGGAGATGGCGGTGTCGGTGGTCGCGGGCCTGCTGGCGGTGCGGCTGTCCGAGCGGATCGGCATGGCGCGCACCATCGTCGGGGGCCTCGCGTTCGTCATCGCCGGGTTCGCGGCCATGGCGTTCGTCGGCGTCGACGAGGGCGCCCTGGTGGTCGTGGGGGCCTCGGTCCTCATCGGCTCCGGCGCCGGCCTCGCCCAGACCGTCACCAACGACGCGATCCTGGCCTCGGCCCCGGCCGACCGCGCCGGCTCGGCCTCGGCGATCTCCGAGACCGCGTACGAACTCGGCGGCGCGATGGGCGTCGCCCTGCTGGGATCCCTCGCGACCGGGATATACCGGAGTGAACTCGGGGACGCGCCCGCCGGCGCCTCCGAGACCCTCGGCGAGGCCGTCCACGTCGCGGCGACACTCCCGGCCGAGGCCGGCGACGCCCTGCTCACCGCGGCCCGCACCGCGTTCACGCACGGCCTCCAGACCGTCGCCCTCATCGCCGCGGGCCTGATCCTGATCGCCACCGTCGCGGTCGGCAGGGCCCTGCGCCGGCGGGCCGACGCGTAGGACGGCAAAAAGGGGCGGGACTCGAACGAGTCCCGCCCCTCTCCGTGTGCTCCGGTTACGCCGCCTCGAGGTCGAGGCGCTCGGCGGCCTGGCGCTTCAGGGCCGCCGCGACCAGGCCCGCGAAGAGCGGGTGCGGGCGGGTCGGGCGGGACTTCAGCTCCGGGTGGGCCTGGGTCGCCACGTAGTACGGGTGCTGCTCGCGGTCGAGCTCGATGAACTCCACCAGGCGCCCGTCGGGCGACAGGCCCGAGATCACGAACCCGGCCTTGCCGAGCTGGTCGCGGTAGGCGTTGTTGACCTCGTAGCGGTGCCGGTGGCGCTCG
Source organism: Glycomyces endophyticus (assembly GCF_039531525.1). Lineage (NCBI taxonomy): Bacteria > Bacillati > Actinomycetota > Actinomycetes > Glycomycetales > Glycomycetaceae > Glycomyces > Glycomyces endophyticus. The sequence continues at coordinate 18,783 of NZ_BAAAQF010000031.1, forward strand.
TTGACCTCGGTCGCGCTGTAGACCTCGGCGACGATCGAGCCCTCGGCCAGCTTCGCCGGATAGGTGCCCAGGCGCATCGTGCCGCCCATGTCCCCGCGCCCGGCCACGATCTCGGTCTGGTCGGCCATCGTCGAGATGACCAGGTGCTCGGCCTCGCGGTCGAACTCCTCGGAGTCGGCGCCGACGATCCCCGCGATCTCGCGGAGGCCCTCGATCGCCATGCACTGCAGGCCGAGGCACAGGCCCAGGGTCGGCACGCGCCGCGTGCGCGACCACGTGAGCGCCTCGATCTTCCCGGGCACGCCCCGGTCGCCGAACCCGCCGGGGATGACGACCGCGTCGACGCCGGCCAGGGCCTTCGCGGTCGCCTCGGGGCTCCCGCACTCGTCCGAGATCACCCAGCGGACGTTCACCTTCGCGCGGTGGGCGAACCCGGCCGCGTGCAGGGCCTCGACCACCGACTTGTACGCGTCGGGCAGCTCGACGTACTTGCCGACCACCGCGACCTCGACGGTCGACTCCGGGTTGTGGACGCGGTCGAGCAGGTCGTCCCAGGCCGTCCAGTCGACATCCTTGAACGGCAGGTCGAGCTTGCGGACCACGTACGCGTCCAGGCCCTCGGCGTGCAGGGTCTTGGGGATCTCGTAGATCGACTTCGAGTCCGGCGCCGACACCACGGCCGCGTCGTCCACGTCGCAGAACCCGGCGATCTTGCGCTTGAGGCCGTCCGGCAGCGGGCGGTCGGAGCGGCAGACGATCGCGTCGGGCTGGATGCCGATGCTGCGCAGCTGCGCCACCGAGTGCTGCGTGGGCTTGGTCTTCATCTCCGAGGACGCGGCCAGGTACGGCACCAGCGAGACGTGGAGGAAGAAGATGTTGTCGCGGCCGATGTCGTGCCGGTACTGGCGGATCGCCTCCAGGAACGGCAGCGACTCGATGTCGCCGACCGTGCCGCCGACCTCGGTGATCACGACGTCGGGGACGCGGCCGGTCTCCGGGTCGGGGTCGGCCATCGCGGCCAGGCGCGACTTGATCTCGTTGGTGATGTGCGGGATCACCTGGACCGTGGCCCCGAGGTAGTCGCCGCGGCGCTCCTTGGCGATGACGTCGGAGTACACCTGACCGGTGGTGACGTTCGCGTACTTGGAGAGGTTGCGGTCGAGGAACCGCTCGTAGTTGCCGATGTCGAGGTCGGTCTCACCGCCGTCGTCGGTGACGAAGACCTCGCCGTGCTCGTACGGGTTCATCGTGCCGGGATCGACGTTCAGATACGGGTCGATCTTCTGCATCACCACGTACAGGCCGCGGGCCGTCAGCAGGTTCCCGAGACTGGCGGCGGTCATGCCCTTGCCGAGGGCGGAGGTGACCCCACCGGTGACGAAGAGGTGCTTCGTGGTGCGGATCTGACCATTTGCGGCGCTGGCCAAGGCGGACTCCCGTGGTGTTCGTGGCGAACGAGCCGCTTACTCAAGCAGCCGGTGGATCGCTTCATCCACGGGATTCCACACTAACACTTTCGCCGCTGTTTTCCTCATCGACCCACGAGGGTGCGTCGACGATCATGTTCGAGTACTGCCCGTCCTTGACGTGAGCGCGGGCGAGCACGCGGTGGCTCATGATGACCGCCAGGGGGACCATGACCGCCAGCGCCGAGCCGAGGCTCATGATGCCCTTGCCGAGGAGCAGCCCGGCGATGCCGGAGCCGACGACCGCGGCGGAGAACGCGGCGCGCAGCGGCGGGTACAGGCCCCAGGCGCGGCGCAGGCCGCCGCCGGGGCGCAGGAGGACGAGCCAGCAGTAGGCGCCGGCCATGACCGCGAGGAGGCTCATCGGGGAGGTGAAGATCGCGACGACGTTGGAGCCGACCCCGGAGGCGATGACGCCGTTGGTGTCGCCGAGGACGTCGCCGAGGAACGCGCCGAGCTCGCCGCGTTCGGCGGCGGGCCGCTGGTAGTCGATCCAGGAGAGGCCGAACAGCACCGCGACGCCGGCCAGGCCGGACCAGACGAAGCGCTGGAAGGTGATCCAGCCGCCGGTGGCGAGCGCGGCGGCGAGGCAGGTGCCGACGATGAAGGCGACGGCGGCGGGCACGGAGTCGCCGAGGAACCCGGCGGAGACCACCAGGACGCCCAGGCAGCCGGTGCCGGCCATGACGGGCGCCTGGTACCGGCGGGGCAGGCGCCAGGCCGCGGCGGCCGCCAGGAGCCACAGGGAGGCGATGAACATGCCCGTGGCGACGGGGCCGAGCTCGTTCGAGGCCGAGTCGGCGACGGTGTAGTCGCCGAGAAGGGTCCCGAGCGGGTCCTCGGTGTGGATGATCATCGCCATCACGGTGACGATGATGCCGAAGGCCGAGACGGTGATCATGAGGCTGGCGGGCCCGCGGCGGCCGGGGACGAGGATCGCGGCGAACGCGCACACCACGGCGATGGCGAGGGCGGTCAGGGGGCCGACGACGCCGGGGTGCGGGGTGGACCACCACTCGAAGAAGTCGGCGAGGATCGCGGCCGCGGTGAACAGGGCGCACACGAGGGCCGAGACGATGTTGAGGCGCATGAGCCACAGCGGCGGGGGCTTCACGCCGGGCTGGCCGGCCTGGCGCAGCAGGTGCAGGAGCGGCCAGGCGACGAAGGTCAGGGCGAGGAACAGGAGGATCTGGAGCCACTGGGTGGCGGGGGCGGCGACGGCCGCGGCCATGAGCCGGACGTCGGTGTCGTCGAAGACGGCCTGGCGGTCCTCGTAGGAGAGCGTGTCGGCGGTGGCGCCGGCGGCGATCCCGGAGACCGTGTCGGGGAGCGGCGCGTCCAGGAGCGTCAGGATCGTCGCGGTGAGGTCGGTCAGGCGGAGGTAGCCGGGTCGCTCGGCGGGCAGGTCGAGGAGGTTGTGGCCGTCGTCGCCGCCGAAGTTCGCGACCGCGGCGAGGAGCCGGTTCGGCTCCTCGACCTGGCTGATGCCGGTGACGATGAGCGCAGCGTCGTCGCCGCGGGCCTCGTCGAGGGCGGCGACCGTCGCGTCGAGGGCGTCGAGGTTGGCTTCGCGCAGTTCGGGGTCGGTGGGCAGGACGCCGCCGTCGACCACGGTGAGGGGGCACTCGGCGAGGAGCGCGGCGAGGTCCCGGCCGGAGGGGAGGTTCGAGGCGTACTCGCCGACGCTGCCGACCGAGTTCGCGGTGGTGTACGCGCCGCCGGGGCCGACGCCGGTCGCGCAGGAGGTCCCGGCCGCGAGCATGCCTACTTCGGTGCCCTGGTCGAGTTCGCGGTTGAGGGCGACGAGGTCGGTCATGTCCGCGACGTCGGTGCCGGTCTCGGTGGTGCTGATCTGGTCGCCCGAGACGGGGCCGCAGTCGGCGGAGTCGCCGTAGGAGCCGGCGACCGCGGGCGAGCCCGCGGAGAGCGTGAGCCAGCCGTCGAGGGTGCAGGTGAAGTTGCGGCCGGAGTCGGTGTTGAGCTCGGCGAGGGACCCGTTCTCGGCCAGCGCGGCGAGGTTCGGGGTGGTCTCGGCGTCGATGTCGGTCCAGGAGAGGCCGCCGACGCCGAGGACGATGACGGAGTCGACGGTGTCGGGGATGGCCTCTTCGGGCTCGTCGGGGAGCAGTTGGAGGATCGCGAGCGCCGCGAGGGCCGCGGCCACGATCCAGACGCCGAGGGGGCCCCGGTTCTCGGTCACGGTGCGGGCCAGGGATTTGCGGGCCTTGCGGGCGAGCCGCCCGGCGTCGAGGTTGCGCGCCACCGGCTATCTGCCGGTCAGTTCGAGGTAGAGCGCGTCGAGGGCGTCGAGCATCTGGGCCTCGTCGGGCCAGGTGGCGGCGCGGGCGAGGCTGGCCTCGCGGTGGCCGTCGAGCTTCGCGGGGTCGCCGAGGAGACCGCGGACGGCCTGGTCGAGGGCGTCGACGTCGCCGACCTCGAAGTAGATCCCGGCGTCGCCCACGAGTTCGGGGATGCCGCCGGTGCGGGTGGTGACGAGCGGGACGCCGGCCTGGAGGGTCTCCTGGGCGAACAGCTGGCGGGCCTCCCACTGGCTGGTGACCAGGGAGAGGTCGGCGGCGGCGAGGAGGTCGCCGACGTCGGTGCGGTGGCCGAGGAGGCGCACGTCGGCCCCGGCGGCGTCGATGAGGGCCTGGAGGCGGTCGCGCTCGGGGCCGTCGCCGGCGATGACGACGACGGGCGCGGGGTCGAGGCCGCTCCAGCGGGAGGCGGCGGCGACGAGGGTGTCGTAGTCCTTCTGCGGGTGCAGGCGGCCGACGGACAGGAGCAGGGGGCGGTCGCCGATGCCGAGCTCGTCGCGGACGGCGCGCGGCGCGCCGGTGGCGCGGCGGGGCGGGGCGGCGACGGGGGCGAGGCGGGCGTCCCTGGCGCCGAGGCCGACGAGGTGCTCGTGGAGGTCGGAGGAGGCGGCGAGGGCGACGTCGACGCCGCGCGCGAGGCGCTTCTCGATCTCGTCGGAGACGCGGCGCTTGACGCCGGAGGTGATGAGCTGGTTGTGCCAGGTGGTGACGAGCGCGGCGCCGGAGGGGCGGGCGGCGAGCGCGGTGATCCCGGCGGTGAGGCCGTGGGCGTGGACGAGGTCGACGCCGCGTCCGGAGATGCCGCTCAGGGCGCCGCGGGCGGCCCACCAGGCGAGCGGGAGCTCGGGAGAGGGCTTGGCGGTGATGGGCGCGGGCGCGAAGCGGGCGCCGCGGGCGCGGAAGCCGAAGCGCTCCTCGGTCTCCGGGGGGCCCACGACCAGGACGGCGTCGCCGCGTGCCACGAGCCCTTCGGCGACCGAGGCGACGTGCGTCCCGATGCCTCCTGTCGAGGGGCCGAGTACGAGTGCGATGCGGCGATGGCTCACGTGTCTGCTCCACGGTTCTCGTCGGGTGCGTGCTCGTCGGATGCACTGTCGTCGGGTTCTTCGGACGCTCGGATTATGCCAGCGCGTCGCAGGACGGGGCGCACGACTCCGGTACCGCCGATGACCGCGGCGACCCCGAGGTAGACGACGGCGGTCGCCGCGCCGACGACGACGCCTTGGACGAGCGCGGCGTAGAACGTGTCGGCGTGGCCCCACAGGACGATGAGTTCGCGGGCGGCGAGGACGGCGGCGACCGCCCCGACGACCGTGGCGAGCGCGGCGCGCGGGATGCCGGCGAGGCTGGCGCGCCCGGTGTGGCGGGCGATCGCGGCGGTGAGGGCGAGGCCGATGACGGTCATGCCGACCGACCAGGCGATCGCGAGCGCGAGGGTGCGGTCCGCGGGGGGCATGGTCTCGGAGAGGACGACGGCGGCGACGGCCGCGGCGGCCCAGCCGATCGAGGTCGCTCCGGCGGCGTACTTGTTGCGGCCGATCGCGTAGAGGCCGCGCGAGTAGATCGCGAAGACCGAGTAGCCGAAGAGGCCGAAGGCGAGTCCGGTGAGGGTGCCCTGGATCTGCTGCTGCGTGTCGGCGCTGCTGTCGGCGGACACCGAGGAGAGCACGGTCGCGATGGGCTCGGCGATGCCCGCGAGCGCGGCGACGCCGAGGCCGGAGAGGAGGAGCACCGCGCGGCCGGTCTGCGACAGGCGCCGCTGGTAGCGGTCGTTCTCTCCGAGCGAGAACGCCTCGGCGAGCACGGGGTAGGCGGCGGTGGCGAGCGGGACGGCGAGGATGGCCCAGGGCAGGAGGAAGAACGTCTGCGAGACGGTGAAGACCGCGGTGGCGCCCGGATCGGAGCCGCCGTTGGCGAGCCTGATGAGCAGGGCCTGGCACAGCTGCTGGGCGCCGACGGTGATGGCCCCGGCGATGGCGAGGGACTTCAGGCCGGCGGCGACGTGGGTGTCGAGCCGCCAGGCCGGCCGCAGGTGCAGGCCGAGGCCGCGCAGCGGGAAGACGAGGCAGCCCGCGAGGACGGCGACGCCGCAGGTCGTGCCGAGGGCGAGGAACACGATCTCGCCCTGGCCCAGGTTCTCGACCTTGTACTCGCGGCCGGACATGCCGCTGTACACCACGTAGACCAGCGCCATCACGATGCTGGAGAGGAGCGGCGCGAGCGCGGGCCAGGCGAAGCGCCGGTGCGACTGGAGGATGCCGGTGAGGACGACCGCGATGCCGTAGAGCGGGATCTGGGGGGCGAAGAGGACGAGCATCTCGGTGGCGGCGGCGATCGTCGCCTCTTTGGCGCCGTCGTCGACGGTGCTGTTGTCCGGCATGAGCAGGACGATGATCGGGCGCGCGAAGGCCGCCACGAGCAGGCCGGCCGGGATGAGGATGGTCAGGGCCCAGGTCATCAGCGCCGACGCGATGTGGCTGACCTGCTTGGGGTCGTTGCGGGCAAGCGGGGCCGCGAGGAGCGGGATCACCAGAGCGGCGAGCGCTCCCCCGGCGACGAGCTCGAAGATGATGTTCGGGATGCTGTTGGCGGTCTGGTAGGCGGTGCCGAGGGTCCCGAGGCCGATGGCCCAGGTGAACACCATCGTGCGGCCGAATCCGGCCAGGCGGGAGGCGACGGTGATCGCACCGATGACCGAGGCGGCGCGACCGACTTCCCGTCGGGTCTCCGTCAAGACTTGTTCCGCCCCAGCTCGTCCAGCTGGCGCAGCACGGGCGTCTCGGCGATGACCTTGGTGAAGCTGACGCGCTCGGAGGCGGCGATGAGGGCGGCGACGCCCGCGAGGGCGAGGTGGCGGCCGATCATGCCGGTGCGGGCGATGTAGGCGAGCCCGAGGAGCGCGCCGAGGGCGTTCGCGCCGCCGTCGCCGAGCATGGTCTTGCCGTCGAGGTCGTCGGCCATGGCGGCGCCCGCGGCGGCGGAGACGGCCAGCGCGGTGTTGGCGCCGCCCGCGGCGGTGGCGCGGCGGGACTTGGGGCCGACGGGGCGCGAGAGCGGGGCCGAGGCGAGGGTGACGACCTTGAGGGCCCGGCCGGGCCGGAGGTCGAACAGGTTGATCACGTTGGCGGCGCCCGCGATGACGCCGCCGCCGACGCCGACGTTCCAGACGCGGCGGGCCCAGTGGCGGCGCTCGTCGGTGAGCTCGCCGTTCTGGAGGTCGATCAGGGCGGCGGCGGCGAGGCCGGCGCCGGAGATGCCGAGGATCTTGACCAGGCCGGCGGAGACGCGGCCCTTGAGCAGCGCGCCGACGTGGCCTTTGAAGCCCTTGGCCTTCTCGCCCTTGGCGTCGGCGATGTCGTCGTAGAGCCCCACGGCGCCGGCGGTGATCCCGGCGGCGGCCGCGGCCGCGGCGTACGCCGGGGAGTTCGCGCCCAGCACGGCGGCCGCGGTGGCGCCGGCGGTGATGCCGGGGCCCTCGGCCAGGCTCACGGTGTCGCCCTTGTGGTTGATCCGTTCCAGGTCGGCGGCCCATTTCGAGCGTCGGATGGCGCCGATGGCGGCGATGGTGCCGCCCGCCGCGACCCCTCCGAGGAACGCCCTACCGACGGTGCGCGTCAACTGGCTCATGGGCGCGATACTAGGCCGCGTCGGGAAGCAGGCCGGAAGCGCCCTCCCCGATGCCGAGGTGGTCCACGGTGCCGGTGTTGATGATGTCGGCGAGCGCGGCGACGGCGGCGATCTGCCCCTGGGTGAAGGAGACGTTGTCGACGGTGGCGACGGTCCCGGCGTCGTCGGCGCGGATGGTGGCGATCGGGTTGCCGTCGCCGGTGGAGGTGATGGCGCCGTAGACGGTCGGGGAGTCGACCGAGAACTCGTTGGTCAGGGTGACCATGCCGGTGTTGCGGGCCTCGGCGTCGGAGTCGGTCGCGCCGGGGCCGGCGAGGACGAGGACGCCGTCGGCCGCGCCGGTGGGCGGGGTCTCGACGGTGAGCATCGACAGGTCGGTGAGGGCGGTGGTGACGGTGGTGATGTCGCCGGGCGCGATCTCGACGGCGGTGCCGGCGGCCTTGCCGGTGGTGACGGCGGCGAGGACGTAGCTCATGGCCTGGACGCCGTCGTAGGTGACGGGGGTGGTGACCGTGGCGGGGGTGGTGGTGTCGATGAGGTCGACGAGCTGGTCGGCGTTGGCGGGGTCGAAGAAGTCGTCGAGGACGGAGATGCGGCCCGAGACGGTGGCGCCGGCGTATCCGAGCATCTCGACGGCGCCGTCGACGCTGGAGTCGGCGCCGGGCAGGGCCACGACGAGGATGTTGCGGCCGGTGAGCTTGCCCGCGAGGTAGGCGGGGGCGATCTCGGCGGCGAACTCCTGCTCCTCGCCGAGCTGCTCCTCGAGCTCCTGCACGTTGGCGCGCAGCTGCTCGTTGGAGTCGCGCAGCGTCTGGCTCGTGGTCTCCAGCGCCTCCATGGCGGGGCCGTTGAGGGCGGCCGTGCCGAGGATGAGGCCCACGGTGAGGGCGAGGAACACCGCGGTGAGGCTCACCAGGTGGTAGCGGAAGTTGATCACGAGAACAGCCTTTGGATCTGGAAGAGCAGCCCGTCCCACCAGTCGGCGACGACGTCCACGAAGGAGCGGCCGACGGTGGAGATGGCGACGGCGGTGGCCATGGCGGCGAGGCCGGAGACGATGAGCAGCAGGAGGGCGGAGATCGACATGTCCTGGCGGTACAGGCGCGAGACGCCCTTGGCGTCCACGAGCTTGCCGCCCACGCGCAGGCGTGTGAGGAACGTCGAGGCCATGCCCCCGCGGCCCTTGTCGAGGAACTCGACCATGGTGACGTGGGTGCCGACGGCGCAGATGAGCTCGGCGCCCTTCTCGTCGGCCATGAGCATCGCGATGTCCTCGGAGGTGGCGGCCGCCGGGAACGGGATCGCGGGCACGCCGAGCTTGTTCATGCGCTCCATGCCGGGCGCGCGGCCGTCGGCGTAGGCGTGGACGACGATCTCGGCGCCGCAGCGCAGGGCGTCGTCGGACACCGAGTCCATGTCGCCGACGATCATGTCGGGCGTGTAGCCGGCCTCCAGGAGCGCGTCGGCGCCGCCGTCGACGCCCACGATCACGGGCTTGAACTCGCGGATGTAGGGCCGCAGGACGTCGATGTCCTCTTTGTAGTTGTAGCCGCGGATGACGATGAGGGCGTGGCGGCCGTTGAACGAGGTCTTGACCTCGGGGACGCCGACGCCGTCGAGGAGGAGGTCGCGCTCGCGCTTGAGGTACTCCATCGTGTTGGCGGCGAAGGCCTCCAACTGGACGGACAGGCCTTCCTTGGCGGCTTCCATGGCCTCCGAGACCGAGTCGGTCGTCAGGACCTCGCCTTCGGCGATCACCTCGTTGCCGAGGTATATCCTGCCGTCCGCGACGGTGACGGTCTTGCCTTCGCGGACCTTGTCGAAGATCGCGTCGCCGACGTCGTCGATGAGGACGATCCCGGCTTTGACCAGCACTTCGGGACCGAGGTTCGGGTAGCGGCCGGAGATCGACTTCGACGCATTGACGACCACGGCCACGCCGGTGCCCACCAGGGTGTCGGCGGCGACCCGGTCGAGGTCGACGTGGTCGATGATCGCGACGTCGCCGGGTTCGAGCCGGCCGCACAGCCGCTTCGTTCGGCGGTCGAGGCGGGCGGTGCCGACCAGCCGACCGTCAGTGGGGTCGCCGTCCTGGTTCCGCCCGGGCAAACGCAAGCTAGGTACACGCATCGTGCATCATCATGCCATCCAGTGACCGCGGCCCGTGCGACGGCGCGCCGCAATGACTCCGGGCCGGCCCCGGAGCCGCGCGGTCTTCAGGACTTCATCTTCGCAGCTTCGGCCAAGAGTTCCTCGGCGTGGGCCACGCCCAGGTGGGAGTCGGGCATGCCGGCGAGCATGCGAGCAAGCTCACGCGCGCGGGCGGCGTCGTCCACCACGCGGACGCCGGAGACCGTGACCGCGCCCGAGGTGTCCTTGGAGACGACCAGGTGGCGGTCGGCGAACGCGGCGACCTGCGGCAGGTGGGTGACGACCAGGACCTGGTGGCGGCGGGCGAGCTTGGCGAGGCAGCGGCCGATCTCGATCGCCGCGCCGCCGCCGACGCCCGCGTCGACCTCGTCGAAGACCAGGACCGGCGGGCCGCCGATCTCGGCGAAGACGACTTCGATCGCGAGCATCACGCGGGAGAGCTCGCCGCCGGAGGCGCCCTTGTGCAGGGCGGCCGGGACGGAGCCGGGGTGGGGGCGCAGGAGCAGCTCGACCTCGTCGGCGCCGTCCTCGGAGGCCCCGGAGACGGCGGTCTCCACGGCCAGGTCGACGCTGCCGCGCCCGGCCGGGCGCGGCTCGACGGCGGCCACGACCTCGGCGTGCGGCATCGCCAGGCCCTTGAGCTCGGTGGAGACCGAGTTCGAGAACCGCTCGGCGGCGGCGCGGCGGGAGGCGCGCAGCTGGGTGGCGAGGTCGGCAGCGCGGGCGGTGAGCTCGGCGTGCTGGGACTCGAGCTCGGCCACGCGCTCGTCGGAGACGTCGAGTTCACCGAGGCGCTTGGCGGCGTTGTCGGCCCACGCCAGGACGCCGGGGAGGTCCTCGGCGTACTTGCGGTAGAGGGTCTTGAGCGCGGCCTGGCGCTGGTAGATCTCCTCGAGGCGACGGGGGTCGGCGGAGAGGTCGTCGAGGTAGGAGGAGAGGTCGACGGCGGCCTCGGCCAGGAGCGCGCCGGCCTCGGCGAGGCGCTCGGCGAACTCGGCGAGCTTGGGGTCGGAGTGGGCGTCGTGCTCCAGGGCTCGCGCGGCCGCGCCGACGGTGTCGGTTGCGCCGCCCTCGCCGGTGGCGGGGTCGCCGGTGATGGCGCCGTGCGCGGTGGCGGCGGCCAGGCGCAGAGCCTCGGCGTTCTCCAGGCGCAGGGCCTCCTCGGCGAGCTCGGCCTCCTCGCCCTCCTGCGGGTCGACGGCGGTGATCTCGTCGAGGCCCAGGCGGAGCAGGTCGGCTTCGCGGGCCATCTCGCGGGCGCTGGTGCGCAGGCGGGACAGCTCGGCGGCGCAGGCGCCCAGCTCGTGGAAGACGGCGCGGTAGGCGTCGAGGACCTTGCCGTGGTCGGCTCCGGCGAAGCGGTCGAGCGCGGCGCGCTGCTCGGCAGGCTGGAGCAGGCGCATCTGGTCGGACTGGCCGTGGACCGAGATGGCGAGTTCGCCGAGTTCGGCGAGGACGCCGACGGGCGCGGAGCGGCCGCCGACCCATGCCTTCGAGCGGCCCTCCGAGGAGACCGAGCGGGCCAGGAGCAGCTCGCCGTCCTCCAGGTCGGCGCCGGCCTCGATGGCGCGCTCGCGCAGTTCGAGCGCGGCCTCGGCGACGGCGAACCGGCCCTCCACAAGGGCCCGGTCCGCGCCGAGGGGGGCACGGGAGGCACGACCGCCGAACAGCAGACCCAGACCGGCGACGACCATGGTCTTGCCCGCGCCGGTCTCGCCGGTGATGCAGGTCAGCCCGGGGTCGAGCGGCAGGGTGGCGTCAGCGATCACGCCCAGGTTCTGGATGCGAAGCTCCTCCAACACAGTTCAAGACTGTACTCGCACGGACCGACATCGCGGGGTGGAGTGCGCGCGGGTAGGAGCTAGATGCGGCCGTGCCGCCAACCGTCAACGGGCAGAGAGAGTTTCGAGACGAGGCGAGAGGCGAAGGGCTGGCCGGACATGCGCACGAGCCGGACCGGGCGCTCGGAGCGGCGGATGGCGACCGTCGATCCGGCCGTCAGGCGGGTGAGCTCCTTGCCGTCGGCGATGAGCGCGCCCTCGGTGCCGACGGACTCGACGCCGATGCGGATCTCCGAGGAGGAGTGGACGACCATCGGCTTGGCGAACAGCGCGTGCGCGTTCATGGGGACCACGACCAGCGCGTCCACATCGGGCCAGACGACCGGGCCGCCGGCGGACATCGCGTGCGCGGTCGAGCCGGTCGGGGAGGCGACGGCGACGCCGTCGCAGCCGTAGCGGGAGATGCGGGTGCCGTCGATCTCGATGAACAGTTCGAGCATGCGGGCCGGCTCGGCCTTCTCCACGGCGATGTCGTTGAACGCCCAGGAGCGGTGCAGCTCCCCGTCGGTGCCGGTCGCCTCGACGACGAGCGCGGTGCGCTCCTCGACGCAGTAGTCGCCTTCGAGCAGGCGCGAGACCACGGTCTCGAGTTCGCCGATCTCGGCCTCGGCGAGGAAGCCGACCTTGCCGAAGTTGACGCCGAGCAGCGGCACGTCGGCCTTCGCGGCGAGCTTGGCCGAGCGCAGGACCGTGCCGTCGCCGCCGAGGGCGAGCACGAGGTCGGCCACGTCGCCGCGCTCCTCGTCGGCGCCGTCGCCCACGACCAGGAGGGCCTCGGGGCGGTTGAGGGTGCGCATCTCGCCGGTGATGATGCGGACCGCGACGCCCGCTGAGCGGAGTGCGGCGGCGAGCTTCTCGGCGAGTTCGGCGACGTCCTCGCGGAGCGGGTGCGTCACGACCAGTACGCGGCCGGGCTTCTGCTGCGACCCCACTCGCGCTCCTTCACAGACGGTTACAGGGCCTCGAACTGTACACCGCGCGCACTGACGCACGGTATCGGTGAGCATACCCGGGATAACGCTTTCTCAACCCGGTTCCGGCGCGGCCGGCCTCGCTTGGGGGACAGGCCGATCTAGACCCCGTCCGGCGCGGCCCCCGGGCCCGCGGCGACCACGGCGTCGACCGTGTCGCGGGCGACGGGCTCGCCGCCGGTCTGCATGCGGCAGAAGAACTCCACGTTGCCCTTCGGGCCCGGCAGCGGGCTGGCGGCGACCGCGGTGGTGGTCCAGCCCAGGCCCGCGGCGGCCTCGATCACGTTCCAGACGGCGCCGGCGCGCAGGGCGGGGTCGGCCACGACGCCTCCGGCGCCGACCTGGCCCTTGCCGACCTCGAACTGGGGCTTGACCATCGGGAGGATGAGCCCGGTCGGCCTGGTGCAGGCGGCGAGCGCGGGGAGGACGAGGCCGAGCGAGATGAACGACAGGTCCCCCACCGTGAGGTCCACCTGGCCGCCGAGCTGCTCGGGGGTGAGGTGGCGGACGTTGGTGCGGTCGTGGACGCGGACGCGCTCGTCGGTCTGGAGCTTCCAGGCGAGCTGGCCGTAGCCGACGTCGACGGCGAGGACCTCGGCCGCGCCGCGGCGCAGCAGGACGTCGGTGAAGCCGCCGGTGGAGGCGCCGGCGTCGAGGACGCGCAGGCCCTGCGGGTCGACGGCGAACGCGTCGAGGGCGCCGATGAGCTTGTGGGCGCCGCGGGAGACGTAGTCGTCGGCGTCGCCCACCAGGCGGATCGAGTCGTCGCCGGTGACGCTGGTGGCGGCCTTGGTGGCGGGGATGCCGCGCAGGTGGACGCGCCCGGCCGCGATGAGTTCGCGGGCGTGCTCGCGGGAGCGGGCGATCTTGCGGCGGACGAGTTCGGCGTCGAGTCGGTAGCGCGTCGGCATGGCGCGGTCGCAGGCTTTCTACAGAGTTGCCGGGCGGCGCTCAGGCGCCGCCGGGCCCGGTCGTGGTGTCAGGCGTCGTCGACGTTGCTGAGGATCTCCGAGAGGCGCTGCTGAACGCCCTCGAAGACGGCCACGTGCTCGGTGACGGGCAGGTCGGGGAGCGCCTCGAGCCGCCCGAGGGCGGCTTCGACCTCGGCGGCGACGTCGTCGGTGTCGTCGTGCGGTCGCAGGCGGGCCGCGACGGCCCCTGGGTTCGGTGCGTCGGTCATGCGTCCCCTTCGTCGTCGCTGCGGTCCTGCGGGGCGGCGGGGGGTGCGGTGGCGGCGGGAGCGGGGGCCTCGGCGGGGGCCGGGGGCTCGGCCTGCGCCGGGGTCTCGGCGCGCTTCGCGGTCGCCGTGGCGGCGGCCTCGGCCTCGGCGAGGCGCACGCGCAGCTCGCGGATCTGCTCCTCGGAGTGCTCCAGGCGCAGGTTGAGGTCGTCGAGGTCGGCCTGCGTGGCGACGCCCATGCGGGTGAGGCCGGCGTCGAGTTCGGCGCGCACGAGCCGGACGATGTCGTGCGCGGTGCGGCCGCCGTGCTCGCGGAGCCGCTGGGCTCCCGAGCGGGCGCTGTCGGAGCCGGTGCGCAGGTCCTCGCGGACCTTGCCGGCGAACGCTCGGGCACGGCGGGCGGGCTCGCCGGCCATGCCGAAGACGGTGTCGAAGTAGGCGCGGGCGCTGTCGGCCATGTGGTCCCACTCCTTTCGGGGTCTGCCGGGTTCCCGGGACGGGGTCGTCTGCACTCAACGGTACTGCCAAGCTACCTGTGACCGGTCGCGACCGACGCGTCGTACTGGTCGGTAACATTCTGGTGGGCGCACTGCCGCGCCCGCGCCGAACGAAACAGGAGGGCCCCATGGCCACCATCGACGAATGCCGGACCGCTCTGGAGCAGTTCGCCGACAACCTCGCCGCGAACCCGAAGACGGTCAAGAAGCTCACCGGCTTCGAGCGCGGCCTCGCGGCCGACATCAAGGACCTGGACGTCTCCTTCAACGGCCGCTTCGAGGGCGGCAAGCTCGTGGGCATCACCGACGGCGACAACCCGGACGCCGAGATCCGCATGATCGTCGGCTCCGACGACCTGCTCAAGCTGGTCGCGGGCGAGCTCGACTTCATGAAGGCGTTCACGGGCGGCCAGGTGAAGATCAAGGCCCCCATGATGGACCTGATGAAGCTCCGCCAGGTCCTCTAGGGCCCCTCGGGACTTCGCCGAACGCGACCGCCCTGCGGCGTAGGGTGCGCGGGCGCGGGCCGTGAGGCCCGCCCCGCCCCCTGCGGCCCCCGGACGGTCAAATGCGTCCCGGTCGGACGCAACAGCATTCAGGCCACGTTGTAATCTCTGCGCAGCCGACCTCGCAGCCGAGCGGGTCGAGCTTCGTATGCACTACCGGGAGGACCGCATGGCCACTGTTGACGAAGTCCGCAACGTGTTGGAGAAGCTGGCGGGCAAGGTCGCCAGGAAATCCGACGAGCTCAACCTGGAAGACGACTTCGAACGCACGCTGGCCGTCGAAGTCACCGACCTGGGCCAGTCGTTCAGCGCCAAGCTGGCCGGCGGCAAGCTGACCGACCTGCTCGACGGCGACGCCCCCGACGCCGAGGTCCGCATCATCATCGGCTCTGACGACCTGATCGCGCTGTCGAAGAAGGAGCTGAAGCCCGCCAAGGCGTTCCTGACCGGCAAGATCAAGGTCAAGGCGTCCGTGAAGGACCTCGCGAAGCTGCGCAAGGCCCTCAAGGTCGACTAGTCCCCCGGGGCCCTGCGGCTCCGAGAAACGAGAAAGCCCGGACCGCGGCAGTCCGGGCTTTTCGCTTGCGTTCGAACGGGTCAGGCCAGCAGCTTCTCGGCCGCCTCGCCGACCGCGACGGGCGCGCGGGCCGGGTCGTAGCCGGTCATGTCGGCCGCGGCCCAGCTCAGCTCGCACAGGGCCCGCCACGCGTCCAGCTCGTCGCCGGAGCCGCTGAGGCGGATCTCCGCGCCGTCGAGGGCCGCGGTCCAGCCGCCGCACTCGATGCGGTCGACCGCGTCGTTCCAGTCGAGTTCGGGGTGCGGCTCGGTCAGGGCCGCGAGGCTCCAGCCGAGGTGCGTCGGCCGCTCCTCGGGCGGCAGGCGCAGCGCCGAGCGCGGCGAGACCACCCCGGTGAACACCAGGAGCGAGTCGAGGCCGGCCCGGTTCGCGCCCGCGATGTCCGAGTCGGGGCGGTCGCCGACCATGATCGCCCGGGCGCCGGGCTTGCGCGCCATGGCGAGTCGGTAGATCGGCTGCTCGGGCTTGCCCGCCACGAAGTGGGGGCCGTGCCCGAGCGCGACCGAGACGGCGCCCACGAGCGCGCCCATCCCCGGCAGCGGACCGTCCGGAGTGGGCAGTGTGGCGTCGAGGTTCGCCGCGGCCCAGTACGCGCCGCCGCGCACCGCGATCGTGGTGTCGGCGAGCGAGCGCCACGTGGTCTGCGGCGTGTACCCGAAGGCCACCGCGCCGGCGGCCTTCGGGTCGTCGACCGGGACGAGCCCGGCCTCGGCCACCGCGGCGCGGAGCGCGTCCGAGCCGGTCACGAGGACCTTGCCGCCCTTGCCGATCCGCTCCAGGATGCCGGAGGCCACCACCTGCGCCGAGGTGAGGACCTGGTCGGCCTGGGCGGGGATGTCCATGCCGCGCAGGGACTCCGCCACCGTCTCGGGGCTGCGCGAGGCGTTGTTCGTGACGAACACCGGCTCGCAGTCGAGGCCCGGAAGGGCCGCGAGGGTCGCGGCCGCTTCCGGGATCGGCTCGTGCAGCAGGTACACGACCCCGTCGAGGTCGAGCAGCGCCAGGTCGTAAGCGCGGGCGAGCGCCTCAGCGGCGCCTTTCAGTCGGGTCATCGGACTCCTCAGCGTCGGGGTTCGCCTGGTCGGACGGACGGTCGGACGCCGGCTCGGACGGTTCGCGCGGAGCCTCGGGCTCGTCGTCCTCGTCCTCGTCGTCGTCGAACTCGTCGTGCTCGTCGTCGCCGTCGCGGACGTCGTCGTCCTCGTCGCGGTCGCGGTCGCGGTCGTCGTCCTCGCGGTCGTCTTCGTCGTCGAGGTCGTCGTCCTCGTCGTCGTAGTCGTCGTCATCCTCGAAGTCGTCGTCGCGGTCGTCGTCCTCGTCGTCGTCTTCATCGTCGAGGTCGTCTTCGTCGTCCTCGAACTCGTCGTCGTCCTCGTCGTCGTCATCTTCTTCGAGCTCCTCGAAGTCGATGCCCTCCAACTGGAGCAGGCGCTCGGCGGCGCCGGTCTCGCCCTCCTCGTCGGCGGCGACGGCCTTGGACAGCCACTCGCGGGCCTCGTCCTCGAGACCGTCGGCCAGCAGGCCCTCGGCGTAGGCGTAGCGCAGGCGCGCCAGCCACGGCTCGGCCTTCGGCGAGTTGAGCGCGCCGACCTTGAGCATCGCGGTCGCGGCCTCGCCCATGCCCATGTCGCGGCGGGCGCCGGAGGCTACGATGAGGAGTTCGACGCGGACCTCGGCGTCGATGGTCTCGTCGCTGCCGAACTCCCGGTAGAGGTCGATCGCGCGCTCGGGGTGCCCCAGGGCGCGTTCGCAGTCGGCGATGAGCGCGACGTGGTCGTGGGTGCCGCTCAGGCGCTGCGCGGCGCGCAGCTCGTTGACGGCCAGCTGCCACTCCTCGGCGCCGTACGCGGCCACACCGGTCACCTCGCGCACGATCGCCACGCGGGACGCCTTGCGGCGGGCGTAGCGGGCCTGCTCCAGCGCGCCCTCGACGTCGTCCTCCGCGAGGAGGGCGGCGGCGGCGAGGAGCCGGTTGCCGACGGCCTCGGCGAGCTGCTTGTTCAGGCTGCGCAGACCCTCGCGGGTCTCCTTGTCGAGCTGGTCGAAGCCGTACTCGACGCCCTCGGGGAGGTTCGGGGCCTCGTCGGACTCGCCCACGCGGATCGGGCCCTCGTGACCGGCCTCGCGCTCCTCCAGCGGACGCAGGTTGTCCTTGCCGCGGCGCTCCCGGCCGTCGCGGCCGAGCTCCCGGTCGTCGTAGCGTCGCGGGCCGCGGTCGTCGCGGTCGCCGTAGCCGCGGCTGCCGCCGCGGTCGTCACGGAAGCTGCGCTGGCCGCCGCGGTCGTCCCGGTTGCCCTCGTAGCGGCGGGGGCCGCGGTCGTCGCGGTTGTAGCCGCCTCGGCTGCCGCCGCGGTCGTCGCGATTGAAGCTGCGCTGACCGCCACGGTCGTCGCGGTTGTAGCCACCGCGGTCGCCGTCGCGTCGCGGGCCGCGATCGTCGCGGTCGAAGCGGCGGGGGCGGTCGTCGCGGTCGAACGTGCGGGGACCGCGGTCGTCGCCGTCGCGGCGGGGGCGGTCGTCACGGTTGAAGCTGCGCTGGCCCCCGCGGTCGTCGCGGTTGTAGCCGCCTCGGCTGCCGCCGCGGTCGTCGCGATTGAAGCTGCGCTGGCCCCCGCGGTCATCGCGGTTGCCGTAGCCGCGGTTCCCGCCCCGGTCGTCGCCGTCGCGGCGAGGGCGGTCGTCCCGGTTG
>NZ_BAAAQF010000032.1:0-14861 GCF_039531525.1 Glycomyces endophyticus
GAGCGGCGGAGCGGCGGAGCGGCGGAGCGGCGGAGCGGCTCAAGCCGGGCGGGCGGCGCCGGAAGGTGCACGGGGCGTGTAGAACTGTCCGAGTGGAGATCTCCGGGTGCGTCAGCGTGTACGAGCCTGGCTGCGCGACCGGGTGCGGCGGGCCGCTCGAGGCCTCCTGCGGGCCCGGCGGGCCGTGCAACGCGTGCGCGGCGGCCTGCGGCGGGGCCACCGACCCCGGGCCGTACCACTCGCTCCTCATGGGCGCCTTCGGGTTCGGGCGGCTCACCCCCGAGCGGCTGGAGCGGGCCCGACTGCGCCACCGCCCCGGCCCCCGCCGGTTCGGGCTCCGGGCCATCGCCGCCTACCGCCGCCACCTCTCCCCCCGCGTCCAGGTCCAGTGCCGCTTCACCCCGAGCTGCTCGGGCTACGGCTACCGGGCCGTCTCGCGATACGGGCTGTGGACGGGCGGGCGCCTCGCGGCCGGGCGCGTCCTGCGCTGCCGACCGGGCGTGACCCGAGGCACCCGTGATCCGGTTCCCCGCCGCTGAGGCGCCCGTTAAGATCCAGGTCATGAGTGACTCGAACCTGGTGGGCCGCGAGAACGACAGCGCGCCCTCCCACAAGGCCGCCAAGACCCGCTCCCGCACGGTCAAGCCCGGACACCTGGAGATCGGTGAGTTCACCTCCGGCGTGATCGGCGCGTCGTCGCCGTTCGGGACCTCCGCGTTCCCGGTGCCGGTGAAGTCGATCTACTTCGAGCACACCCCGCCCGTGCCGACCCGCCACCTCGAGGACGAGCGCCACTAGGCCCCGTCCCCCGCACGACCACCGAAGCCCTCCGCTCCGCGGGGGGCTTCCTGCGTTCCTCCAGAACTTCCTGCTCGCAACGGATTATCAAGATGTTGTAAGGAAATTTCAGAAGTGGTATGTTCTTGCGCACACGGGGTGCGTCACCCGTCACTGGACGACCCCGACCCCCCGATCGACCCCCGGAGGATGAAGCGCAATGCCGCGTACCGCCCGAACAGCGGCGGGAGTGCTGGGCGCCGCCCTGGCCCTCACCGCCTGCACCAGCCCCGGCGACCCGCCCGACGACGGCTCCTGGACCGAGGAGCCCGCCGACTCGCAGCTCGCCGCCCTCGCCCAGGCCCCCTCGGACGGCGCCGAGCAGTTCTACTTCGTCATGACCGACCGCTTCGCCGACGGCGACGCGTCCAACAACACCGGCGGCCTCGACGGCGCCGCGGCCGAGACGGGCTACGACCCGACGCGGCGCATGTTCTACCAGGGCGGCGACCTCGCCGGGGTCGAGCAGCAGCTCGACTACATCGAGGGCCTCGGCACCACCGCGATCTGGCTGACCCCCGTCGTCGTCAACCAGCCCGTGCAGGTCTCCGAGACCTGGACCGGCGCCGGCTACCACGGCTACTGGGGCACCGACTTCACCGCCGTCGACCCGCACCTGGGCGACGACGCCGAGCTCCAGAGCCTCATCGGCGCCGCGCACGACCGCGGGATCGAGATCTACCTCGACGTCGTCGTCAACCACACCGCCGACGTGATCGAGTCCGCCGAGGACGCGGCCGGATACATGTCCAAAGAGGACTCCCCGTACACCGACGCCGAGGGCCGGGCCTTCGAGGACGCGAACTACGCCGAGTCGGGCGAGTTCCCCGCCGTCACCGCCGAGGGCGCCCCGTACACGCCCGTCCTCGAAGCGGGGGAGGAGGACGCGAAGAGCCCCGAGTGGCTCAACGACCCGACGATGTACCACAACCGCGGCGACTCGACCTACACCGGCGAGTCCTCCACGTACGGCGACTTCTCCGGCCTCGACGACCTGTGGACCGAGCGCCCCGAGGTCGTGGACGGCTGGATCGACGTCTACGCCGACTGGATCGCCGACTCCGGCGTCGACGGCTTCCGCCTCGACACCGCCAAGCACGTGAACCTCGAGTTCTGGCCCCAGTTCATGGCCGGGATCAGGGACGCCGCCGAGGCCGAGGGGATCGACTTCTTCGCGTTCGGCGAGGTCTACTCCGGCGACCCGGTGCTCACCAGCACCTATGTGCGCCAGGGCGACCTCGACGCCGTGCTCGACTTCGGGTTCCACGGCGCCGCCACCGGCTTCGCGACCGGCTCCTTCGGAGCCGAGGGCCTGGCCCAGGTCTACGAGTCCGACCCGCTGTTCACCGCCGAGGGCACCGACGCGCTCTCGATGCCCACGTTCGTCTCCAACCACGACATCGGCCGCGTCGGCCGCACCATCGTCGAGGGCTCGGACGAGGCCACCTGGACGCAGCGGGCGATCCTCGCCCAGCAGCTCATGTTCCTCACCCGCGGCCAGCCCGTCGTCTACTACGGCGACGAGCAGGGCTTCACCGGCTCCGGCGGCGACGACTACTCCCGCCAGACCATGTTCGCGTCCGAAGTGGACGAATACCTGGACGACGAGCTCATCGGCACCGACGCCACCCACGCCGACGACCACTACGACACCGGCCACCCGATCTACCAGGCGATCGCCGAGCTCGGGCAGCTCCGCAAGGACCACCCGGCCCTCGCGGACGGCACCCAGACCACCCGCGCGGCCGCGGACGGCGTGTTCGCGTTCTCGCGCATCGAGGACGCCGAGGGCGTCGAGTACCTCGTCGCCGTGTCGAACGCGACCGAGGCGCGCACGGTCGAGGTCGACACCTACTCCGACACGTTCACCGCGGTCTACGGCGACGGCGCGATCGAGGCCGCCGACGGCGCCGCCTCCATCACCGTCCCGCCGCTGTCGGCCGTCGTGTTCCGCGCCGACGAGCCCGTCGCCTCCGGCGACGCGCCGACCGTGTCCCTCACCGTCGCAGCCGAATCCGCGACCACCGCGCACGTCACCGCCGAGGTCGAGGGCGACCCGCTCGCCCGCGTCGCCTTCGCCGCGTCCGTGGACGGCGGCGACTGGGCCTACGTCGGCACCTCCCCCGGCCCCGACCACCGCGTCGCCTACGACCTCGCAGGGCTGCAAGGCGACCAGCGCGTCGAGTTCAAGGCCGTCGCGGTCGACCGGAGCGGGCGCAGTGCCGCCGCGAAGGCGACCACCGCGGTCGCCACCCCCGCGCAGGCCGGCGGCTCGCTCACCTGGGCCAACGTCCACTATAACGGCGACCCCGAGCAGTGGGGGCTGTACGTGTGGGGCGACGTGGCCGAGGAGTCGAGCACCGTCTGGCCCGAGTCGAACCCGTTCAGCGGCACCGACTCCTACGGGTCCTTCGCGCCCATCAGGCTCGCCGAGGACGCGAACGAGGTCGGGTTCCTCGTCATCGACGAGGACGGGGGCAAGGACCACCCCGCCGACCGGTCCTTCGACCCGAGCGCGACCCCCGAGATCTGGCTCGATGCGGGCACCGGCGACATCGCGTACTCGCTCGCCGAGGCCAACGGGTACGTCACCGTCCGCGCCCCCGACGACGGCACCGACTGGGGCCTGCACCTGTGGGGCGACGCCCTCGCCGACGGGGTCGAGACCGCCTGGGACGCACCGCGCCCGCCCGACGGCACCGACGAGTGGGGCCGCTACTGGCACGTGCCCGTCGACGACGTCGACGCCGCGATGGGCCTCATCGTGCACGCCGGGGACACCAAGCTCCACGACGCCGACGTGGTCCTGACGCCCTCGCGGCGCGGCGAGACCTGGGTGACCGCGGCCGGATCGCACGCCACCCAGGCCGCCGCCGACGGCAAGGCCGTCCTCCACTACCAGCGCCCCGACGGCGACCTCGACGGCTGGACCCTCCACACCTGGGAGGGCGCCGCCGAGCCCACCGACTGGAACGCCGGACTCGAACCGGTCCGCACCGACTCGTTCGGCGCCGTCTACGAAGTGGACCTCGCCGACGGCGCCGAGGCGCTCTCCTACATCCTCCACAGGGGCGACGAGAAGGACCTCCCCACCGACCAGCGGCTCGACTTCGCCGAGTACGGCCAGGAAGTGTGGCTCACCGCCGCCACCGAGGGGTACGTGCGCCCCGCCGGGGCCTCCACCGGCCGCGGCCAGGACCTCGACCTCGCACAGGAGCAGGCGGTCTGGCTCGACGCCGACACGATCGCCCTCGACACCGAAGGGACCGACGGGAAGGTCTTCGAACTGCTCGCCAGCGCGGACGGCTCGGTCGCGGTCGCCGACGGGGCCCTCACCGGGGAGTTCGAGACGATCGGGCTGACGCCGAAGGGCGGCCTCACCGAGGCGCAGCGGCAGGCGTGGCCGGCGTACTGGGGCTACGAGGCGTTCGACGTGGACGCGGACGGCGACGCGATCCGGGAGGCCCTGCGCGGGCAGCTCGTCGCGGTCGAGCGCGACCACACCGGGCTCGCCTGGTACGCGACCGGGGTGCAGACCGCGGGCGCGATCGACGACGTGTACGCGGCCGCGCTCGACGCGGACCTCGGCGTGGTGTGGAGGGGGAAGAAGCCGCAGCTGTCGCTGTGGGCCCCGACCGCGCGGTCGGTGGCGCTGGAGCTGTACGACTCCCCCGCCGACACCGCTCCCGAGCTGCACGAGATGTCGTTCTCGGAGCGGACCGGGGTGTGGACGGTCAAGGGCGCCAAGGGCTGGGACCGGAAGTACTACCGGTTCGCGGTCGAGGTGTGGCATCCGGCGTCGCAGGCGGTGGAGTCGTACTCGGTGACCGACCCGTACTCGCTGTCGCTGGCGGCCGACTCGACGCACAGCCAGATCGTGAACCTGGACGACGCGGACCTGAAGCCGCGCGGCTGGAACCGCGAGGAGGCCCCGGCCGAGGTCGATCCGGCCGCGGCGCAGGTGTGGGAGGTCCACGTGCGGGACTTCTCGGTCGCCGACATGTCGGTGGACGAGGCGCTGCGCGGGACGTACTCGGCGTTCGCCGAGGAGGACTCGGTGTCGGTGGCGCACTTGGCGGAGCTCGCGGACGCGGGTCTGAACTACGTGCACCTGCTGCCGACGTTCGACATCGCGTCGATCCCCGAGACCGGTCAGGCCACTGTGGACTGCGACCTGGACCTGATGGCGGCGAACTCGACCGAGCAGCAGGCGTGCGTGGGCGCGGTGCGCGCCGGCGACGCGTACAACTGGGGCTACGATCCCCTGCACTTCAACGTGCCGGAGGGCTCGTACGCGACCGATCCCGAAGGGGTGCAGCGCATCCTGGAGTACCGGGAGATGGTGGCGGCCCTGCACGGCCTCGGGCTGCGGGTGGTGAACGACGTGGTCTACAACCACACCGCGGCGTCGGGGACCGACGGGAAGTCGGTGCTCGACCGGGTCGTGCCCGGCTACTACCACCGGCTCGACGCGAACGGCGAGGTGTACACGTCGACGTGCTGCGCGAACACCGCGACGGAGCGGCCGATGTTCGACCGGTTCATCGTGGACTCGACCGTGCTGTGGCAGGACGCGTACCACGTGGACGGGTTCCGGTTCGACCTCATGGGGCACCACCCGAAGTCGAACCTGCTCGCGGTGCAGGCGGCCCTCGACGACGACGTGCTGCTGTACGGGGAGGGCTGGGACTTCGGCGAGGTCGCCGGGGACGCCCTGTTCGAGCAGGCGACGCAGGCGAACATGGCCGGCACCGGGATCGGGACGTTCAACGACCGGATGCGCGACGCCGTGCGCGGCGGCGGCCCGTTCGACGCGGACCCCACGGTGCAGGGCTTCGGCTCGGGCGCCTGGACCGCCGACAACGACGGCGAGGCCACCGACGCGGAGCTGGCGGCGCTGCTGCACGCGCAGGACCTGGTGAAGCTGGGCCTGGTCGGGAACCTCGCGGACTACGCGTTCACGGCGTCGGACGGGACGGAGGTGACCGGGGCCGGGCTCGACTACAACGGGGCGGCCGCCGGGTACGCCGCCGACCCGGGCGACGCGGTGAACTACGTGGACGCGCACGACAACGAGATCCTGTTCGACGCCCTCGCGTACAAGCTGGCGCCGGACACGTCGGGCGCGGACCGGGCCCGGATGCAGGTGCTGTCGCTGGCGACGGCGGTCCTCAGCCAGGGCACGGGGTTCACGACGGCGGGCAGCGAGATGCTCCGGTCGAAGTCGCTGGACCGGGACTCGTACGACTCCGGGGACTGGTTCAACGCGATCCGCTGGGACTGCGAAGGCGCCGAGGGCTTCGGGTCGTCGTCGAACGGGTTCGGGTCGGGGCTGCCGCCCGCGTGGACGACGGAGGCGAAGTGGCCGTACGCGGAGGCCGCGGTCGCCGCGGTGGACGCGCCGTCGTGCGGGGACATCGCGCTCGCCGACGAGCGGTACCTGGAGCTGCTGCGGATCGCCTCGTCGACCGGGGCGTTCAGCCTCGGCACGGGCGAGGCGGTCGCCGAGCGGGTCGCGTTCCCGCTGTCGGGGACGGCCGCGGAGGCGCCGGGCGTGATCGTGATGCGGATCGACCTGGACGGCCTGGACGACGCGTTCGACTCGGTGACGGTGGTGTTCAACGCCTCGCCGGAGGCCGTGGACCAGACGGTGCCGGAGGCGGCCGGTTCGGGCGCGGTCCTGCACCCGGTCCTGCAGGACTCGGCGGACCCGGTGTTCGCGGAGGCCGCGTTCGACGACGCGTCCGGGACGTTCACGGTGCCGGGCCGGACGGTCGCCGTGTTCGTCGGGTGACGATTCCGATCTTGACAGGTCGGTGATACTGGGGTTGAGTTTCGGATCCCTGAAGCCGGGGCGGGTGCACACCCGTCCCGGTTTAGTCTCCCCGGGGCAGGGTTTTCTCAGAAAACGCATGAAGACACCGGCGGCGGCGTCCGGATACGATCGGTCCATGACGTACCCCCCGCAAGACCCCGGCGCGGTGCCCCCGGGGGCGCCGGACCCCTACGGCCAGTCCCAGCCCGCCGCGCAGCCGCCCGCGGGAGGCTACGCGCCCGGCCAGGTGGGCCCCGACCCGTCGTACGCGCCGCCGACGACGCAGCTGCCCGCGGGCTCCCCGTACCAGCCCGACCCGAGCGCCCAGTACTACCCGCAGCAGGGCTACGACCCGAACCAGGCCTACCACCCGCAGCCGGGGTACGACCCGAACCAGCCGTACCAGGGGTACGGGCCGCCGCCGGTGCAGGCGACGACGCGCGGCGGCGGCGGGACGGCGCTGCTCGTCATCGGCGTGGTCGTGCTCATGGCGCTGGGCGCGTTCGGCGGGTACTACTTCCTCGGCCGCGACGACGGCGGCGAGGGCGAGCTCTCGGGTGCCGAGGACTCGGCCACGTCCCAGGAGGACGACCCGGGCGACGAGGGCGGCGAGTCCGGCGAGGAGTCCCCGGAGGAGGAGGCGCCCGGTCCGTCGGGCACCGGCCTCTCGGTGACGTCGCTGGGGTCGGTGACGCCGATCCCGGAGGGCGAGTGGCAGCCGTACTTCGGTCCGGGCGAGAGCAGCGAGCCGATGACGGACTCGGAGGCGTACGCGTTCTACCACACCGAGGACTGGATCTCCTTCTTCGGCGTGGGCCTGTTCTCCGGCGCGAGCGCCCAGTTCGACCCGGCGAACCTCCAGGCCAGTGCGGCGAGCGCGGCCGAGGTGTGGCTGAACGGCGCGTTCTCCTCGGTCGAGGGCTACACGATGAGCGAGATCGCCTACCAGGACGTGGAAGTCGACGGCAAGGCCGGCGTCCTGGCGACGTGGCGGAACTCGTGGACTTCCACGCCGGGCAGCACCGACACGTTCGAGGACACGGCGATCCTGGTCGTCGATGTCGACGGCGTCAACGGCTTCCTGGGCATCGCGAGCGTCGCCCAGTCGGGCACCGACTCGTACCAGTCGGCCGTGGACGCCCTCCTGGCGACGGACTTCGACGCCGAGACCGCGTAGCCGGGGACGGTGCGACCAGGGGCTCCGCCTTCGGGCGGGGCCCTTCGCCGTGTCCGGGGTCAGGTGCGGCGGTGCTCGCGGCCGCCGGAGGGCCGCAGTGTCGGGCGCCCTTCGACCGCGGTCGGGGCGGTCTCGCGGTCTTGGAGGAGGGTGCGGACGCGGTCGAGGTCGTGGGGGGTGCCGGAGTCGAGGTAGACCTGCTCGGCGGCCCGCCACCGCTCGCGGGCGGCGTCGGCGCGGCCGGTGGCGGCGAGGACGTCGCCGATGTGCTCGCCGGCCCAGGCGGCGCTGCCCGCCATGTCGAGCTCGGCGAACCCGGTCTCGGCGGTCGCGAAGCGCCGCAGGGCGTCGTCGTACCGGTGCTCGTGGAACGCGATGAGGCCGTAGCCGAGCTCGGCGTACGCGGACGCGTAGCGGCTGCCCGCCTCGGCGGCGGCGGTGCGGAGGCGGTCGAAGGCGTCGCGGGCCTCGGCGAAGCGGCCGAGGACGGCGCAGTGCCAGCCGATGAGCGCGACCGCCCGGAACTCCCAGAACCGGTCGCCGGACCGCTGGAAGTCCGCGAGGGCGCCGCGGCCGTAGTCGACGGCTTCGGCGTCGCGGCCGTCGCGGCCGGCCTGCACGGCGAGGCCGTAGCGGGCGAAGCCCTTCGCCCAGGGCTGTCCGGACGCGTCGGCGACGGCGGCGGCGCGGGCGAGGCGCCGGTCGGCGCCGGCCCGGTCGCCGCGGAGCATCGACGCGGCCGAGAGGTAGCCGTGGGCGACGACCTGCCCGAACGTGTCGCCGCGGCGGACGGCGGCGGCGAGCGCGGCGGCCTGGACGGCTTCGAGGTCGTCGACGAGTCCGGTGGCCATCGCGTACTCGGCGAGGTGCCAGGCGAGCCGCCAGGTGCCCTGGTCGCCGCCCGCGCCGCGGAGGGCGAGGCCGGCCAGGACGTCGTGCTCGCGCTCGAACCAGTCGGTGGCGTCGCGGACGGTCCGGATCGGCTCGGGGGTGACGTCGGGGACGGGCGGGGCGGGCGCGACGACGCCGCCGTGGAGGTTCCGCAGCTCGTCGGCGGCGGCGGTCGAGCGGGCGAAGTAGTCGAACAGCCGCTCCTCGGCGGCTCGGCGGCGCTCGGGGGCGACCTCGTCGGCGAGGCGTTCGCTGGCGTAGGCGCGCAGGAGGTCGTGCATGGTGTAGCGGCCTTCGCAGGGCTGCTCGATCAGGTGGACGCCGGCGAGCTCGCCCAGGGCGGTCTCGGCGTCGGCGGCCGGGCGGCCCATGAGGCTCGCCATGCCCGCGGTCGTGACCTCGCCGCCGGGGTGGAGGCCGAACAGGCGGAACGCCTGCGCCGCGGACGATCCGAGCACCTGGTAGGAGCAGGCGAACACGGAGCGCGGGTCGGAGCCGAGGTCGGTGGCGGCGAGGACCTTGAACACGTTCGTGGTCTGGTCGAGGCGGTCGGCGAGGGCGGCGATGGAGAAGGTGGGGTGCTGGGCGGCCCAGGCGCCGATGAGGGTGAGGGCGAGGGGGAGGCGGCCGCAGCCGGCGACGATGCGGCGGACGGGCTGCTCCTCCTCCATGGCGCGGGTGAGGCCGATGCGGCGCACGAGGAGCGACCAGGCGTCGGTTTCGGACATGAGGCCGAGGGGGACGGTGTCGGCGCCTTCGCCGGCGACGAGGGCGGCGAGGCGGTCGCGGCTGGTGACGAGGGTGAAGCTGCCGGGGGCGACGGGGAGGAGGGGGCGGGCCTGGGCGGCGTCGCGGGCGTTGTCGAGGACGACGAGGACGCGGCGGCGGGCGAGGACGGTGCGGTACAGGCCGATCCGCTCGTCGAGGCCGGCCGGGTGCTGGGGTGCGGGGACGCCGAGCGCGGAGAGGGCCTCGCCGAGGACCGCGGCGGGGTCGGCGCCCTCGCTGAGCGGGTCGAAGCCGCGGAGGTTGAAGTACAGCTGGCCGTCGGGGAAGCGGTGGGCGACGCGGTGCGCCCAGCGGACGGCGAGCGCGGTCTTGCCGACGCCCCCCATGCCGGTGACGACGGCGATCCCGGCTTCGTCCTCGGCGGCGTCGAGGACGTCGTCGAGGAGGCGGATCTCCTCGTCGCGGCCGGTGAACCGGGTGATGGCGCGGGGCAGGGTGGCCGGGACGAGGCGGGGCGCGGCGGTCGGGGCGGGCCCGGCGGGGGCGGGGGGCTCGTCGCGGAGGATCGCGGTGTGGAGGGCCGTGAGTTCGCGGTCGGGGTCGGCGCCGAGCGCGTCGGCGAGCCGGTGCTTCAGGGCCGCATACGCTTCGAGGGCCTCGGCGGTGCGCCCGGAGGCGTGGAGGGCCCGCATGAGGAGCCCGGTGAGGCGCTGCCGGAGGCCGTGGGTGGCGACGACCTGCCGCAGCTCCTCGACGACGTCGGCGTGGCGGCCCAGATCGAGGTCGAGGTCGAGGCGGCGTTCGAGGAGGGCGAGGCGGTGCTCGTCGTGGCGGCGGCGGATCGCCTCGACGGCGGCGCCGGACTGGTCGGCGAGGGCGGGGCCGCGCCATTCGGCGAGGGCGGCGCGGAGCGCGGCGGCGGCCTCCTCGGTGCGGCCTTCGAGGCGCAGCGCCCGGGCGCGGTCCTCGTTCGCCTTGCAGCGCAGCAGGTCCACCTCGTCGGGGGCGACGCGGAGGCGGTAGGCGCGGCCGACGGTCTCGACCCGGTCGCGGGCGGCGCCGAGCTGGCGGCGGAGGACGCCGACGGCGTTCTGGATCTGCGTCTCGGGGTCGCGCGGCAGGTCGATCCCGTAGACGGCGCGGATGAGGCTGTCGAGGGGGACGACGCTGTTGGCGTCGTCGAGGAGGATCGCCAGGATCGTCGCGGTCTTGCCGCGGGGGACGGCGGCCGGTGCGCCGTCGACGCGGACCTCCAGGGGGCCGAGCAGGCGCACGTCGAGGGTGGGCATGTCTCCGCTTTCGCTGGGAGCCGGGGGGAGTCCAGTGTCCCATAGGGGTGCGAAAGCCGCTCGCCGCGAACGCGACGCGGGGGTTACACGGTCCACTCCCAGAACGTCACGGTGATGCGGCCGGTGTCGAAGGTGCCGTCGGTGTCCTGGGAGTCGACGCGGACGGTCGCGAAGGCGCCCTCGGTGGTGTACAGGCAGCCCTCGTCGGTGGTCGGGTCCGCGGGGTCGAGCCAGAGTTCGAGGTAGGTGTGCTCGCCGATCGCGTCGGCGCAGGCGGCGAGGTCCTGCGTCTCGCCGGCGCCGGTGGTGATGGAGGCGTCCTCGGGGCCGTAGAAGATCGCGGGGGTGTCGGTGCGGCAGGAGTACCAGGAGGCGTCGACCCAGTCGTCGTACTCGTCGTGCTCGCCGTAGGACTCGTGGCGGCCGCCGTCGTCGAGGTCGATGCCCCAGGTCCAGCAGTTGCCGTCGGCGAACGTGGCGGGGAGGTCGAGCTGGAGCGAGCCGGCCTCGACCCACTCGCCCGCCTCGGGCGTCGCCCCGCCGGCGCCGGTGGTCTCGCCGATCGCGGTGGCGGGGTCGCCGGTGGGGTAGGGGGCGGGGTCGCCGGACTGGTCGATCTGGTGCTGGAGGCTGAGGTAGCCGATGACGACGCCGGCGGCGGTGAGCGCGACGCCGACGAACCACCGGAAACCGGAGGAGTCACTCATTCGCCGAGCGTAAGGACGCGGTTCCATTGCGTGGGTTCATGTATCGGTCAACCGGGTGACGGCGGAACCCGGCGTTTCGGGGAAACGTCGACAATCGCGCCGCCGACTGTCGGGTATCCGACAGTCGTGGCGGCGGGCGGCTGCGGGCGGTCAGACGAGGCGGACGGGGAACAGGACGGTCGACTCCACGACGCGGTCGCGCTCCTCGGTGCGGGCGGTGCGGCGGGGGTCGGCCATGTACGCGTCGATCGCGGCCTGGCCGGGGAACCGGTAGGTGTGGACCTCGTGGGGGTGGCCGCCGGCGCCGTCGCCGATCGCGCGGGAGACGATCTCGCCGCCGTGCTCGGGGACGAGCGCGAGGACCTCGTCCTCGTAGGCGGTCATGGCCGCCTCGGCGCCGGGGCGGGCGCGGAGGAGGCAGCACAGTTCGATCGGGGTCGGTTCGCTCATGCGGCCATCATGGCACCGGGCGGGCCGAGGCGGCCGCGGGTTTCCCGCATGCTGCCGCGAGGGCGTCCGGGCGGTGCGGCGGAGAAGCGCCCTGCGGGCGATCGCGCTGGGGCGCAGGCGCGCAGCGCGGCCGCCCGTCCCCGGCCGGGCCATCGGGACGAGTGCTGCGGCTGGGCGCGGCGGACCGGGGCACCCAGCCGAGGACCGAGGCGGTCCGGCCGTTCACTCGTCCTGGAGCGCATGGCGTCTCGCGCGGGCCCCGGCCGCGCCGCGCTGCTCGGCGGGGCCCGCCGCCGCGGCCGCGCACCGGTCGGCGAGCGCGACGGCGCGGCGCTCCCAGTGCCGGTCCCCCGCGTCGCGGAACCCGGCCTTCGCGAGCCGCGCGTCCCCGAGCGCCGCAGCGGGATCGGCCGCGACCCGGGCCCGGAGGTACGCCGCCATCGCCGCGGCCCAGGGCCCGCCGACGCGCGCCGCGAGGGCCTGCGCCCGGTCGGCGAGCGCCCGCGCCGCGTCGTCGTCGCCGTGCGCCGCGTGCCCGATCGCCAGGTACCCCAGGCAGGTCAGCTGCTCCAGGCCCTCCCCGCGCCGTTCGGCGGCGGCGAGGGCGAGCGTCTGGGCCGTGACGAGTTCGTGGCCGCCGTCGCGGTCGACCGCGCGCTCGGCGAGGACGCGCCCGAGGCGCCACACCCGCAGGTCGGCCTGGAACCCGGCCTCGATCCTCAAGAGGCCGTGAAGGACCCGGTGCTCGGCGTCGAACCAGGCGGCGGCCGCGGCGGCGTCGGGGAGCGCCTCGACCCGGACGCCGGGCGCGGCGGGCCCGGGGTCGGGGCGGTGCCCGCCGGGGCGGAGGCGGTCGTCGGCGCGGACGGCGGCGTGCAGGTAGTGCTCGAGCATCCGCAGGGCGGCCGCGCGGCGCTCGGGTTCGAGCACCTCGTCCTCGAAGCATTCGGCGGCGTAGGCGCGCAGCAGGTCGTGGATGGAGTACCGGTCGCCGGGGAGCGGTTCGACGAGGTTGATCTCGGCGAGCGACTCGAGCGCGGCCCGCGCCTCGGCGGGCGGGGCGCCCATGAGGCTCGCCATCGCGGCGGGGGTGAGGTCGGGGCCGGGGTGGAGGCCGAAGAGGCGGAACGCGGCCGCGTCCCGGTCGTCGAGGAGCTGGTAGGAGCAGTCGAAGACGGTGCGCGGGTCGGAG
The DNA here is from genome assembly GCF_039531525.1 of Glycomyces endophyticus. NCBI lineage: Bacteria > Bacillati > Actinomycetota > Actinomycetes > Glycomycetales > Glycomycetaceae > Glycomyces > Glycomyces endophyticus. The sequence continues at coordinate 13,088 of NZ_BAAAQF010000032.1, forward strand.
GCCGCGTCGGTGGAGACGAGGACGTTGAGGACGTTCGCGGCGCCCGCGAGCCGGTCGGCCAGCGCGTCGAGCGGCAGGCGGGGGTCGGCGGCGGCCCAGGAGCCGACGAGGGTGAGCGCGAGGGGGAGCCGCCCGCAGGCGTCGGCGATGCGGGCCACGGCCTCCCGGTGGGCGTCGGCGCGCTCGGGGCCGATGCGGCGGGCGAGGAGCGCCTCGGACTCCGGCACCGGCATCGGCCCCAAGTGGACGATCTCGGCGCCTTCGTTCATGTCGAGGCCCACGAGGCGGTCCCGGCTGGTCGTGATGGTGAAGCTGCCGGGGGCCGTGAGGAGGAGGGGCCGCACGTGCGCGGCGTCGCGGGCGTTGTCGAGGAGCACCAGGACGCGCCGCTGGGCGAGGATCGTCCGGTACAGGCCGGCGCGCTCGTCGAGCCCGGCGGGGACGGCGGTCGCGCCGAGGGCGGCGAGGGCCTCGGCGAGGACGTCCTCGGGGTTCGCGCCGGGGGCGGCGGGGTCGAAGCCGCGGAGGTTGAAGTACAGCTGGCCGTCGGGGAAGCGGTGGGCGACGCGGTGCGCCCAGCGGACGGCGAGCGCGGTCTTCCCGATGCCGCCCATGCCGGTGACCGCGGCGAGCCCGGCCTCGGCGCCGGCGTCCATGAGGAACCGGTCGAGGGCGCGGATCTCGGTCTCGCGGCCGGTGAAGCGGGGCGTGGCGCGCGGGAGCATCGCGGGCGCGGCGGCGGGCGGGGGCGGGGCGGGCGGCGGTCCGGCGTCGGCGGGCTCGTCGCGGAGGATCGCGGTGTGGAGGGCGGTGAGTTCGCGGTCGGGGTCGGCGCCGAGCGCGTCGGCGAGCCGGTCTTTCAGGGCCGCATACGCTTCGAGCGCTTCGGCGGTGCGCCCGGAGGCGTGGAGGGCGCGCATGAGGAGGGCGGTGAGGCGCTGGCGGGTGTCGTGGGCGGTGATGATCTGGCGCAGCTCCTCCACGGCGCCGGCGGCGCGGCCGGTGTCGATGTCGGCGTCGATGCGCTGCTCGAGGAGGGTGAGTCGGTACTCGTCGAGGCGGCGGCCGATCGCGCCGGCGGCGCGGCCGGGGAGGTCGGCGAGGGCGGGGCCGCGCCATTCGGCGAGGGCCTCGCGGAGCGCGGCGGCGGCCCCGGCGGTGTCGCCGTCGCGGCGCAGACGGCGCGCTTCGGCCTCCTTCGCCCTGCAGCGCAAGGTGTCGAGTTCGTCCTCGCCGATGCGGAAGCGGTAGGCGCGGCCGACGGTCTCGATACGGGTGCGGGCGGCGCCGAGCTGGCGGCGGAGGACGCCGACGGTGTTCTGCACCTGGGTCTCGGGGTCGAGGGGGAGGTCGTCGCCGTAGACGGCGGCGACGAGGCCGCTGATGGGGACGGCCCGGCCGGCGTCGTCGAGGAGGAGCGCGAGGATCGTGGTGGCGTTGCCCCGCGGGACGGCGGCCGGTGCGCCGTCCACGCGGACCTCCAGCGGTCCGAGCAGGCGCACGTCGAGGGCCATGGAGTCGTTTTCCTCACCGCGGGTTGGGGCTTCAGTGTCCCACAGTGGCGCGGGGCGTGTCGGCGTGACGATCCGAGGACCGATCCGTGAGGCGCCGCGCGAGGATGCGTGCAGACCGGACGAGCCGAGGAGGGGCCGCCATGGAGCGCATCGCCGTACCCGACGACTACGAGGACCGCCTGGAGGCCGCGCGCGCGGCGCTGCCGCGGCTGCCGGAGGGGCCGCTGCGCGACGGCGCCGCGCGGGTGCTGGCGGGCGCG
>NZ_BAAAQF010000033.1:0-2996 GCF_039531525.1 Glycomyces endophyticus
CCCCCGGCGCGAACACGCCCGGCGCCCCGCCCTTGAACCCGGGACCGACGGCCGCCGCGACCGCCGCGCCGCCCGCCGGCACGGCCCCGCCGCCCAGGGCGCCGCCCGGTGAGCCGAACCCGCCTCCGCCGCCCGCCAGGCCGCCGGAGACCGCACCCCCGGCCGCCTCCTGCCCGGGGGCCGAACCGGTCGGCTCGGTCGCCGCGGCCTCGGTGCTCGCCGTGCCGTCGCCGCCCGGCGGCACCGGGGTCGGGTCCAGGGTCGCCTGCGGGGCCACGGGCGGCGCCGGCTGCTCCATCACCGGCGACGCGAGATCCATATAGGACGAATCGGCGGTCTCGGGGCACGGCCGGTCCGACCCGGGGGTCGCCACCGCCGCGAGCTGCTCGCTCTGCCCGCCGAGCTTCTCCCCGATCGACTCGTCGATCGCGGCCTGCCGCTCCGCGTACCCGGCCAGCTCGGCCGAGATCCGCGACGCGAACGCCGTCTTCGCCTCCTCGCCCGCCACCGACCGCGCCTCCGCGACCGCCGCCGCCGGGTCCACCGCCGCCGACCCCGCGCGCTCCTCGATGAACGCCCGCACCTCCGCCGCCAGAGCCGCGTCCGCCCCGCCCAGCTCCAGCGCCTTCTCGGCCTCCTCGCAGCCCATGAGGATGCAGTCCCCGTGCCACCACGCGGGCCGCACGTGCACCGCGACCAGGCTCGTCCACTCCCCGTCCGCGCCGACCAGCGGCGCCGGGTACGGGATCTCGCCGGAGTCGCCGCCCTGGAGCGTGTAGATCGCCTCCTCGCGGTGCCGCAGCTCCGCCACGGCGTCCTCGATGTCGTCGAGCACGCCCTGCACGAGCGCCCTCGCCTGGCCGGCCTGCTCGCTGAACGCGTCGAAGTCCGTTCCCGCCCAACCGGACGACAGCTCCGCGAGCCGCGTCCGCATCAGGCCGGGCCAGTCGGCGAGCACCGCCGCGACCTCCTCGGTCCACCCGGACCGCAACCGCTGCAGCGAGAACGAGTCCGGCTCCAGGGGCCGTACCGCGGCGACCGCCGACCGGAAGTCGTCCTCCGCCGGGTACGACATCCCCTCGCAGCGCGGCTTGAACCGCCCGAGCTGGCCCTCGACCGGCACGGCCGAGACGAGCCGCTCCCAGTCCTCCTCCGCGGGATGCGCCACCGGGTGCGGGCACGCGCCCGACGAGCACCCGGCCCGCCCGCCGCCCGAGCCGCCCGTGTCGCCGAACGCGATCTCCGAACTCGCGGCCGGCTCGGTGTACACCGCCGACTCGTACGCGTCGTCGTACGCCGCCTCCGAGTACAGCGCGTCGTCCGCCCCGTAGTCCGCGTCGCCGTACACGAGCGCCGCGCCGCCGTCGGCCGAGCCCGCGTCGAGCACGGTCACGTACTCCGAGCCCGCGTCCCCGCTCGGGGCCGAGCCCTCGATCAACCCGCCGTCCGTCATGCCGGTGCACCTCCCTGGATCCTCGGTGTGCGTCCCAATGGAAGACCGGGGCGTCATGGAAACGTCACGACTTCGCACCGCCCGCATCGGGACCGGACCGTGACGGCGGCGGGCACAGTGCAGGGAGGCCGCAGGGCGCCCCGCCCGGCGCCGACGCCCGAGGAGGACCAGTGGACGTGTACATGGAAGTCGAGAAGGTCCGCGGCGGCGGCGCGGACCTGCGGACGATCGCCCCGGGCGCCCGCAAGGCGTCCGACCGGGTGCAGGCCCCCGCCGAGCACGCCGCCTCGGGCAACGCCGGGTTCCTCACCGGCGACGCCGGCGTGCGCTGGCAGGCCGCCCTCGGCGAGGTCACCCAGGGCGTCGAGGACCGCGTCTCGTGGCAGGGCGAGCAGGTCACCGGCAGCGCCGACGACATGGACGGCACCGACACCCGCGTCGGCGGCGAGTTCCGCCGCATCGAGCGCCGCACGCCCGCGCGGCGGCGGGACTAGGAGGACCGGATGCCCACCTACGAGCAGGCGCTGGCCGCGAACCCGGCCGCGTTCACCGACTACGCCGCGGAGATGGCCGCCGCGGCGACCGACCTGACCGAGCACCGCGCCGAGTACGACTCGACGGTGGTGGCGATCAACGCCGGCTGGGAGGACGAGGCGAACGCCGCGTTCAACGACGACGCGGTCGTCGTCGACGAGCACGTGGAGGAGGTCGTCGAGCAGGTCGGCGGCGCCGCCGAGATGCTCAAGGCCGGCGGCACCGCCATGGAGTCCATGGTCAAGCAGCTCCAGGCCCTCGACGCCTCGTACCGCGGCGCCGGGTTCACCGTGCAGCCCGCGCCGAAGGTCGAGCTCGGGGCCGTGCACTGGGCCGCGATCGCCGCCGCCGGGCCGTTCGGGCCCATGCTGCAGGCGCTCTTCCAGGCCCGCGCCGACGAGGGCACGATGCAGCTCCAGCTCGGCCTGACCGTGCTCACCGCGACCGACACCGCCGTCGGCGCCGGCCTCACCGGCGCCGCCGAGCAGTTCGAGCCCTTGACGGACAAGGGGAGCGGCTTGGAGCGGACCGACCGCCGCACCGACGTCGCCGCCGACGACACCGGCCAGGACGGCGAGGACGGCAGGGGCACCGAGGACACCGCCGACGAGGACCCCAAGGGCGGCAAGAAGAAGGGCGGCCCCGAGGACGCCGAGAAGCAGCAGCAGGGCAAGGACGAGGACGAGGACAAGGGCGAGGACGACGACCGGGACGAGCAGCAGGACCAGGGTCCCGAATCGGAGCAGGAGGACCCGCAGCAGGACCCCGAGCAGTCCGGCCCCGAGACCCCCGGCGCCGGTCCCGCGGACGGGCCGCCGGAGATCCCCGGCTACGAACCGCCCGGCCCCGTCGACCACACCCTGCCGGACACCGGGCCCGCCGACCTCCCCGACTTCGAGAGCGACTGGGACCCGGCCGAACTCGGCGAGCCCGCCGACCTCCCCTCCGGCGGCCTCGCCGGAGGCGGCGGCGGGATCGGCGGCGGTGCCGGCCCCGGGTCGCCCGATCT
>NZ_BAAAQF010000034.1:0-169505 GCF_039531525.1 Glycomyces endophyticus
CCGCCTCGCCGAGCACGCCGATGCGGCGGCCCTGCGGGAGGGGCCGGTCGACCATGACGCGGGCGGTGTCGGCGAGCTGCTCGAAGGTGTCGCAGCGGACGACGCCGGCCTGGGCGAAGAGGTCGTCGATGACGGTGTCGGAGGGGGCGGCCCCGGCGGTGAAGGCGAGTCCGGCGCGGCGGCCGGGCTCGGTGCCGCCGCCTTTGACGACGAGGACCGGTTTGCGGCGGGCGACGGCGCGGGCGACGCGTGCGAAGCGGCCCGGGTCGCCGAACGATTCGGGGTACAGGGCCACGGCGGTGCAGCCGGGGTCGTCGAACCAGTGGGCGAGGAGGTCGTTGACGGACACGTCGGCCCGGTCCCCCAGGGCGGCGAAGGCGTGGAGGCCGAGGCCGGCGCGGGCGGTGTGCGCCAGCGCGGCGGCGGCGACCGCGCTCGACTGGGCGGCGAGGCAGAGGCCGCCGGGCCGGGGCGGTGCGGCGGCGAGGCTGGCCTGGAGGCGGGTCGCGGTGTTGACGACGCCGAAGCTGTCGGGTCCGATCAGGCGGAGGCCGTTGGCGCGGGCGAGGTGGTGGAGGCCTTCTTGGACGATGGCGTCGGGGGCGCGGCCGGGGCCGGCGGCGGCGATGAGGGCGCCGCGGGCGCCGGCGGCGCCGGCCCGTTCGAGGACGTCGGCGGCGGCCGGTGCGGGGACGGCCGCGATGACCAGGTCGACCGGTTCGGCGGGCAGGCGCGGGGAGACGGTGCCGGTGTAGCCGTGGTCGAGGAGGGAGCGCAGGATCGCGGCGGCGGGTCCGGACTCCTCGGTGCCCAGGACGGCGACCGAGGCGGGGTCGAGGAGGGGCGCGAGCGTGGAGCGCTCGGACTCGGGCACGGGTCCGGGGTCGAGCGCCTTGACGCCGGCGTCGGCCGCGGCGGGGGCGAGGTGTTCGAGGAGGAGCGTGCGCAGGCCCCGGCGGCCGTGGCCGGGGGCGACGGCGACGGCCGGCGCGGTCCGCTCGGGCCGGGCGCTCCGGAGGTCGAGGACGGCCGCCGCGACGGGGGCGCCGCCGGACTCGGCGACGGCGGCGACGGCGTCGGGTCCGGTCCAGTGCTCGGGCGGGCCGTCGGGGAAGAGCGCCTCGGCGTCGCCCGGGGCGGGTGGGCGGAGGCGGACGATCCGGCCGTCGGCGTCGAGGACGTCGGCGGTCGGGATCGGGCGAGGGATCATTCACGGCTCCTGGCGAGGGGTTCGGGGTCGGCGCTCACTGTCCACGACGATCCTGCTCCTGGAAGGAGGGACGCGACAGTGCCGAACGACGGGACTCCGCGGGACGTTGGTCCCGTCCGGGTCCCGGGACCAAGGTCCCGGACCGGGCGGACCGGGACGGGCCGCCGCAAGGGCTCATACTCGAAGCATGGACGCGGCGAAGATCAGGGTGTTCCTCCTGGACGACCACGAGGTGGTGCGGCGGGGGCTGTGCGAGCTCCTGGAGCGGGACGGGGACATCGAGGTCGTCGGCGAGGCGTCCGACGTGGCGGAGGCGCTGCGGCGCATCCCCGCGGCCCGGCCGCACGTCGCGGTGGTCGACGCGCGGCTGCCCGACGGGAACGGGGTCGAGGTGTGCCGCAGGGTGCGGGAGGCGGACCCGGCGGTCGCGGTCCTGGTCCTGACCTCCTATGAGGACGACGACACGCTGTTCGCGGCGATCGAGGCGGGCGCGGCCGGGTTCCTGCTGAAGCAGGTGCGCGGCAACGACCTCGTGGAGGCGGTGCGGAAGGTCGCCGCGGGCGGGTCGCTGCTCGACGCGCGGGTGACGGGCGCGGTGCTGGAGCGGCTGCGGTCGGGGCCGCCGAAGACCCCGGAGCTGGACGCGCTCTCGGACCAGGAGCGGCGCATCCTCGAACTCATCGGCGAGGGCCTGACGAACCGGCAGATCGCCGAGCGGATGCACTTGGCGGAGAAGACGGTCAAGAACTACGTGACGCGGGTGCTGGCGAAGCTGGGGCTGGAGCGGCGCACTCAGGCGGCGGTGCTGGCCTCGCGGCTGCTCGGCTGAGCTAGAGCGGGATCGTCCAGTGGAGGCGGGTCCCGGTCGGCACGGCGTCCTCGAACCCGAAGGTCCCGCCGAGGGCCTCGGCGCGCGAGGCGAGGTTGTTCAGGCCGCGGCGCGGGGCCTCGACCGGGATGCCGCGGCCGTCGTCGAGGACGGTGACCGAGAGGGTCTCGTCCTCGGCGGCGACGGTGATGTCGACCCGCTTCGCGTCGGCGTGCCTGGCGGCGTTGCTGAGCGCCTCGCGGAGCATCGCGAGGACTTCGATGTGGACGGACTCGGAGACGGCGCCGTCGACCGGGCCGATGAAGCGGACCTCGGGCATGAAGCCGAGCTGGTGGCGCACGAGCCCGACCAGGCTGCGGACGGCGGCCGACAGCTCCTGGTCGGTGTCGGTGTGGAGGCTGAAGATCGCGGCCCGCAGGTCGCCGATCGCGCCGTCGATCTCGTCGACCGCGGAGTTGATGCGCGCGGCGGCCTCGGACTCGTCGACGAGGTGCACGATGGACTGGAGCTGCAGCCCGGTCGCGAAGAGCCGCTGGATGACCAGGTCGTGGAGGTCGCGGCCGATGCGGTCGCGGTCGCGGAAGACGACCAGGCGCTCCCGCTCGGCCTGGGAGGCGGCGAGTTCGCTGTACAGGCGGGCGTTGTCGATCGCGACGCCCGCGGCCGCGGCGAGGGCCTTGATGAGGGCCTCGTCGTCCTCGGTGAACAGCTCCCCGCCGCGCTTGTCGGTGAGGTAGAGGTTGCCCCAGGCCTTGTCCCCCACCGTGACCGGGACGCCGAGGAACGTGCGCATCGGCGGGTGCCCGGGCGGGAAGCCCACCGAGGCCGGGTGCGAGGAGAGGTCGATGAGGCGCAGCGGCTCGGGGTGGTCGATGATGTGGCCGAGGATGCCGCGCCCGGCGGGCGGGTCGCCGAGGGCGGTGATCTCCGCGAGGCTCAGGCCCTGGGTGCGGAAGTCGGCGAGGCCGCCGGCGTCGTCGAGGACGCCCATCGCGCCGTACCGGGCGTCGACGAGTTTCAAGGCGGCGGCGACGATCCGGTCGAGGATCGCGGCCAGCTCCAGGTCGGAGCTGATGCTGATGACCGCGTCGAGCAGGGCGCGGAGACGCTCGCGGTCCATGACGATCTCGTCGACCCGCGAGGCGAGCTCGCTCAGCAGCCGGTCGATCGGGGTCCGCGGCTCGGGGGAGCCGAGCCCGCGGGGTCCGGGCGTCGTCGCTGACATCGCTCGATCGTAACGAGTCCCGAAGGGGGCGAGGGTGCCGCCCGCCCTCGGGCGTTCGGAGGAGGGCCGCCCGGGGGTCGCCCGGGCGGCCCTGCGCCGCTCAGCGGCGCCGGCCCGGGATCCGGACGTCGACGTCGATGTAGCGGGGGCGGTACAGGTGCGCGTCGGCGTACAGGTCGTCGCCGACGAAGCTGTTCACGTTGTAGGTGATCAGCAGGGTGTCGCCGTCGCCGAGGTGCGGGTGGGCCTTGGCGTTGTAGGTGAACACGTTCCCGCCGGTCTCGGGGGTCTCGTACAGGACGGTCTTGTCCGTGTACGGGCCCGCGAGGTCGTCGCTGCGGTACATGACGATCTTGGCGCTCAGCGGCTCCGTGGCGTCACCGGTGACCAGCGTGAACCGGCCCTGGTAGCGCTGGACGCTGAACTCGTTGGAGACGCCTTCGAGGATGCGGGTGGAGGCGTCGGGGTCGGCCGACCAGGCACCGTCGGCGTAGTACTCCCAGGGCCCGCTCGCGAGCGAGCCGGAGGGGACGCGGGCGAGGTGGGCGAACTTCTGCGCCTGGTTGTCCTCGACACCGAACACGTAGGTGTGGCCGTCCTGCGGGTCCTCGTAGATCGCCGAGCCCCAGTTCACCGTGGACTCGGGGAGGTCGGTGATCGCGGTGAGGCTCATGTCGTCGGTGTCGAAGCTGGCGACGGCGTTGCCCGCGAAGGCGAAGTCGAACACGCCGGTGCCGGTCTTGACGAACTCCAGGAGCATCACCTGGAGGGTGTCGCCCTCCACGGTGCCGTCGCCGAACCAGTACCAGTTCTGGTGCTCGTCGCCGCCGGGGACCTTGACGAGGGACTCGGGGGCGGCCTCGGTGCCGCCGGTGACGGTGGTGAGGTCGCCGCTGTCGTCGACGGCACTGGCGTCGACGATGATCGAGTTGTGGAGGAACGGCGAGTCGATCGGCCGGCTGAGGTCGTCGTTCACCTCGCCCATGAAGGTGTCGGAGTACAGCCACGCGGTGGAGCCGTCGGGCAGCGGGACGCTGTAGGCGGAGTCGGCGCCGGTCCAGCGGCCGGCGGTGTCGCCGTAGGTCCCGAAGCGCTCGGTGAGCTCCTCGTTGACGCTCGCGGACACCTGGGGCTCGCAGGCGGTCGCGGCCTGCGCGGCGGTCGGGACGGCGGCCACCGCGAGTCCGGTGAGGACGATGGCGGCCACTGTGGTCGGTCGGTTGGTCATGTACTGCTCCTTTGCAGTTCAGGGGTGAATTCGGCCAGGACGCGGTCGGCGAACCTGGTGCCGATGAGGCGCTGGACGTCGGGGCCGGGGTGGAGGTTGTCCGGGAGCGGCGCGGACGCGGCGTCCTCTCCGCTGTACAGGGACAGGCCGTCGAGGTGGTGGAGGCGGTGGTCGTCGTCCTGGCGGCGGTCCACGATGGCGGCGAGCTCGGCGCGGATCGCCTGGAGCGACAGGTGTCCGGCGAGCACGTCGGCCTCGGTGCCCCCGGCGATCGACCACTCCTCGGCGCGGTCGGGGTCCTGGACCGTGGGTCCGGCCTTGGCCTCGACCGGTTCGCACCAGATCGGGGAGACGAGGACGATCGGGGTCTCGGGGTGGCCGTCTCGGATCGTGTCGAGGAAGCCGTCGACGGCGGGCCGGAAGGCGCGCACGCGCATGACGTCGCCGTTGACGAGGTTGATGCCGATCTTCAGGGTGATGAGGTCGGCGGGGGTGTCGCGGATGGTCCTGGCGGTGAACGGGTCGAGCATCGCGTTGCCGCTGAACGCGAGGTTGGTGAGGTCGGCGCCGGCGCGCAGGGCCGCGACGGCGGGCCAGGTGCCGGTGGTGGTCTCGGCGCGGTAGCCGTGGCTGATGCTGGAGCCGTGGTGGACCCAGCGGAGCGCGCCGGTGTCCGGTCGGGCCGCGACGGGGGCGTCGGCGCGGAGTCCGAGGAGCTCCACGGCGTCGTGGTAGGGCAGCCAGAGTTCGAGGTCGCGTTCGCGGCCGCGGGCGAGGCCCGTGAAGCGGACCGTCGCGTCGGGGCCGGGCACGATCTCGCCCTCGGGCCGTTCGAAGGTGAACACGAAGCGGGACCCCGCGACCGCGGTCGCGGCGGCCGTGACGGCGCCGTCCTCGGTGAGCTCGTACACGCTCGGCGGGAACGGCGTCTCGGCGTCGGCGGCGATGCGGCGGGCCTGGACGTCGAGTTCGACCGTGTCGGCGGCGGTGCGGATCGCCAGGCGCACGCCGGTGCTCTCGGCGCTGGTCTGCACCATGAACCGGTCGGGGATCTGGCGGCGGGCCCAGCGCGGCAGGCGGTGCGGGAGCAGGCCGCGGCCGGTCGCCTCCAGCTCCACCGCGCCGCGCACCATCGCCGGGTCGATCGCGATGCGCTGCAGCGTCATCCGGCGTCGACCACCGAGCCGTCGGCGTGCACGTCCACGAGCCGGTCCCCCACGCGCAGGCCGCGCAGGACCGCGTCGGGGTCGAGGCCGGCGACGCACGCCCCCGCCGTGCCGAGGTCGGCGGAGCCGACCTTCGGGTCCACGCCGAAGAACGACTCGATCACCAGGGCCACGTACGCTCCGGCGGAGGAGCACGCCCAGTCGATGATGTACGGCAGCTGCGGCGGGGCCTTGCGGGCGCCGCCGTTGACCGCGGGCATCGCCTCCTCGGTGAAGTGGGCCTGGCCGGGCGGGCCCTGGTTGGCCGAGCGGGCGAGCCCGGGGACCCAGTCGAGCGCGGCCTGCGGCTCGCCGAGGGCGACCAGGGAGCGGGCGGCGTCGGCGGGCCACGCCGGGTACGCGCCGTTCCACTGGTGGTCGGGGCGGGGGCTGAAGCTCGCGTCGGGGTCCCACGGGGACAGCGAGCGGAGCCAGACGTCGGTCCGCAGCTCGCGTTCGAAGAACGCGGTCATCTCGCGGCGGGTCGCCTCGTCGAGGTCGCCCGCGATGGTGGTGCCCACCACCGAGAAGTCGTAGACGTGGCGCACCGGAACGCGGGTGCCGTCGGGCTGGCGGGCGGCGAAGTGGCCGCTGCCGCTGACGTAGAGGTCGGCGACCTCCTTGACGAGCGCGTCGGCCTCGGCGTCGAGGGCCGCCGCGCCGTCGGCGTCGCCCCGGGCCGTGAGGATCTCGGCGACGGTGCGCAGGTTCCACACGTTGGCGGCGTTCAGGCTCGCGACCTCGTGGGTGTAGGAGCTGACGCATTCGAGGAGGTTGTCGATCTCGCCGTAGTCGGCGAGCGGCGAGCCCCCGCGCAGGTCCTGCCAGGCGCGGGCCCAGTCGCGCAGGTGCTCGGTCACCGTCCGCCCGCCGGGCGAGGCGTCCAGGAGCGCGGTGTCGCCGGTGAAGCGGAGGTAGTCGTGGACCAGGCGGGTCATCGCGTAGTCGTTGACGGAGTACCAGCGCCCCACGGGCCCGCCGGTGAGCGAGGAGGTCCCGAAGTGCGTGTGGATGTCGGAGGCGATCCAGTGCTCGACCTGGCGGCGCATGACGGCCGGGTCGAGGAGGGCGTGGGTGAGGGAGCTGAGGCTGTAGTCCCAGATGAAGGTGGTGGTGGCCCAGTAGTTCGGCATGAGCGTGTCGTAGCTGCGGCCCAGGACGTTGCCGGGGAAGTCGCGGCGGAACCAGATCGTGCCGAGCACGCCCCACCAGTAGAGGCGCCGCAGCGGCTCGGAGGCGGTCTCCAGGACCGGCAGGTGGCCGGAGAACTCGGTGTTGCCGGGGGTGAAGGCCGCTTCGAGCTGGTGGTCCCAGAACGCCTCGGCGCCCGCGACGGCCCCGGGGACGTCGGCGGCGATGCGCTCGAACGCTTGGGCCGCTTCGGCTTCGGTGGCGCCGACGGCGTGGACGTACCCGAACCGGGCGGTGGCGCCGGGGGCGACGTCGAGGCTGACGGTGATCTCGCCGCCGCGCTCGATGCCGCCGATGCCGACCTCGTGCTCGCCCGCGGAGGGCGCGATCCCGGAGAGGCGGACTTCGGCGTCCGTGTCGACGCCCTGGACGCTCCAGGCGGTGCCCGCGCCGTTGCGGAAGACCAGGCGGTCGGGTCCGGCGGCGGCGCGGTTGCGCTCCTCGGGGGCGACGGCGTCGAGCCACGCCTCCGCCGAGCGGGCGGCGCCCGCCGCGAGGGAGAGCGTCACGGCGACCGTGCGGGCCGCGTCGCCGGTGTTGGTGGCGGCCACGTCGATCGCGACGCCGGCCTCCCCCGGGGCGCAGACGGTGACGGTGGCCAGGTCCAGGCCCGGGAGGGACACCGAGCGGCGGACCCGGTCGGGACGCCACTCGTGGGTGATCGGGGCGCCGTACGACTCCACCAGGCGTCCGTCCACGAAGGACGCGGCGGTCCGGGTGAGGCCCTGGGAGACCGGCGGGAACGTGACGGCGGTGAGCGCGGTCAGGTCGTGGTCGACCCGCACGGTGCCGAGGAGGTTCGTCAGCCCGCTGGGCGCGATCATGTCGTCGTAGTGGTGCGTGACCGGGTCGGCGGCCAGGTCGTCCACCGTCGGGATATGGCGCATGGAGGACTCCTAGTACTGCCCGAGCGCGAGGCCGCGGGCGAAGAACTTCTGCGTGAACAGGAACAGGATCACCGTGGGCAGCGAGACGAGCAGGCCGCCGGCGAGGACGGTCGACATCTGCGCGCCGCCGTAGGTGCTCTGCATCCCCGCGAGGCTGGTCACGATGGGCCGCACCGTGTCCGACTGGCTGAGCACCAGGCCGAGCAGGAAGTCGTTCCAGATGAACGTGGCCTGGAGGATGAAGACCGCCACCAGCGCGCTGGAGGCCATCGGCAGGTAGACGCGGGCGAAGATCCGCCAGGTCGAGGCGCCGTCGATGACGGCGGCCTCGAACACGTTGTGCGCGATGCCGCTGAAGAAGTTGCGCATCACGAACGCGGAGAACGGGATGGAGATCGCCGTGTACACGATGATCATGCCGCCCTGCGTGTCGAACAGCCCGGTGCGCGAGTACGCGTCGAACAGCGGCAGCAGGATCATCTGGAGCGGGAACACGGTGCCGCCGAAGATGGCGACGAACCACGCGAACCCGTGCCGCAGGCGCAGCGCCACGATCGCGAACCCGGCGGCGGCGCCGACGACGACGGCGATCGCGGGCGCCACGACCGCGTAGAGGAGGGTGCTGGCGGCGCTCTCGGCGAGGCCGGAGAGCCGCAGCGCCTCGGCGATGTTCCCGAACAGCGCGAAGTCGGTGGGGATCCACGACTCCTTGGTCGTGAACGTCTCCGGGGACTTCGCGGCGTTGACCAGCAGCAGGTACACCGGGAGGAGCCAGATCAGGCCGAGGACGGCGAGGACGGCGGTGCGGATGATGCGAGACATGTCAGACCCCGTGCTTGCTCGACAGCTGCTGGCGCAGGTAGAGGATGGAGGCGATGAGCGTGACCACGGTCAGGAACACCGCGATCGCCGAGCCCAGGCCGTACTCGCTGTTCACGAAGGTCTCCTTGTACATCGTCAGCGCGAGCGTCTCGGAGTCGCGCCCCGGACCGCCCTTGGTCATGCCCTGCACGATGTCGAAGGTCTTCAGCGAGGCGACGATCGAGAGGCCGACCACGACCGCGGTCAGCGGCCGCAGCATCGGCCACAGGATGCTGCGGAACAGCCGCAGCCCGTTGGCGCCGTCCATCCGCGCCGCTTCGAGCGGCTCGCGCGGGATCGACTGGAGGCCGATCGTGAACAGGAGGGCGTTCACGCCGACGCCCTGCCACGCGGTCGCGAGGATCATCACGACCGTGTTGAGCGGGGCGTCGACGAGCCAGCGCGGGGTGTCGGCGATCCCGAAGGCGGCCAGCGCCTGGTCGAGGGCGCCGTCGCCGGAGAGGATGAACGACCAGATGACGCCGACGCCGATCCCCGAGAGCGCGTACGGGATGAGGAACGGGAGGCGGAGCCAGGTGCCGCCCTTGAGGTTCCAGGTCAGGAGGGCGACCCCCAGCCCGATGCCCACGGGGACGAGGAGGGTCCCGCCGACCCACAGCAGCGTGTTGAGCACGGAGCCGATGAAGCCGGGGTCGTCGAACATCTCGACGTAGTTCTCCAGGCCGATCCACTCGGGATCGCCCAGGCCGTTGTACTCGGTGAGGCTGAGGAACGTGGTCCACAGCAGCGGCAGGTACAGCAGCACCGCCACCAGGAGCACGCCGGGCGCGATGAACCCCAGGGCGGACCAGCGGTACTGGTCGTTCCGGCGCAGGGCCTTCGGGCTGAGGGTCTTGTCGGTCATGCGGGTGCTACTCCTGGTCTGCCCAGTAGTCGTCGGCCTCGGCCTGGATGGCCTCCAGGAACGGGAGCGGGTCCGACGGGTTGGCGATGAAGGCGCCGAACTGCTCGAGCGCGACGGTGAGGATCGGCGTGGGCGTGGCCTCGTAGTAGCGGTCGTAGAGTTCGTAGCCGTCGCCGGAGACGGTGGTGCCGAGCTCTTCGAGCATCGGGTCGGCGACGGTGGCCTGCGGGTTGAACGCGACGTCGCCGCGGGCGGCGCTCCAGGCGGTCTGGGCCTCGGGCGACATCCACCACTCGGAGTAGGCGAGGCCGAGGCTCTTCTGGCTGGAGTTCTCGGCGACGCAGAGCGGGCCGGACTCGACGGCGACGGGCGTGTTCTCGAGGGCGCCGTTCACGGCGGGGATGACGAACATGTCGTAGTCCTCGCCGGAGACCATGCCGGCGCCGTCGAGGGAGCCGTTGAAGAACGACCCGAAGTTGATCATCGCGTAGTCGCCCTGCTTGAGGCCGACGGCGGGGTCGACGGTGGAGCCGGCGTCGGAGAACCAGCCGGCCTCCTCCTGGTCGAGCCAGGTGTTCATGATGTCGACGATCTCGGGGTCGGTGTACTTGACCTCGCCCGTGGCGAGCCCGTTGTAGAGCTCGGGGTCGGTGCCGGCGACGAGCTGCTGGAACCACTGGAACGTGAACAGCGTGCTGGTCTGGTAGTACGGCGTGATGCCGGCGTCGGAGAGCTGCGCGGCGGCGGCGTCGAGTTCGGCCCAGGTGGTGGGCTCGGCGATGCCCTGCTCGTCGAAGATCGCCTTGTTGTAGTACATGACCCAGTAGGCGATGTTCATCGGCACGCAGTACTGCTCGCCGTCGACGGTGTAGGAGTCGCGCAGGTCGGGCGAGACCCAGCCTTCGTCGACGGCCTTGGTCCAGATGTCGGTGGTCGAGGCGATGAGGTCCTCGTCGACGAGCTCGGTGAGCGAGGGCCCGGTCTGCCAGGTGAACAGGCCGGGGCTCTTGTCGGTGCGGAAGGACTGCTTGATGAACGCGTCGTACTGGGCGGCGTCGGAGTACCCGGTGGTGTTCAGGGTGATGTCGGCGCCGGACTCGCTGGTGGCGTTGAGCTCGTCGAAGTCGGGCTCCCAGGCGGCCTTGTTGGTGTAGAAGTCGAGGGTGCCGGTGGTGGCGCCGTCGTCTTCCGCGCCGCCGCCGCAGGAGGCGAGCACCAGGCTCGCCGCGGCGGCGGCCGCGATGGTGAGGGGGATCCTCGGGGATCTCATGTCGAACTCCTTTGTTCTCAAGGGGTGCGGGCTACGCCTCGCCGATGCGGGTGCCGCGGACGGAGGCCTTGACGGTGCCGAACCGCTCGCTGCGGGAGCGTGCGGTGCGGCGGATGACGTAGGGGCCCACGGCGGCCGGGACGATGAAGGTCTCGGCGTAGTGGACGGTGTAGGGCGCGAACGCGCCGGTGGGCGAGGCGACTTCGACTTCGTCGCCTTCGACGAGGTTGAGGACGTTGACGGTGCCCTCGGTGTCGTGCGCGGCCTCGTCGTCGAACCAGTGGCGGCGGACCTCGATGAACTCGAGTTCGTGGAGGCCGGTGCGCTCCTCGACGTCGTCGCCGGCGGCGGCGACGGTCTCGACCCGGTTGACGAGGTTGGCCTCGGTCCAGGCGGTGTCCCTGTCCCACACGAGGTTGCGTTCGCCGTGGTCGAGGTGGACGGGACGGGGGACGCCGTCGAGGCCGACGCGGCCCCAGTCCCAGAGTTTGAAGGTGAAGATGAACGGGGTCGCGGAGATCTCCAGGACCATCGAGTTCGCGCCGGAGGAGTGGATGGTGCCGGCGGGGATGAGGAAGTGGTCGTGCTTCTTGGCGGGGAACGCGTTGACGTACTTCTCGGCGGGGAAGGGGCGCTCGCCGGTCTCGGCGGTGCGGAGGTCCTCGAGCATGGCGTCGCGGTCGACGCCGTCCTTGACGCCGAGGTAGACGACGGCGTCGTCGCCGGCGTCGAGCATGTAGTACGACTCGTCCTGCGTGTAGTGCATGCCGAAGGTCTGCTGGATGTAGTCGGTGAGCGGGTGGACCTGGAGGGAGAGGTTGCCGCCGCCCATGGTGTCGAGGAAGTCGAAGCGGATGGGGAACTCGGCGCCGAAGCGCGCGTAGGTCCGCGTCCCGAGGAGGGCCTCGGGCTGGGTGAACACCAGGTCGAGGGAGGGGATCTCGACGATCGCGCCGTCGGCGTCCTCCAGGAGGAGGGAGTTCTCCTCCGGGACGCAGTCGAAGCACCAGGCGTAGTTCGGCTGCGCGGGGTCGAGGTCGAGCTTCTCCTTCATCCACTGCCCGCCCCACACGCCGGGGTCGAAGAACGGGACGACGCGGAAGGGGGCGCGGGCGGCGTTCGCGACGGCGGTGCGGAAGGCGTCGCCGGCGACCATCCCTGCGGGGCGGCCGGTGGGGGCGGCGGCGCCGATCGCGTTGGCGTCCAGGACGAAGTCGACGCGGTCGAACAGGGTCCGCTTGTGGCGGTCGGCGGCGCGCCATTCGACGAAGAAGCCGCGCTTGTACTTGCGGAGGCGGTCCTCGCCGGGGTTGCCGGCGCGCCAGTTGGTGGCGCCGTCGCGCTGGCGGAGCTGGATCTCCCAGCGGGCCATGTCGGCGAGGACGAGCGCGTAGGGGGCGCCGGTGCGGCGGGCGACGAGGTCGGCGCCCCAGCCGAGGAGGACGACGGGGCGGTCGTCGCCGTCGGCCTCGACGGCGAGCTTGTCGAGGCGCTCGGTGTCGTAGAAGGCGTCGACGTTCGCGTGGGAGAGGACGCCGAAGACGCGGTCGCCGGTGAGGTTGTCGGCGATGCGGGCGTCGATGACCTCGGTGGGGAGGGCGGCGGCGTCCTCGACGTCGACGATGGTCCAGTCGGGGAGGGCGGCGGCGATGTCCGCGGCGAGGAGCGGGAGGTCGGCGCCGGGGTAGGCGTCGACGACGAGGAGCGGGGCGCGGCCGGCGGCGCGCTCGGTCGCGGTCGCGGCGGCGGCGCTCCAGGCCGCGGCGCCGGTGAGGACGCGGGCGTGGGCCGGGAGCGGCACGGTCGGCTGCTTCTCGTAGCGGCCGATCGGTTCGGACGGGCTGGCGGTTGGCACGTGCGCTCCTTCAGGAATGGGCTCCGGCGGCGAGGACGGCGAGTCCTCGGAGCACGGAGAGGTCGGGTCGGTCGGGGACGGTGAAGGAGGGGCGGTGCGAGCTGGTCCACAGGTGCTCGCGGACGTAGGCCTCGACGGGGGCGGCGACGGCGTCGCCGGCGCGCATGATGCCGCCGGAGAGGACGACGACGTCGGGGTCGTAGGCGTGGCAGAGGGAGACGGCGGTGGCGCCCCAGGCGCGGACGGCGCGGTCGCGGACCGCGGCGGCCGCGGTGTCGCCGGCCGCGGCGGCGGCGAACATCTCGCGGACGTCGGCGACGGCGTCGCCGCGGGCGGCGAGGTCGCGCCGGATGGCCCAGGCCCCGGCGATCGACTCGGCGCAGCCGGTGTTGCCGCAGTTGCAGAGCGGGGCGTCGAGGTCGACGGTGAGGTGGCCGCCGAGGATGCCGGCGTGGTCGTGGGCGCCGCGCAGGACGGTGCCGCCCATGACGGCCGCGGTGCCGATGCCGGTGCCGAGGGTCATGAGGACGGCGTCGCGGGCGCCGGCGGCGGAGCCGGTGGTGATCTCGCCGACGAGGGCGGCGCGGGCGTCGTTCTCGACGACCGCGGGGAGGCCGAACGCGTCGCGGGCCCAGGCGGTGAGGTCGAGGCCGTCGAGGCGCGGGTGCTTGTCGTGGGCCTTGACCATGCGCCCGGCGGCGCGGTCGACGACGCCGGGGACGGCGATGCCGGCGGCGGTCGGGGCGAGGTCGACGGCCAGCGCGGCGGCCTCGGCCGCGGCGGCTTCGAGGTCGCCCTCGCCGACGGGGACGACGGCGGTGCGGAGGGGCGCGCCCCGGTCGACGACGCCGAGTTTGATCTCGGAGCCGCCGAAGTCGATGCAGAGCTCCATCGCTCGTGTGCCTCCTCGTGCGCGGACTGGTCGGGGGGCCGTGAGACGGCCTCGCGGTTGGTAACGTTACCAACATAGCGCGGCGGATTGCAACCCGGTCGGACGCCGAGGTCGGCGTGTCGCGGCCCGCGGCCGTGACCTGCGGCTACGCGGCCGGGCTCAGGGGGAATTCGATGGAGACGGGCAGCTCGACCGTGCGCGCGGCGTCGTCGGCGGAGCCGTCGAGGCGCGAGAACAGGAGCGTGGCGGCCTCGCGGCCGAGGAGGCGCGCGTCGTGGTCGATGACGGTGACCGGGACGGGCATGAGCTCGGAGAGCTCGAAGTCGTCGAAGCTGACGAGGGCCGGGCGGGGCCCGGGGACGCCGTCGCGGATGCGCCGCCCGATCTCGCGCATCGCGCCGATCGTGTTGCGGTTGTTGGCGCTGAAGATCGCCGTCGGCGGCGCGTCGAGGTCGAGCATGGCCCTGGCGGCCCGGCTCGCGGCGTCCACGTCCTGCTGGTCGCGGGCGACGACCGCCGGGTCGACGACCGCGCCCCGCTCGGTCATGGCCTGCTCGTAGCCCCGGTAGCGGCGCTCGCCGGTGAAGACCGAGCTGCGGTTGCCGAGGAAGCCGATGCGGGTGTGGCCGGCGTCGAGGAGCGAGACGGTGCCGCGGTAGGCGCCGCCGACGTCGTCGAGGAGGACGGTGTCGACGTCGAGGCCCGGGACGCGGCGGGAGGCGAGCACCAGCGGCACTTCGCCGAGGCGCTCGGGCCGCAGGTGGGCGGCGTCGCCGCTGGTGGGGACCAGGATGAGGCCGTCGACCTGGCGGCCGATGAAGTCGCTGACGAGCTGACGCTCGCGCGCGTCGTCCTCGCCGGTGTTGCCGAGGATGATCCGGCGGCCGTGCTCGGCGGCGACCTCCTCGACACCGAGCGCGAAGTTCCCGTAGTACGGGTTGGCGAGGTTGGTGATCGCGACGCCGATGAGGCCGCTGGGCTGGCCCGGGCGCAGGCTGCGGGCGTTCTCGTTGCGGTAGTAGCCGAGTTCCCGGACGGCCGCCATGACGCGCTCCTGCACGTCGGGCCGCACGTTCCGGCCCCCGGCGAGCGTGCGGGAGACCGTCATCGGACTGACTCCGGCGCGGCTCGCGACCTCTTTGATGGTCGGCTGCCGCGCTCCTCGAACCGTCGACATGCCCGCCCTTTCGCGTGTGGTGCGTTGATCCTATGCGAACCGCGGGGCGGGCGGCGGCCCCCCGGAAGGGGGCTATCTCACCGGGCGAGGGGCGGCCCGGCGCGGACGGGCACGGGGCGGGTACTTTTTCCAATGGACATAAATACCCTGAACGAAGGACCAGCGCATGAGCCGCTTCGCGATCGGCGAGCACGACTTCCTGCTCGACGGCGAGCCCCGCCGCGTGCTCTCGGGCGCGATCCACTACTTCCGCGTCCACCCCGACCACTGGACCGACCGCATCCGCAAGGCGCGGCTCATGGGCCTGAACACCGTCGAGACCTACGTGCCGTGGAACCTCCACGCGCCCCGGCCCGGCGCGTGGACCGAGGAGGGCCGGCTCGACCTGCGCCGGTTCCTGGAGGCGGTCGCCGCCGAGGGCATGCACGCGATCGTGCGCCCCGGCCCCTACATCTGCGCCGAGTTCGACAACGGCGGCCTCCCCACCTGGCTGTTCGCCGACCCCGAGGTCGGCGTGCGCCGCGGCGAGCCGCGGTTCCTGGCCGCCATCGAGGCGTACCTCGAGCGCGTGTGCGCGATCGTGGCCCCGCTCCAGGTCGACGCGGGCGGGCCCGTGATCCTCATGCAGGTCGAGAACGAGTACGGCGCCTACGGGGACGACACGGCGTACCTGGAGACGCTCACGGCCATGTTCCGCGGCAGCGGCATCACCGTCCCGTTGACCACTGTGGACCAGCCGGAGCCGTGGATGCTCAAGCGCGGCTCCGCCCCCGGGCTCCACATGACCGCGTCCTTCGGGTCCCGCTCCGACGCGCGCCTGGACGTCCTGCGCGAGCACCAGCCCACCGGGCCGCTCATGTCCTCGGAGTACTGGGACGGCTGGTTCGACTCGTGGGGCACCCACCACCACACGACCAAGGCCGACGAGGCGGCCGCCGACCTGGACGTGCTCCTGGGCCGCGGCGCCTCGGTGAACCTCTACATGTTCCACGGCGGCACCAACTTCGGACTCACCAGCGGCGCCAACGACAAGGGCACGTACATGCCCATCACCACCAGCTACGACTACGACGCGCCGCTGGACGAGGCGGGCCGCCCGACCGCGAAGTACTGGGCGTTCCGCGAGGTCCTGGGCCGCTACACCGAACTGCCCGAGGAGGTCCCCGACCCGGCCGCGCCCGCGCCGACCGGCGAGGCCCCGCTGCGGCGGGCCGGCGGGTTCCTCGACGCGCTGCGGACCGTGGAGGCGACCGAGACCGAGGCGGTGCCCTCGTTCGCCGAGGCCCGCCACGACGCGGCGTTCCTGCTCCACGAGAAGCGGTTCCGGAGCGAGGGCGGCGTCCTGGCGATCGGCGAGGTGCGCGACCGGGTCCACGTGGTCGTCGACGGCGTCGGCGTCGGCGTGCTCTCGCGCGAGCTCCACCAGCGCGCGCTCGCGATCCCGGCCGTGCGGGAGCGGCTGACGCTCCTGGTCGAGAACCAGGGCCGCGTCAACTACGGGCCGCGCCTGGGCGAGGACAAGGGCCTCATCGGCGGCGTCCGCCTCGACGGGCGGGACCTGGCCGGGTGGACGACCCGGGCGGTCGGCGAGGGCGACCTGCTCCCCCTCGCCGGCGACGCGGCCGAGGCGGGCCCGGCACTCCCGGGCCTGGGGTTCGCGCGCGCCGAGTTCACGGCCGAGGACGCCGCGGACCGGTTCCTCGACACCGCCGCGCTCGGCAAGGGCATCGCCTGGATCAACGGGTTCTGCCTGGGCCGCTACTGGTCCCGGGGCCCGCAGCGCACGCTGTACGTGCCGGGCCCCGTGCTGCGGCCCGGCCTGAACGAGGCGGTGCTCCTCGAACTCGACGGCGCGCCCGAGGCGGTCCTGCGCTTCGTCGCCGCGCCGGACCTCGGCCCGCTGGAGTTCTAGCCCCCGTACCGCTCCTCCATCCAGGCGACGGCGAACGGGACGACGCCCGCGGCGTCCACGAGCACGCCGTCGGCGTGCCCGACGGCGCCGCGGCGGCCCGCGCCGGTGGCGAGGTAGTCCTCGACGATCCGCGCGAAGTAGTCCTCGGGCGGCCCGGCGACGACCGGGCTCCCGGTGTCGAACTCCTCGACCGTGCGCCACTCCGTGCCGTTCGCGGTCGCGAACGGGTACTCGATGTTGATGCGGCGCTTGCGAGGCAGGTCGGCGAGGTGCTCGGCGTGGTGGAGGAGCGTCATGGTGTCCAGCGGCGCGCCGACCATGAGCACCTTGCCGCCCGCGGCCACGAGCCGCGCGAACGGGGAGTCCTCGCCGTACCCGTAGTCGAGCGGGTGCCCGGCGGTGAACGCCTCGGCGCGGGCGCCGAGCGCCGCGACGGCGGCGCCGGGGTTGCCGCTGCGGCGCACGCCGGGGCGGGTGCCGACGGTGGCGGCGAGGAGGCCGATGTACCTGGCGGACCGGGCGGTCGCCGGGTCGTAGGGCGGCACGTGGTCGCGGAGCTGCTCGAAGACGCGGCCCTCCTCGTCCCAGACGTCGGCGCCGACCTCCCAGTCCTGGTAGCTCAGCAGCGTGCCGCCGGGGCCGACCGCGTCGAGCACCGCGTCGACGAGCGCGTCGGGCCCGCCGATCACGGTGCCGACCGTGCTGAAGGCGGCGTGCGCCATGACGGCGTCGCCGTCCGCGAGACCGAGCCGGCGCAGGTCGCCGGCCAGCCGCGCCCGCGTCACCGCGGCGTTCTTCGGAGGGTTGCCCATGGCCTGATTCTCACCGATGGGGTCGGCGCGTCAGCCGTCGCCTCGCCCGCTCGAGTCCACGACACCCGCGGCCCGGCCTCCGGCCGCCCCACCCGTCAGCCGCGCCCGGAACGCGTCGTCGACGGCGAGCAGCCGCAGCACGATCGCGACGACCACGGCGAGGAGCGCGCCGACTCCCCAGAGGACGGTCTCGAACCAGTCGCGGTCGCCGAACGAGTAGTGCGCGCGGTCTTCCGGATCGAAGTGGCCGACGACGCGGTCGCCGGAGATCCACCGGTCGTCCTCGTCGGTGCTCCAGGTGACACCGGTGCGACCCGGGCAGTCCATGGTGTGTTCGATCAGCGTGTCACCGCGGTGCTCCTTCCGCCTGCTGGAGACGACAGTGCACTCCACGCCCACTCCGCGCGCGTTGAGGACGCTGGACTCGAACACCGGCGCCAGCATGATGCCTCCGATCGCGATGAAGGCCAGCACGGCGGTCATGCCCCGTATGTCCCCGCGGAAGCGGCCGATGCAGCAGGAGGCGAAGAAGCCCGCCAAGGCCGCGGCGACCAGGATGATCGAGGCCGCGAACCACCAGTCCGGCAGGACGTCCGGAGCGAACATGGCCGTCCACAGGAGATGCGCGGTCGCGGCGAACACGATGCCGGGCGGGATCACGGCGAGCGCCCGCTCGCGGCGTCTGCTGTCTCGGGGTTCGGCCATGCGCACTCGCTGTTCGGTCGGGGGTCGTGACGCCGAGCGTATTCGGAATCGCGCCGCCGCGGGGTCCCGGCGGTCCACAAGCCGCAGTGTCCGCACCGCTCACCTGCCCGTTCTTCGCATGTCGCCCGCGTCACGCACTGGCCGAGGAGTACTCGGGACCCGCTCGCGGTCAGTCGGGAGTCGACGATCCGATGTCGACGGTGATCGTGGCGGTGACGGCGTCGAACTCGGTGGCGCGGGCCTGGACGGTGACCTCCCACGTGCCGGGGAGGGGCAGGTCCATCGCGCAGTGGTACTGGCCCGGCGCGAACTCGTGGATCTCGGCGGCGACGGGGCCGAAGTCCTCCGCGGGCAGGACCGCGGTGACCACCGGGGGTTCGAGCGGGACGAGCGGCGCCCCGGCCGCGTCGGTGAGTGCGAGCATGAGCATGTTCTCCCCCGTCAGGCCCGGGGACAGGTGGGCCTCGAACGCGCCGTCGCCGAGCGCGCCCTCCGCGGAGACCACGCCGCCGGTCGGCAGCGGTTCGGGGGCCGGTTCCTGCACGGGGGCCGCGGGGCTCGCGTTGACGAGGACGCCGGTGAGGACGACGGCCGCGGCCACGATGGCGGCCTCGGCGGCCAGGACGCGGCGCAGGCGCGAGAGGCCCGCCGCCGCGCTCGCGGCGACGACCGGGATGAGGCGGAACCGGTTCCAGCCCGCCAGCGCGAGCGCGAGCGCCACCAGCGAGAGCTTGACGATCAGGGCGCGGCCGTGGTCGGAGGCGGCGAAGGCGTCCCAGTCGCGGTGGATCGACAGGGCCATGACGAGGCCGCTGGTGCCGAGGAGGGCGACACTGTATGCGGCGCAGGCGGAGAAGCGCGAGACGACCAGGGCGGCGCGGGCGGGGTCGCCGGTGCGGTGCCGGAGCATGACGAGTAGGCCCGCCAGTCCCCCGGCCCAGAACGCGCCGGTCGCGAGGTGGATGGCGTCGGCGCCGATCATGATCCACTGCACGCCGAAGCTGAGCGAGTGGCCGGCGAGGGCCGGTGCCGCGACGGTGGCGGCCGCGAGGGCGGGGGCGGCGCGCGGGTGCCGTTCGCGGATCGCGTATGCGCCGCCGACGCCGATGGCGGTGGCGGCGAGGACGATGAGGGACGCGGTGGTGGCCGACGCGGTCCAGGCGCCGACGTCGGCGAGGCCGCTGAGGGGCAGACCGGCGATCTCCAAGCCGCCCAGAGGAACCGCGAGGGCGGCGCCGATGATCGCGGCGGTCGCGGCGGTGCGGAGGAGGCGGCCGCGGGGGCGGGCGGGCCAGGCGCCGCGCGCGATCGCGGTGCGGAAGCACAGGTACCCGGCGAACAGCAGCAGGCCGAGGTAGTGGAGCGCGGCGGCGGCCGCGGGGACCGGGGCCGGGATCTCGTCCGGCGTCTCGGTCGGCGCGGGCGCGGTGCCGGGCTGCGCGTCGCCGACGGTGAAGGCGAGGACGCCGGCGATGGGGTGGTCGTCGGCGGAGATGACGCGCCAGTTGAGGTGGTAGGCGCCGTCGGGCAGGTCGTCGGGCAGGTCGAGGACGACGTCCCGGTCGCGGGCCGCGGCGTCGACGTCGTGGTCGCCGCCGGCACTGTCGATGAGGCGCATCGCGTCGTCGACGGGCCGCACGGATTCGTTGAAGGCGAGGGTGACCGTGTCGGGGGCGGCGTCGAGGGCGGCGCCGTCGGCGGGGTCGGTCGACAGGAGCGCGGCGTGCGCCGAGGCGGCGCGGGCGGGCGCGAGGGCGAGGAGGACCGCGAGGGCGAGCAGCGCGGCTCGCCCCGGCGGTCGGGTGCGGAGCGCGGTCACGCCGCGCGTCGTCCTCTCAGGAGGCCGGCGGCGCCGAGGCCGGCGCCGATCATGCCGACGGCGAGCGCCACGTAGGTGACGGGGTCGGTGCCGGTGTCGCCGGTGGACTCGGCGGCGGCCGGTTCGAGGTCGGCGGGTTCGGCGTCCTCGGTGTCGGCGGCGGCGAGGACCTCGATGAACGGTGCGGGCGAGGCGAGCTCGTCGGGGTTCTGGCCTTCGGCGGCGATCTCGATCCAGGGGTGGTCGGTGGTGGTGCAGGTCTGGACGACCGGGAAGTGCAGGGTCTGCCCGGCGGCCTCCTCGGGCAGGCGCAGGGAGAGTTCGAAGGCGTCGCGCAGGTCGTCGGGGAGCGGGGTCTTCGCGGTGTAGACGACCTGGTCGACCCGTTCGGTGACCTCGTTGCCGTGGGCGTCGACCACGGGCGCGGGGAGGTCGGTCATGACCTTCTGGACCTCCCATCCGGGGTTGACGGTGGGGGTGACGGCGTTGATCGGCTCGGGGATCTGGACGGCGATCGCGGTGGTGGGCTCGCCGTCGCAGCCGTGGGGGACGGAGACGGTGAGGAGCGTGTAGGTGCCGGCGACGGTGTTCGCCGTGGAGATCGTGACGTGCGCGGAGGCCGGTCCGGCCAGTGCGACGGCGGCCGTGGCGGCGGCGCCGACGACGGCGGTGCGCGCGAGGGCGCGGCCGATGCGGTTGCGGGGCATGGTGAAGTCTGCTTTCTGGGGAGGTGCGCGCCGGATTCGGCGCGCGGGACGACGGGGGGACGGGTGCGGCCGGGCCGCGGTGGTCCCCGCACGGTCGTCGCCCCGGTGGCCGGTCGTCGCCTCGGGGGCGTGATCAGCTGCGGCACAGCGGGTGCGGTGCGTACTGGAGTCGGGTGGCCCGGCGGGCGGAGCCGGTCGAGGAGGCGTGTGAGGGCGGCGGCGACGCGGTCGCGCAGGCGCGGGAGGGCCGGTTCGACGCGGGTGGTCCAGAGGACGGCGATCGTGGTGGCGCCGGTGTGGAGCATCGCCATGGCGGCGGTCTCGCGTTCGCCGTGGAGGGCGTGGTCGCCGGTCTGGGCGAAGAGGCTGTGCAGGAGCGCCTGGGCGACGGTGAAGACGCTGAAGAGCCAGGCGGCCCGGCGGGGGCCGCGCTGCGCGAACAGGTGGGCGGTGGCCGCGATCGGCATGGCCGCCAGCACCACCGGCCCGGTCGAGACGGTGCCGCCCGCGAGGACGTGGGCCCCGGCGGCGACCGGCGCGCACACCAGCGCGAACACGGCGGCCTTGGCGGCCTGGATCAGCGTCTCCCGGGTGCGCACGCACCGATCATCCCAGAAGATTGACAAATATCAATGACTGTCTCACATGGGAGCGGTCAGACGCGTCCGGGGGCGCGGACGCCCCCGGACGCGGTCACAGGTTGATCAGCGTTCGGCTCGCCCGGTCCGTGTCCTGGAGCGGGCGCAGCGCCAGCCGCATCAGGGCGAGCGCGTTGTCGTCGCCCGCGATGCGGTTGGAGCTGAGCTCGCCGCACGACAGGCACTGGTGGACGATCATCCACTCGCCGTCGGGCCTGGTGAAGACCGCCAGCGCCTCCATGCGCCCGCGGCACGCCGCGTCGCGGTCGCCGGGGATGCGGCGGTCGACGTGGAGGCTCGCGAGGCACTGCGGGCAGTGGTTGCGGTGGGCGGTGCCCGGCGCGTCCAGGGACACGTCGAGGCGGCATCCGACGCAGCGGAAGTCGTTCGCGCGGTGCCCGCCGCGGTCGTGCAGGACGTCCTTGTGCCGCTGCCTGCGGTGGTCGTGCTCGCGGGGCCTGGTCCGTCGTGGCATGTCGGTCCCCCCCTCTACAGACTGCCGAGCGCTTCGAGCGGGAACGGCGGCTGGGCGAGCGGGCGCACGGCCATGCGCATGAGGATGAGCTGGTTGTCGTCCCCGCACACGGGGTTCGAGGTGAGCTCGTCGCAGCGCACGCAGCGGTGGATGAGCATCCAGTCGCCGGTCCGCAGGACCGCGATGGCGATCGGGCTCATGCGGCCCTCGCACTCGCTGGGGCCGCCGTCGACGTGGTCGGCGACGTGCCGCGAGTGCAGGCAGGACGGGCAGTGGTTGCGCAGGGCGCCGTCGGTGGTGGACTTGGTGGCGGTCAGGCCGCACCATGCGCAGGTGAAGGTGTGGATCGTGAGCGTGTTGCTGGTGTGTGACACCCGGGGCTCCTTGCTGGAGAGTCGTGCGATGACAGCAAGAGCAGGCCGAGCGGCTCGGTCGGTGGACGCGCGCCTCCGGTGCCGCACCTCGGGTGCGGCGGGATCGTCGGAGGCTTACGCGATGCTGCGAGGCGCGCTCGGCGCACGGCGGGGCATAGACACTGCTTTCTAGGGCCGGAGCCCGGACGGTGCCCGCACGTGAGCGGACCCGACCACGGTAGGAAACGCGGTCGGGTCCTGTCAACGAATTTATCCGAGAGCGGTCTGGTCCGCACCGTCCGGTGCCGGACAGTGGCGTGTGGTGGTGCCCCGGCCGGGCGAGGACGCTCCCGGCCGGGGCGCCGGCTCACGAGGTGACCCGGAACGTGGCGTCGGCCCGCGCGGTCGCGGTGGTGATCGTGTCGATCCGCAGCAGGTAGTCGTAGTGGCGCAGGTAGCGGTCGGGGTAGTTGTAGGACTGGAACGAGGCGGCGGTCGCGTCGGCGAGGCCGGCGGTGCGTCGGAAGGTCGCGTCGGCGGCGAACTGGGCGGTCCCGTCGTTCGGGGCCAGGACGAGGTCGAACCCGCTGTGCCGCAGGTAGTGTCCGGGGTAGTTGACCGATTCGAAGGAGACCGTCCCGGTGCCGGCGAGGCCGGTCCGGAGCCGGAACCAGCCGTCCTGGGCCGGGGAGACGCTCGCGTCGATGCGGACGTCGAAGTCGGCGTGCCGCACGTACCGGCTCGGGAAGTTGTAGGACTGGAGGCGGTTGTAGGCCCCGACGGTCTCGCCGGAGGGCACGGGCAGGACGGTGCTCACCGAGACGGGGGTCCCGAGGTTCGGGGTGCCGTCGGCGTTCCAGGTGAACTCCTGGATGCGGGTGGTGCGGGTCGAGCCGCAGCCTTGGGACGCGGAGGTGTTGGCGTGGTAGACGATCCAGTGCTCGGTGCCGTCCGGTGAGGTGAAGAACCCGTTGTGGCCGGGTCCGTAGACGCCGTTGGCGTCGCTGCGCTGGAACACCGGTTGCGGCCGCTTGGTCCAGGACGCGGCGCTGAGCGGGTTCGCGCCGGTGAGTTCGAGGAGGCCGAGCTTGTAGTCCGGTCCCTGGCAGGCGCTGGCGGAGTAGACGACGAAGGTGTCGCCGCCGTGCTGGAGCGCGACCGGGCCCTCGTTCATGGGGGTCCCCTGGGTCTCCCAGGACAGCTGCGGGGTGGAGATCGCGGTCCGCTGCGTCGAGAGGGTCCAGGGGCTGGTCATGGCCGCGATGTAGATGCTCGGGTCCGCGCCGGTCCACTGGCCGGGGACGCCCGACCACAGGAGGTAGCGCTGGGTCCCGATGGTGACGACGCTGCCGTCGATCCCCCACCAATTGCTCGCCCCGAAGATCATGCCCTTGTAGGTGTAGGGGCCCATGGGGTCGGTGCCGGCGCTCTCGGCGACGTGGACGCGCTGGTCCTCGATGCCGCCGGCGCCGGCGGAGTAGTAGATGTACCAGCGCCATCCGTTGGGGCCGTTGAGGTAGTGGAACTCGGGGGCCCAGACGTTCTTGTCGCGCCCGGCGGGGAAGTCGCTGTAGACCGGGACGGCGGCGGCGTGCTTGAGGCCGTCGATCGTGGCGGCGCGGCGCATGGTGATCGGGCCGTTCCATGGGGTCGTCATCAGGTAGTAGTTCCCCTGGTGGTAGGTCATCCAGGGGTCCGGGCCGGAGCTGTTGAGCGGGTTGGTGAACGTAGCGGTCTGGGCCTGTGCGGCCGGGACCGAGACGACCAGGCTCGCGAGGAGGGCGAGCAGGGTCAGCAGGAGGCCGGGGAGGCGGCGGCGGGTGAGGGACATGGCCGGCTCCTAATAGGTCACTCGGAAGGTGGCGTCCTGGCGGTCGGTGGCCGAGGAGCCCGAGGAGAGCGGGTCGATGCGCAGCACGTACCCGGAGTGGCGCAGGTACCGGTCGGGGAAGTTGTGGGACCGGAAGGAGGCCCAGGAGGCGTCGGCGAGGCCGGCGGTGCGGTGGAAGGTGGCGTCCTGGGCGAACTGGGCCGTGCCGTCGCCGGTGGCGAGCTGGATCGCGTAGTTCACGTGGCGGAGGTAGCGGCCGGGGAGGTTCACGGACTCGAAGGAGACGCCGGCGCTGTCGGCGAGCCCGGGGACGAGTCGCCACTGCTGGTCGGCCGGGGGCTCCATCGGGAAGGGGTCGATGCGGCCGACGTTGGAGGCGTGGCGCACGTACCGGTCGGGGAAGTTGTAGGACTTGAGGCGGTTCCAGTTCGGTGCGCCCCAGCGGGTCAGGAGCGCGGTGCGCTCGGCGGCGGTGATGGGGACGATGCCTGCGTGCTTGGAGCTGATCGGGGCGGTGAAGGTGCGCTGGTTGAGCGCGGTCCAGCTGTTGCCGGCGATGTTGGTGGACTGCCAGGCGTAGAAGACGGCGTTGGCGGGCGAGAAGGAGTCGCCCCACAGCCAGAAGGAGCCGCCGCTGTTGGCGGCCACCAGGATCGGGGCCTCGATGGCACTGCCCTGGCGCAGGCCGCCGGTGAGGGTCGTGTACGAGTTCGGGGCGCCGGTGGTGGAGCGGGCGACGTAGAGGTTGCCGTTGGCGAGGTTCTTGTAGGCGAGGTAGAAGGCGCCGCCGTGGCGCAGGACGTCGCCGTCGAGGACGTTGAAGCCGGGGTCGAAGTAGGTCTGCGCGGCGCCCATGTTCACGAAGTCGGTGGTGTAGTTGACCATGAACACGTCGCGGGTGCCGTTGTGGGCGGAGTAGACGACCCCGTACTGGCCGCGGGCGGGGTCCCAGAACGCGGTCGGGGCCCACGAGTGGGTGTTGAGGGCGTGGAGGCGCACGCGCCGGTAGCCGGTGAAGGTGCGCAGGTCCGCGGAGTCCCACACGTGGATGTACTGGTTGTTCAGGTTGAACACGCGGCCTTTGAGGTCGGTGGCGAGCACGGTGAAGGTGCCGTCCTGCTTGCGCAGGAGGAAGGGGTCGCGCAGGCCCTGCATCCCGGCGGTGGGGGTGGCGACGGGCTGGTTCTGGTTGAGCGGCGTCCATTCGAGGCCGTCGGCGGAGACGGCGAGGTGGAGGGCGTAGCTGTCGTCGGTGAGGTTCGGGGATTCCTTGAAGTAGGCCATCGCGTAGGCGCCGTAGGTCTGGGCCTGCGCGGCCGCGCCGGGGAGCGCGGCGGCCGCGGCGGCGGCGAGCCCGGCGGTGAGGAGGGTGCGGCGAGCGGTCATGCGGGGTCCCTTCCGAGACGGGGGTGCGGGTCCGCGCCCGGGGCTGCGCCGAACCCTTGAGTTAGCGATCACATCGCACGCCGATGATAGCGATAACACATCGACACAGTCAAGACCATCGATATTTATCGAACGCGGGCACGGAAGACGCCCGCGATCCGGGCCCTCACCGGATCGCGGGCGGTGTGCGGCGGGGGCGGCGCCCCCGCGGTTCAGCGGGTCAGGCCTTCGCCCACAGCGCGGGGACGTTCGGGGGCTCCCAGCCGGTCAGCGAGGTGTGCGCCTGGAGGCACCGGTACGAGGCGCCGCCGTAGGTGACCGTGGCGCCGACGGCGTACGAGGTGCCGGCCTTCCAGGTGCCCGAGGAGGCCGGGGTGGTCTCCTCCTCGGTGGGCTCCTCGGTGGGCGGGGCGCTGGTGCCGCCGTCGAGGATCGCGTCGCGGACCCACTCCCCCGCCTCCTTGAGGTTGCCGCCGGCGCCGGTGAAGGGGCCGCCGGGGCAGGTGCCGGGCTCGAAGGCCGCGCCGGAGCGCGCGTCGTCGGAGTAGTTCCAGTTGACCCAGCTGATGCCCTTGTCCTCCATGAGGTCGAGGTAGCGCTGGGCCATGGCGAAGTCGTTCGGTCCGTCGCCGGTGTACTCCTGGGTGCCGAACTCGGTCACGAACATCGGGATCTCGTCGGCGGCCCGGGAGAGCCCGTCGAGGTACCAGTCGTCGTGCGAGGCGGCGTAGAAGTGGAAGGTGTACATGATGTTCTCGGCGTCCACCTGGTCGTCGATGACCTCCTGCTCGTCCGAGCCGCCGGAGAGGCCCAGGGAGGACCAGTCGGGGGTGCCGAGGAGGATGACGGCGTCGTCGTCGTACTGGCGGATCACCGGGATGATCTGCTCGTGGTAGCTCTTGATCCGCGCCCAGGTGACGCCGCTGGGCTCGTTCGCGACCTCGTAGAAGATGTTGTCCTGGCCGCCGTGCTCGGCGGCGATCTCGGCGAAGAAGGTCTTCGCGCGCTCGAGGTTGTAGTGCGGGTCGCCGGGGCTGAGCATGTGCCAGTCGACGATCACGTACTGGCCGCGGGCGGTGACCTCGTCGATGAGGTCGTGCATGCGCTGCGTGAAACCCTCGGGGTCGGTCTCGTAGCCGTCCTCCTGGATGTACATCGAGAGCCGCACGATGTCGGCGCCCCAGTCGTAGGCGAGGGCGTCGAGCGAGGCGTCGTTGACGCACTGCGAGTACCACTGGAGGCCGTGGGTGCTCATGCCGCGCAGCTGGACCGGGTTCCCGGACTCGTCGCACAGCGTGGTGCCGCACACGGACAGCCGCCCGTGCTCGGCGGTCGGGGTGAGGGCCTCGGCGACGGTGCCGGGGTCGTCGGCGTGCTCGCCCGAGGCGGCGCCGATGCCGATCGGGGTGATGACCGCGACGGCGGCGAGGGCCGCGAGCAGGCCGAAGAGCCGCTTGCGGCGGGGTGGGAGCGCCATGTACTCCTCCTCAATAGTTAGGCAGTATTACTATCTATTGATCACCTTACGGGGGCCGCGAATTCGAGTCAATAGATTGATTAATGCCAATATTGTCGGATTCGCGGCCCGCGGCTCAGGAGGACCGGTGGAGCTTCGGCACGTCGGCCAGGAGCGAGCGCGTGTACGGGTGCTCGGGCTCGGCGACCACCTGCTCGGCGGGGCCGGACTCCACGATACGGCCCCGGTGCATGACCGCGATCCGGTCGGCGAGGTAGTACGCCTGCCCGAGGTCGTGGGTCACGAACAGCACGGTCATCCCCCGCTCGTCGCGCAGGTCGGCCAGGAGGTTGAGGACCGTGACCCGCACCGAGGCGTCCAGCAGGGACGTCGCCTCGTCGGCGATGAGCAGGCGCGGGCGCAGCATGAGCGCCCGCGCGAGCATGACCCGCTGGCGCTGCCCGCCCGAGAGCTCGTGCGGGCGCTTGGCGAGCGTCTCGGCCGCGTCGAGCCCGACCGCCGCCAGCGCCGCGGCCATCGCCTCGCGCCCGCTCTCGCGGGTCTCGGAGGGCATGAGCTGCAACGCCGTCGCGAGGGTCGCCTCCACGCGCCGGTACTGGTGGAACGCGGCGAACGGGTCCTGGAAGACCGCCTGGACCTCGCGCCAGTAGTCGCGGCGGGCCGCGCCGCGCACGGCGGTGACGTCGCGGCCGCCGAAGACGACCCGGCCCGCGGTGGGGTCCGCCAGGCGCAGCAGGAGGCGCCCGAGGGTGCTCTTGCCCGAGCCGCTCTGGCCGACCAGGGCGGTGACCTCGCCGCGGCGCAGGTGCAGGTCGACGCCGTCGACGGCTCGGACCTCGTCCTTGCCGCGGCCGAAGGTCTTGGCCAGGCCCTCGGTGCGCAGCAGTTCGTTCCCGTCGTGCTCAGCCGGCATGGGCCGCCTCCTCGATCTCGACGCTGCGCCAGCAGGAGTCGTCGCGTTCGCCGATCACCAGGCGCGGCGGCCGGTCGGTGGCGCACCGGTCCACGGCGTGCTCGCAGCGGGGTGCGAACGGGCAGCCGGGGATCGGGGCGCGCAGGTCGGGGGGCGAGCCGGGGATGCCGGCGAGGCGGCGTCCGCGGGCGCCCGGTTCGGGCACCAGGACCGAGGCGAGGAGGGCCTGGGAGTAGGGGTGGCGCGGGGCGGTGACGAGGTCCTTCGCGGGGGCCTCCTCGACGACGCGGCCGGCGTACATGACGGCGATGCGGTCGGCGAGCTCGGACAGGAGCGCCACGTCGTGGGTGATGAACACGATGCCCTCGACGAGGCCGTCGCCGACCAGGCGGCGGAGCAGGTCCACCAGGAGCCGCTGCGAGGACACGTCCAGGGCCGAGGAGGGCTCGTCGGCCACCAGCAGGCGCGGGTCGCGCAGGGTCGCCAGCGCGGTGACGACGCGCTGGCGCATCCCGCCGGAGAGCTGGTGGGGGTAGGCGCGGAGGACGCGCGGGGGCAGTTCGAGCGCTTCGAGGCGGGCGGCGGTGCGGCGCAGGGACTCCGGCCGCTTGATGCGCCGGTCGCCGGCGGCGAGGATGTCGTGGGCCATGGCGCCGACGCGGCGGGTGGGGTTGAGCGCGTTGAGGGCGCCCTGCGGGAGGAGGGCGACGGTGCCGCCGCGCAGGGCGCGGTGGGAGGCGGTGTCGGTGAGGTCGACGTCGCGGCCGCCGATGGCGAGGGTGCCGGAGGTGACGCGCAGGGAGGGCCCGGGGTTGAGGGAGAGGACGGAGGCCATCGTGGACTTGCCGCAGCCCGATTCGCCGACGACGCCGAGGATCTGGCCGGGCCGGATCTCGAGGGCGACGTCGTCGAGGGCGTGGAACCGCTGGTCTCCGGCGGCGTAGTGGGCGGAGAGCCACGTGAGGCTCGCGAGGGTCATCGGGCCGCCTTTCGGTCGCGCAGGCGCGGGTTGAAGACCGTGTCGAGGCTCGACTGGACGAGCAGGAGGGAGAAGGTGATCGCGGTGATGAACACGGTGGGGGTCAGGAAGACCCACCACTGGCCGCCGCGGATGGACTCCCAGGCGATGGCCCAGTGGAGCATCACGCCGAGGGAGGCGGTGCCGGAGGGGCCGAGGCCGAGGAGGCTCAGGGCCGCTTCGGCGAGGATCGCGCCGTAGAGCTGGATGACGAAGGCCATCACGATGTAGGACATCATGTACGGCAGGAGTTCGACGGCGATGATGCGGCCGGTGCGGGAGCCGGAGAGGCGCGCGATGTCGACGTGCTCGCGCTGCCGGAGGCTGGCGATCTGGGAGCGGACGGCGCGGGCGGTCCAGGGCCAGGAGACCGCGCCGATGCAGACGCCCATGACGGTGACCGAGCGGGTGTC
The DNA here is from genome assembly GCF_039531525.1 of Glycomyces endophyticus. Classification (NCBI taxonomy): domain Bacteria; kingdom Bacillati; phylum Actinomycetota; class Actinomycetes; order Glycomycetales; family Glycomycetaceae; genus Glycomyces; species Glycomyces endophyticus. The sequence goes on from NZ_BAAAQF010000034.1 coordinate 29,155, forward strand.
GAGGCTGATGGAGAGCAGCAGGAGCACGATGATCGCCGGGACGGTGATCATGATGTTGGTGAGCCCCATGAGGATCTCGTCGAGGAGGCCGCCGCGGTAGCCGGCGAGGGTGCCGATGAGGACGCCGAGGACGGTGCCGGCGACCCCCGCGAGGAGTCCGATGTAGATGGACGTGCGGATGCCGTGGACGAGCTGGACGCCGACGGACCGGCCGAGGTGGTCGGTGCCGAGGAGGAAGTCGGCGCCGGGCGGCTGGAACGGGCCGCCGAGGAGGTCGCCGGGGCCGGCGCCCGCGGCGAGCGGCCCGACGAGGCCGGCCGCGCAGATGAGCAGGAAGACCGCGGCGGCGGCGTGGAACCGCGCGGGGAGTGCCTTGAGCGCCTTCACCGTTCGCCCCTTTCAGCGGCGCGGATGCGCGGGTCGATGAGGCCGTAGAGGACGTCGACCAGGAAGTTGGCGACGAGCACGACGATGAGGACGAGCAGGGTGACGGCCTGGATGACCGGGTAGTCCTTGTTGAGGATCGCGTCGTACAGGAGCGTCCCGATCCCCGGGTAGGAGAAGACGATCTCGGTGAGCAGCGCGCCGCCGACGAGGGTGCCGATGGCGAGCGCGAGTCCGGTGATCTGCGGGAGCATGCCGTTGCGGAAGATGTAGCCGACGATCGTGCGGTCGGCGAGGCCGAAGCTCTCGGCGAAGCGCACGTAGTCGGCGTCGACCTCGTAGACGGCCATGGAGCGCATGCCGATCGCCTGCCCGCCGATGAAGACCAGCAGGAGGGACAGGAACGGCAGGAACCAGTGCGAGACGGCGTCCACGGCGAAGATCCCGGTCCACTCGGGGCTGTTGCCGAAGGACCAGCCGCCGCCGGTCGGGAACAGCGGGAGCGCGACGGCGAGGCCGTAGAGCAGCAGCACGGCGAGGCAGTAGTAGGGCGCGGCGGTGAGGAAGAGGCTCGACAGGTAGACGGTCCGGTCGAAGCCGCCGCGGCGGTAGGCCGCTATGGCGCCGACGAGGTTGCCGATGAGCCAGCCGAGCAGGACCGCGGGGAGCTGGAGGGCGATCGTCCAGGGCAGGGCGTCGCCGATCATGGTGGCGACGTCGGCCGGGTAGCGGCTGAACGAGGTCCCGAAGTCCCCTTGCAGGGTCTTCCCGATGTAGGTGAGGAACTGCGACCAGAGGTGCTGGTCGAGCCCGAACTCGGCGATGTAGGTCTCGTAGACGCGCTGCTTGGTCTCGGAGGAGGCGTGCCCGCGGAGCGCCTGCCCGACGAGGGTGTCCACGGGGTTGCCCGGGAGCAGGCGCGGCAGGAAGAAGTTGAGCGCCAGCGCCGCGGCGAAGGCCGCGGCGTACCAGCCCAGCTTGGAGAGGATGTGGCGGAGGAGGGTCATGTCCTACTGCTCGACCGGCGTGATCTTGGTGAGGATCTGGATGCCGGTCATGCCCTGCATGGGGGCGCAGTACGGGTCGTCCTTGGTGGGGAAGCCGGTCCAGTTCTTCTCGCTGAACTGGTAGAACTCCAAGGGGCGGTACATGAGCGGGATGGCGGGGGCCTCGGCGCGGATGATGTCGTCGAGCGCGGTGTAGGCGGCGGTGGCGCCGGCGGCGTCGGGAGCGGTGGCGGCCTCGTCGAGGAGCGCGGGGACGTCGTCGTGGTGGAAGCGGCCGAAGTTCCAGAAGGCCATCTCGCCGACGGGCGGGACCTCGCGGTCGTCGATGAGGTCGCGGATGCGCGACCACGGGCTGGAGGGGGCGACGTCGGAGACGTACCACAGGACCATGTCGAAGGCGCCGTTGCCGAGGTTGTCGTTGACCTCGGTGAAGTCGCTGAACTCGGTGACGACGTCGATGCCAGCCGCGGTGGCGGTGGTGGCGACGATGTCGAGGGCGGCGTTCCAGTCGGTCCAGCCCTGGGGGGTGGCGGCCTTGAAGGGGCCGAGGCGGGTGCCGTCGGGGAGGACGTAGATCCCGTCCTCGCCCTTGGCGGCGCCGACCTCCGTCTCGAGGATGCGGGCGGTCTCGGCGGGGTCGTAGGACCAGCCGGCGGCCGCGGCCTCGGCGTTGAAGTGGACGCTCTCGGCGCCTTCGGGGAGGATGACGCTGGCCTGGGCGGGGTCGCTCATGCCGGCCATGGCGCTCTCGGCGATCTTGGCGTAGTCGATGGCGTGGGCGAGCGCGCGGCGCACGCGGGCGTCGGCGAGGGGTCCGGTGACGGTGTTGATGATGAGCATGGGGATGGAGCCGGGCAGGTGGTAGGGGGCGTCGGGCTCCCAGGTCTTGACGGGCAGGCCCTTGTCCTCCCACAGCTCGTTGACGCGCGGCAGGAAGTACGCGGAGAGGTCGATGTCGCCGTTCTGGAACGAGAGGTTGGCGGCGTCGTTGCCCTCGTAGATGGCGTGGACGACCTTCTCGGGGACGGGCTTGCCGTGGACGGCGTCGCCCCAGTAGTCCTGGTGGAGCGCGAGGGTGACGTCCTGGTGGGTGTAGGAGTCGAGGGTGTACGGGCCGGAGCCGACGGGCTCGGTGTTGGGGAACTCGGTGAGGTCGGCGTCGGCGACCCCGTCCCACACGTGCGCGGGGAGGATGTACGTGAAGCAGAGCAGGTCCATCAGGCGCAGGCGCTGGGGGCGCTCGGCGTTGAGGGTGAAGACGACGGTGCGGTCGTCGGGGGCCTCGATCGCGTCGACGTAGGTCCACACGTCGCCGTAGGCGATGCCTTCGTTGCGGTCGCCGAGGCGGAAGGTGGAGACGACGTCGGCGCTGGTGAGCGCGGTGCCGTCCTGCCAGGCGGTGCCGTCGTGGAGGGTGACGGTGCCGACGTTGTCGGCCCATTCGATCCCGGAGGCGAGGAGCGGCTCGGACTCGCCGGTGAGGAGGTTGAAGTTGAACAGGGTCTCGTAGACGTGGACGGCGTAGTTGCCCACGGGCCAGGAGGCGGTCCAGCCCAGGGGGTTGAAGTTGGCGGGCTCGCCGTCCTGGAGGCCGGCGGTGTAGAGGACCGTGGCGGTGCCGTCGGCGCCGCCGGTCCCGGTGCAGGCGGCCAGGAGGCCGCCGGCGCCGACGGCGGCGGACGCCTGGAGGAGGAAGCGGCGGCTCGGGGCGGCCGGGGCGGTGCGTCATGGTGGAGTCCCTTGCTCGGGGCGACGGAGGGGTCGCCGTGGGGATTGGCGTTCGAGGAGCGTTAATAGTTAGATAAGATTACTAACTTATAAGCGCCGATAGTATACTCAGCGAGCCCCCGGGTCAACATCGGCGCGAAGAAAATCGCCGCACGCCCGTTCACCTGGGCAGATGAAGAAGGACGCCCATGCGCACCAACGGCACGCCGGACCCGCCGGTCCCCTCCGGGTCCTCCCACCTGCTCCGGACCATCAACGAGCGCGCCGCGCTCTACCACCTGCTGGAGAACGACACGCTCACCCGCGTGGAGCTGCGCAAGCTCACCGGCCTGGCCAAGCCCACGGCCTCGCAGGTCATGCTGCGGCTGTTCGAGTCCGGGCTCGCGGTCACGCTCGGGCGCACCACCGCCAGGCAGGTCGGGCCCCGCGCCGAGGTGTACTCCGTCAACGCCGACCACGCGTTCGCCGCCGCCGTGACCCTCCACGAGCCCGACGGCGTCACCGTCGCCGTCCGCGACCTCAAGGGCCGCGAGCGCGCCTCCTCCACGCGCCGCATCGACTTCACCGCCGTCCCCGTCGACCGCGCCGTGCAGAACATGCTGAGCGCGACCGCGAACGACGCCGGGATCGACCGCGACCGCATCGCCGTGGTGCACCTGGCCGTGCCCGGCGCGTACGACGCCGAGACCGACACCATCGGGTACGCCGACATCCCCGGCGCCCCCGAGGTGCACATGCGCGAGGCGATCGAGACGTACCTGGACTGCCCGGTGACGATCCACAACGACGTCAACGCCGCCACCGTCGCCGAGCGGCGCAACCCGGCCGTCTCCGGCGGGCTCGTGCTGCTGTGGCTCGGCCGCGAGGGCATCGGCACCGGCATCGACCTGGCGAGCGGCCTCGTCGTCGGCGCCCGCGGCGCCGCCGGCGAGCTCGGGTACGTGCCGGTGTACCCCGACCGGACCGGCCCCGACGACCCGACCTACCAGGACTGGATCGGCGCACCGGCCGTCGTCGCGCTCGGCCGCGAGCACGGCGTGGAGGGCGCCGACGCCGTCGCCGTCATGACCCAGGCCGTCAAGCGCGGCGCCGACGCGCTCATCGACGCCTACGCCGACCGCGTCGCCGGGGCGCTGCACCTGCTCACCTGCCTGTTCGACCCGCCGAACCTGGTCCTCGGCGGGGAGATCGCCCGCGCGGGCGGCGAAGCCCTCGTCGACCGCGTCCGCCGCCACGCCGAGGCACTCGCTGAGCGCATCCTGCCTTCCGCCGTGTACGGCGACGCCGTCGCGATCGGCGTCCTGGACCTGGCGTACGAGGACCTGAAGGGGCGCGTCCTCGACGCGGCGCTCCCCTCCTGACGCGGCAGGGTCCGCACCGCGACCGCGGCGGGCCTCAGCAAGCGGGGCGGGCGTGCGCCGGGCGCGACGGGGATGGCGGCCGCGGCACGGCTTCCGGCAGATCCGCTGCGGCCGTGGGCTGCGTACGCTGAGGGCACACTCCTCCCCACCCCCGAGGAGGCGCCGATGCGCCCGTCCACCCGAAGCCTCCTGCTCCTCGGCGCCGCCGCCGGGCCGCTGTTCCTGGTCGCCGCCACGGTCCAGAGCCTGCTGCGCGCCGACTACGACCTCCTGCGCCACCCGATCAGCTCCCTGGCGATCGGCGGCCACGGCTGGGTCCAGGTCGCGAACTTCATCACCACGGGACTGCTGATCGTCGCCCTGGCGCTCGGCGCGCGCCGCGCCCTCGCGCCGGGCCGCGGCGCGCTCTGGGGCCCGATCCTGCTGGCCGCCTGGGGCGTCGGCCTCATCGGCGCCGGAGCATTCGAGTCGGACCCCGTCAGCGGCTACCCGCCGGGCACGCCCGACCACCTCACCGACTACACCACCGCGGGGGCACTGCACGACGCCTTCTCGATGCTCGGCTTCGCCGCGCTCATGGGGGCGGGACTCGTGCTCGGCGCGCGATTCGCCCGGACCGAGCGGCCGTGGGCCGTGTACTCGGTGCTCACCGTGCTGGCCTTCGGCGTCCTGCTGGCCCTGGCGAGCCTCGGGTTCGCCCAGACCGAAGGCCTGGTCGAGTACGGCGGCCTCTACCAGCGCGCGTCGCTCCTCGTCGGGTTCACCTGGACGACGGCGCTCGCGGTGCGCCTCCTGCGCGCCGCACCGGAGGCGGACGGGTAGGCCGATTCCACCCGTTGGCCTACGGCGCGAACCGAAGCGGACGGCCGCACCATGCGGTGCGGCCGTCCCGTGAAGGCTTGGGGCCTTCTGACCGGTCGTCATCCGGCCCGTCGGTCCGCCGCGTCGTAGGCCCTCCCGATGCAACACCGGTATCGGGAGGGCCTTGCGAGCCGACGGACTCGGACACCGCCGGTCCCTGATGGCCCTAGCCGACCCGGATCGGCTCGCGGGCGGCGATCTCGGCGGCGAGGCGTTCGTGGGCCGGGCCCGCGACTTGGCCGGTGAGGGCGTCGAGGGCGGACCAGGCCGCACCGAGGACCGGGGGGCGGTCGAGGGCGGTGAACTTCGCGAGCGGGTACTCGTCGGCCAGGCGCGGTTCCAGGTGCCGCAGGAGCGCGGGCGGCGCGGCCGCGAGGACCCCGCCGCCGCCCACGACGGTGAACGGCGACCCGCCGAGGCCGAGGCGGCGGGCGGCGACCCGCACCATCGCCATGACCTCCTCGGCCTGCCGCTCCACGACGGACTCCGCGCACGCGTCGCCGGCGTCGGCGGCCGCGAACAGCCGCGGCACCAAGCCGTGGACCATGTCGCGCGAGAACGCGCCCAGGTGCAGGCCGATCGCGGCCTCCTCCACCGAGCCGGTGCCGAAGTGGGCCCGGACTGCGGCGGCCAGCGCCGTCGCCGGGCCGCGGCCGTCCTCGGACCGGGAGGCGTGGAAGAGCACGGCGTCGCCGAGGTCCTCGCCGCCGCCCCAGTCACCGGTGGTCGGGCCCAGCGCCGGGAACCGCGACCACTCGCCGGCCTCGTTGCGGCCCACGCTGTTCATGCCGGCCCCGCAGATCACCGCGACGGCGTTCCGGTCCTCGGTCCCGGCGCGCAGCAGCGCGAACGTGTCGTTGTCGACCCGGACCGCGTCGGCCCACCCGTGCGAGCGGGCGTCGGCGGTCAGCCGGTCCACCTCGACCGGCAGGTCGGCCCCGGCCAGGAGGGCGTCGACGCGCGCCAGCGGCACGCCGCTCCCCCACCCGGCCTCGGCGCGGGCGGCGGCGATCAGGCCGCCCAGGAAGTCGATCGACTCGCGGTAGCCCAGCCGGTGCGGCGAGGAGGTCCCCGCCCGCACGAAGGCTTGGACGCGGCCGTCGGCGGTCGCGGCGACCACGTCGGTCTTGGAGTTGCCGCCGTCGACGGCGATGAATGCGGTCCCGTTCACGCCCAAGGCAGGTGGTCCCGCCCGGTCGCGATGAGACGGCGCGTCAGGCCCTCGGCGAGGTCGTGCTGGCCGACCAGCGGGTGGGCGAGCAGTGCCTCGTAGACGCGGCGCTCGCCGCCGTGGACAGCGGCGGCCACGCCGAGCTCCTCGTAGGCGGCGACGGCCGAGACGAGGCCGCGCTGGCGCGCCCCGAGCGGCACGGCGGCCGCGGGCGCGATCTCGGCGCCGACGGCGGCCGACACCTCGATGACGGCCTCGTCGGGCAGGTACGGCAGGAAGCCGCGGTTGCGCACGTTGACGGCGTGGACCGCGCCGTCCTCGGTGAGCAGGGAGCGCATGAGCGCCACGGCCGCCTCGGAGTAGTAGGCGCCACCGCGCTGGGACAGCAGGTCGGGCTTGCGGTCGAGGGTGTCGTCCTCGTAGATCTTCCAGAGCTCGGCCTCGATGCGGGCGACCTCCCGGCCGCGCGAGGGCGCGGAGCGCATCCGTTCGACCTCCTGGTCGTGGGCGTAGTAGTAGTGCAGGTAGTAGGAGGGCACGAGGCCGTCGGCGAAGACGGCCTCCGGCAGGTCGACCTCCTCGGCGATCGCGGCGCGGTGCTCGGCGAGGAGCTCGGGCAGCACGTCGCGGCCGTCGAGGCGGACGCCGGTCTCCCAGGTGAGGTGGTTGAGTCCGATGTGGTCGAGGACCACGTCCTCGGGGGCGCGGCCGAGGAGTCCGGCGAAGCGGCGCTGGAAGCCGATCGCGACGTTGCACAGGCCGACGGCGCGGTGGCCCTCGTCGAGCAGCGCCCGCGTGACCATGCCGACGGGGTTGGTGAAGTCCACGATCCACGCGCCGGGGGCGGCCGACCGGCGCACCCGTTCGGCGATGCCGAGCACGACCGGGATGGTGCGCAGGGCCTTCGCGAGCCCGCCCGCCCCGGTCGTCTCCTGGCCGACGCAGCCGCATTCGAGGGGGAAGGCCTCGTCCTCGATCCGCGCGTCCTGGCCGCCGACGCGGAGCTGGAGCAGCACGAGGGACGCGTCGGCCACGCCCCGGTCGAGGTCGGCGGTCCAGGAGACGCGGGCGTCGCTGCCGTGCCGGCGCATGATGCGCTGCACGAGCGGGCCGATGACGTCGAGCTTGTCCACGGCCGGGTCGACGAGCACGACCTCGTCGATGCCGAGGGCGGCGGCGTTGGCGCCGAAGCCTTCGGCCAGCTCAGGGGTGTAGGTGGATCCGCCACCGACCACGGCGATCTTCATCAGGGTCCTCTCGGTCGTCGACCGGCCGGGGGCGGCGGTCATAAATAGTCAGGTTAACTAACTAACTCATCGATGTCAACGTGTGCATCGGACCGCGGCGGTCTCTCGGAGTCCGATCACCTCGATTCCGAGATAACTCTTGAAGCGATCGGGGACGGCGCCGGACAACGGCCCCCGCGACCGGGTGTGGTCTCGCCGGGACGTTCAGCGCCAGTGGATGGCCCGGGGCGCTTCGGGACCGCCGACCTCCCCCTGGGCGCGCTCGGCCGCGGTGGTGACGGCGACGAACGCGTGGGCCAGCATCGCCAGCGTCACATGTCGGTACCACCCCTCCCACCTGCGGACCTGGTAGTGGTCGAGCCCGCACTCGGCCTTCGCGGCGCGGAGGCAGGCCGCCATGATGCGGCGGGCCTCGGCGGTGCGCACGATCTCCTCGCGCCGGACCGCGTCGGCGTGGAAGCACAGGTAGTACACGAGTTCGGCGGGGCGCTCGGTCGAGCGGCGCACCAGGAGCGTCCGCACGAACCCGGGCGGGAGGTCGTCGGCGCCCGGCAGGGTGGCCCAGGCCCAGTCGTACTCCCCCGCAGCGCATCCGCCTGGACGGGGCGGCACCCGGTGCCACGCCGATTCGGGTGCGCCGCTGGCGAGGACGTCGACGCGGCCGCTCTCGTCGGACTCGCGAAGCGTCTGCGTCAGCGGCACTTCGACGACGTACGACAGGCGGCGCGAGGACAGGAACGCCAGGAACGCGCTGTCGCGGCCGTACGTGGCGTCGGCGGCGACCCAGCCGGCCTCCACGCCGGCGGCGACCGCGCGGCCGATCATCGCCTCGGCGAGCCGCGGCTTCGCAAGGGCCCCATCGGCGACGCGGCCCGCCGGGACGCCCGCGGCGGCGCAGCGGTCCGGGTCCTCGGCCCACGAGGGCGGCAGGTACAGCTCGCGGTCGATGAGCGCCGCGCCGCGCTCGCCCACGTAGGCGAGGAAGACGCCGACCTGGCAGTTCTCGGTCCTTCCGGTGGCGTGCAGGAACTGCCGCTGCACGCCGGCCGACGAGGGGCCCCGCTTGGGGAAGCCCGTCTCGTCGACGACGAGCGCGCCGCCGGGGCCGGCCAGGTGCGCGGCGGCGTAGGCGCGCAGCGCGTCTCGCACCAGGTCGGCGGACCAGACGGCACGACTCAGGAAGTGCTGCACGCGAACCGGGGTGGGGTCGCCGGCGGCCGCGGCGAGCTGCCATCCGGTCTTGCGTTCGAGGGGCGAGAGCAGGCCGATCAGGTAGGTTCTGGCGCGGCGCCGGAGCTCCACTCTGCCGAACAGTCCGGCCATCGTAGAGAAAACCTCGTCCAATCGTGAGCGCCAGCTCGTGATCTCTTGGGGTGCAACGTCTTCGATCATCAATGAAGATTGTAGAAAGGCACCGGAAGCGGCGTTCGCCCCGCTTTCACATGTATTGCGCGGACCGGTGCCGCGGACGCGCTCCGGCCGGATCCCCATGGCAGGAGGGGCGAACGGGACCGCCCGCGGGCGGTCCCGTTCCTGCGACCTAGGGCTCGTGCTTGAAGGCGAGCCAGCCGCCGTCGACGGGGAGCTCGGCGCCGGTGATGTAGCTCGCCTCCTTCGAGGCCAGGAACGCGACGGCCGCGGCGACCTCGTCGGGTCGGCCGACGCGGCCCGCGAGCGTCCCCCGGCCGGCGCTCGCGATCTCCTCCTCGGAGGTGTCGGCCCAGTGGGTCGTGAGGATGGGACCCGGTGCGACCGAGTTAAACCGGACGTCGGGGGCGTACTCGACGGCGAGCTGGCGGACGAGCGCGCTCAGGCCGCCCTTCGCGGCGGCGTAGGCGGTGTAGCCGGGGTGCGAGCGGTGGGCGTGGACCGAGGAGACGGCCACGACCGCGCCGCCCGACGCCCGCAGCGGTCCGATGAGGGCCTTGACGCCGAGGTAGGCGGCTTTGAGCGTGACGTCGAGCGTCAGGGCCCAGTCCTCCTCGGCGAGTTCGTGGGGCGCGCCGAGGACGCTCGCGAACGCGTTGGACACCAGCACGTCGACCCGGCCGCGGGCGGCGAGCACCTCGGCGGCCAGCGCCTCCCAGTCGGCGGCGCTGGCCGCGTCGCACCGCCGGTAGTGGACGCCGGGGGTCGCCGCGGCGATCCGCTCCCCCGCCTCGTCGTCGACGTCGGCGACGTAGACGACCGCGCCCTCGCCCGCGAGGCGGGCCGTGCAGGCCGCTCCGATGCCCTTCGCTCCACCCGTGATGACGGCGACTGCGCCTTCGAATCGGTTCATCGGCTCACCGTAACGTCATGATCCGGTGGGGCGTAACCGGATGCGTCGGGCCGACTGCGGCGGGGGCACGACCAGGTGGAGGCGGCGGTCGGCGAGGCCGATGGTGATCTGCTGGCCCCAGGTGACGGTGAGGTGGTCGGACTCGACGCCGTCGGCGAAGACCACGAGCCGCTCGCTCTCGCAGACGAGCCGCAGCTCCTGGCCGGTGCCGAGGGTGCCGGAGGTGAGGGCGGTCCCGGTGGCGGGCGAGGGCCAGGCCTCCCTGACGAACCAGGACAGGGCGTTGGCCTGGAACTCGGGCAGGACGTCGTGGCGGTCGCGTTCGGCGGCGATGGAGGCGCTCCAGCCGGTGGCGCCCGCGCCGGTGGCGACGAGGAGGCCGGAGGACGACTGGCGTTCGCCGCGGCCTTCGGCGTCGACGAGGCGGTAGCGGGCGGACTGGTGGCCGGCGTGGCCGGCGTAGACCTCGTTGAGGCCGGCGATCTGCTGGCCGTCGTCGAGGCGGGCGGCGACCATGGCGAGGGCGCGCACGGCCGCCTGCCGGTCGGCGACCGCGCGGAGGGCGCGGGCGGTGTCGGCGGCGCGGAAGCGGACGAGGACGCCGGCGTTGCGGCCGGGTTCGGGGTCGACGCCGACCACGGGCTGGTCGGCGAGGTACTTGGCGAGGTTGGCGACGAGGCCGTCCTGGCCGACGGCGACGACGATGTCCTCGGGGCCGAAGAGGAAGCGGGGCAGGTCGTCGCGGTCGACCGCGCCGCGGCGCCAGTCGGCGGGCACGGCGGCGTCGACGGCGGTGAGCGCGGACTGGAGCGCCTCGTGGCGGGTGGTGACCTCGTCGAGGTCGCGGCCGCGCTGGCGCAGGAAGTGGGCGGCGGCGGCGCGGGTGCCGTGGCGGACGAGGAGTTCGTCGAGTTCGCTGCGGCGGCTGACGACGACCACGCGGGGGGCGAGGGTGGCGCTCATCGCTGGCCGTCGGCGAGGCGGGTGAGGGCCCCGGTGAGGAGGTCGGGGGTGATGGTGAGCTGGCCGATCTCGGGGAGCCCGCCGGCGAGGTCGCGCAGGGCGAGGGCCTGGAGGGTGGCGACGGGCAGGTCGCGGTAGACGGCCATGCGCGCGGCCTCCTTCTCGGCTTCGGCGGCGCCGACCGTGCGGACCCGGTCGGCCTGCGCGGCGGCGAGGGTGCGGGCCTTCTCGGCCTGGCCCTGGGCGGTGGCGAGTTCGGCGGCGGCGGTGAGTTCGGCGCGCCGCCTGTCGTTGGCGCCCTTCTGCTCGACGAGCTGCTGCTCGCGGCGGGCGAGTTCGATCTTGTTCTGGAGCTCGTTCTCGGCGATGGCGCGCTCCTGCTCGACGGCCTGGGCGCGGCGGGCGTAGGTGGCCTTGTCGGCGTCCTGCTGCACGGCTTCGCGGGTGGGGGTCTGGAGCGAGCGCTCCATCTCGGGTTCGGGGCGGATGGCGACGACGCGGGCGCTGACGACCGCGACGCCGACGTCGCCGAGGCGGGGGTCGGCCGAGAGGGCGGCGGCGACGGACTCGCGGACCTCGGTGATGGCGAGGGTGAGGGCGTCGGCGAGGGGGACGCGGGCGAGGAGGTCGAGGGCGGGCTGCTGGGCGAGTTCGGTGAGGAGGGTGGCGATCTGGTCGAGGGGGCGGGCGCGGGCCTGGCCGCGGTAGGGGTCGACGGAGAAGTCGAGGCGGGTGGCGGCCAGCGCGGGGTCGGCGATGCGGTAGGTGACGGTGGCCTGGACGGTGACGTCGGCGAAGTCGGCGGTGCGGGCGTGGAACATGAGCGGGAGTTCGCGGTCGTCCACGGGGACTTCGGAGAGCACCGCGGTGAGGGGGCGGTACCAGAACGACTGGCCGGTGCCCTCGTTGACGGACCGGCCGCGCTTCTGGAAGCGGACCCAGACGGTGGGGGTGCCGCGGAGGTGGCGCAGGAACAGGCGGTTGGTGACATCGGCCATGGGGGCCTCCTTTTCTCGTCATCATGACGATAATCCATGTGCTAGGTTATCGTCAAGGTGGTGATAATGAGTTATCCGGTGTTCGCGGTCACGGTCGACCTGGTGGTGCTGACCGTCCGAGAAGGAGAACTGCAGGTGCTGCTGGTGCGGCGCGGATGCGAGCCGTTCCTCGGCGAGTGGGCGCTGCCGGGCGGGTTCGTGCTGGCGGACGAGGACCTGCCGACCGCCGCGCGGCGCGAGCTGGCGGAGGAGACGGGCCTCGACGGGCCGGGCGGGCACCTGGAGCAGATCGCCAGCTACGGCGATCCCGACCGGGACCCGCGCGGACGCGTGGTCACGGTCGCGTACCTGGCGCTGCTGCCCGATCTGCCGACGCCCACGGCGGGGACGGACGCGGCGGAGGCGGAGTGGCGGCCGGTCGGCGAGCTGGGACTGGCGTTCGACCACGACCGCATCCTCGCCGACGGGGTCGAGCGGGCGCGGTCCAAACTGGAGTACACCCCGCTCGCGGCGGCGTTCTGCCCGCCGGAGTTCACCATCGCGGCGCTGCGCCAGGTCTACGAGGCGGTCTGGGGCGAGACGATCGACCCGCGCAACTTCCACCGCAAGGCGACCTCGACGCCGGGGTTCGTGTCGGCGACGGGCGCCTCGACCGAGGGCGAGCCGGGCCGACCGGCCCGGCTCTTCCGGCGCGGCGAGGCGGCGGTGCTCAATCCCCCGCTGCTGCGCCGCGGCGCCTGAGCGGCCCGGGCCCTCAGTCGGTGCGCCGCTCCGCGATGGAGGCGGCCGTCCGGGTGATCGCGTCGCCGATGAGCTGCCCGTAGGGGTCGTCGGCCAGCGCGGGCGCGTGGGCGAGGGCGGCGTCGATGTGCCGTTGCGCCGCTTCGAAGGAGCCGAGGCGGCGGTAGTCGTCGGCGAGGTTGAGGTGGAGCGAGGGGTAGAACCCGGCGACCGCGAGGCCGGGGTGGTGGGCCGCGGTGCGCTCGTCGGTGAGGGCGTCGGCGGCGTCGAGGGCGCGGACGTTCCAGGCGAGGGCCTCGGCCGGATCGGGGTGCAGGTCGGCGAGGTGGTGGGCGAGGGTGCAGCGGTGGAGGGGGTCGCCGGCGGCGCCGAGTTCGGCCCAGAGGCCGAGGAGCGTGCGCCGGGCCCCGGCGGGGTCGCGGGTCTGGCCTTCGGCGACGGCCCTGCTGATGGCGTCCATGGTCGGGTCGGTCATCGGGTCCTCGCTGTCGTGGGGCGGTCCGTCCCAGCGTAGGTCTCGCGGCGGGGCGGTCGGCGGGCGCGGGGCTGTGTCGTGCCGTGGGGCCCGCGGACCGCGGGTTCGCGGCGGCGCCCGCCCTCATCGGCGGGCGCCGCGGGGCGCTAGCTGATCTGGTAGGAGCCGGCGCGGTTGCTCCAGCCGATGGTGCCGAGGTTGGCGAGGTTGTCGATCCACGTCGAGGAGGCGCCCGACAGGGTCACGGAGTCCCAGAGCTTGATGTCGCACGAGCGGTAGGTGTGCACCGAGCTGGCGCGGTTGCTCCATCCGGCGGCGTCGAGGTAGTCCACGCTGAACTCGACCGGGGAGTAGGCGGCGGTGCAGGTGTAGTTGGTGGCGACGAAGGAGCGGGTGCCGCCGGCCGGGTCGTAGTTCGTGCGGTCGTACATGGTGATGAGGACGGTGTCGGCGAGGACGCCGACCTCCGCGGAGGCGGCGCGGTCCTCGGCGAACGCGGCGGCCTGCGTCGAGGCGCAGCTGACCTCGTCGGTCACGAGGTTGACGACGCAGTGGTCGGCGCCGGTGGCGCCCTGCGCGGCGGCCGGGGCGAGGGCGACGAAGCCGAGCACGGCCGGGAGGGTCAGCAGGGCCGCGATCAGCGTGCGCCCGCGTGTCACGGCCTTGGGGGTGAGTTGTTCGAGTTTGCTCATGCCCCAAGGGTATTGGACCGTGCCGGACCGTCCGGCCGGGGAGGCGCGCCGCGATCGCCGCCAGCGGCGTTCCGGATCCGTTGCGGCCCTCCGGAGTTCACGCCTCGTCGAACCGGGCCGCGACGGCGGCGAGGATGCCGAGCATCGCCGCCGTGGCGGGCGGGTCGGGCGGGTCGCCGTACACGGCCGCGGCGACGCGGCGCGGGCCGCAGTCGAGCGGCACGGCGTGGACGCCCGGCTCGCGGTGCGCCCGCAGTGCGAGTCCGTTGTGGACGGCCACGCCCATGCCGGCGGCCACCAGCGCGTGCGTGACGACCATGTCGTCGCTGGAGTACACGATCCGCGGCGTGAACCCCGCGCGCTCGCACGCGGCCACCGTGGCGGCGCGGCACCGTTCGCAGCCGCCGATCCACGCCGAGTCCCGGTGGTCCTCGATCCGCTGGCCGGGGCGGTCGCTGAGCAGGTAGAGGCGGTCGTCCAGGAGGTGGACGAGGCGGACGCCGTCCGCTTCGAACGGCGCGCCCTCGTCGCGGAAGACCAGGGCGAGGTCGGCGCGGCCCGAGCGCAGCAGCGACAGGGACTCGACGGGGTCGGCGTCGGCGAGGTGCAGCTCGATGCCCGGGTGGGCGCGGGCGAGCTCGGCGGCGGCGCGCGGCACGAGGGTGCTCAGGGCCGTGGCGAACCCGGCGATGCGCACGCGGCCGGCGCGCAGGCCCACGCGGGCGGCCAGCTCGACCGACGCGGCGTCCATGCGGCCCAGGATCTCCGTGGCGCGCCCGGCGAGGAGCTCGCCCTCGGGGGTGAGGCGGATGCCGCGGCCCGCGCGCTGCACGAGGGCCGCGCCGGTGGCGGCCTCCAGGCGGCGGAGGTGGTGGCTGATGGAGGGCTGGGAGTAGTGCAGCTCCTTGGCGGCGTCGATCACCGAGCCGTGCCGGGCGACCGCTTCGAGGACGCGGAGGTGGATCGGGTTCAGCACATCAATTTCCTTGATGGGTCTCGGCCGGACTTGGCATTGGACATCATGACACCGGGCGGCGATGATCGCTGCAGGGCCGGGCCGCGCCGACGCGGCCCGGGAAGCGAAGGAGCACCGACCATGTCACTGGCCCGAGTCCACAACTTCTCCGTCTCGCTCGACGGCTTCGGCACCGGGGAGGGCACCAGCTGCGAGGCCTTCTTCGGACACGCCGGGGAGCGCCTGCACGAGTGGATGTTCGCCACCAAGTGGTGGGAGGAGGGCGGCAGCGCGGGCGTCGACGACGCCTTCGTGCGCCAGCACGACCCCGGCATCGGCGCGGAGATCATGGGATCGGGGAAGTTCGGCTTCCCCGGGTGGCACGAGGACCCGGAGTGGAAGGGCCCCTGGGGATCCAACCCGCCGTTCCACACCCCGGTCTACGTCCTCACCCGGCACGCGCGGCCCTCGGCGGAGATGGAGGGCGGCACCGTCTTCCACTTCCGCGACGCCTCCCCCGCGGAGGTCCTGGAGGAGGCCCGCAAGGCCGCCGGCGGCAAGGACGTGCGCATCGGCGGCGGCGCCACGGTCATCCGCGAGTTCCTCAAGGCCGGGCTGATCGACTACATGCACGTCGCGGTGGTCCCGATCCTGCTCGGCCGGGGCGTGCGCCTCTGGGGCGGCCTCGAAGGGGTCGAGCGCGACTTCAAGGTCGAGGCGACCTCGGCCCCCAGCGGGGTCACGCACCTGACGTTCGACCGCGTCCGGGCCTGACGGCGGCGCGGCGGGTGGTCCGCGTGCGGTTGAATGGCGGCGTGTCCGTCATCAGCACCCGCACCCTCAACCGCACGCTCCTCGCCCGCCAGTTCCTGGACGAGCGGGTCGCCCTCGCGCCGCTCGCAGCCGTCGAGCACCTCGTGGCGATGCAGGGCCAGTTCCCGAACAGCCCGTACCTGGGGCTGTGGACGCGGCTGGCCCCGTTCGCGCACGCCGACCTCGCCGCGCTGCTGGAGGACGGGACGGTCGTCCGCTCGGTCACCCTGCGCTGCACCGTGCACCTGTCCTCGGGCCGCGACTACGCCTGGCTGCGGCCGGCGGCGCAGCCGGTCGTCGCGACCGTGCTGAAGTCCTCGTACTACGCGGCCGAGATCGCGGGGCTCGACCTCGACGAGCTGACCCGCGCCGGCCGGGAGCTGCTGGCCGGGAGGACGCTGACGCGCAAGGAGTTCGGGCTGCTGCTCGCCGAGCGCTTCCCGGGACGGCACGCCGGGCGGCTCGCCGACACGGTCGAGATCACCGCGGCCCTCACCCACGCCGCGCGCAACGGCGCGTGGGGCGGCTGGCGCCACCCCTCCAACGTCGCCGTCTCCCTCGCCGAGGAGCAGACCGGCGTGCCGCTGCGCGAAGAGCGCGACCTGGAGCGCCTGGTCCGGCGGTACCTCGCGGCGTTCGGGCCCGCGAGCGTCATGGACGTGCAGGCGTGGTCGGGACTGACGCGGCTGCGGGCGACCGTCGACGCGATGCGCAGCGAACTGCGGGTGTGCAAGGGCGAGAACGGCATCGAACTGTTCGACCTGCCGGACGCGGTCCTCGCCGACCCCGACGGGCCGGCGCCGGTGCGGTTCCTCCCGGCGTTCGACAACGCGCTCCAGGGCCACCGCGACCGCACCCGGATCATCAGCGAGGAGGACCGGAGGCGGTACGCGGCCGGCGCCTCGGGCGGCGTCCCGATGGTCCTCGTCGACGGCTTCGCGGCCGGGACCTGGACGGTCGCCGGGAGCACCGTCACCGTCAGCCCCACGCGGCCGCTCGCGGACGCCGACGCCGCGGCCGTCCTCGCCGAGGGCGCGCGGCTCCTCGACTTCATCGCCCCGGACGACCCCGACCGCCGGATCGTCCTCGCCGACCCGGCCTGACCGCACCCGCACCCGCACCCGCACCCGCACCCGCACCCGCACCGGATCGTCCACAAGGGCGACCCGGCCTCGGCCGAACGGGCGGTTTCACGCCCGCGACGCTGCGCGGCCGTCACTCGCGGCGACCCGCGCCACCCGCGTCGCCCGCGTGCGGGCGAGGGGGGCGGCGGGACCGCGCGATCTCCCCTATCGTCCACAGAGGGGGCTCGCCCGACGCCCTCTCAGTGCGGTGCCACCGGCCGAGGAGTGGACATGCGCGTCCTCCAGGAGTACGTCAAGGCGTGGGGTGCGGACAACGTGATCCGCTTCCCGCGCAGCCGCTGGATGCGGGAGTTCCCCGCGCCCGCGCGGACCTACCCCGAGGTCGACCTCCTCCCGGTCGACATGTCCGCGGTCTTCACCTCGTACCTCACCGGCCGGTACGAGCTCTTCGCCCGCGTCGACCTCGAGCGCGGGCCCGCCGGGGCCCTCCAGGTCGTGGTCGTGGGCGCCGTGCCCGCCGACCCCGAGGCGACCCTGTTCTGCTTCGACACCGCGAGCGGCCGCGTCCTCATGTTCGGCGCCAAGGACGGCACCCTCGAACTGGTCAACGCCAGCTTCCGGACCCTCAGCGAGTTCCTGTTCCACTTCGCGCTCTTCGTGAACGAGGACACCGGCCGGGCCGGGCGCGCGCGGCGCGCCGCCGTCCTGCGCAGCACCCTCATGAAGATCGACCCGGCCGCGTTCGCCGACCGCGAGTCGTGGTGGTCGATGACGTTCATGCAGCTGGAGTACCGCATCCCCTGACCGCGCCGGAACCGGTTCGCCGGACCCCGCGATCCGCTGTACGCTTCCGACGGCCCCGCCGTCGCCTCACGGACGGGCCCCGCCCCTGGTCCCCCAGGCCCCCTTGCGCTGCCCCGCAGCCGAAGTGAACGAGGTGTCCCCCCGTGTCCGGACGAACCGCGACCGAACCGCCCGCCCTCGACCGCCGGTCCCTGGCCGCGCTCGTCGCACTCGCCGTGGCCGCGTTCTGCTACGTGACCGTCGAGACCGTCCCCGTCGGGCTCCTCGGCGAGATCGCCCGGGACCTGGAGGTCACGCAGTCCCAGGTCGGGCTCCTGGTCACCGCGTACAGCGTCACCGTCGCGGTGCTCACGCTCCCGCTGGTGAAGCTCGTCGCCCGCGTCCCGCGCCGCCCGCTCCTGCTCGCCCTCATGGCCGTCATGATCGTCGCGACCGCCGGATCGGCCGCTGCGGGCGAGTACGGGACGCTCTTCGCCGCCCGCATCGCGACCGCGCTCAGCCAGGCCGTGTTCTGGGGCGTCGTCGGCCCGGTCGCCGCCGGGATGTTCCCCGTCCACGTGCGCGGCCGCGTCATGGCCGTGGTCTACACCGGCGGCTCGATCGGCCCGATGCTCGGCGTCCCCGGCGCGACCTGGCTCGGCCAGCGCGCCGGATGGCCCGCCGCGTTCCTCGCGCTCGCGGCGATGGGCCTGATCGCGTTCGGCGTGCTCCTGGCGGCCCTGCCCGCGAAGCCGACCCGCAACGAGCACGCCGGGCGCGGCACGACGCCGGACGCGCGCCGGTTCGCGCTGGTGCTCGCCACGACCGTGCTGTCGGTCGCCGGGTTCTTCGCGGTCTACACGTACACCTCGACGATCATCACCGCCGTCGCCGGCATGTCGGTCGCGATGCTCGGGCCGCTGCTGCTGGTCCGCGGCCTCGCCGACTTCGGCGGCATCGCGGCGGGCGGCGTCCTCACCGACCGCAGCCAGCGCCTCGCGGTCACGCTGCCGCTCATCCTGCTCACCGCGATCTTCGCCGCGATGTGGGGCTTCGGGGCGAGCCCGTGGGTGACCGGCGGGGTGATCGTGCTGACGGGCCTGTCGATGGGCATGTTCAGCCCCGCGCTCCAGAACCGCGTCATGGAGTTCGCGCCGGGGAGCACCGACACGGCGTCGGCCGCGAACTCGGTGGCGTTCAACGTCGGCATCGCGCTCGGGTCGTCCCTCGGCGGCCTCACGCTGACGCACGGGGGCGCCGGGCACATCGCGCTGACGGGGACCCTGTTCGCGGCGGCGGCCGTCGTCACGAGCGTCCTGACCACCGACCCGGACCGCGGCGCGGCGGCGGGCGCCGGCGGTCGCTGACGCGGTGGGGGTCCGCCACATGGGGCGGGCGGGGATTGTGTGGGGCGGTCACATGGTCCGGACGGGGACTCGTCCCTAGCATTTACCTGCATGAATACCGTAACACCCGCCGCGGCGCACGCGTCCGCGGCCGAGAGGGCGAACCTGTCCGGACGGACGGCGCTGGTGACCGGCGCGGGGTCCGGGATCGGGCGGGCGTGCGCCGCCGCGCTGGCCGCGGCCGGCGCCGAGGTGCACGCCGTGGACCGCGACGGCGACGCCGTGCGCGAGGTCGCGCTCGCGGTCGGCGGGACGGCCCACGTCGCCGACCTCGCGGACCTCGACGCGGTCGCCGCACTGCCCGGCGAGGTCGACGTCCTGGTCAACAACGCCGGGTTCCAGCACGTGGCGTCGCTCGGCGAGTTCCCGGCGGAGCGGTTCGAACTCATGCACCGGGTGATGGTCACGGCGCCGCTGCTGCTCATGCAGCGCTGCCTGCCGCACATGCGCGGCGGCGGGTGGGGCCGGATCGTGAACGTCTCCAGCGTGCACGGCCTGCGCGCCAGCGCGAACAAGGCCGGGTACGTCGCGGCGAAGCACGCGCTGGAGGGCCTGAGCAAGGTCGCCGCGGTCGAGGGCGCGCCGCACGGGATCACCAGCAACTGCGTGAACCCCGGGTACGTGCGCACGCCGCTGGTGGAGCGCCAGCTCGACGACCTCGCGGCGGCCGGCCGCGAGGACCCGCTGGGGTCGGTGCTGCTCGACCGGACGCCGGTGAAGCGCCTGCTGGAGCCCGAGGAGGTCGCCGCCGCCGTGGTGTGGCTGTGCGGCCCCGGCAGCGGGTTCGTCACCGGCTCCTCCCTCACGCTCGACGGCGGCTGGACCGCCAACTAGCCCCCTGTACCCCCTGTACCCCTACTATCGAGAACAGGCACGCCCATGACCGACACCGCCCTTACTCCATCCCCGGTAGACAAGCGCCGCAACGGCATCGGCCGCATCGTCACCGCGAGTCTGGTCGGCACCACCGTGGAGTGGTACGACTTCTTCCTGTACGGCTCGGCCGCGGCGCTGGTGTTCAACACCGCGTTCTTCCCGACCGACGACCCGCTGACCGGGACGCTCATCGCGTTCCTCAGCTACGCGATCGGCTTCCTCGCCCGCCCGCTCGGCGGGATCGTGTTCGGCCACTTCGGCGACAAGCTGGGCCGCAAGAAGCTGCTGGTGCTCAGCCTGCTGCTCATGGGCGGCGCGACGTTCGCGATGGGCCTGCTGCCCGTGTACGCCCAGATCGGGGTCGCCGCGCCGATCCTGTTGACGCTGCTGCGCCTGGTCCAGGGCTTCGCCCTCGGCGGGGAGTGGGGCGGCGCGGTCCTCATCGTCTCCGAGCACGGCGGCGCGAGGCACCGCGGGTTCTGGGCGTCGTGGCCGCAGGCCGGGGCGCCGGGCGGGAACCTGCTCGCGACGGGCGTGCTGGCGCTGCTGGCGGTCGTCCAGTCCGAGGAGGCGTTCCTGGACTGGGGCTGGCGCATCCCGTTCCTGCTGTCGGGGGTCCTGGTCGTCATCGGCCTGTGGATCCGCATCTCGGTGTCGGAGTCGCCGGTGTTCCTGGCGGCGCAGGCCGCGAAGGCCGCGAGCGGTGTGAAGGAGCGGCCGCCGATCGTGGAGGTGTTCCGCACCGGCTGGCGCGAGGTGCTCGGCGCGATCGGGCTGCGGTTCGGCGAGAACGTCTCGTACTACATCCTGACGGCGTTCGTGCTGGTCTACGTGACCGTGCACCTGGAGCTGTCGCGGGGCCTGGCGCTGAACGCGGTGCTCATCGCCTCGGCGGTCCACTTCGTGACGATCCCGCTGTGGGGCGCGCTGTCGGACCGGATAGGGCGGCGGGCGGTCACGCTCGTGGGCGCGGTCGGCATGGCCGGGTGGGCGTTCGCGTTCTTCACGCTGGTGGACTCCGGGGACTTCTGGACGGTGACGCTGTCGGTGACGACGGGCCTGCTGTTCCACGGCGCGATGTACGGCCCGCAGGCGGCGTTCGTGTCGGAGCTGTTCGACACCCGGGTGCGGTACTCGGGCGCGGCGGTCGGGTCGCAGCTGGCGTCGATCGTGGCCGGGGCGCTGGCGCCGATCATCGCGGTGAAGCTTCTGGCGGACTTCGGATCCTCGACGCCGGTCGCGGTGTACCTGTGCGGCGCGGCGGTCGTCACGGCGATCACGGCGGCGGTCATCCGCGAGACCCGGGGACGCGATCTGACCAGCGACGTCAGGGCGTAGCTACACTCGGACGAGCCCGCCCCCCGACCTGAGAGAAGACCCCCGTGCCCGTCGACGACGACGAAGCCGGCATCGGCCCGGCCGCCGCGGCCCTGCTGCGACTGATCGGCCTGATCGCGGCGGACACCTCGGACGACGAGCTCGCGGCCCCGGCCCGGGACCTGCAGCGGTCCCGGGCCTCGGCCGCGGCGGTGGCCGCGGTCGAGGAGGCGACGGCGTCGGCGCGGCGGATCACCCGGACGCTGGCGCAGCGCCGGCGCCGGGAGGCGGAGCTGGCGGCCCTGTTCGACACGGCCGGCGACCTGGCGGCGCTGCGGAACCTCGACTCGGTCCTGCGGGCCATCGTGCACCGGGCCCGGACCCTGCTGGGCGCGGACCTCTCCTACATCGCGCTCCAGGACCCCGAGGCCGGGGACACGTTCATGCGGGTGACCGACGGGTCGGTGTCGGCGCAGTTCCAGCAGCTGCGGCTCGGCATGGGCGAGGGCCTGGGCGGGCTGGTCGCGGAGACCGCCCTGCCGTACGCGAGCACCGACTACCGGGTGGACTCGCGCTTCCACCACACCGAGCGGATCGACGCGGCCGTCACCGAAGAAGGCGTGCACGGGATCGTGGGCGTCCCGATGCGGGTGGGCGAGCAGGTCATCGGGGTGCTGTTCGCGGCCGACCGGGTCCCGCGCGGGTTCGCGCCGGACGACGTGGCGATGCTGGTGTCGCTCGCCAACCACGCGGCGGTCGCCATCGAGAGCGTGCGGCAGCTGGAGGAGGCGCGGCAGGCGCTGCGCGAGCGGAGCCGGGCCGCGGAGACGTCGGCGCGGCTGAACGGGGCGCTGCGCCGGGCCGCGGACGCGCACGACCGGCTCACGGGCCTGGTGCTGAGCGGCGGCGACGTCGGCGACCTGGCGGCGCAGACCGCGGAGCTGTTCGCGGGCCCGATCGGGATCTACGACGCCGAGGGCGGCGAGCTGGCGCGCGCCGGGGAGGGCGGGGTCCGGTTCGTGCCCGAGGGGGTCGAGGGTTCGCAGGCGAGTCGCGGCGCGGTCCTGGCCGGGGGCCTGTGGGTGTGCGCGGTGACGGCCGGGCCGGAGCCGCTGGGCAGCATCGTCCTCGGCGGGCGGGCCGACCTCGGCGAGGCCGACCGGCAGCTGTTCGAGCGCGCGTCCCTGGTGACGGCGCTGCTGCTGCTTCTGCGCCGGTCGGTGGCGGACGCCGAAAACCGCGTCCGCGGGGAGCTCCTCGACGACCTGCTCACCGACGCCGGCCGGCGGCGCAGCGGCGGGTCGAGCCTGCTGCTGCGGGCCGGGAAGCTCGGCGTGGACCTGCACCGGCCGCACGCGGTCTTCGTCCTCGACTGCGACGCGCAGCCGCGGCTGGCCTCGGAGGCGAACCGGTACGCGCGGGCCGAGGGCGGCCTGGCCGGGGGCCGCGACGGGCGGCCGGTCCTGCTGCTGCCGGCCGAGGAGCCGGGCACGCGGGCGGCGAAGCTCGCGGCCGCGTTCGGCCGCGTCGCCGGGCGGCCCGTCACGGTCGGGGCCTCGGGCCGGGTCGGCGGCCTCGA
Source organism: Glycomyces endophyticus (assembly GCF_039531525.1). Classification (NCBI taxonomy): domain Bacteria; kingdom Bacillati; phylum Actinomycetota; class Actinomycetes; order Glycomycetales; family Glycomycetaceae; genus Glycomyces; species Glycomyces endophyticus. The sequence continues at coordinate 51,878 of NZ_BAAAQF010000034.1, forward strand.
GCGAATCCCGGAGGCGTACGCCGAGGCGGTGCGGTGCACCGAGGCCATGCTCACGCTGGGCCGCAAGGGCGAAGGCGCGTGCATGGAGCAGCTCGGCTTCATCGGGGTCCTGCTGGGGGAGGCCGGCACGGACGCGTTCGTGCGCCGCACGATCGGGCCGGTCCTCGACTACGACGAGCGGCGCGGCACCGACCTCGCGGGGACGCTGGAGGCGTACTACGCGGCGGGCGGGCACCTGGCGAAGACCAAGGCCGCGTTGAACGTCCACGTCAACACGGTGTCGCAGCGCCTCGACCGGGTCGCGGCGATCCTCGGCGGCGACTGGAACTCCCCCGCGCGGTCGCTGGAGGTCCAGCTGGCGCTGCGGGTGCACCGGCTCTCGCGCGCCGGGCGCTGAGGCGCCCGGCGCGTCGCATACGGCCCTACCTGGCGCGCAGCACGATCGCGTCGCCCTGCCCGCCGCCGCCGCACAGGCCGGCGGCGCCGGTCGCGCCGCTGGGGAGCTGGCGGGACAGGGTCTGCACCAGGCGGGCGCCGCTGGCGCCGAGCGGGTGCCCGAGGGCGATCGCGCCGCCGTCGCGGTTGACGCGCTCGGGGTCGAGTCCGAGCTCGCGGATCGAGGCGAGGGCCACGGCGGCGAACGCCTCGTTGATCTCGACGGTCTCCAGGTCGGCGACCGCCACGCCGGCCAGCGCGGCGGCCGCCTCGATGGCGCGCGCGGGCTGGTGCAGGAGCGAGTTGTCCGGGCCGGCCACGGTCGCGTACGAGAGGATCTCGGACTCCCACTCCAGGCCGAGGCGCTCGGCGGTGGACCTGGTGGTGAGGACGAGCGCGGCGGCGCCGTCGTTCATCGGGGAGGAGTTCCCGGCGGTCAGGGCGCCGTCGGCGGTGAAGGCCGGGCGCAGTGCGGCGAGGCCGTCGAGGGTGGTGGCGGGGCGGGGGCTCTCGTCGGCGTCGACGACGCCCTTGCGGGTGGTCACGGGGGTGATCTCGGCGGCGCGGTCGGCGGCGCCCTTGGCGGCCTTGAGCTGCGAGGCGAGCGCGTAGGCGTCCTGGTCGGCGCGGGCGATGCCGAGCGACCGGGCGTGGCGCTCGGTGGACTCGCCCATGGAGACGCCGTCGTAGGCGTCGGTGAGCCCGTCGAACGCGGCGTGGTCGAGCATGGTGACCTCGCCGTACTTGAAGCCGCGGCGCGAGCCGGGGAGCAGGTGCGGGGCGCGGGACATGGACTCCATGCCCCCGGCGACGACGAACTCGAAGTCGCCGGCGCGCAGGAACCGGTCGGCGATGCCGACGGCGGTGAGCCCGGAGAGGCAGACCTTGTTCACCGACAGGCTCGGCACGTGCATGGGGACGCCCGCGGCGACGGCGGCCTGGCGGGCGGGGTTCTGGCCGCACCCGGCGGGCAGCACGTGGCCGAGGATCACCTGGCCGACGCGGTCGGGGGCGACGCCGGCCCGTTCGAGGGCGGCCGCGACGGCGGCGCCGCCGAGGGCGGTGGCGGGGACGTCGGCCAGGCCGCCGGCGAAGCGCCCGATCGGGGTGCGGGCGGCGGCGAGGACGACGGTGGTCTCGGAGCGGTGACTCATGAGCCGATCCTAGTGAGTGGGACGCCCTGTCGGCCATGGTCGGGGGCGCCACTCTTTCCGGCGCGGGTATGTGGGCGAGGGCCACTGCGGATGCGGCGCGCGTGGGGAACACTTGGCGTGGCGCGGACCGACGGCGGTCCCATCGAAGGAGGCGAGTGCGTGACCGGCGAGGTGCTCTGGCGGCCGCGGCCCGACGCGGTCGAGACCACGAACATCGGGGCGTTCGGCAGGTTCCTGTCCGAGCGGGCGGGCGTCGGCCTGGACGCCTACCGGGACCTGTGGCGGTGCTCGGTCGAGCGGCCGGGCCTGTTCTGGGGCGCGGTGTGGGAGCACTTCGGGCTCGGCGGGCCCGTCCCGGAGGAGCGGGTGCTCGCGTCGGCGTCGATGCCGGGCGCGGTGTGGTTCCCCGACGAGCGGTTGAACTACGCGCAGGCGGTGCTCGCGGCGCCGGGCATGGACGCGGCGGACGTCGCGGTCAAGGGCTACTCGGACACGCGCGGCCCGGTGGAGTGGACGCTCGCCGAGCTCCGGTCGGCGGTGGCGCGGCTGCGCGGGGGCCTGCTGGCGGCCGGGGTCGGGAGCGGGGACCGGGTCGCGGCGTGGATGCCGAACGTGCCGGAGACGTACGCGCTCATGCTCGCGGCGGCCTCGATCGGGGCGGTGTTCACCTCGTGCGCGCCCGAGTTCGGGGCGCGGGCGGTCGTGGACCGGCTGCGGCAGGTCGAGCCGGCGGTCCTGTTCGTGACCGACGGGTACCGCTACGGCGCCAAGACGATCCGGCGCGACCGCGAGATCGCGCAGGTGGTGGCGGAGCTCGACCCGGCGACGGTGGTGACGTTCCCGTACCTGGACGAGGGGTTCGCGGTCGGCGAGCGGTGGGAGGACTTCGGCCGGGACGGCGAGCTCGCGTTCGCGCCGGTCCCGTTCGCGCATCCGCTGTACATCCTGTACTCCTCGGGGACGACGGGCCTGCCGAAGGCGATCGTCCACGGCCACGGCGGGATCGCGCTGGAGCACGCGAAGATGCTCGGCCTCCACCACGACCTCGGCCCCGGCGACCGGTTCTTCTGGTACTCGACCACCGGCTGGATGATGTGGAACTACCTCGCGTCGGCGCCGCTGGTCGGGGCGGCGCTGGTGACCTTCGACGGCGCGCCGGACCCGGTGGGGCTGTGGCGGCTCGCGGAGGAGTCGGGCGCGACGTACTTCGGGACCAGCGCGCCGTTCCTCATGGCGTGCAGGGACCGCGGCGTGGTGCCCAAGGACGTGGCCGACCTGTCGCGGCTGCGCGGCGTCGGCTCGACCGGCGCGCCGCTCCCTCCGGCCGGGTTCGACTACGTCCACGAGTCGGTCAGCGCGACCGCGCAGCTCCAGTCGCTGTCGGGCGGCACCGACCTGTGCACGGGGTTCATCGGGGGCGCGCCGACGGTGCCGGTGTGGCGCGGCGAGCTGTCGTGCCGGTGCCTGGGCGCCGACGTGCAGTCGTTCGATCCGAACGGGCGCGACGGGATCGGCCGGGAGGGCGAGCTGGTGATCGCCGCGCCGATGCCGTCGATGCCGGTCGGGCTGTGGGGCGACGACGACGGGAAGCGGTACCGGGACACGTACTTCGACAAGTACCCGGGGATCTGGCGGCACGGCGACTGGATCACCATCACTGACCGCGGCTCGGCGGTCATCTCGGGGCGCAGCGACGCGACGCTGAACCGCGGCGGGGTGCGCATGGGCACCGCCGAGTTCTACACCGTGGTCGAGGCCGTCCCGGGAGTCGCCGACTCGCTCGTGGTGCACCTCGACGACGAGGACCGGCTCATCGTGTTCGTGGAGCCCGCCGGGAAGTTCGACGCGGCGCTGGAGGCCGCGGTCAGGGCCGCGATCCGCGCCGAGCTGTCCCCGCGGCACCTCCCCGACGCGGTGGTCGCCGTGCCGAAGATCCCGCGCACGGTCACCGGCAAGAAGGTCGAGGTCCCGGTCAAGCGCATCCTCCAGGGCGTCCCGGTCGACCAGGCGGTGGCCAGGGGCTCGCTGGCCGATCCGGGCGCGCTGGAGGCTTTCCGACCAAAGGGATGAACGGGGAACCGGTGACGGTCGCGGGGCGTCGAACCCCCATGGACATGAAACTGCACCGGCTCCTCCCGCTCGCGGCGCTGTTCACGCTCGCCGCCTGCGGGCAGGGCACCGAACCGACCGGTTCGAGCGACGGGCCCGCCGACGCGGCGGCCGAGGAGACGACCTACCGCGGCGTCATCACGGTCTACCAGGGGACCGAGCGCGACAGCGCCGAACTCTGCGCGGTCGTCGCCGAGTCCTATCCCCCGCAGTGCGAGGGCCTGCCCGTCACCGGGTGGGAGTGGGACGCGGTCGAGCACGAGGAGGCCCTCGGCGTCCGCTGGGGCTCCTACGTCGTCACCGGCACCTACGACGGCAAGGCGTTCACGGTCACCGAGGACGCGCTGACGATGGACGAGATCGACATCGCCGACCACCCCGAGCTCCAGTACTCGGAGCCCGAAATCGGCGAGCCGGCCGAGGACCTGGGCGCCGCCGAGCTGGAGGCGCTCGGCACCGAACTGCAGGAGGCGTTCCCGGCGCTGGTGTTCGGGAGCTTCCCGGACGAGGCGAACGGGGTCCTCGTGACCGACGTGCTCCTGGTGAGCCCCGAACTCGAAGCCTATGCGGCCGAGCACTTCCCGGCGGACACCGTGGCGTTCGCGCCGGTGCTCCGGCCGGTCGAGGAGTAGTCGGCTCAGACCCGCGGGGCGAGGTACCCGGCCTGCCGCTCCGCGAGGAGCCGGCGGGTCCGGGCCACGTCGATGCTGACGCGCTTGATCAGGTCCGGCGCGTACCCGCCGCCGGCGACCACGCCCACGATGATCAAGGGCAGCAGCGTCAACCGCACGGTCATGGCCCACGGGCCCTTGGCGCCGATCCTGCCGCCGTCGCTGAGGCGCACCAGGCGGGTGCCGGCCCAGATCGCTCCGAGCCCGCGGCCGTTGCGGTAGCAGAGGCCGTAGAGCGCGGGTGCGAACACCACGAGCGCGAGCAGGCCCACCACGCCCACGTTCGGGCTGAGCGACGCCGCCTCGCCGATCACGGCCAGGATCACGAACCCCACGGCGACCAGGACCAGGTAGACGATGAAGTCGACGAGCCAAGCGAAGCACACCGCCCAGCCCCCGGCCTCGACATAGGGGGTGCCGTTGCCGAACGTCTTCATCTTGGAGGCTGCCATGGCAGGGACTCTAACGCCGCCCGTGTCGCCCGGTCCGCCAGGAGGCAGCCGTCCCACGGCTCGGACCTGCGGTTCCGTCGTGATCGGTCCACGGCGGCCCGGAATCCTGCCGGTGTCCCGCCGGTCCCCCGCCCCGCGCGCCGATCCCGGACCGCGGTCCCACCTGTGAGGAAGCCTCCTCTCCGGCGCCGGTCCCGGGCGGTAGGGTTCAGGCACTACGGGACTGAGCATGGGGTGGGCATGTCACAGAGTGTGGATCAGATCGTGGACCAATGGCGCTGCGCGCGACCGGATGTGGACCCGTCGCCGATCGACGTGGTGGGGAGGCTGATGCGGCTCGCCCAGTACTGGGGGGCCGAGGTGCGGCGGTTCATGGCCGGGTACGACCTCCAGACCGGGGAGTTCGACGTCCTGTGCTCGCTGCGGCGCACGGACGCGCCGCACGAGCTGACGGCGACCGAGTTCATGCGCACGGCCCTGGTGACCTCGGGCGCGATCACCAACCGGATCGACCGGATGGAGCGCAAGGGCCTGGTGGAGCGGGTCAGGGGGACCGAGGACCGGCGGGTGGTGCGGATCAGGTTGACGGCCAAGGGGATGCAGGTCGTCGAGGAGGTCTACCCGAAGCACGTGGAGAACCAGGCGTCGTTCCTGGAGCGCCTGTCGGCGGCCGAGCGGAAGCTCCTCATCGGACACCTCTCCGAGCTGCTCGAATCCTTCGAGGAGCGCTTCCCGGACTGAGAGCGGTACGGCCTTCGAATATTTCAACGTTCACTTGCTTTACATTGAGGCAGTCCATTGTCCATAATTTGTCTCGACGTTGAGACTTCTTGGAGGCGTGGCGATGGCAGTGAACGGGGTGCCGCAGCACGAGGGCGGGTACGCGGTCGTTCACCGGTGGCGCGTGCGCCCCGGGTACGAGGACCTGTTCGTGGAGGGGTGGACCCGGGTGGCCCACGCCGCGCACCGGTTCAGCGGCGGGTACGGGTCGCGGCTGCACCGCGCCGAGGACGGCGTCTGGATGTCGTACGCGCGCTGGCCCGACAAGGAGGCCGGCGACCGGGGCGGGCAGGAGGACGCCGAGGGCGCGGCGATGATGTCGGTCTCGGTCGAGGAGTCCCTGCCGGTCATGCACCTGGAGATCGTCGCCGACCTGCTCGCCGAGCCCGGCACGACCGCGGGCTGAGGCCCTCGCCCGCAGGGGAGGCCGCCGACTCGTCCGGCGACTGCGGCGAGGGCGATGCCCCGCGCGCGAGGGAGGCCGCTCCCCCGCGCGAGGGAGTCGGGCGCGCCCGCGCGGGCGGAGGATTCGGACCATGGACATCGCTTCCGCCCCTTGCCGAACCGACCGGCGCGCCGTCGTCGCGGGCGTCCTCATGGCGCTGTGGTGCGTCGGCTTCGCAGTCGCCAACGTGTGGCTCGAACTCAGCGGCCGGCTCGACGACGGGCCGTACGCGGCGTACGCGCGCGGGTTCCTGGTCATGAACGTGCTGGTGTTCGCGCTGAAGCTGCTCGGCGCCGCAGTCATGCTGCTCGCGGTGGCCGACCGACCGCGACTCATCGGCCCCTGGTGGACCTCGGTGCTCGCGTTCGGGGCCTTCGCGACCCTCGGCGTCTACGCCGCGGCCGGGGTGGCGAAGGGCGCGGCGCTCGTCGCGACCGGGTCCGACCAGGCCACCGCCGCGAGCGTCGGCTATCTGCTGTTCTTCGTGCTGGGCGCGTGCGGGTTCGGGGTCGTGGCGGTCGCGCACTGGCGGCGGTTCCGACCCGGCGCCGCGCCCGTCCTCGTCGGCGCGGCCGGGGCGCCGGTGCTGCTCGTCGCGGTCTTGACGGTCGCGCCGCGGGCGCTGTCGGCGCTCGGAGTGATGCCGGCCGTCTGAGGTCAGGCGTACGCGCCCGCGCGCGCGGCGGCCGCAGCGGCCGCGGCGGCGCGGGCGGCGGTATCCGGGTCGAGCGGGTCGCCGCTGACGAGGAAGCGGTAGTAGAGCGGGGCAGAGAGGGCCCGGACGACCTCGTCGGCGTCGGTGCCGGCGGGCACGTCGCCGCGCGCGGCGGCCTCGGCGACGCACGGGGCCCATTCGTCGATGCGCACGCGGTAGAAGCGGTGCAGGGCCGCGGCGGTCTGGGGGTCGGAGGCGGCGGCCGCGATGACCGCTTTGAACAGGGGCCCCTGGCGCTCGTCGGTGAGGGTCTTGAGGATGAGCCCGGCGAGCGCGGCCAGGTCGGTCTCCAAAGCGCCGGTGCGCGCGCGCGGGAGCGAGGACTCGGCCATCTCGGCGAGCAGGTCGGCGACCAGGCCCGGGACGGTGCCCCAGCGGCGGTAGACGGTGGTCTTGCCGACCCCGGCGAGGCGCGCGACCTCGGCGAGGTCCACCCCGCCGATCCCCTTGTCGGCCAGCGCGTCTCCGGCGGCGCGGAGGACGGCCTCGCGGACGCGGGCGGTGCGCCCGCCGGGGCGGGACGTGCCCGGGGCGCCAGTGGCCTGATTCATAACGGGACTCCAGTTGCGTTAAGTGGTGTGCATGAGCTAGCTTAGACCCCAGATTAACGGAACTGAAGTTCCTTTAGAAGGGATCTCCCATGGAACACCGCCGCCTCGGCCGCTCCGGCCTCCTCGTCCCCGCCCTGTCCTTCGGCGCCGGCACCTTCGGCGGCTCCGGGCCGCTCTTCGGCGCCTGGGGCGACACGGGCGTGGCGCAGGCCCGCCGCATGGTCGACATCGCTTTGGACGCGGGGATGTCGATGTTCGACACCGCCGACGTGTACTCCGACGGCGCCTCCGAGGAGGTGCTCGGGGCCGCGCTCAAGGGCCGGCGCGACCGGGCGCTGATCTCGACCAAGGCCGGCCTGCCGATCGGCGAGGGCCCCAACGACGCCGGGGCCTCGCGCGCCCACCTCGTGCGCGCCGTCGACGGCGCCCTGCGCCGCCTGGACACCGACTACATCGACCTGTTCCAGCTGCACGCCTTCGACGCCCGCACCCCGGTGGAGGAGACCCTCGCGGTCCTCGAGGACCTGGTGCGGGCCGGGAAGATCCGGTACGTCGGCGCCTCGAACTACGCGGGCTGGCAGCTCCAGAAGAGCCTCGACGCGGCCGACCGCCTCGGACGGCCGCGGTTCGCCGCGCACCAGGTCTACTACTCGCTCGTGGGCCGCGACTACGAGTGGGAGCTCATGCCGTTGGGGATCGACCAGGGCGTCGGGGCCCTGGTGTGGAGCCCGCTCGGCTGGGGGCGGCTGACGGGGAGGATCCGCCGCGGCGCCCCCGTCCCCGAGGGCAGCCGGCTGCACCAGACCGCGCAGTTCGGGCCGCCGGTCGAGGACGAGGCGCTGTACCGGATCGTCGACGTCCTCGACGAGCTGGCCGCCGAGACCGGGCGCACGGTGCCCCAGATCGCGCTCAACTGGCTGCTGCGGCGGCCCACCGTCGCCTCGGTGATCGTGGGCGCGCGGGACGAGGACCAGCTGCGGCAGAACCTCGGCGCCCTCGGCTGGGAGCTCGACGCCGAGCAGGTCGCGCGGCTCGACAAGGCCAGCGCGAAGCCCGCCCCCTACCCGTACTACCCGTACGAGCGCCAGGAGGGCTTCGCGCGGCTGAACCCGCCCGCGGTCCCGGTGGCGTAGGGCCCGGATCGGGGGTCCGCGGGGCCGGGCTCAGACGGCGGCGGCCGCGACGGTCACGGTGTCGGACAGGCGGTCCCGCGAGCGCATGAGGCCCTCGGGGCGGTCGGTGTAGCCGTCGAGGCCGTCGATGCCGTGGGTCTGGTCGAAGACGGTGGCCTCGGCGACGTCCCCGTGGAGGGTGAGCGTGAAGCCCTCCGCGGGGACGTTGTAGAACCAGATCAGGGCCGGGTCGCCGGGTTCGGCGGGCGCGGCGACCGGGACCTCGGCGGCGGTGCCGTCGGCGAGGACGGCCTCGGCGCGGTCGACGGTCCCGTAGACGGCGAGCCACATGGTGTCGGCGCCGCGAGGGGAGGCGACCTGGAGGGTCGCGGCGTCGGCGGTGCGGGCGGTGAAGACCGCGGTGGGGGCGGGGAGGTCGATCGGCACGGCGGTGCCGGAGCCGGTGCCGGGGTCGGCGGCGTCGCGGTAGGCCTCGGGGAGTTCGGACTCGTCGAGGTCGTCCTCGGTGACGTACCGGGCGGTCCAGTCGGAGCGGTCGCGGTCGGTGGAGACCCATGCGGCCGTGCCGGTGTCGGCGTCGAGCACGTAGGAGAGGTAGGCCTGGCGGGGGTGGTCGGCGTCGAAGCGGTCGACGGCGAGTCCGGCGCCGACGAGGGCGAGCGCGGCGGCTGCGGCGGCGGCCGGGACGAGGCGGAGCCGGAGGCGGAGCATCGTCAGGAGCGGGAGCGCGGGGGCGGCGAAGAGGACGATGAGGACCGCGGGGACGGCGGCGAGCTCGAGGCCGAAGGCCTCCATGAGGCTGGAGGTCCAGGCGAGCTGGACGGCGGCCGGGACGAGCGCGATCGCGAAGCAGCCGTAGCCGATGAGGCGGACGGGCCGGGAGCGGTCGTGGAGGAGCATCGCGACGAGGAGGCCGGCGGCGGCGAGCGCGGGGAGCGCGAACACGAAGGACAGGCCGGGGACGGCGACGGCGGTGGCGGTGCCGAGGACGGCGAGCCAGGCGAGGGGCGCGAGCGCGGCGGCGGCCTCGCCGAGGCGGCGGCACACGGCGGCGTACCAGGCGGTGAGCGCGGCGACGGCGAAGACGAGGAGCGCGAGGAAGTAGAACGTGCGGTTGAACAGGAGGCCGTACTGGTCGCCGTAGCCGGGCCGCAGGGCCTGGAGGAGCGGCCACAGGCCGACCGCGGCGGCCGCGGCGAGGGCGACGGGCGCGGTGAAGGTGAGGATCGCGAGGGTGAGCCGCGGGAGGCTGAGCACGCGGCGGGCGCGGGCGAGCGCGGCGGCGGCGATGACGGCGGCGAAGCCGAGGAGGGCGACGGGGAGGTTCCAGGTGTCGTCGTAGTGGACGAACAGGCCGAGGAAGCCGAAGAAGGTCTGGTCGTGGCCGGTCTCGAGGTCGGCGAGGTCCATCGCGGCGAGGGCGCGGGCGGTGCCGAGGGTGTTCGCGCCGTGGTGCTGGAGGCTGGCGGGGTCGAGGTGGTCGGTGTCGTCGTGGGGGGTGTGGTACCAGGCGGCGCCGCCGATGAAGGCGTTGTTGAGTCCGATGTAGCCGGCCTCCTGGAAGCGGGTGAAGTCGGTGTCGTTGGGGAGCTGGCGGTAGGCCTCGATGGCGGAGGAGTCGCCGTAGGGGTGGGGCGCGGCGTCGGCGAAGACGTCGATGAGGGCGGCGTTCTCGGTGGAGGTCTCGAACATGAGGGAGGGGCCGGAGACGCCGCGGGCCTCGAGGTTGAACACGACGGTGGGGGCGTCGGCCGCGGGGTGGGTGCGGGCGTAGGCCTCGGCGCCGAACAGGCCCATCTCCTCGCCGTCGGTGATGAGGACGACGACGTCGTTGCGGTGGGGCCCTTCGAGGCTGAGCGCGCGGGCGGACTCGATGATCGCGGCGACGCCGGAGGCGGCGTCGGCGGCGCCGGGTCCGGAGGGGACGGAGTCGTAGTGGGAGGTGAGGAGGACCGTGCCGGTGGGGTCGGTGCCGGGGAGGGTGGCGACGATGTTGTCGACGACGCCGAAGCGGACGAGGGCCTCGCCTTCGCCGGAGTCGCGGGCGAGCTCGGTCTGGACCTCGGTCGCGAAGCCGAGCGCCGCGAGCTCGCCGACGAGGAGGTCGCGGACGCGGTCGTGCTCGGGGGTGCCCATCGGGTGGGGTTCGACGGCCATGGCCTCGACGGTGGCCCAGGCGCGGTCGGCGCTGAACTCGTCCGCGGGGGCGTCGGCGGGGGCGGGCGCGGGCGGGGTGGCGTCGACGGCCCAGTTGGCGATCCCGATGAGCGTCAAGGCGATCAGGACGGCGAGCGCGGCCCAGGGCCGCTCGGGAAGGTGCAGGATGCGGCCGCGCATGTTCGGTCCTCGGAGATGTCGGGCTCTGGTGGGCGCCCTCACTCTACTGCCGGGTAATGGGGATCACCATCGACGGGGTTCGATCACTGTCGGCTGAGGTGGGGCCAGAACGTGAGCATTGTAGACAATATGAGTTTCGGAGCGTCGTATTTGGCGCGGACCCCTGTCGAGCGGATAGGGTCGGTGCCAAGTCGGCGTGGTCGTGTTCCCGGGGGGTCGTTTGCTGGTACTGCTTGCCTGCTACGCCGTCATGGCGATGCTCGCCCCCGCACTCGTCCGCGCGCTCGGCCCCAAGGCCCTCTACGTCGTCGCCCTCGTCCCGGCCGCGACCGTCGCGTGGGCGGTGGCGCAGACGGGGACGGTGCGCTCGGGCGGCGCGGTCGCCGAGACCGTCGCGTGGGTGCCGCGGCTGGGGCTCGAGCTGGCGTTCCGGATGGACGCGTTCCCGTGGGTCATGGTGCTGCTCGTCGGCGGCGTCGGCGCGCTCGTGCTGGCCTACAGCGCCCACTACTTCTCCCCCGGCGAGGACGGCCTCGGCCGGTTCGCCGCCGTGTTCTGCGCGTTCGCGGGCGCCATGTTCGGGCTCGTGGTCGCCGACGACCTGCTCCTGCTGTACGTCTTCTGGGAGCTGACCTCGGTCTTCTCCTACCTGCTCATCGGACACGACCCGGCGAAGGGCGCGAGCCGCTGGGCCGCGATGCAGGCGCTGCTGGTGACCACCTTCGGCGGGCTCGGGATGCTCACCGGATTCATCATGCTCGGCGAGCACGCCGGGACGTACCGGCTCTCGGAGGTCGCCGCGGACCTGCCCGGCGGCGCGTACCTCGTGGTCGCGCTGGTGCTGGTCCTGCTCGGGGCCCTGTCGAAGTCGGCGGTGTTCCCGTTCAGCTTCTGGCTGCCGAGCGCCATGGCCGCGCCGACGCCGGTCAGCGCGTACCTCCACGCCGCGGCGATGGTCAAGGCCGGCGTGTTCCTCATCGGGATGCTCACGCCCGCGTTCGCCGCCGATCCGCCGTGGCAGCAGGTGATCTGGGCCTGCGGCGCGCTGACGTTCCTGTTCGGAGGGTGGACGGCGCTCCGGCAGACCGACCTGAAGCTCATGCTCGCGTACGGCACCGTCAGCCAGCTCGGCATGATCGCGATCGTGCTCGGCGCCGGGACGCGCACCGCCGCGCTCGCCGGGGCCGCGCTCCTGGCCGGGCACGCCCTGTTCAAGGCCGCGCTGTTCCTGGTCGTGGGCATCGTGGACAAGACCACCGGCACCCGCGAGATCTACTCGCTCAGCGGCCTCGGCGCCCGCAGGCCGGTCCTCGCCGCCGTCGCGGTCACGGCGGTCGCCTCGATGATCGGGTTCCCGCCGACGCTCGGGTTCGTCGCCAAGGAGGCGATGCTCGCCGCGTTCTGGGACGGCGGCCCCTGGTCGCGGGCGATGCTCGCGGTCCTCGTCGCCGGGTCCGCGCTCACCGTCGGGTACGGCCTGCGGTTCCTGTGGGGCGCGTTCGCCCGCAAGCCCGAAGTGGACGACTGCGGGTTCGCGCCCGTGGGGGCGGGATTCGTCGCCGCGCCGGTGCTGCTGGCGCTCACGGGCCTCGCCGCCGGGCTCCTCGCACCGGGCGTCGACGGGCTCCTGTCCCCGTACGCGGAGGCCTATCCGGCGACCGGGCACGACTACCACCTGGGGCTGTGGCACGGGTTCACGCCCGCGCTGGGGTTCTCGGCGGTCGCGCTCGCGACCGGCGCGGGCATCTACCTGGCGACCCGCCGCACCAGCGCGTGGCGGTCGGTGCAGCTCCCCGTGAAGTCCGGGACGGTCTACAAGGGCCTCCTCGGCGGCGTCGACCGGCTCGCGGTCGAGCTGACCGGGCGCACCCAGCGCGGCTCGCTGCCGTTCTACCTCGGCGTCATCCTCGTGACGCTGGTGCTCTTCGCGGGCGGCGTGCTCGTCTTCGCCGGCCCCTGGCCCGTGGGGCTCAAGCCGTTCGACACGCCGCTCCAGCTCGCCGCCGGGGGCATCATCGTGGCGGCGGCCGTCGCGGCCGCCACCGCGAAGCGCCGCCTGACGGCGATGGTCCTCACCGGCGTCTCCGGGTACGGCGTGGCCTCGCTGTTCATCTTCCACGGCGCACCCGACCTGGCGCTCACGCAGTTCCTGGTCGAGACGGTCACCATCGTCATGTTCGTGCTGGTGCTGCGCCGCCTGCCGGCCGGGTTCTCCGAGCGGCCGCTCAAGAAGGTGCGGCGGTTCCGGGTCGCGATCGGCGTCGCGGTCGGCGTCGTCGCCGCGGGCATGGCCTACGTGGCCGTCGGCGGGCGCACCGCCGAGCCGGTCTCGGTGGACTTCCCCGAGCTCGCGGTGTCCTACGGCGGCGGGCACAACATCGTCAACGTCATCCTCGTCGACATCCGCGCCTGGGACACCATGGGCGAGATCGCGGTCCTGCTCGTGGCCGCGACCGGCGTCGCGAGCCTGATCTTCGGCCGCGACCGGCTCATGCACCGCCGCGGCGGCTCGCGGCCCGCACCGCCCGCCACGGGCGAGCACGTCACGTGGCTGTCGCGCCCGGAGTCGGACGGCAGCCACCAGGCGATCATCCTCCAGGTCGTGACGCGCCTGCTGTTCCACACCATCGTCCTGTTCTCGATCTACCTGCTGTTCACAGGCCACAACCATCCCGGCGGCGGGTTCGCCGGCGGCCTCGTCGCCGGGCTCGCGCTCGCCATCCGCTACCTCGCGGGCGGGCGCGCCGAGCTCAACGCCGCCGCGCCGGTGGACGCGGGCAAGCTCCTGGGCACCGGCCTGCTGGTCTCGGTCGGCACCGGCGCGGCCTCGATGCTCCTGGGCGGACGGGTCCTCCAGAGCGCCGTCCTCGACTTCGACCTGCCGGTCGTCGGCCACGTCCACTTCGTCACCTCCACGTGCTTCGACATCGGCGTCTACCTGATCGTGGTCGGCCTGGTCCTGGACATCCTGCGCAGCCTCGGCGCGGAGATCGACCGGCACCGCGAGTCCGACGCCCTGCCGCTGCCCGAGAAGGAGGCCGCATGACCCCGAACCTGGTGTACGTGATCGTCGTCGGCGTCCTCGTCGGCGCGGGCGTGTCGCTGCTGCTCGAACGCACGCTCACCCGGATCATCATCGGCGTGGTCCTCATCGGCAACGGCGTCAACGTCCTCATCCTCATGGGCGGCGCGTTCGGCGCGCCCCCGATCGTCGGCGACGGCCCCGACGCGGACCTGAGCGACCCGCTGCCGCAGGCGATGATCCTGACCGCCATCGTCATCACGCTCGGCATCACCGCGTTCCTCCTCGCCATGGCCTACCGCAGCTGGCAGCTGCTCGGCCACGACGAGGTCCAGGACGACGACGAGGACACCCGCATCATCGGCCTCGCCGACCGCGACGAGGGCCCGCGCGCCAAGGAGGACGACGCCGAGGACCTCCCGAACCCGGTGTACTCCTGCGAGCCCGGGAAGGAGCGCCGATGACCTGGCTCGTCCCGCTCCCCGTCGTCGTCCCGCTCCTGGGGGCCGCGCTGACGCTGATGATGGCGCGCCGCCCGACCGCCCAGCGGACCGTCAGCCTCACCGCGCTCGCCGCCACGCTCGCGGTGTCCGCGATGCTGCTGGCGCTCACGGTGACCGAGGGCCCGCAGGTGGTCGCCGTCGGCGGCTGGCCGCCGCCGCTGGGGATCGTCCTCATCGCCGACAAGCTCGCCGCGCTCATGCTCGTGGTCTCCACCGCGGTCACGCTGTGCGTCCTGGTCTACTCGATCGGGCAGGGCGCGGCCGACGGCGACACCGAGACGCCGCTGTCGGTGTACCACCCGACGTACCTGGCGCTCACCGCCGGCGTCACGAACGCGTTCCTGTCCGGGGACCTGTTCAACCTCTACGTCGGCTTCGAGGTGCTCCTGGTCGCCAGCTACGTGCTGCTCACCCTGGGCAGCACCGAGAACCGCATCCGGGCCGGCACCACGTACGTCGTGGTGAGCCTGCTGTCCTCGGTGATCTTCCTGAGCGCCCTCGGCCTCGTGTACGCCGCCACGGGCACCCTGAACATGGCGCAGCTCGCCGGGCGGTTCGACGCCCTCCCGGACAACCTGCGGCTGCTCCTCCAGGGGATGCTGCTGCTGGCCTTCGGGATCAAGGCCGCGGTGTTCCCGCTCGGGGCGTGGCTGCCCGACAGCTACCCGACCGCGCCCGCGCCCGTCACCGCCGTGTTCGCGGGCCTCCTGACGAAGGTCGGCGTCTACGCGGTCATCCGCACCGAGACGCTCCTGTTCCCCGACGGGCGGATCGGCGACGTGCTGCTGGTGGTCTCGCTCCTGACGATGGTCGTGGGCATCCTCGGCGCGGTCGCGCAGTCGGACGTCAAGCGGCTCCTGTCCTTCACGCTCATCAGCCACATCGGGTACATGCTGTTCGGGGTGGCGCTCGCGTCGGAGGCCGGACTGTCGGGCGCGATCTTCTACATCGCGCACCACATCACGATCCAGACGACGCTGTTCCTCGCCGCCGGGCTCATGGAGCGCCGCGGCGGCTCGACCGCGCTCGACCGGCTCGGCGGCCTCGGGAGGCTCGCGCCGGTGCTCGCGGTCCTGTTCTTCATCCCCGCGCTCAACCTCGCCGGCATCCCGCCGTTCTCCGGGTTCCTCGGGAAACTCGGCCTGCTTCAGGCCGGGGTCGACGACGCCGGGCCGCTCGCGTGGGCCGTCGTCGCGGGCGGCGTCGTCACCAGTCTGCTGACGCTGTACGCGATCGGGCGCGTCTGGAACCTCGCGTTCTGGCGCACCCCGCACCCGGACATGCCGACGGCCGCCGACGAGGCCGACGGGTCCACGGTGCTCCTGCCCAAGCTCATGCTCGCGCCCACGTTCGCGCTGGTGGCCTTCGGCATCGCGCTGACCGTGGTCGCCGGGCCCCTGTTCGACCTCACCTCGGAGGCCGCGGGCGACCTGCTCCTGCGGACCCCGTACATCGAGGCGGTCTTCCCGGACGGTGCGCCGTGAACGGGCCCGCGCCGACCCGGCGCCAGCGGCTGCGCTCCCGGATCACCGCCGTCGTCGGCCTCGTCCTGGTGTGGAACCTCCTGTGGGGCGCCTTCACCTGGCTGAACACCATCTCCGGGGCGCTGGTCGCCGTCGCGCTCCTGGTCGTGTTCCCGCTGCCGGCGGTGACGTTCGGCGGGCGCATCCGCCCGCTCGGCGCCGTCCGGTTCTTCGCGCGGTTCTTCGCCGACCTCGTGGTCGCGAGCTTCCAGGTCGCGTTCCTCGCGTTCCGGCCCGGGGAGCCGAAGAGCGCCATCGTCGCAGTGCGGCTGCGGGTCACGACCGACCTGAACATGACGCTCGTCGCCGAGGCCGTCTCGCTCGTGCCCGGCAGCCTCATCGCCGAGGCCGACCAGCAGACCGGGACCCTGTACATCCACATGCTCGGCGTCCGCGACGCCGAGCACCTCGAACACCTCCGCGCCGAGGTCCTGCGCCTGGAGGCGCGGCTCATCCGGGCCGTCGGCTCCGACGCCGAGCTGCGCGCGGTGAACGCCCCCCGAGAGGAGCCCGCGACATGACCGTCGCCGCCGTCGCCATCGCCGTCCTGCTCACCGCCGCCTGCGCCATGACGCTCGTCCGGATCGTGCGCGGACCGACCACACTGGACCGGATCGTCGCCACGGACGTGCTCCTCGCCGTCACCGTCACCGCGATCGCCGCCGAGGCCGCGTTCACCCGCGACCCCACGGCCCTCCCGGTCCTGGTGGTGGTGTCGCTGCTGGGCTTCACGGGCGCGGTCAGCGTGGCCCGCTTCGTCACCAAGGAGCGCCAGCAGTGACGCTCCAAGGGGTCCTCGACGCCGTCGCCGCGGTCTGCATGGTCACCGGGGCCCTCCTCAGCCTGGCCGCCGGTGTGGCCCTGCTCCGGTTCCCGGACCTGCTCAGCCGCATGCACGCCGCGGCCAAGCCGCAGGTCCTCGGCCTGCTGCTGATGCTCACCGGCTGCGCGATCCGGATCGCCACGGTCGTCGACGTCACGACCATGGTCCTCATCGCGTTCTTCCAGCTCGCCACCGCGCCCGTCGCCGCGCACATGGTCGGCCGCGCGGCCTACCGCGACGGCCAGACCCGGTCCGACCTCCTGCTCACCGACGAGCTCGCCCCGCACCTGGAGCGGTTCGAGGAGCGGCCGGCCGAGAAGCGCGGCCGGTTCGCGGCCGACCCGCCCGCCGCCGAGTGAACCCGCGCGCCCGGTACCGGGCGCGCGGGCCATCCCTCACTGCGTCAAGTCGCTTCGCCGCGTCGATCCCGCCTCGGACCTCGGTCGAGGTCGTTCGGATCGACGTCTTTAGTGATCGTTCACTATCGCGTTCCGCTCAAACTAGTGACATCGCCGCGCATTGTCAATGCGGCGCTTGCCCGGACGGGCTCAGACCGTGCGGGCGACGGCCGTCGACTCGCGCCAGACCACCTGGTTGAGCGGGCGCGGGGGCGGCGCGAGTTCACGGCCGGAGAGGGCCGCGACCAGGCGGATCATGGCGCGGCGGCCGAGTCCTTCGAGGTCGACGTGGACGGTGGTGAGCGAGGGCGGCATGAAGCGGCCGATCTCGAGGTCGTCCCAGCCGGTGACGCTGAGGTCGCGCGGCACTTCGAGGCCGCGGTCCCGGGCCCCGCGGATCACGCCCGCGGCGATGCCGTCGCTGGCGGCGATCACGGCCGTCGGGAGGCGGCCGGCAGGGAGGGAGCGCATGGCCTCGACGCCGGCCTCGGCCCGGTACCCGCCGTCGTAGACGCCGACCGATTCGAGGCCGAGCCGCTCGACGGCGTCGAGGTAGGCGGCCTTCCTCGCTCGGGCCGAGGCGAATCCGAGGTCGCCCGCGACGTGGAACAGGCGGCGGTGGCCGAGTTCGGCCAGGCCCTGGACCAGTTCGTAGACGGGCCCGGCCTCGGACAGCTCGCCGAGGCCGCGCATCTCGTCGTCGAAGTCGGCCGAGACGATGACGGTCGCGTCGCCGTGGAGCCGCGTCTCAGCGGCGGGCAGGATCGGGGCCAGTGCCAGGATGCCCTCGACCTGCCCGGAGTCGGCGAGTTCGAGCAGGCGCGCGGTGCGCTCCTCGGCGCCGCCCTCGGGGGCGACGACCTCGACGGTGAACCCCGCCTCGTGCGCCGCGCCCGCGGCGCCGCGGAGCAGGGGCGCGGGGTTGTTCACCATGTTCGGCATGAGCACCGCGAGACGCCCGGTCCGCTTGGTGCGCATGGACCTCGCGAGCAGGTTGGGACGGTAGTCGAGTTCGCGCACGGCCGCGTCGATGCGTTCGAGGGTGCCGGGCTTGAGCCCCTCCCTCGACCGCAGGTAGCGCGAGACGGTCTGGTGGGACACTCCCGCGAGGCGCGCGACCTCCCGGATCGTCGGCCGCCTGCGGGCGCTCGGGACCTCGGTCATCCGGCGGGCCTCCTTTCTCGACTGGAGACCATCTTGGCACAAGGATGAACGTTCACTCTCCCGGCGGCGAGGGGGCGGCCGGGCGGGGACGCGGGGACTGCGCGAAGCGAAGGGAGCGGACCAGGGTCGGCTGGGCGGGGATGCGGGACTGAGCGAGACGAAGGGGGCGGACCGAAGGCGCGTCCGGACGGACCGCGCCCCGCGCCGCCGGTCCGCTCCCGGGTCTCGGCTTCGCCCCGATCGGGCACCGAGGCGCAGCGCGGGCCCGCTGGAGAGGAGGCGGTGGCGGGGAGCAGGACGCGCGTCTCCCCTGTGGAAAGTAACGGGACGGGTGCGCTCGGGGCGGGGTCGGCGAGGGCCCGGCGCATCTCGGCGGCCAGGAGCAGGCCGTGGCGCTCGGCGAGGGCGAGCGCCTGGCGCCAGTACTGGTCGGCGCGCGCGGGGCGGGCGGCGAGGCGGGCGCAGTGGCCCAGGCCGGCGAGGACGTGCGCCTGGCCGTGGCGGTCGCCGGTCTCGCGGTAGATCGCCAGGGCCCGGCGGAACCCGCGCTCGGCGGCGTCGGCGTCGCCGCGGGCGACGGCGGTCTCGGCGAGGCCGCGGAGCGCGTCGGCCTCCCCCGCGACGTCGCCGATGGCCCGGTAGCGGTCGAGGGCCCGGCGCAGCAGCGTCTCGGACCGGTCGGTGCGGCCCGCGCGGAACGCGGCGGTCCCCAAGCCGCGCAGGGCGTTAGCAGACCCGCGTCGGTTGCCGGTGCGGCGGCAGAGCGCCAGCGAGCGCCGGTAGTGGTCCCGCGCCGTGTCGAACTCGCCCACCTCGACGGCCACGTCGCCGAGCGCCCGCAGGCCGTACGCCTCGCCGACCCGGTTGCCGATGTCGCGGCAGATGGCGGCGACGGCCGCCGCGTGGGTCCCGGCGGCGCTGAAGTGCCCCACGGACATCGCGATCTCGGCCAGGCCCCACAGCGCCTCGGCCTCGCCGACCCGGTTCCCGAGGTCCCGGTGGATCGCCAGCGCGGCGCGGTAGCGGCGCGCGGCGGCCGGGTAGTCGTGGTTGGACGCGGCCTGGGCGAGCCCGCGGAGCGCGTCGGCCTCGCCCGCGCGGTCGCCGAGGCGGCGGCGCAGGCGCAGCGCGGCCGTGAAGCCGTCGGTGGCGGCGCTGAACCGGCCGGTGAGGCGGTCGATCTCGGCCAGGCCCGCGAGGGCGTCGGCCTCCCATGCGGCGTTGCCGGCGCGGCGGGCGACGAGCAGGAGGCGGCGGTTGCAGATGCGGGCGTCGCCGTAGTGGCCGAGGAGGCGGAGGCGGCGGTTGAGGAGGCCGGCGAGCGCGGCGACGGCTTCATCGTGGCCGCCGGTGTGGAGGCAGGCGAGGAGGTCGGCGCGTTCGGCGCCGGCCCAGGCGGTCGCGGCGTCGCCGGAGGCGTCGAGGCGGTCGCGGTAGTGGCGGAGGAGGCGGCCGACGGCGGCGCGCTGGCGGCTGGCGGGGTCTTCGCGGTGGGCGAGTTCGGTGGCGTAGGCGCGCACGGAGTCGTGGAACTCGTAGGGGCCGTCGCCGCGGCGCAGGAGGAGGCTCTCGTCGTAGAGGCGGGCGAGGGCGCCGTCGACGTCGTCGCCGGCGAGGGCGGCGGCGTCGGCGCCGGTGAAGCGGCGTCCGGGGTGGACGGCGAGGAGGCGGAAGAGCCGCTGGGCGGGTTCGGGGAGTCCGGCGTAGGAGAGGGCGAGGACGGGGCCGCTGTGCTCGTGGGGCGGGACGCGGCGCAGGCGCTCGACGTGGTCGCCGAGCTCCCAGTCGGGCTTGTTGGCGAGCTGGCGGCCGACGGCGGCGAGTTCCAGGGGGAGGCTGCGGCACAGGTCGATGAGCGCGGCGGCGTCGGCCGGGGAGGCGTCGAGGCGGCCGGTGGGGTCGTAGCGCCTGAGCAGGTCGAGGGCTTCGCGCGGGGCGACGGTGTCGAGCGGGAGGCGGGCGGCGGCGAGGTCGGTGAGGCGGCGGCGGCTGGTGACGAGGGCGATGCAGCCGGGGGCCTTGGGGAGGAGGGGGCGCAGCTGCGCGGCGTCGGCGGCGTCGTCGAGGACGATGAGCGCGCGGCGGGGGGCGAGTTCGCGGTGGAGGAGCGCGGCGCGGGCGGCGGGGGTGAGGGTGTCGATGCGGCGGCCGGGGACGCCGAGGTGGCCGAGGAGGCCGCGGACGACGGCGTCGGGTGCGGCGGGCGGTTCGAGGGGGTCGTAGCCGCGGAGGTCGGCGTAGAGGTGGGTGCCGTCGGTGCGGCCGGCGTCGATGAGGTCGCGGGCGGTCTGGTGGACGAGTTCGGTCTTGCCGATGCCGGCCATGCCCTCGATGGCGACGACGGCGGCCTCGCCGCGGGCGCGGGCGGCGTCGACGAGGGCGGCGATGCGGTCGCGTTCGGCGCGGCGGCCGGTGAAGCGGGCGGTCGGGGCGGGGACGGCGCCGCGGGTGGCGACGATGTGCGAGCGGTTGGCGCGGTCGAGGACGCGGCGGCAGGCCTGTTCGAGGGCGTCGAGTCCCTCGGCGTCGAGGCCGAGGACGCGGGCGACGTCGAGGACGGTGCCGGGGTCCATGCGCACGCGGCCGTTCTGGAAGTAGCCGTGGAGGGCCGACAGCGACGGCGGTTCGTCCGGAAGGGACCGTCGCCGGTTGAGCGCGCGGATGTCGGCGCGGATCTTGCGGAAGGGCGTGCCTCCCGCGTCCGCGCGGAGTTCGCGCAGGTACCCGGCCAGGTCGTCGAGGACCTGGATCGACCTCGGGTCGGTCCGTTCCCGTGCCACCACGCCTCCTCGAGACCTCGCGCGAGCGCGCTTCGGGAGCTGCGATCGTATCCCGCCCCTGCGACGGGGCCGCGTGCGCGAGGCGGCCGTTCGGTTTCGTTCGGGAACCGCCAGGAGGCGCGGGACCGGGCGCACGCTCGACGGGTCGGGCGCAGACAGTCCCCTTGGCGCCCTGACGGAAAGGATGTGACATGAGCATTCGAGACTGGGCCCGGCCCGTGCGGGCGCTGACGGCGGCCGCCGCGGGCGCGATGGCGTTCGTCCTGCTCGCGGCGTCGCCGGCGTCGGCGCACTACGTGTACCAGGAGGGCGAGGTCTACCGCAGCAACGACCTGTGCACGAACGTGCGGGCGGAGATCTCGCACGGCGACGGCGGCGGCTACTCGCGGGTGGACACCAAGACCTACACGGTCCTGGGCACTCCGTGGGGCTCCTACCCGTGCGCGAAGACGCACGACCGGCCCGGCGGCTACATCGCCGCGAAGATCGAGATCTACGCGTGGAACGGCAGCGCCTGGTACCTGTGCGCCTACACCGACTGGGCGTACAACCAGGGCTCGACGAACCAGTTCATCATCGAGGCGTGGATGCCCGGGCTCCCCTACTGCGGCACCGGCTGGTACGGCACCATGGGCACCGGCTACGCGTGGAACAACAACTGGTTCGGCGGCTCGCTCTGGTCGGGCCACCACTGGCTGCCGGACTACTCCCTCAGCGCCGCCGCCGCGCCCGCCGCGTTCCCGAGCGCGGGCGACACGGTCGGCGTCCTCGACGCCTCGGGAGCGGCGGTCCTGAACCCGGACGGCTCCCCGGCGACCGCGGTGGTCGGCGAGGCCCCGCCGGGCGCTCCCGACAACTCGATCCAGGGCGAGAGCCCGGACAACTCGATCCAGGGCGGCGTCTTGGAGCTGCTGCCCGCCGCCGCGATCGTCACGAACTGACACTCCCTGAGGAAGGACCGGCCGGCGCCTCTCGCCTGGGGCGCCGGCCGTCCTCGTCGCCGCGAGGCGGCGCGCCGTTCGGTTTCGTTCGGAAACCGCTCCGGGGGCGCGGGGCCCGGCAGTATCAGGGGACCGGGCGCCCGTTTCCCTTGGCGCCCCGGTGGAAAGGAGTCGACATGAGGATTCGTGACTGGGCGTTAGCCCGTGCGGGCGCCGCGCACCACTCCCCCGCGACGCCCGGTTCGACAAGGATGGACGAGAGGGGCCCCGCCGCGCGGCGGGGCCCCTCTCGCGCACGCAGGCCCTAGCTCCAGGCGCTGTCCTTCTGCACGTGGTTGTTCGTCATGGCTCCTCCTCTCTCAGATCCGGCTCGGTTCCGCGCGGTCCTGAGACCGCTCGGGCGTGTGCGTCCCGTCCCGTCCGACGAGACCGAATGCGAGGGCGACGACGAGCGCGCCCACCGAGCCCGCGGCGCCGCAGGCCGCGATCGCCGCGGACGGGGCCACCGCCTCGCCGAGGGCGCCCGCGGTCGCCATCCCGAGGCCCTGGGCGGTCTGGAGACCCGCGGCGGCGAAGCCGACCGCTCGGGCGCGCATGCCGTCGGGCACCCGCTGCACGAACCTGACCTGCGCGAGCACGAGGTAGCTCGACGCCAGACCGGAGAGGGCCCAGAGGCCGACCGTGACCGGCAGGCCCGGGGAGAGGAGCGTGGCGACCAGTGGGAGCCCGGCGGCGAACGCGAGCGGCACCGTCAGCCGCCGCCGCAGGTCCGTGCCGAGCCGGGCGACCAGCAGCCCGCCGATCACCATGCCGACCACGTCGGCGGCCATGAGCATGCCGACGGCGGCCTCCCCCGCACCGATCTCGGCGGCATACGGGGCGGCCATCGCCTCGGGGACGACGAACAGCCCGAACATCCACACCAGCGCGGCCAGGCCCATGAGGTTCCGGTCCCGCGCCACGAGCCTGATCCCGGCGAACGCGAACTCCCTCCGAGGCGCGGCGTTCCCGTCGGTCTCGGGCCGGTGGGGACCGAGGCCCCAGCGCAGGAGCGCGGCCGAGACCAGAAACGAGGCGGCGTCGATCGCGAGCACCAGGTGGGGGCTACCGGTGGCCGCCACGATGACGCCGCCGAGGGCGAACCCAGCGATCTGCGCGATGCCGTCGGTGGAGGAGGCGATGCTCATGCCGACCTGGTACTTCGCCCCGGGCAGCACCTGAGGGAGGGTCGCGATGCGGGCGGCGGAGAACAGCGGGTCGGGGCACGACACCGCGACCACGAGGACGGCGAGCAGCGGCAGCGGCACGGCGGGGACCGCCATGAGTCCGATGAGGACGGCGCGGATCAGTTCGACGGCGACCATGACGGTGCGCCGCGAGTACCGGTCCGCGAGACCGGCCAGCAAAGGCGCGGTGAGCAGCGGCGGCAGGTACGTGGAGGCGTACACGAGCGCGGTGAGGGCAGCCGAGGAGGTGCGGTCGAAGACCAGCAGCGCCAGCGCCACGCGGGCGAACTGGTCGCCGATGCGCGACTGGGTCTGGGCGATCCAGAGCACCCTGAACTCGCCGACGGAGAACACGTCGCGGAACCTGGCGGCCTGCTCTGGCATGCGTCTCCTCTGGATCGTCCCGGTCCGCAAGGGGGGAAAGCGGACTGCGCCATTGAACCCGCTGCGGGCGTTCGCGAGTAGAGTCCGTTGAACTACGTTGAACCCGTTCTCGGCGCACCGGCGCCCGCCCCGACGGAGGCACGTTCAGTGACGTCGCGTCCCGCACACGACACCGCCGCCAGGCTCGGCTCCTGGCTCGCGGCCCACCTCGCCGGCACCGGCCGGTCGGTCGCCCAGGTCGCGCGCGAACTGGGCGTCGGCGAGGAGGTCGTGCGGTCCTGGCTCGCCGGGCGCGGCTCCGGGGACGGGGAGTTCGCGCGGCTCGACACCCCCGCCCGGCTCGGCGCGTGGCTGCGAGCACGCATCGCCGACTCCGGCTGCACCGTGCGGGAGCTCGCGGAGTCCACCGAGCACGTCAGCCGTGTGACGGTCTACTACTGGCTCAAGGGCGAGCACCTCCCCCGGCCCCCGACCGGGGACGAGCCCGACCGGTTCGACCTGCTCCTGAGCAACCCGCGGCTGGGGTTGACACTGCGCCAGCGCGTCGAGCTCGACGAGGTGCGCCGGCGCCTGACCGGCACCTCGCTCAACGCGCCCCCGCCCGTCGCCGACTGGCCCGACCGCGCCCTGCCGCCGGGCGACCGGGCGTTCACCGGCCGGGGCGAGGAGCTGCGGCGACTCGACCGCCTGCTGCGCGAGCACCATCGCGGCCGCGCGGTCGTCATCGCCGCGCTCACCGGCATCGGCGGCGTGGGGAAGACCGCGTTGGCCGTCCACTGGGCCCGGAGCCGGGCCGCGCGGTCGCGGTTCGCCGAGGGATGCCTCTACGTGAACCTGAACGGGTACGCCGAGGCGCCACCGCTCGGCCCCGAGCAGGCGATGGCCCGGCTGCTCGAGCAGCTCGGCGCCGACCCCGAGACGCTGCCCGCCGCACCGGAGGCACTCGCCGCGAGGTACCGGGAGGGGCTCCGCGGACGCCGGCTGCTCGTGGTCCTCGACAACGCGCACGCCGAGCCGCAGGTCCGTCCGCTCCTGCCGGACGAGCCGAGCTGCCTGGTGGTCGTCACCAGCCGCAACCGGCTGGACGGGCTGCGCGCCACGCACTCCGGCATCACCGGGATCGCGCTCGACGCGCTCACCGCGGGCGAGGCCGCGTCGCTGGCACGGCACCTGCTGGGCCTGTCGCGGGGCGCCGAGGAGGCGCCGGTCGCCGCGTTCACCGCGGCCTGCGGGCGGCTACCGCTGGCGATCCGCATCGCGGCGGCGAACTTCCGCACCCACCACGCCCGCACGTCCTCGATCGGCGAGTACGCCCGGGTCCTCGGCGGGGACCGATTGGGGCACCTGCACGCCGGACCGGCCGATCCGTCCACTTCGGTCGCCACCGTGATGGACTGGTCCTACCGGCACCTCACCGCGGCGGCGCAGCGGACCTACCGGCTCCTCGGCCTGCACCCCGGGCCGGACGCCTCGGCCGCACTCGCGGCCGCGCTCACCGGCCTCGACGCCGACGGCCTCCGCGGACCGCTCTTGGAACTGGTCCGCGCCAACCTGCTCGCGGAGGACGCCCACGGGCGGTACGCCTTCCACGACCTCGCCCGCGACCACGCCGCGGCGCTGGCCGCGCGCACCGACACCGCCGACGAGCGCCGCGAGGCGGTGCGGCGCCTGCTCGACCACTACGTGCACACCGCATACCCGGCGGCGAACCTGCTCCGGCCCAGTACGCACGAGCTGGCCCTGCCGCTCGGCGAACCGTGCCCCGGGTCCTCCCCCGAACGCCTGGCGGAGCGAGGTGCGGCGCTGGCGTGGTTCGAGGCGGAGCACGCGGGCATGAGCGCGATTGCCGTCAACCAGGCGCCCGGCGAGTTCGACGTGCGGGTCTGGCAGGCGGCGTGGGCGCTGTTCGGGTTCTTCACCGCCGAGGGCCGCCTGGGCGAGCACGGCGGCCTCCAGCGCGCCGCCCTGGCCGCGGCGGAGCGGCTGGGAGCACCCACCGCGCAGGCCCACATGCACCGCGCCCTCTCGTGGAGCGCCACCAGGATGGGCAGGTTCGACGACAGCCGTACGCACCTGCTGCGGTCGCTGGAGCTGTCCTTGCAGACCGGCGATCTCGTGGGGCAGGCGGCGACGTACAACAGCCTGGCCGTCCTCGACGGGCAGCAGGAGCGGTACGCCGAGGCCCTCGACCACTCGCGGCGGTTCCTGGCGCTCTTCGAGACGGCGGGCAACCGGACCGGGGTGGCCCGCGGACTGAACGTCGTCGGCTGGTTCCACGCGATGCTCGGGGAGTACGACGAGGCGCTCGTCTACTGCGAGAGGGCGCTCGAGGCGTGCCGGGACCTCGACCCCAGGGAGCGCGGCGTCCTGGAGCCGAAGGTGTGGGACAGCCTCGGCCTCGTCCACCACCGGCTCGGCGACTTCGCGCGGGCCCGCGGCTACTACCGCCTGACCCTCGACCGCAACCGCGAGCTCCGCGACCGGATCGGCGAGGGCGAGGCGCTCGCGTGCCTGGGCGACCTCCACCGCTCCTCCGGCGACCCGGACGCCGCCCGCGAGGCATGGCGCGACGCCCTCGCTATCCTCACCGACCTCGGGCACACCGCTGCGGCCGACGTCCGGGGCAAGCTCGCGGACCTGGACGCCGAATCGGCTTGACGGCGCGGCGAGGATGGCGGGATGGAGCCGCTTCGACACGGATACACCAATCGCACGGTCGGCGACGGCCGGACCGTGGTCAAGCGATACGACGGCCCGGACGCGGCGGCGCGGTGCCAGCGGGAGCGGCGGATGCTCGGGGAGCTCGCCGGCGTGGTGCCGGTGCCGCCGCTGCTGGGGTCCGATGCGGAGTCGGTGCGGATGGGCTTCGTCGCCGGCGTGCACGGCCAGGAGCTGATGAAGGCGGGGCGCGCCGTCGGGGTCATGCGGGCCTGCGGCGAGGTGCTGCGGCTGATGCGCGACGCCCCCGCACCCGCCGGGACCGGGCTCGTGCACGGCGACTTCGGGCCGAACAACGTGCTGATCGATCCGGTGGCGTTCACGGTGACGGCGGTCCTGGACTGGGAGTTCTCGTACTACGGCGACCCGGTCACCGACCTGGCGTGGTGCGAATGGGTCGTGCGGACCCACCACGCGGAGGACGTCGCCGCGATCCCCGAGCTGCACGCCGCCTGGGGCCTCCCGGTCCCGGCGTGGCCCGTGCGGCGGGCCGCGATGGTCGCGCGCTGCGAGGCGTACCGGGACTTCAACGAGCGCTGGGCGGCCGGCGGGAGCGGCGTCCGGCGCTGGGAGGGGCTGATCGCGGCGACGTCGGCGTGGTCGGAGTGAGCGGCGCAGGATCAGGATCGCCGCCGCGGCGGCGGATGCTCTCGCACCGGGCCCGAATGTCGGTGCGCCGTGGCATGTTAGGGGCATGTGCCGCAGTATCAAGACCCTGTTCAACTTCGAGCCGCCCGCCACCGACGAGGAGGTCGAGGCCGCCGCCTTGCAGTACGTGCGCAAGCTCAGTGGTTCGACCCATCCTTCGAAGGCCAACGAGGAGGCCTTCGACAAGGCGGTGGCGGCGGTCGCCGAGGCCACCAGGGAGCTCCTCGACGCCCTGGTCACCACGGCGGCGCCGAAGGACCGCGAAGAGGAGGCCGCCAAGGCGAAGGCCAGGGCGGCCGAGCGCTTCGGCTGATCGGTCGCGAGGAGGCGCGCGAATCGTCGCCGGGCCGACTCGCGGCCCCGGCCGATGGCGGGCGGGCGCGGGGCGTGTGGTCCCATGTCGCTCTGGAGTCGGCGGAACGAGGGGGCGGGCGTGGAGAAGCGGGTGCCGGTGGTGGTGCTGACGGGGTACCTGGGCGCGGGGAAGACGACGCTGCTCAACCACCTGCTGTGCCAGCCGGGGGCGCGGGTCGGGGTGATCGTCAACGACTTCGGCGAGGTGAACGTCGACGCGGGGCTCGTGACCGGGCAGATCGACGAGCCGGTGTCGATCGCGGGCGGGTGCCTGTGCTGCATCGAGGACCTGAGCGGGCTCGACGCGGCTCTGGAGAAGCTCACCGATCCGAGGTTCGGCCTCGACGTGGTCATCGTCGAGGCGAGCGGGATCGCCGAGCCCGGGGTCATCGCGAAGATGATCCACTTCAGCGAGGCCGAGCGCATCCGCGCGGGCGGCGTGGTCGACGTGGTCGACGCCGTCGAGTACTTCAACACCGTCGACCGCAGCGACCAGCCGCCGGTCCGGTTCAAGGCCGCGACGCTCGCGGTCGTCAACAAGATCGACCGGCTGCCCGAGGCGGGGGCCGAGGACGCGATCGCGGCGATCGAGGCGCGCATCCTCGCCGTCAACCCCGAGATCCACCTGGTGCGCACCTCGAACGGCCGGGTCGACCCGGCGCTGGTCTACGACACCGCCTCGGTCACCGACCCCGAGGACGAGCTGCCGCTCGCCGCGCTGGCACGGGAGGCGCACGCGCACGCGGGCGATCACGCGCACGCGCGGGCCGTGACGGTCCGGGCGGCCGGGCCCGTCGACCCCGGGGCGCTGCTCGCGCTGCTGGAGGACCCGCCGCCGGGCGCGTACCGGATGAAGGGCACGTTCACCGTGGCATCGGGAGACCGGCTGCGCGGCTTCGTGGTCCACGTGGTGGGCGACCGGATCGACCTCGCCGCGCACCCCGTCGAGGGCGGCGGCGAGCTGGTCGCGATCGGCGCGCACCTCGACGTCGACGCCGCGCGGCCCCGGATCGAGGCCGCGCTGGCGGTGCCGGCGCAGCGCGACCCCGCGGGGCTGAAGCGGCTGCTCAAGTACCAGCGGTAGCCGAAGCGCGCCGCTAGTCCACCGCCAGCGCCGCCGTCGGCGGGCCCGCCAGAGCCCGGCGCGTCGGGATCGCCGTGGCGGCCCAGGCGATGAGGACCGCGACGGCGACCGTCGCGGGGATGACCCACAGGGGTCCCTGCGGCCACGGCTTCCCGAGGAAGCCCAGGCCGAGGATCGCCATGGGCAGCACCGAGAACGCGAGTCCCGCGCCGACCGCGACGGCGGCCGTCACGAGCGCCTCGCGGGTGACCATGGCCTGGACCTGGCGGGGCGTGGCCCCGACGGCGCGCAGCGACGCGAACTCGGTGCGGCGGCGGGAGGTGGCCGCGACGAGGCCGTTGGCGGTGCCGAGGAGCACGTAGCCGGTCATGGCGAGCGTCGCCATGAGGCTGATCCACTGGTCGGGCGTCATCCCGGCGGGGGCCTGCGGGACCGCCGCGCCGGTCGCGACGGCGAGGCCGGGTACGGCTGCGGCCCAGGCGGACACGGCGCCGGCGTCGCCCGCGACGAGGGCCGCGTCGTAGAAGCGGGGCCCGTCGAGGAGGTCGGCGGCCAGCACGATCGAGCCGAACCCGAAGCCGCGCTCGTAGGTCGCGACGACCTCGGGGCTCGCCTCGGTGCCGTTCGGGAGGACGAGGTCGACGCGGTCGCCGACGTCGACGCCCCAGAGGCGAGCGGAGGCGGCGCTGACGGCGACGGTGTCGCCGCGCAGGTCCGCGAGGTCGCCTGCGGCGGCGCCGAGGTCGGCGACGGCGCCCACGCCGGGGGTGAAGGCGAGCGCGGGGAAGGACTCGACGCCGCCGTCGCCGAGGGCGCGCAGGACGGTCGTCTGCGCGACGCCGACGGCGGCGTCCACGCCCGGCTCCTCCCCCAGGGCGGCGAGGTCGGCGGCGGACACGGGGCCGGTGACGGTGGCGTCGGCGGTCGCGCCCGCCTCGATCTCCGCGGCGGTGACCGCGGTGTACGTGGTCTGCGAGAACACCTGCGTGATGGTGAGGCCCACGGCCAGCGCGAGGACCGCCACGGCCCCGGCGGTGCGGCGGGCATACGCGCGGTTGTTCTTGACCGCCAGCCACATCGGTGCGGGCGTGTGCGCGTCGAGGCGCTTCGCGGCGCGGCGGGTGAGGAGGCCGACGAGGACCGGGCCGGCGAGGGCGAAGCCGATGACGGCGGTGAGCGTGGCGGTGACGGCGGCGATGAAGGCGGTCTCGCCGGGGACGGCGAGCGGCAGGATCGACTGCGCGGCGGCGGCGATGAGCAGGATGAAGCCGATCGTGGTGCGGACCGGGCCGGGGGCCGCGGGCTCCACGCGGGACTCGGCGACCGCGGCGGTGGCGGGCAGGCGGGAGGTGCGCCGGGCGGCGCCGCGGGCGGCGACCTGGACGGTGAGGAGGAGGACGGCGGCGACGGCGAGGGGGCCGATCGGTCCGCGCGCCAGCGGGAGTCCGGCGGGGAGCATCCCGGAGTCGGCGAGGAAGCCGGTGAAGGCTCCGGCGAGGAGGTGGCCGGCGGCGATGCCGGGAACGAGGGCGACCGCGGCGGCGGCGCTGGCCTGGGCGGCGATGAGGCGGCGGACCTGGCGCGGGGTGGCGCCGACGGCGCGCAGGAGGGCGAGGTCGCGGCGCTGGCCGGCGACGGCGACGCCGAGCGCTCCGGCGGTGATGAAGCCGACGAGGAGGACGATGGTGCCCCCCATGGAGAAGGCGAGGGCGACGAGGTCGCCGGTGGCGGTGGCCTCGGCGAGCCGTTCGACGTCGCCGCGGGCGTCGCCGGTGGCGACGTCGAGTGCGGGGAGGGCGTCGCGCAGTGCCGCGGCGACGGTCTCGGCGTCGGCGCCGGGTTCGGCGCGCACGGCGATGAAGTCGGCTTCGTCGGCGTCGAGTCCGGCGAGGGCGCGGGCGGTGGCGGCGTCGGTGTGGAGGCCGGGGGCGTCGGTGAGGCCGGTGACGCGGAGGCCGGTCGTGCCGGTGGGGGTGGTGACCTGGAGGGTGTCGCCGATCGTGAGGCCTGCTGCGTCGGCGGTCGCGGTGTCGAGGACGGCCTCGTCGGGGCCGGGCGCGCGGCCGTCGAGGGCCGCGCCGGTGAGCGCGGCGGTGTCCCAGGCGTGGCCGTCGGCGGCGCCGAGGGCGGGCTCGTCGATGCGGGCGGCGAAGGCGACGTCGGCGACGGCCGCTTCGACGCCGGGGACGGCGGCGACGGTGTCGAGGAGGCCCGCGTCGACGGTCTCGCGCTCGGGGAGCGCCAGGTCGACGTCCTCGGGGACGGGGTGGGTCTGGGTGGCGGCGACGAGGATGTCGGCGTCGGCGAGGCGCTGGGGGCCGAGGTGGGAGGTGAGGCCGGTCTGGGCGAGGACGGCGGCGACGGTGAGCAGCGCGGCGCCGCCGGCGACGGCGAGGCCGACGGCGACGAGGCCGGGGAGGCGGCGCCGGGCCATGCGGAGCGAGGGCCCGGCCATGCCGAGGCGGCCCGTGGGGAGGGTTGCGGGCATGATCGTCAGCGCCTTCCTGGGGTGGTGGTGAACGGGTGTGCGGCATGGGGCGGCGGCGGGTCGGGATCGCGGTCGGTGGCGATGCCGGCGGGGTCGGCTCGGGTGGTGCGGAAGTCCGAGCCGGGTGCGGGGCCGCGCCGGTGTCGTCGGGTGCGGATCTGAGTGGGCGCGAGCGCGGCAGTGCGGCGAGACGGCGTGCCGCGGAGGGTTCCTGCGGTGTCAGCGCCGGCCGAGGGCGGTGAGGCGGTGGGCGAGGTCGTCGGCGGTGGGGTGGTCCAGGTAGGCGTCGATGCGGCCGTCGGCGACGACGCAGGCGGCGTGGGCGCGGGCGGCGGCGGCCGGGTCGTGGGTGACCATGACGACGGTCTGCTCCCACTCGTCGGCGAGCTCGCGGAGCAGGTCGAGGACGTCGGCGGCGGTGTCGAGGTCGAGCGCGCCGGTCGGCTCGTCGGCGAAGAGGACGTCGGGCCGGGCGGCGAGGGACCGGGCGATGGCGGCGCGCTGCTGCTGGCCGCCGGAGAGCTCGGCGGGCCGGCGGTCGAGGAGCCCGGCGAGGCCGACCCGCTCGACCAGGTGCCCCAGCCAGCCGCCGTCGGCGGTCGCGCCGGACAGGCGCAGCGGGAGCGTCAGGTTCTCCTCGACGGTGAGCGAGGGCATGAGGTTGTACGACTGGAAGACGAACCCGATGTGCTTGCGGCGCAGCAGGGTCCGTTTGGTCTCGTTGAGGCCGGAGAGGCGGCGGCCGCCGACGCGCACCTCCCCGCTCGTGGGGTCGTCCATGCCGGACGCGCAGTGCAGCAGGGTCGACTTGCCGGACCCCGAAGGGCCCATGATCGCGAGGAACGAGCCGCGCCGGACCTCGAGGGAGACGCGGTCGAGGACGGTGTGCGCGCCGTCGTAGGTCTTGGTGACCTCGCGGAGTTCGAGCGCCGGCGCCCTGGTCGGGTCCGCCCGGCGCTCGCCGCGCAGTGCGGTCAGGCCCTTCACCGGCGCTTGCCGGTCACGATCGCGCGGGCGACGAGGCCCGCGGCGCTGCCGAGGGCCAGGAGGCCGAACGGGACCGCGAGGACCCACAGGCCGGCGGACTGGAGCCCGATGTTGAGCACCATCCCCCCGGCGAGGGCGATCCACAGCACGGTGGTGGTGAGTTTGTAGTGGCCGCCCGCGACCTGGTGCGGCGCGGGGGCGGTGGTGGTGGGCGGGTGGTCGTTCATGACGGCTCCTCGGTGCTTGTCGGACACCCTCAACGCTATGGCCGATCGCCCTCTGCCCCAATGCAGTCACCTGGCGGGTCCGGGGTGGGTCCAGGGGTCCGGCGGGCGGTGCAGCAGGCTGTACCACCCGAAAAGTGACGCGTGGCACCTCCGGTCACACGAGGCCCGCGGGATCCGTCAGGCCTCTGGAACCACCGAGAAGGAGAGCCACATGGAACCGCGTTTCAATTTCTACGCCAGCCCCGTCGCCGGGAAGGTCGTCAAGTTCATCAACTCCGCCGCGAAGGCCGTCGAGGGCGCGGGCCTGCCCGCCGAGATCCCGAACCTGGTCCTGCTGCGCGCCAGCCAGATCAACGGGTGCGGCTTCTGCACCGACATGCACTACAAGGACGCCGTCCACGCCGGCGAGGACCCGGTCCGCCTCAACCTCGTCGCCGCCTGGCGCGAGGCGGTGCCGTTCACCGGCGCCGAGCGGGCCGCGCTGGCGCTGACCGAGGAGGGCACGCGCATCGCGGACGCGCAGACCGGGATCGACGCGGGCGTCTGGGACGCCGCGCGCGAGGAGTTCGACGACGACCAGCTCGCCGGGCTCATCTCCGTCATCGCCGTCATCAACGCCTACAACCGGCTCAACGTCCTCGCGGGCAGCCCGGCGGGCGGCTACACGGCCGGGCAGTACGCCTGAGCGGCGCGGCCCGCCCGGTCCGGGCGGGCCTTCAACCGCGGTGCCTGCCGTAGCGGAGTTCGACGATCCCGTTGCCCGAGGCGCTGCTGGACATCAGGTCGAGGCGGTAGGACGCCGGCACGCCGTCGAAGAGGCGGGTGCCCTCCCCCGCGATGTACGGGAACATGCTCACATGCAGCTCGTCGAGCAGGTCCAGGGCCATGAGCGAGCGCCAGAGGGCCACGCCGCCCATGACGACCAGGTAGCCGTCGCCGCCCCGGCGCAGCCGGTCGACCTCCTCCGCGGTGTCGCCCGAGGCGATCGAGGTGTTCGCCCAGTCGGCGGTCGCCATGGTCGTGGAGAAGACGATCTTGCGCTGGGCGGTGAGGACCCGCGCGAACGGGTGGTCGGCGTTCGAGGTCGTCATGGCGGCGGCGATGCCCTCGTACGCGGTGCGGCCCAGCACGATCGCGTGCGCGTTCCGCAGGAACTCGAGCTGGCCCGGGTCGTCCGGGTGCTCGTTCTCGGGCAGGCTGAAGCAGAAGTCCCAGAAGGCGGTGCCCTCGTCGGCCAGGAGGCCGTCGAGGGAGTAGTTGAAGACCGTGGCGATGAGTGTCCGCATGGCTGGGCTCCGTCGTCTCGAATGCGCGTTCCAGCGAGTCTCGCAGACCGGGCCGACACCGGGCCCGCGTTCGCGGCCGCAAACCAGGTCGCGTCCCATGCGCTCCGGCTCGGGTTGCAGGGACTGGAGATGACCGAGCACGCGACGCTCACGCTGCCGATGCCCGCGGCCGACCGCGAGCGGGTGCTGCGGGTGAAGTCGGGCGGCGAGCCGGACCTCGACGTCGTGCTCGCCGAGATCACAGCCGCGCGGGACCGGATCGAGTCGCTGCTGGACGCGGGCCGGACGCCGCTGCCGCCGGAGCCCGACGCCGAGCGCGTCTCGGCGTGGTCGGTGTCGGCGCACCGGCGGCACTGGGACTCAGTGGAGTGATCCGGCGCGGGCGGCCGCGGCCTCGCGGAGGCGGTCGCGGACCAGGTGGCCGGTCCGGAGCGTGAGGAAGATGAGCGCCAGGCCGTTCAGGGCGTGGACGAGGAACAGCGACTGGCCCCAGGGCGTCCCGGGGACGCTGAGCAGGCCCATGAGGTGCTGGAGCGCCACGAGGAGCGTGCCGAGGGCGGTCAGCAGCACGATGCGGCGGCCGGTCCTGGCCGCGAGGGCGAGGACGACGGCCGCGGCGGAGCCGTAGAGGAGCACGTCGCCGTTGAGGAAGTGGAGGCGGAAGCCGTCGCCCACGCCGCCGCCGTAGCCGATCCCGAAGCCCGCCAGCGCGAACTGGACGACGAGCAGCAGGAGCAGGAGCAGCAGCCAGACGCGCAGGGCTCGTGCGAGGGCGGTGTTCACGCGGGGACCTCGATTCGGGCGGCGCACTCGGCGCGCTTGGCGTCGGCGGCCCGCTTGGCGAGGCGGGCGACGACCAGTTGGACGGCGAGGATGCCGAGGCCGTTGGCGGCGTGGAGGGCGATGCCGACGCCGCCGAGGGTGCCGGAGGAGCCGAAGCCGTGGGCGAACGCGCCCTGCGCGAAGACCATGAACAGCGAGAGGGCGGTCAGGAGGACGGCCTTCCAGCCGGGCCGGGCGATGAGGGCGAAGACGAGCGAGAGCAGGAGCCAGAACAGGATCATGCCGCCGTTGGCGACGTGGACGATGAAGCGCATGGTGCGGTCCTCGCCCACGGAGACGGCGCCCCATCCGGCGAAGGCGATCTGGAGGACGAGGAGCACGGCGACGAAGCGCGTCCACCCCAGGAAGAACCCTTTCATGCGGGCCAGTGTGCCGCCGGGGCCTCGTGCGCGGATCGGCCCGGAGAGGGCGATCGCCGTACTCCGCGGGAGGTACGGGCCGATCCGCGCGTACCTCCCGCGGGGTGCTAGGGACCGGCGCTAGGGGTGGCCGAGTGCGGCCGCGGTGGGGGTGTCGCGGAGGCCGGCGACCGGGCCTTCGTAGAGGACGCGGCCGCCGTGGCGGCCCGCGCCGGGGCCGAGGTCGACGACCCAGTCGGCGCTGCGGATCACGTCGAGGTGGTGCTCGATGACGACGACGGTGTGGCCGCGGTCGACGAGCTGGGACATGACGTCGAGGAGCGTATCGACGTCGCGCAGGTGGAGTCCGGTGGTGGGCTCGTCGAGGACGTACACGGACGGTGCGGCGGCCTCGCGCAGCTCTTTGGCGATCTTGACGCGCTGGCACTCGCCGCCGGAGAGGGTGGTGAGGGGCTGGCCCAGGCGCAGGTAGCCGAGGCCGACCCGGTCGAGGTCGCGCAGGCCCTTGCGGATGGCGGGGTCGGGGAGCCGGTCGAGGGCGTCGGCGATGGTGAGGGCGTCGACGTCGGCGACGGTGAGCCCGTCGACGCGGTGGCGCAGCGCCTCGGCGGTGAAGCGGCGGCCGCCGCAGGTCTCGCAGACGGTCTCCTGGCCGTCCATGAAGGCGAGGTCGGTATAGACGATGCCGAGGCCCTTGCAGTCGGGGCAGGCGCCTTCGGAGTTGGCGCTGAAGTACTTGGCGGGCAGGCCGCTGGCCTTGGCGAAGAGCCGGCGGATCGGCGCGGCGATCCCGGTGTAGGTGACGGGGGTCGAGCGGCGGTTGGCGCCGACGGGCTTCTGGTCGACGACGATCGCGCCGTGCTGGGCGACGAGTTCGGCGGCGAGGCTCGACTTCCCGGAGCCGGCGACGCCGGTGAGGACGGTGAGCACGCCGGTGGGGACGTCGACGGTGAGGTCGCGGAGGTTGTTGCGGGCGGCGTGCGCGACGGTGACGGTGCCGGCGGGCTCGCGCGGCGTGCGCGGGGCCGGGGTGCGGGCGGCGAGGGCCTTCGCGGTGGGCGTGTCGGCGCGGAGGAGCTGCGCGTACGTGCCTTGGAAGACCACGCGGCCGCCGGCGGCGCCCGCGTCGGGGCCGATCTCCACGATCTGGTCGGCGGCGGCCATGACGGCGGGGTCGTGCTCGACGACGAGGACGGTGTTGCCCTTGTCGCGCAGGCGCTTCAGGAGGCCGGTCATGGCGTCGACGTCGTGCGGGTGGAGGCCGACGGTGGGCTCGTCGAAGATGTACAGCAGCTCGATGAGGCTGGAGCCCAGGTGCTTGACGGTCTTGATGCGCTGGGACTCGCCGCCGGAGAGGCTGGCGGTGGCGCGGCCGAGGTGGAGGTAGCCGAGGCCGATGGCGTCCATCGCGCGCAGGCGCTCGACGAGGGCGGCGACGACGGGGGCGACGGCGGGGTCGTGGACGGCCGCGACGTGCGCGGCGAGTTCGGCGACCTCCATGAGGGCGAGTTCGCCGATGGTGCGGCCGAGGACGCGGACGGCGCGGGCCTCGGCGTTCAGGCGCTCGCCGCCGCACTCGGGGCAGGTGCCGGAGCGGGTGAACCGGTCGATGGCCTGGCGCTTCTGATCGGAGAGGTCGTCGGAGGTGCGCAGGTAGATCCGCTCGAACCAGGCGGTGAGGCTCTCGTAGGAGGCGGGCGGGCGCGGGTCGAGGCGGGAGGCGTGCGCGCCACCGTGCAGGAGGGCGAGGCGCTGGTCCTCGGTCCACTCGCGCAGGGGCGTGTCGGGGTCGAACGAGCCGATGTCGGTGTACTTGGCGTGCCAGTAGCCGCCGTCGACGAAGCCGGGCAGGAGGATCGCGCCGCCGCGCAGGGACCGGTCGAGGTCGAGGAAGCGGTCGGTGGCGAGGGCGACGGTCTCGCCGAGGCCCGAGCAGGCGGGGCACATGCCCGCGGGCTCGTTGAAGGAGAACCGGTTGGACTCGCCGAGGTGCGGGGTCCCGATGCGGGAGTACAGGAGCCGCAGGTAGGTCCAGGCGTCGGTGACGGTGCCGACGGTGGAGCGGGCGTTGCCGCCGAGGCGGCGCTGGTCGATGACGACGACCGGCGAGAGCCCCGCGAGCTCGTCGGCCTCGGGCCGGGTCCACTTCGGGAGGCGGTTGCGCAGGAACGGCGGGTACGTCTCGTTGACCTGGTGCCCGGCTTCGGCGGCGATCGTGTCGAACACCAGCGAGGACTTGCCGGAGCCGGAGACGCCCGCGAAGACGGTGAGGGCGCCGCGGGGCACGTCGAGGTCGATCGAGTCGAGGTTGTTGGACCTGGCGCCGCGGATGCGGATCATTCGCTCGTTCATGGCGTCGACGCTATGCGGAGATGCGGTCGTATCCTGACCGCAATTCGGGGCAGACTGAGGGCATGTCCGATGTCACCCGCCGCATGCTCTCACTCCTGGCGACGCTCCAGACCGGCCGCTCGTTCGCGGGCGGCGACCTCGCCGCGCGGATCGGGGTCAGCCCGCGCACGCTGCGCCGCGACGTCGACCGGCTCCGCGAGTACGGGTACCCGGTCGAGACGCGGCCGGGGCCGGGCGGCCACTACCGACTCACCGCGGGGGCCGCGATGCCGCCGCTCATGCTGGAGGACGACGAGGCGGTGGCGATCCTCCTCGGCCTGGCGGCGCTCGCCTCCACGGGCAGCGCGGTCGAGGGCTCGGTGGACGAGGCGGCGACCCGCGCGTACGGGAAGGTCGAGCAGTACCTGCCTAAACGGCTGCGCCACCGGATCGCGCGGCTGCGCGCGAGCCTGGACACCGGGGAGGTGGGGGCCCCGAGCACGAGCGCCGGGTACCTGGGCGAGCTGGCGGACGCCATCGCGAACCGGCAGATCGTCGCGTTCGACTACCGGCGGGCGAACGGGGCGGCCTCCTCGCGCTGGGTCGAGCCGCACCGGCAGGTGCACCACCTGCAGCGGTGGTACCTGCTGGCGTGGGACCTCGGCAAGGGCGACTGGCGGGTGTTCCGCACCGACCGGATCGACGCGCTCCGCCTGTCCACCAACCGGTTCGAGTCCCGGTCGGCGCCGCCGGCGCTGGACTACCTGGTGACGGGGATCAGGCGGAACCGGGAGGTCGTGGCGTTCACGGTCGAGGAGGCGGCCGGGCCGGTCGCGGAGGCGTTCCGGCACGACACCGCGGAGGTGACGGCGCTCGACGGCGGCCGCACCCGCGTCGTGCTGCACCAGGAGTCGTGGGAGTGGCCGCTGGCCGCGCTGGCGTCCCTGGACGCGGGCTTCACGATCGAGGCGCCCGAGTCCTTCATGGACGGATATCGGGGGTTCGCCGAGCGGCTGCGGGCCGCGGCGGCCCGTTCGGGCGCCGGGCCCGCCCGGAGGGCCGGCCCGGGCGAACCCTAGTGGATCGGCTCGAAGCGGGCCGTGAAGTGGCGCAATGCGTTCGGCTCGTCGACGATGCGGTAGCCGGGGAGCCGGTGGGCGCGCTCGGCCAGGCGCTGGCAGACCTCGATGACGTAGTCCATGTGGCTCTGCGTGTACGTGCGGCGCGGGATCGCCAGGCGCACCAGGTCCATCGGCGCGGGGACCTCGGCGCCGTCGGGGCGGCGGCCGAACATGACGGTGCCGATCTCGCAGGAGCGGACCCCGCCGAGTTCGTACAGGGCCACGGCGACGGCCTGCCCCGGGTAGTGGAGCGGGTCGAGGTGCGGGAGGAGCGCGCGGGCGTCGATGTAGACCGCGTGGCCGCCGATGGGGCTGAGCACCGGTATCCCGGCCTTCTGGAGCGCCTCGCCGAGGTACGCGGTGGCGGTGATCCGGTAGCGCAGGTAGTCGTGCTGCACGACCTCCTTGAGGCCCTGGGCCAGCGCCTCCAGGTCGCGCCCGGCGAGGCCGCCGTAGGTCGGGAAGCCCTCGGTGAGGATGAGCATGTTCCGGCACTCCTGCGCGAGGTCCGGGTCGTCGAGGGCGAGCCAGCCGCCGATGTTGCCCATCGGGTCCTTCTTGGCGCTCATGGTCATCCCGTCGGCGAGCGCGGCCATGTCGCGCACGATGTCGACCACGTCGCGCTCGCCTTGGCCCGCTTCGCGTTCGCGGATGAACCAGGCGTTCTCGGCGAAGCGGCAGGCGTCGAGGAACAGGGGCTTGCCGTGCGTGTCGCAGAGGGCGCGCACGCCGCGCAGGTTCGCCAGCGAGACCGGTTGTCCCCCGCCGCTGTTGTTGGTGACGGTGACGAAGACGCACGGCACGTCGGCGCCGCGCTCGGTGAGCAGCGCGTCGAGGGCGTCGAGGTCCATGTTCCCTTTGAAGGGGTGGTGCGAGGCGGGGTCGCGGCCCTCGGCGATGACGAGGTCGACGGCCTCGGCGCCGGTGGCCTCGACGTTGGCGCGGGTGGTGTCGAAGTGGGTGTTGTTCGGGACGACCCTGCCCGGGCCGCCGAGGACGGAGAAGAGGATGCGCTCGGCGGCGCGTCCCTGGTGGACGGGGATGACGTGCTCGAAGTCGAAGAGG
The DNA here is from genome assembly GCF_039531525.1 of Glycomyces endophyticus. Classification (NCBI taxonomy): domain Bacteria; kingdom Bacillati; phylum Actinomycetota; class Actinomycetes; order Glycomycetales; family Glycomycetaceae; genus Glycomyces; species Glycomyces endophyticus. The sequence goes on from NZ_BAAAQF010000034.1 coordinate 90,935, forward strand.
TCGCGCACGGCGTCGCGGAACACGAAGTAGGAGGGGGACCCGGCGTAGGACTCGTCGCCGCGCTGGATGGCGGCCCACTGGTCGCGGCTCATCGCGCCGGTGCCGGAGTCGGTGAGGAGGTCGATGAGGACGTCGTCCGCGTGGAGCTGGAAGAGGTTGTACGCGGCGCCGGCGATGCGGTCGGCGCGCTCGGCGGCGGTGGTCATCCGGATCGGCTCGACCGAGTGGATGCGGAAGGGTTCGATGATGGTGCGGAATGCGGGCTCGTCCATGTCCACATCGTCGTCGCTTCCGGGGCGGGCGGGAAGGGCGAACGCGACCCGGTTCGCGCGCGCGGGGTTACGATCACGATCTGATTCGCGAGACGGCCTTATGAACGGAAACCCGCATGGATCGCATGGACTGGCGGCTGCTCCAGGAGCTGCAGGCCGACGCCCGGCTCTCCTTCAACGAGCTGTCGCGGCGGGTGCACCTGTCGGCGCCGGCCGTGGCCGAGCGGGTGCGGCGGCTGGAGGCGGACGGGGTGATCGGCGGGTACCACGCGCACGTGGCGCCGGAGGCGGCCGGGTTCCCGGTGCAGGCGGTGGTCGTGATGGACTGCTACGGGCCCAGCTGCCTGCTGCGCGACCCCGAGGTGGCGTCGTGGCCGCAGATCCGGCAGCTGTTCCGCATCACCGGGGACGGCTGCTCGGTGCTGGTGGCGGCGGTGCCGTCGATGGCCGAGTTCGAGTCGTTCATCGACCGCCTGGCCCGGTACGGGAGGCCGAGCAGCAGCATGATCCTGTCGCAGCCGGTGGCGTGGTCGCCGGTCGCGGAGCCGGAACGGCGCGACGGGTGAGGCTGCCGGGATAGCCTTGCGCCCATGAGCGACGAGGCGGTTCCCGAACGGGCGGCGGCGGACGCGGCCGCGCGCGGCCTGGACGTGGCGTTCGTGCCGCGCGACTCCGATACCGGCGCGCCGATCGTGCGAGAGGGCGCGGTGACGGGCGTGAAGACGGTCGTGCTGCGCCACCGGGACGGGTTCGTGTTCGTGCTGGTGCCGTACGAGGACCGGTTCTCGTGGCCGAAGCTGCGGGCCGTGCTGGGCGTGAACAAGCTGAAGCTGCCGACGGCCGAGGAGGCGTTCGCGGCCACGGGCTACGAGCGCGGCACGATCACGCCGCTGGGCGCGGCCGAGGCGTTCCCGGTGCTGGCCGACGAGCGGCTGCGCGGGCGGGCGATCGTCGTCGGCTCCGGTTCCCACGCGTTCGCGGCGCTGGTGGACGCGGACGAGCTGATCCGCGTGTACGGCGCCGACGTGGTGGACCTGGCGCCGGAGTAGTCCCCCGGCGCCGTCAGCGAAGGGCGCGGCGGCGCGCGACGAGGAGCGCGACCGCGAGCATCCCGGGGGCGATGACGATGAGCGGCAGGAACATCCAGGCCACGACGGCGGCGGCGCCGAGTCCGGTCAGGACGTACGCGGTGCCGGCGGGGTCGGCGGTGGTCAGGTGGGCGGCGTCGCGCAGCAGCTCGCGCCAGTCGGCGTCCGGCTCCCACAGCGCGGCGGCGCGGACCGCGACGGCGAGCACGGCCGCCGCGAGGACCGCGCTGACGACCGCCAGCGCGGTGCCGCCGGGCACCAGGCCCTGGACGCCGAGGGCCACGTTGAGGCCGAGGAGGCCCGTGACGAGGGCGGCCAGGGCGCCCGCGGGCCAGCCGCCGCGGCAGGCGCGCCACGTCGCGCGCAGCAGGTCGCGGAGGCCGTCGCTGCGGTCGTCGGCGTGCCGGTCGAGGTGGCGGGTCCCGGCGGCGAGCGCGGGGAGGGCCGTCACCAGGAGCAGCGAGAGCGCCGTGGTCACGAGCCCGACGACGATCATCTCGCCGAACAGGCCGAGGCCGCCGCCGCCGAAGCGGACCAGGTGGTCGGCCGGGGGCGTCCGGCGGGCGGTGCGGGCGCTCATCCCTTGAGCCCCTGGGTGGCGACGCCGCCGACGAGCTGGCGCTGGAAGGCGAAGAAGAACAGGAGCACCGGCACGAGGGCGAGGATCGCCATGGCCATCTGGGCGCCGTAGTCGCTGGTCGAGGTCTGGTCCACGTAGAGCCGCAGGGCGAGCGGCATGGTGTACATGCCGGGTTCCTTGAGGTAGAGGAGCGGGCCGAAGAAGTCGTTCCAGGACCAGATGAACGCGAAGATCGCGCTGGTGACGAGGGCGGGCTTCATGAGCGGCAGGATGATCGAGAAGAAGATCCGCGGGTGCCCGGCGCCGTCGATGACGGCGGCCTCGTCGAGTTCGCGCGGCAGGCCGCGGATGAACTGGATCATGAGGAACACGAAGAAGGACTCGGTGGCGAGGAACTTGCCCAGCAGCAGCGGCCAGTAGGTGTTGATCATGCCCAGCTCGTTGAACACGATGTACTGCGGGATGATGACGACGTGGAACGGCAGGAGCATCGTGGCGATCATGCACACGAAGAAGACGTTCCGGCCGCGGAACCGCACGCGCGCGAACGCGTAGGCCGCGAGCGAGCACGAGAGCAGGATGCCGACCACCGACCCGGCGGCGAGGATCAGCGAGTTGAGGACGAAGGTCCAGAAGGAGATCCCGCCGATGCCCTCGAGTGCGGTGGCGTAGTTCTGGAGGCCGCCCCCGGTCGGGAGGAGGCTCACGGAGCCGATGATCTCGTTGCCGGGCTTGAAGGAGCTCATGAGCATCCACACCGCGGGGTAGAGGATGACGACGAGCACGGCGATCGCGAAGGCGTGGAAGAGGATCGAGCCGCCGGTGCGGCGGGCCCGGGCGCGCTTGCGGAGCCGGGCCGATCGGGCCTCGCGCTCGGTCCGGAGGGCGGGGGTGTCGAGGGTCTGGGTCATTTGTCGTCTCCCGAGTAGTGCACCCACGATTTCGAGCTGCGGAACAGCAGCAGGCTGATGAGGCCGACCACGACCACCAGGACCCAGGCCATCGCCGACGCGTACCCCATCTGGAAGTCGCGGAAGCCGCGGAAGTAGAGGTACAGCGTGTAGAACAGGGTCGACTGGGCGGGTCCGCCCGAGCCGTTGGAGATGATGAACGCGGAGTTGAAGATCTGGAACGCGTGGATCGTCTCCAGCAGCAGGTTGAAGAACAGCACCGGCGACAGGAGCGGGATCGTGATGCTCCAGAACCGGCGGACGGGGCCGGCGCCGTCCACTTCGGCCGCCTCGTACATCTCGGCGGGGACCTGCTTGAGGCCGGCGAGGAAGATGACCATGGGCGCGCCGAACTGCCACACGGTGAGCAAGACGAGCATGGGCAGGGTGCGGCCGGGGTCGCCGACCCAGCCAGCCGCGGCGGCGTCGGGGCCGCCGAAGACGGCGCCGATCCGGGCCACGATGCCCTCGTCGATGAACATCGCCTTCCACACGATCGCGATGGAGACGCTGCCGCCGATGAGCGAGGGCAGGTAGTACGCGGAGCGGTAGAAGCCCTGGCCGCGGCGGGAGCTGTGGAGCAGCATGGCGACCGCGAGCGCGGCGGCCAGCTTGACCGGGGTGCCGAAGACGACGTAGAGGGCGGTGACCTTGGCGGACTGGAGGAAGTTGGAGTCGGTCAGGAGCCGCTGGTAGTTCTCCAGTCCGGTGAAAACCGGCGGCGTGAAGAGGTTGTAGTCGGTGAAGGACAGGTAGAGCGAGGCGATCATCGGCCCGGCGGTGAGGCCGAGGAATCCGATGAGCCACGGGGACAGGAAGGCGTACCCGGCCCGGGTCGAGCGGTCCCGGCTGCGGCGGCGCGCCCGGGCGCGGACGGGGTCTCGCGCGATCGTGGTGTCGGCCATGTGCCGATCTCCTCTGAGGCGAAGGGTTCGGGGCGGCCCGGGCGGTCGCCCGGGCCGCGCTGGCGGTCATCCGAGGAGCATGTCCATCTCGGAGAAGAGCTCCTGTGCGAGCTGCTCGGTGTCGATGTCGCCGTAGAGGAGCTGCTCGTGCAGCTCGCCCCACTTGGCCTCGATGGAGCCGTAGCCGGAGGGCAGGAGCGGGTAGCTCTCGGTGATCTCGGCGTCGATGGCGTCGAGGTAGGCGAAGTCGACGCCGTCGGAGGCGGACTGCTCGACGGCGGCGCGGCCTTCCTCGGTGGGCGGCGCGCCGAGGGAGGCGCCGAAGATCGCCTTGACCTCGGGCGAGTTGGCGAGGAAGTCGACGAGGACGGCGGCGGCGTCGGGCTGGTCGGTGTTGGCGGCGACGGAGAGGAGCATGCTCGGGTGGTCGGCGAGGACGTGGGTGCCGTCCGCGGTGGGGGCCTGGACCATGCCGATGTTCTCGGTGCCGATGTCGCTCATGGCCTGGGCGACGGTGGTGGAGAAGTTGAACCAGAGGGCGGCCTCGCCGCCGAGGAAGCCGCCGAGCGGGTCGAGGGCGACGGTGCGTTCGACGGGGTAGAAGTCGCCGGCGTCGCGGAGGCCGGCGACGGAGTCGAGGTAGTCGACGACGTCGTCCTCTTCGAAGGCGGGGCGGCCGTCCTCGGTGAAGACGGGTTCGCCTTCCTGCATGCGGGAGTAGATGAACCCGGGGAAGCTGCCGGTGTAGTCGGAGGCGCCGTAGACGGGCGGGTCCTGGGCGGCGCCGGCCTGGTTGACCTGGAGGACGTAGGCCTCGAGGTCGTCGAGGGTCATGTCGGCAGTCGGGTAGGGGACGCCGAGTTCGTCGAGGAGGTCCTTGTTGTACATCATGGACCAGGCGTTGTAGCCCATGGGGACGCCGACGAGCTGGTCGTTCACGGTGCCGGACTCCAGGAGGGTGTCGGCGTAGCCGGCGGTGTCGAGGAGGCCGCCCTCGTAGGCGCCGAGGTCGAGGAAGAGGCCCTTGTCGGCGTACTCGCCGAGGTAGCCGGCGTCCATCATGAGGACGTCGGGGAGGGCCTGGCCGGCGGCCTCGGTGTTGCGGGCGGTCCAGTAGTCGGCCCAGGCGTTGAAGTTCCGGACCACCTCGACGTTCGGGTACTCCTGGTTGAACAGGTCGAGGGCCTGGTTCATCCAGTCGGCGCGCTCGTCGTTGCCCCACCAGGTGAAGGTGATCTCGGCTTCGGTGTCGGGGGCGAACTCGGTGGCCGCCTCGTGCGGGGTGCCGCCGCCTCCGCAGGCGGCGAGTCCGAGGAGTGCGGCCGCGGCGAGGGCCGCCGCCGGCTTGGTGCTGCTCATGGATCCTCCTGGTCGCATGGTCGGGCGAGGGCCCGACCGGGGTTAGTTCAGCGTTGAACTAGCGACTCCAGTTCAACGCTGAACTATTGGCGAACGCTATCACAGGCCCCGCGAATGGGGCAATGGCGTGGTTTTCGGGGGCGTCAGTCCTGGTCGCCGCGCACGAGCTCGCGCAGGCGGGCGATCGGGAGCTTCGGCTCGCGGTGCTCGGTGAGGAGGCCGTTGGTCTCCTGGAGCGTGTCGGTCAGCTGGGTCCAGCACCATCCGGCGAGGCCGTGCGGACGGCCGCCGTGGCCGATCGAGGCCCGCTGGACGGCGCCGAGGATGTCGCCGACGCGGCGGTCGTAGTCCTCGGCGCTGCCGGCCTCGGAGTAGCCCCAGGCGTCGGCCGCGGCGGGGCCGGTCGTCCACTTGACGCCGCCGAACTCGGTGAGCATCACCGGCTCCCCCGCGTCGGCGGTCCCGTCGAGGCGCAGGCGACGCCCGGACGGGCCGATGTCCTCCAGGGAGGCGCGCAGGTCCGCTTCGGACAGGTCGTACCGGCCGGTGAGGACGGCGCCGTCGGACTCGTAGTCGTGGATCGTCCACAGGTCCGAGGTGCCGAGCTCCCAGCCGTCGTTGGAGACCACGGGCCGGGTCGGGTCGAGGGCCTTGGTGAGGTGGTACAGGGCCTCGGCGAAGGCGCGCTGGTCGGCGCGCGTCGCCAGGTGCTGGACGCCCCAGCTCTCGTTGAGCGGCACCCAGGTCACGATCGAGGGGTGGCTCGCGTCGCGGCGCACGGCCTCGGTCCACTCCGCCGTCGTGCGCAGCACCGCCGTCGCCGAGTAGCGGTAGGCCGCGGGCATCTCGCCCCAGACCAGCAGGCCGAGCCGGTCGGCGTGGTACAGGAAGCGCGGGTCCTCGATCTTCTGGTGCACGCGCACGGAGTTGAAGCCGAGTTCGCCGATGAGCTCGGCCTCGCGCCGCAGCTCCGCCTCGGAGGCGGCCAGGTGCGACTCGGGCCAGTAGCCCTGGCTCAGGACCGAGCGGAGGACGACCGGGCGCTCGTTGAGCAGGAACCGGCCGCGCTCGGTGCGGACCGAGCGGAGCCCGAGGTAGGAGGCGACGGCATCCTCGGCGCCGCCGTCGGCCTCGACGCTCGCCCAGGCGTCGAGCAGGGTCGGCTTGCCGGGGCGCCACAGCAGCGCGTCGTACTCCTGGTCGTTCTCCTGGCCTGTCAGCGGCACGGTCACGCTCACCTCGGTGCCGGCGGCGTGCGCCTCGGCCTCGCCGAGCACGGCGCCCTCGTGGGCGATGCGCACGCGCACCCGCGCGTCCGCGCGGCGGCTCAGCTCGACCAGCGCGGTCGCGGTGCCGCGGGTGAGGTCGCTGGTCCACGTGAGCCGCCGGATGTGCAGGGGCGCCACCGACTCCAGCCACACGGGCTGCCAGATGCCGGTGGTGCGGTGGTACCAGATCGCGTGCGGGGACTCGCGCCACTCCTGCTTGCCGCGGGGCTGGGCGACGTCGTGCGGGTCGTCCTCGGCGCGGACGACGAGCACGTGGGGGCCGTCCCCGTCGAGGGCGTCGGTGAGGTCGATCGCGAAGGGGGTGTGGCCGCCCTCGTGCGCGCCGACGGCCGCGCCGTCGAGCCACACGCGGGCCCGGTAGTCGACCGCTCCGAAGTGGATGACCAGACGCCGCCCGGGCGCGTGGCCCGCGGCGGCGAGGTCGGCGGCGGTGAGCTCGCGGCGATACCAGACGACGGGGTGGAAGCCGGTCTCGCCGATGCCCGAGGCCGGGGACTCCGGCGGGTAGGGCACGGTGATCTCGCGCGGGAGCGCGCGGCCGTCCGACCAGCGCTCGGCGAGGCCCAGGTCGGCGTCGTCGTGCGCGAAGCCCCACGTCCCGCTCAGGTCGAGGAAGGACTCCCGCAGCATCTGCGGGCGGGGGCGCGCGACCTCCTGCGCGCTCGCGCGGAGGCCGAATACGGGGGGCGTGCTGCTCATGCTGGAAACTCCCTCATAGGCGTATGATTCAACGTTGAATGTACCAGCCGTCGCGGCTATGATCGAGCCTGTAATCGCCGCCCTCCAGCACAGGGAGCCCCCGTTGGCGCGAGCCCGAGTCACCCTCGCAGACATAGGCGCACGCGTCGGCGTCAGCGCCAAGACCGTCTCCAACGTCGTGAACGGCACCGGCTGGGTCGGCGCGGAGGTCCGCGAGAAGGTGCTCGCCGCCATCGACGAGCTCGGCTACCGCCCCAACCTCGCCGCGCGCCAGCTGCGCCGGGGGTCGAGCGGGGTGCTCGCGCTCGCGCTGCCGACCCTCGCCGAGCCGTACTTCGCCGAGCTGGCCTCGGTGTTCGTCGACGTCGCGCACGACCGGAACCTCACCGTGCTCGTCTCCCAGACCGGCGGCGAGCGCGAACGCGAGGTCGAGGCCCTCGACGGGCTCCGCCTCCCCGCGATCGACGGCCTCATCATGAGCCCGCTCGGCCTGGAGGCCCCCGACGTGGAGGAGCGCCGCCGGGACGTGCCGCTCGTCCTCGTCGGGGAGCACGGCGAGCGCGTCGCCGGGGACCGCGAGCACCACGTCGGCATCGACAACGTCGCCGCCGCGATCGCGGCCACCGCAGAGCTGATCGCCCAGGGGTGCAGGCGGATCGCGACGATCGGCGTCCAGGACGCGGGCGCGACCGAGACCTCCCGCGACCGCTTCGACGGCTACGCGATCGCCTTGCGGGAGGCGGGCATCGCCATGGACGACGCCCTCACCGGCCACGTGCGCGAGTTCAACCGCACCGAGGGCGCGATCGCGGCGCAGCGCCTCGTCGACGCCGGGGCGGCGTTCGACGGCCTCCTGTGCTTCAACGACTCGCTCGCCCTCGGCGCCCTGTACACGCTGGGCGTCAGGGGCCTGGCCGTGCCGGACCAGGTGCGGGTCATGGGCTTCGACGACATCGCCGACGGCCGCTACTCCATGCCGCCGTTCTCCACCGTGGCGCCCGGCCGCGAGGCGCTCGCCAACCGGGTCCTCGACATCATCGCCGACCCCGGCACCCCGCCCGGGCACCACGAGGTCCCGTTCTCGCTGGTGCTGCGGTAGCGCCGCCCGCGGCGCGACCGCAGGTCGGCGAGGCCTCCGACACCCCCGGCTTGACGGGCCGCGGGCCGTCGAGTACCGTTCGGGCCATACATGCAGTGATTGCAATGTATTATTGGTTTTGAAAGTGGGTTGCAATGGGACACGGTCACGACCACGCCGCCGGGCACGCGGGCGGCCGCCACGCGTGGCGGCTGCGCGTCGCCCTGGTGCTCGTCGGCGGGTTCTTCGTCGTCGAGCTGGTCGCCGGGCTGCTGTCGGGGTCGCTCTCGCTGCTGTCGGACGCGGGCCACATGGCCGCCGACGTCGTCACCCTCGCGACCGCCCTCGTCGCCACCCGCCTGGCGACCCGCCCGGACACCACCGGGCGGCGCACCTACGGCTCCTACCGGGCCGAGGTCTTCGCCTCCGGGTTCGCCGTCCTGGTCATGCTCGGCATGGCCGTCTACATCGTCGCCGCGGCGATCGGCCGCATCGGCGGGCAGCCGGAGCTCCAGGTCGGCCCGATGCTCGTCGTCGGCGCACTCGGCCTGGCCGTGAACCTGATCGCCATGCGGCTCCTGCTCGCCGGGGCCGCCGAGAGCCTGAACGTCAAGGGCGCCTACATGGAGGTCGTCGCCGACACCGCCGGATCGGTCGGCGTCGTCGTCGCGGGCGTCCTCGTCGCCGTCACCGGCGACGCCCTGTGGGACACCGCGATCGCCCTCGCCATCGGCCTGTTCGTGGTGGTCCGGGCCCTGCCGCTGGGCCGCCAGGTCCTCGCCGTGCTCGCCCAGCACGCCCCCCGCGGGATCGACCCGGCCCGGGTGGCCGCCGACCTCGCCGCGATCGAGGGCGTCGGCGGCGTCCACGACGTGCACCTGTGGACGCTCACCTCCGGCATGAACGTCGCCACCGCGCACCTGGTCACGACCCCCGGCGCCGACGACCACGCCGTCCTCGACCGCGCCCAGCGCCTCATGCGCGACGACCACGGCATCGCCCACGCCACCGTCCAGCTCGAGCCGGCCGTCCACGCCGGCTGCGACGAACCGGGCCGCTGCCCCGCACCGGCGGGCGGCGACGCCGCGGCGCGGGCGGACTGACGGATCAGCCCCAGGGGTCGGCGTCCCAGGCCTGCCAGACGCCGTCCTGCGAGGTGACGACCACGTCCTCGGCCGCGTACTCGAAGGCGCCGGGCGCGCACGCCGCCCGACGGGAGCCAAGGTCGTAGGCGATCAGGCCGCCGCAGCCGCCTCCGGCGGCGGTGCCGTCCAGGACCCAGAGAGTGGAGCCGCGCACCCACATCGCCTCGCCCGCGCCGACCGTCCACTGCGGCTCGCCGCTCCGCCGGTCCCAGACCGACAGGTCGCCGGTCGCGGTCTCGGCCACGATCCAGTCGCCGGAGGCCGCGAGCGCCGCCGAGGGCTCGGTCGCGCGCCATTCGATCTGGCCGCTCTGGAGCCGGAACAGCGACGCGACGCCGCCGCTGGTCACGGGGAGCATGCCGTTCACCGGGTCGAGGACGGGCGTCTCCCGGCATCCCGCGGCCCCGGCGGCGGGGAGGTCGGCGGCCTGGCCCCAGAGCGGGCGGCCCGACGCCACGTCGTAGGCCGTCACGAACGCCGTGCACTGCTCCTCGACCCGCTGGGCCTGCTGCCGGAGCAGCAGCACGCCGCCGCTGACCCGCTGGTCGACGACGCCTTCGTACTCGAACTCGCTGAGCAGCGCGCCGGTCGACGCGTCGTAGGCGTACAGGAGGTCCCCCGCGCCGTGGTGCAGGTCCCCGTAGGTCCGCAGGAGCAGGACCTCGGCGGGGACGGCCTCGTCCAGCGCGCCCGCGGGCGCGGTCGCGGCGTCCAGGGGCAGCATCTGCTCCGGGAGCGGGACCTCCCACAGTTCGGCCCCGGAGCGGGGGTCCACGGCGCGGAGCGTGAGGTCGCCCGAGCCGTCGAGCCGCGCGCAGCCGAGGGTGATCACCGCGTCGCCGGTGACGCCGACGACCGAGCGGTCGGACTCCCGCCATGCCTCCTCTCCGGTCGCGATGTCGATGGCGGACATCGAACTCGCGTTCCACGGCTGCCCGCCCGGGGAGCAGACGCTGAGGATCGCCATGCCGTCCACGACGGTCAGGTCAGAGGTCGTCTGCGGGTCGAGGTACGCCGACCAGACCAGGCCGCCGTCCGCTTCGAGGCGGAGCTCGTCGTGGTCGAGGACGAGCATGCCCGCGTCCACGGGCGTCGCGGTACTCCCGGGCTCCAGTGCGGGGAAGGTCCACAGGGGAGCGGTGAGGCCGTCGGCCTTCGCGCTCGGGGATCGGCGCTCCGGGGGCGCCTGGGGCGGCGGCGCGTCGCGGGCGGCCCCGAATCCGGCCAGGAGCAGCATGAGGGCGAGCACCAGCAGGCGGGACAGGGCGCGCGAGCGGGGCTCGGCCGCGGTGCGCGCCGGAGCCGGACGGGGCCGAGCCGGGACGGCCGCGGGCCGCGGCCCCTCGACCGGTTCGAGGTCCAGCGAGGGCTCCTCGCGGAGGATGGCGACGTAGAGCTCCCGGAGGCGGCGGTCGGGCTCGATGCCGAGTTCATCGGCGAGCTCCGCCCGCAGGTCGGTGTAGACCCGCAGGGCGGCCGCGCTGTTGCCGGAGCGGTACAGGGCGAGCATCAGGACGCCGTTGAGGCGCGGCCGGTAGGGGTGCTCGGCCGCGAGGGACTGGATCTCGCCCGCGGTCTCGCGGTGCAGGCCCATGGCGAGGCCCGCCTCGTAGAAGTCCTCCAGGGCGGTGAGCCGCTGCTCCTCCATGCCGAGCACCGCCGCGGCGATCAGCTCGCAGTCGAGCCCGGCCAGCGCGGGGCCGCGCCAGCGCCGCAGGGCCCGACCCAGGATGCGGTGGGCCGCGGCTTGATCACGGCACGCTTTCGCCTGGGCCACTTCGGCACGGAACTCGTTCCAGTCGGTGGCGTCGGTGCAGAGCCGGTAGCCGTCGCCCGAGCGCTCGATCGGGTCGTCGGCGGCCATGTCGCGGCGCACGGCCGCGACGATGTTGCGGACCTGCCGCCGCGCCGTGGCGGGCGGCTCGCCGTCCCAGAGGGCCTCGATGAGCCGCTGCAGCGACACGGTTCGGCCCGATTCGAGCAGGAGCAGCGCGAGCGCCTTGCGCTGGTGGGCGCCGCTGATCGGCACTTCGCTGCCGTCGTGCAGTACTTCGAGCGCGCCGAGGATCCGAAACTCCAAGCCTGTGCCTCCCGATGCCCTGGGACTCAAGGGGGTCCTGAACTCAGGGTATCGAAGACCGCTTATCCGCAGGTCCCGCGAAGGATCGGAGGACGCTGATCCGAAGGGCCGGTCACCGCCTGTCCTCGGTGCTCACGGTGCACTTCGTAGACTGTCGTGATCGCATGCAGAGGAGTGCCATGCCGGAAGCCAACAGAGCAGGCGGAGAGCGCCGCGGCAACCGAATGAGAACCAGGACCAAGCGCGGGCGAACCCGCTGGAGACCGGCTTCGGTGTCCAGCGGCGGGCGTCTGTCGGGCGCGAAGCGCATGCGCCGGCGCGCGAAGGAGACGACGACCAGCAGAAAGAGCCGGAGGCGGATCATCGTGGCGGGCGCCATCGCCCTCGCGGTCGCCGTCCCCGCGACCGTCGCGTTCGCCAACGACGCCTACGACGCGGTCAAGAACTTCGGCGAGGTCACCGCCGAGGAACCGTCGGTCGAAGCGACGTATCGGTTGGAGACACCTGCCGTGGACGGTGCGGACCCGGAGGCGACCGGGACCGAGGAGCCCACCGAGGCTCCGGCCGGGGGCCCCGGGGAGGTCGGCCAGGCCGTCGACTGCGACGAGGAGACCGGGCCCGCGGTGGCCGAGGATGCCGCCGACTCGCCGGCAACGGCGCTCACCTGGGAATACGGACCCCTGCACTACCAGGTCCATCCCGAGGTGGTCGACCAGGACCCCGCGACGATCACGACCACGGCCGCGGCTGCCGGCTCGTACACGACCGGTCTGGTCTCATTGGACATCGTCATCAGCAACCCGACCGACCACGCCGTGCTCGTGGAGGGCATGGCGCTCGAGGTCGACCGGCAGCCGATGCCGGCAGGAACGGTGTGGATCCCCTTCAATCACGGCACACCGGGCTACCCGAACACGATCCTGTCGTTCGACCTGAACCAGGCCGCGCCCGAGGCCGCGACGATGGTGAGCGGATGCGTGCTTCCGGGTCGCTACTTCGACGCCAACCACATCGGGATCCCCCCGGGGGGCAACGAGCTCCTCACCGTCAACCTCTGGCCCGGCGAATGCCTGTGCCTGGTGCGGACCCTCATCGAGTACTCACACGACAACGAGTGGCAGACCTTGGCGGTGCCGGCGGAGGGGGAGGCCGCGATACCGGTGGTCGGTTACCCGCAAAGCGGATTCCAGATGGTCTACGCCCCGAGCAACGGCGCATATGCGAAGTACGACTGTCGGAGCGGGCCGGTTCACCCCGAGTGTGTGGGCGCGGCCTGACTCGGTGCGGTCGCGATCCGCGGCAGTGGATCACGAGCGGTCCGCGCGGCGGGTGAGGAGGGCGAAGCCGGCGGCCGCTACGGCGGCGAGGGCGGCGCAGATCCACAGTGCGCCGTCGGCGCCGACGGCGTCGACGAAGGTCGCGACCACGGGGATGCCCGCGGCGGTGCCGATGTAGCGCATGGTGTTGTTGACGCCCGAGCCCATGCCGCCGCGGTCGGCGGGGACGCTGTCGATGCTGAGGCGGGTCAGGGCGGGGTTGGCCGCGCCGTAGCCGGCGCCGGCGACCAGGAGGGCGGGGACGGCGTGCCACCAGGACCAGCCGTCGACGAGGCCGACCATGAGCGCGGAGCCCGCGCCGGCGACGGTCAGCGCGAGGGTGAGGAGCACGCCGGGGCTGAGCGCGAAGCGCTTGACCTGCAAGGAGATCGCGAAGGCGGCGGTGGACCAGATCGCGACCACCGCGGCGGTCGCGACGGGCCCGAGGTGGGTCTCGGCCTGGAACACGGTCGGGAGGTAGCTCATCATGCTGATGACGGCGATGCCGGTGACGAGGGCGCCGAGCGAGGCGACGAGGAACGCGGGGCGGGCGAACAGGGCCGGGTCGAGCATGGGCTCGCGGCTGCGGAACTGGACGAGGACGAACGCGGCCGAGGCGACCGCCGCGGTGGCGAGGAGCGCGATGACGAGGGGGTCGCTCCAGTCCTGGCGGCCGAGCGTCAGCCCGGACATGAGGGCGGCGACGCCGAGGCCGAGGGTGAGGGTCCCGGCGACGTCGGCGCGGCGGGGGTGCTCGGCGCGGGACTCGGGGAGGACGGCGCGGGCGGCGACGGCGAGCGCGGCGGCGGCCGCGGCGTAGAGCCAGTAGGGGCCGTTCCAGCCGAGGGCGGCGTCGAGGAGGGCGGCGAGGACGGCGCCGGCGCCCACGCCGAGGCCCATCATGGCGCCGTAGGCGGCGGTGGCCCGGCGGCGCTCGTCGGGGGCGGTGAAGACCGCGCCCATGATGCCGAGGCTGGCGGTGAGGAGGGCGGCGGAGGCGGCGCCCTGGACGACGCGGGCGACGGCGAAGACGAGCGTGCTGGGGGCGAGGGCGGCGAGGAGGATCGCGGCGGCGAAGAGCCAGGCGCCGGCGGTGAGGACCTTGCGGCGGCCGTGGTTGTCGGCGAGGCTGCCGGAGGTGAGGAGGGGAACGGCGAGGCCGAGCGAGACGGCGTTGATGATCCAGGTCTGGCCGGTGGCGCCGGCGTGCAGGTGGGCGGCGGTCTGCGGGGCGAGGATGAGCGGGGTCGAGTAGTTGAGGATGACCAGCAGCGGGGCCGCGCAGAGGACCGCGAGGAGCGGGCCGGTGCGGGCGGGGGCCTTGGGTGCGGCGAGGGTGGTCGTCATGGGGCGCTCCTAGGTTCGTTCAGTGAACTCACCGGAGCGTAGCAGTGTTGGTTCAATGAACGAACCGGGGTAGGATGCGGTGGTGGCACTCGGCAAGGACTACCTGGGGCAGGACTGCTCGCTCTCGCGCGGCCTCGAGCTGCTCGGCGAGCGGTGGACGCTGCTGGTCGTGCAGAACGCGCTGTACGGCGTGCGGCGCTTCAGCGACTTCCAGGTTCGCCTCGACATCCCCAAGGCGGTCCTCTCCGACCGGCTCACCCGGCTGACCGAGGGCGGGGTGCTCCGCAAGCGCCAGTACCAGCCGTCGCCGCCGCGGTACGAGTACCTGCTCACCGACGCGGGCGTGGAGCTGTGGCCGGTGATCTACTCGCTCAGCGTGTGGAGCCACCGCAACATCGGCGGCGAGCCGCCGCGGCTGTTCCGCCACGCCGAGTGCGGCAGCGGCCTGCTGCCGTCGAGCGACTGCCCGCAGTGCGGGCAGGTCGCGCCGGGCGAGGTCGAGATGTACCCCGGCCCCGGCCCCAAGCGCACCGACCCGGTCAGCCGGGCCATGAACCGCCCGCGCCGGCTCCTGGAGCCGGTCGTCCCCGAGTAAGGGGCTCACCCGGCGGTGAAGCGCCTCGTCACGTCGGCGGCGACGGGCTTCACGACCAGCCACAGCAGGCCCGCGAACGCCCAGCCGAGCAGGAGCAGCACGGCCTCGGAGGCCGCGGCGACCACGGCCGCCGCGACCAAGACCACCGAGAGGACGCCGAGCGAGGACTTCCAGGCGAGGAAGCACTCGGCGGCCGCCACGCGCAGGACGTCCCTGAACCGGAACGAGAAGAACGACGTCACCACCAGCAGATGGCCCGACCACACGGCGAGGGCGGCCAGCAGGACGGCGCTGACCGGCCGCAGGGCCGCGCCCCCGGCGATCTGGCCGGCGAACACGAGGTTCACCGCGAGGACCGTCGCGACCGCGAGGACCGGGACCCACCACATGAGGGTGTCGCGCAGGTTGAGCCGGAGTCCGCGCAGGAGCGGCTTCGCCGGGCGCAGGTCCGGTTCGGCGGCCCAGGCCCGCTGCGCGTACAGCGCCGCCGAGAGCGCGGGCGCGACGGGCAGGAGCGCGGCGGTGAACAGCGCCGTGTTCGCGGGCTCGGGCGCGAGGACCGTCCAGAACGCGAGGGTCGGCAGGCCCGCCAGCGCGAGGAACACGCCTAGGACGAGGTACCGGTAGACCGCGGCGGTGAGCCGGGACAGCGCGCCCGGGCCGATCTCGCCGGCGTAGGTCGGGGTCATGAGTCCTCCTCTGTCGCTTGCGAAAGGCGCACCTCGACGTCGGCGATCAGGGTCCGGTCGGCGCCGACGCGGCGCTCCGGTCCGGTGATCCGCCGCGGAACGGCGGCGTGCACGTCGGCGCTGGACCGGGCGATGCGGAGCTCGACTGCGCCGGGCTCGACGATCCGGTGGCCTTCGACGCCGACGAACGAGGTCAGGTCGGCGTGGAGGCGGAACCGGACCTCGGCGCGCTCCCCCGGTGCGAGCGAGACCCGCCGGTAGGCGATGAGCCGGTGCTCGGGGCGGGTCACCTGCGCGACCGGGTCGTGGAGGTAGACCTGGACGACGTCGTCGGCGCGCACGCCGGTCTCGTTGGCGAGGACCACCGAGACGGCGGTGGCGCCGTCGCCGGCCCAGTCCTCGGCGTCGGCCGCGACCGGCAGCCAGGTGGGCTCGGCGTAGGAGCGCCCGTGCCCGAACGGGTAGAGCGGCGTCGGGTCGATGTTGGACACGTCGTTGGCGCGGCCGAGCGGGGGCGCGAGGTACGTGGACGGCTGGCCGCCGGGGTCGCGCGGGATGCCGACGGGCAGGTGCCCGCTGGGGTTGACCTCGCCGGCGAGGACTTCGGCGAGCGCCCGCGCGCCCCGCTGCCCGGGGAAGAACGCCTGCACGATCGCGGCGCACCGGTCGGCCACGGCGCCGAGCGCGTAGGGGCGGCCGGTGAGCAGGACGAGCACGACGGGCGTGCCGGTGTCGAGGAGCGCTTCGAGGAGCGCCTGCTGCTCCCCCGGGAGCCGCAGGTCGGCGGCGTCGCAGCCCTCTCCGGAAGTGCCCCTGCCGAAGAGCCCGGCCCGGTCGCCGAGGGCGACGACGACGGCGTCGGCGCCGCGGGCGGCGGCGGTCGCGGCGGCGAAGCCGTCCCGGCCCGGTGCCATGACGTCGCAGCCGGGGGCGGTCGCGGCGACCTCGCGGCGCGCGGACAGTTCGTCGAGGAGGGTCGGGATGTCGATGCCCAGGCCCGTCTCGGGGTGGTGGACGCCGACGTGCGCGGGGAACGAGTAGCAGCCGAGCATGGCCATCGGGTCGTCGGCGAGCGGGCCGACGACGGCGACGCGGGTGCCGGCGGCGAGCGGGAGCGTGCCGTCGTTGTCGACCAGGACGACGGCCTCGCGGGCGAGGCGCAGCGCCAGGCCGCGGGACTCGGCGTCGTCGAAGGGCGCGCCGCCCGCGGGGGCGGGGTCGTAGTCGGCCTCGATGAGGCCGAGTTCGATCTTCTGCTCGAGCACGCGCTGGAGCGCGCGGTCGACGAGCGCCTCGTCGAGGTCGCCGGAGCGGACGGCCTCGATGAGCGGGGCGCCGAACGCGGCGACCGAGGGGAGCTCGACGTCGATGCCGGCCCAGAGCGCGCGGGCGGCGGCCTCGCCGTCGGTCGCGGCGACGCGCTGGAGCGTGCGCAGGAACGCGACGGCGAAGTAGTCGGCGACCACGACGCCCTCGAAGCCGAGCGTGCCGCGGAGCAGGTCGGTGAGGAGGCGGCGGTCGCCGGCCGCGGGCATCCCGTCGACCTCGGCGTACGAGTTCATGACCGAGCGGGCGCGGCCGTGGCGCAGCGCGGTCTCGAACGGCGGCAGGAAGACCTCGGCCATCTCGCGCGGCCCGGCGGAGACGGGGGCGTGGTTGCGCCCGGCGCGCGAGCCGGAGTACCCGGCGAAATGCTTGAGGGTCGCGACGACGCCCTCGCCCTCGATGCCGGCCACATAGGACGCGCCGATGGTGGCGACGAGGTACGGGTCCTCGCCGATCGACTCCTCGACGCGCCCCCACCGGTAGTCGCGGACGACGTCGAGGACGGGCGCGAGGCCCTGGTGCACGCCGACGGCGCGCATGGACCGGGCGATGCGCCCGGCGACCTCGCGCACCAGGTCGGGGTCGAAGCTCGCGCCCCACGAGAGCGGCACCGGGTACGCGGTCGCGCCCCAGGCGGCGAAGCCGGCGAGGCACTCCTCGTGGACCTGCGCGGGGATGCCGAATCGGTTGGCGGCCATGACGGCGCGCTGGGCGCGTTCGAGGGACCGCGCGCCGGGCTCGGGCGCGACGGGCCTGGTGCCGAACGGGCGGGTGAGCTGCCCGAGGCCGTCGGCGATGACGTCGTCGAACGCGGGGGCGTCCCGGCTCATGTCGCTCTGGTGGGGGGCGACGTCGCCGCCGGAGGCGTCGGCGCCGACCCAGAGGCCGACGAGCTGCCCCGCCTTCTCCTCCAGGGTCATCGCGGCGATGAGGGCGGCCGCTCGCTCGGCCCGGCCGAGGCGGTGGTCGTGCCACGGCAGGAGGCCGGTCCCGGCGGGCGCGGCGGTGTTGGTGCGGATGGTCATTATGTGGTGTTTCCCTTTGCTAGAGGACGCGGGCTCGACGGCGGGCCCCGGTCCGCGTCATCCCTTGACCGAGCCCAGCATGACGCCGGACACGAAGTAGCGCTGCACGAAGGGGTAGATGCACAGGATCGGGATGACGGTGAGGATCATCGTCACCGCCTGGATGTTGGCCGAGACCGACGCGGTGGTCGTCCCCGCCGCCGCCGCGCCCTCGGACGCCGAGGTCGAGGCTCCCGCGATGAGGTTGCGAAGGAACAGCGTGACGGGGAACAGCTCGCTCTTGTCGAGGTACAGGAACGCGGCGAACCAGTCGTTCCAGAACGCGACCGAGTAGAACAGCACCATCGTGGCGATGACCGCCTTGGACAGCGGCAGCACGATCCGCCCGAAGATGCCGTACCAGCCGAGCCCGTCGATCTGCGCGGCCTCCTCCAGTTCGGTCGGCAGGCTCTCGAAGAACGACTTCATGACCAGCAGGTTGAACACCGAGATCGCGCCCGGGAGCACGATGGCCCACATGGTGTTCTTCATCCCGAGCCCGGAGATGAGCACGTAGTTCGGCACGAGGCCGCCGTTGAAGAACATCGTGAACACGGCGATGCCGATGAGGGCCTTGCGTCCCTTGAGGTGCTTCTTCGACAGCACGTACGCGTAGGTCGTGGTCAGGGTCATGGCGATCGCCGTGCCGACCACGGTGTACAGCACCGTGTTGCCGTAGTTGCGCCAGAACTGCTCGTTCTTGGCCACCGCGGTGTAGGTGTCGATGTTGAATCCGACGGGCCAGAAGCTGACCTGGCCGGCCTTGATCGCCTCCGCCGCGCTGAAGGACTGCGCGAGCACCGTGATGAACGGGTAGAGCATGAGCAGGCACAGCAGGACGAGGAAGACGGCGTTGCAGGCGCCGAACACGCGGCTCCCGCGCGACTCCAGCCGCCGCGGGCGCCGCCGCGCGGTCATGGCCGCGTCGTCGGCTTTGATCTCGGTCACCACAGGCTCGTCCCCGTTATCCGCCGCGAGACCAGGTTCGCGGAAAGCACCATCACGAGGCCGATCACGGCCTGGAACAGGCCGATCGCCGCCGCGTAGCTGAGATTGTTCGACATCAGGCCGACCCGGTAGAGGTAGGTCGAGATGACGTCGGCCGTCTCGTACGTCAGCGGGTTGTAGAGCAGGAAGACCTTCTCGAACCCGACGTTGAGGAACGACCCGATGTTGAGGACCAGGAGCGTGATCATGGTCGGCCGGATGCCCGGCAGCGTGACGTGCCAGGTCTGGCGCCACCGGCCCGCGCCGTCGATCCGCGCCGCTTCGTACAGCGACTCGTCGATCGTGGTGAGCGCCGCCAGGTAGAGGATCGTGCCCCACCCGACGGTCTGCCATGCCTCGGACCCGACGTAGATGGTGCGGAACCACTCGGGCCGCTGGACGAACGGGATGGCCTCGCCGCCGAACGCGCCGATGATCTGGTTGACCGTGCCCTCCAGCGAGAGCAGCTGCATGACCATGCCGACGACGATGACGATCGACAGGAAGTGCGGCAGGTACGAGATCGACTGCACGATCTTCTTGAAGTGCTGCTTTCGCACCTCGTTCAGCAGGAGCGCGAGGGCGATCGGCAGCGGGAAGCAGACCAGGAGGGTCAGCCCGCCGAGGATCGCGGTGTTCGCGAACACGTGCCAGAAGGTCGGGTCGTTGATGAACATCTCGATGTAGCGCAGGCCGACCCATTCGTCGCCGAAGATGCTCCCGCCGGGGCGGAACTTCCGGAACGCGATGACGTTGCCGATCATCGGCCCGTACCGGAAGATCGCGAAGAAGATCAGCGGGACCAGCGCGAGGCTGTAGAGCTGCCAGTCGCGCCGGAACGCCTCGCGCCAGGTCTGGCGCCGCTTGCGGTCGAGCCGCCGGGGCTGCCGCACCGGGGTTCCCTCGCGGGGGCGAGCGGACCGGTCGGACCCGTCGCTCCCGCCCGCCCCGCGGGCCGACGCCCGCGGGGACTGCTCGTTCTGTGTGAGAGGCATGCGTTCTCCCTCCCGTCCGCTCCGGGGTTCGCGCCCCGGCGAGCGGATCAGGAGTTCTCCTCCTCGAAGCGCTCGCGGGCGCCGTTGATGAGGTCGACGTACTGCTGGAGGCCCTGGGCCTCCAGCTCGGACACGTAGTCGTCCCATTCGGCGATGTCGCGCTCGCCCATGATGAACTTCAGGGTGTTGGTGTCGACGGTGTCCTTGAGGGGCGTGGCGAGCAGTGAGGACTGCTCCAGCTCCATCTCGTCGAGCGGCGCCGGCGGGGAGGGCTCGCGCGGGGTGCGGGTGGACAGCACCGAGTCGATGTAGCCGACGAAGGCCGCCGCGTTGTAGGACTCCTTGAGCGCGCGCGACTCGGTGGAGTCGGCGAACACCGAGTTCGACCAGCCGAGGTCGGCCTGGATGTCGGTGGGGGCCCCGGGGTTGAGGTTGTAGGCGTCGAGGGAGTACTCCGGGTTGAGCGTGATCGTCCCGTCGGCGGCCTTGGTGTAGGTCTCGTCGAGCACGCCCCAGCGGATGAGCTCGCGGGCCTCGGGGTTGTAGTAGAGCCAGTCGAGGAACTGGAGGATCGCGAGGAAGTTCTCCGAGTCCTGGATCTCGGAGTTGAGCATGAAGCCGTTCCAGAAGTTGCGCGGCTCGACCACCTGGCCGAACGGGCCTCCGGGCGGCGCGATCTGGAGGACCTCGAAGTTGCCTTCGCCGGCGGTCGCGCTCAGGGCCTGCGCGAACTCGATCGCCGTCCCGGCCGAGCCGGAGGCGGCGAACACCAGGTCGTTGGCGAACTTCTCGGCGACGCTGCCGCCGCCGCTGCCGTCGTTGGAGGCGGTGAGCGAGTCGGTGTCGACCAGCCCGTCCGCGACGAGGCCGCGGAAGAACTCGACCATCTGCTTGTAGCCCTCGGTGACGGCGGTGTACTCGAGCTTGCCCGAGCCGTCGTCGACCATGCCGTTGCCGAAGCCCCAGCCGGCGCGCGCACCCCAGGCGTGGGAGGCGAAGTTGAGCATGGACTGGGCCTCGAACCCGTCCGCGAGGGGCTTGGAGTCGGGGTACTCGGCCTTGATCTTGACCAGCGCCTCGCGCATCTCGTCCCAGGTCTCGGGCAGGCCCCCGGCGACGGACTCGAAGACGTCCTTGCGCACGACCAGCGTGAAGACGGGGACCGAGACCTCCTGGAGGCCCGGCACCATGTAGTACTTGCCGTCGGCCTGCTTCAGGTTGTCGATCATCCCGCCCAGGTCCCACTCCTCCACGTACTTCTGGAAGTTGGGCATGCGGTCGACGTAGTCGCTCATCGGGAGGACCGCGCCCGAGGACACGAACGAGCTCTCCTCGCCGGTGTAGACCAGCGGGATCACCGTGGGCGCGTCGCCCGCGCTGAGCAGCAGGTTGCGCTTGTCGGTGGCGTCGCTGAACGGGATGGTGGTGACCTCCATCTTGACGTTCGTACGCTTCTCGATCTCGCTGAAGAACTGCCACGTGTCGGTGATGGGAAGGTCGGGCCACTCGGTCCACAGGACCGACAGGGTGAACGGCTCGGTCGCCTTGAACTGCATGTCGGCGGCGAAGTCGTCCATGGCCCCCTTGTTCTGGGCGTCGAGGTCCACCTCGCCGCCGTCGTCGTCGCTGCACGCGGACAGCGCGAGGGCACTGGAGGCGGCGATCGAGATGCCGATGAGCCCGCGGCGGGTGGGTCTGAACGGGGTCCGCCCGAAAACGTCTGACATGTCTCTCCTCTTTGAGATCCCCCGGGCTCCGCGCAGGGGGCGGCGCGGCGGTCGTCGCCGACGCCCGCGCACTCCTGCAGTCCGAAAGTTTCGAGGGTTTTTCCGATAGTTTCCAGAGCATAGTTTCACCCGAGCGGTGGTGTCAACAACTCATGTCCGTTATCGATGCGAGACCTTGACCGGTAAACACGGCCCTGAGTCCGGAGTGGAGCATGTGGCTGCGGGGAACCTGTGGGACGCAACGCGAAAGGGGCGGACCGGTCGGTCCGCCCCTCGTTCCCGCCGCTATGCGTCGGGGTTGTACCTGGTGTAGCAGGTGTGGCCCGCCCCGGCCTCGACGCTGGCGTAGGACCACTGGCCCGCCTCGGCGACGGCCCGGTCGGTGCCGTCGGCCATCATCGCCGTCGAGCTGTGCCGGTTGGTCGGGTGGAAGTAGTTCGAGTAGCAGATCTCGCGGAACGGGTTCGAACCCGAAGCCGTGCCCGTGCACCAGGTGCCGCCGCCGATGTCCTGGCAGGACTCGGTGTATCCGGCTTCCGGAATTTCCGGAACGGTTCCCGGATCCGCCTGGACCGCACCGCCCCCGCCGACCAGCATCGCCGCCGCCGCCGCGACGACGAACGCGTGCCTCATTGCGCGCCGCATGGAACGCCCCCTTCGTGATGCGCCCCGGTCGTGAGGGACCGGGGTCGGGGACACGGTAGCAGTGGGAATGATTGTCGATTCACATTTGACGGATTCGCGGGACGGGGCCTGGGACCCGCGCAAGACGAGGGGTGCACCGGCGCCGCGGCCGCGCGCGCCTCCGGGTGCGCCACGCGCGGCGGCCTGGTGCAGGCGCTCGGGCGGGAGACGGGCCTGCCCGCGGAGCGCCTGGCGGCCGATCCGCTCGGGGCCCTCGACTCGTCCTTAGTGGCGGTTCAGGTCGGCGGCGTGCTCGGGGCCGAGGACCGGGCCGATGGCGACGCGGGCGCGCAGGACCTCCAGGGTCTGGCGCATCGGCTCGGAGAGCGCCGCGCCCTCGGTCGACAGGACGGTGCGCCCGTCGAAGTCGAACCGCACGGTCCAGAGCTTGTACGCGTACTCGTACCCGACGGCGGTCGCCAGCGTCCCGTCGTGCCGGAACGTCCTGGTGATGCCGTGGAGGAAGTTCCTGCGGTACCACTCCTCGAGGATCAGGTCGCCGTCGGGCGAGAGCTCGCCGCTGGGGCCGTCGAGGACGCCCTCGCGGTAGCTCGCGAACTCGTAGTTGCCGCTGGGGAGGGTCTCGCCGAGGAAGCCGGTGAACCGCTCGGAGCCGAGCCAGTACTCCTGGTCGTCGTCGATGTCGAGGGTCGCTTCGGGCACGGCCGACCCGACGGGGTCGTAACTCGGTTTCACTGGCACACCTTAGCGTCGTCGGTCCGCGTCATTCGCCGGTCCAGCCTTCGGTCCGGTGCTTCTTGCTGCCGTCGGGGTTCTTGTCCCAGCCGCGGTCGGCGCCGTCCACGCCGTCGACCATCTGGGTGCACTGGGGGCAGCACGGCATCGGCTTCTTGTTGTTCGGGGCGGCGTTCTCGACCATGAAGTCCTCGAGCTTCGGGCGGTCCTTGCGCTCGCCCTTGAGGTAGTCCATCTCGGCTTCCTTGAGCGCCTGGTTGGTCGCCCGGCTCTCGGAGTGCTTGCCCGGCTCGCCGTGCTTGTCCTGGTCGGCCTCGTACCGGTTCCAGTTGCCGTCCTTGTAGTTGTCGTAGCGCTCGCGGAGCTTGGGGTGCAGGCGATCGGGGTCGATCGCCTCCTTCGAGTTGTGGTTGTAGAAGACCTTGCCGGACTCCCGGTCCCACACGGCGCTCATGCAGGGGCGGCGCCGGTTGCCGGACCAGTGGGTCGAGGGGTCCCGCTCGTCGGAGACCTCGTCGATCTTGTCGTGCAGGGCCTGGCGCAGGCGCCTGCGGTCGGCCTCGGCGTCGCCGCTCGGGTCCATCCGGTCGGGCGCGCGCTTGATGGGGGGATCGAGGTCCGGGGGCTTGGAGCCGCCGCCTCCGCCGCCCTTGCCGCCGCCGCCCTTGCGGTTCTTGTTCATCGCCTTGGCGAAGGCCCTGGGGTCGTTGAGCATCTCGGACAGCAGGCGCGAGGCGCCGTCCGGCATGTTCCGGTCGCCGCCTCCCCTAGCCATTGAGCACTCGGGTGATCGCCATGCCCATGAGCTGGTCGATGATGACGCCGGTGATGGTCTTGAAGATCGGGATCTGCGCGAGCGACGCCCCGAAGGTCACCGCCGCGAAGGCGATGGCCTGCGCGATCTGGAACGCGAGGATCGCCAGCTGCACGATCACCTGGATCTTCAGCGCCAGCACGATCGCGGCCATCACCGTGAGCCCGATGTTGAGCTTGTTCGCCGGGTCGCCGGCGTCGGCGAGGTTCGAGGTGGAGGACTCCTGGCCCTCCCACTCGGCCTGGAAGGCGTCGATGTGCGCCCCGGAGTTGTTCTCCAGGAGGGTGCGGGCGGCGTTCTGGAGCGACTCGATGCGCGGGGCGAGCTGGTCGGCCATGCCGGTCCACTCCCCCGCGAGCTTGAACAGGGACTCCTCGTCGGACTCGGGCCACTCGTAGCCGAGCATGCCGAGCAGTTCGATGAGCGGAGAGGGCAGTTGCAGGCCCATGTGCGGGGACTCCTTGGGGGAGGGCGGAACTGGGTCAGGCGCCGAGGTCGCCCTGGAACTTCGCGAAGACCGCGGCGATCTCGTCGTCGCCGGTCTCGTGGTCGTCGGCCATCTCGCGGAGCGCCTGCGACAGGGACGTGAGGTCCTCGATGTTGGTGGTGAAGCACTCGGTGGCCGCGTCCATGACCGCGCCGTGGCCGAGGCCGCCGGCGGTGCCGATCAGGTCGCCGCCGAACGCGTCGGCGTACTGCTCGACCGCGGCCGTGAACTGGTCGAAGAGCGCCTGCACGTCGTCGCGCGCGGCGTCGAGCTCGTCGGCCGACTTGCGGATGGTCTCGGGCGAGACCTCGAAGCCCTCGGACATCGTCACCGTCCTCCGTAGAGCTTGGTCATGAGGTCGGAGATCGACGCGCTCATGTCCTGGAACTGCCGCACCGACGCGTCCTGCATGCGGGCGACCTCCTCGTTCATCGCGGCCATGTCGGGCGCGGGCCCGGTGGGCCCGGTCTGGGCCGCGCGCTGGTCGAGCGCGTCGTTGACGGCGAGCGTCAGCTGCTGCACGAGCGCCTCGGGGCCGTCCTTGAGGGCGCTGAGCGTCATCTTGATCCGCTCGAAGCGGCCGTCGGTCCCCAGCGTCACCTTGATGCGGCCGTCTGAGGCCTCCGTCAAGATCGGTTCCGCTTGGGCCCCTGGCGACTCGGCGCGCTGCGCGAGGCGCTCGCGCACGTGCGAGAGCTGCTCCGCAATCCGGTCTTCCCCGAACATTCCGACCTCCCGAACCGCAACCATACCGGAGCGGATTTCATGTCGCCGCACACCACCTCGGCGGTGTCAGCGGTTCCCGTTGAGCTTGGCCAGCACCTGCGTGATCGACGCGCTCATGGCCTGGAACTGCGGCACCGCGGCGTCCTGGATCTCCTCGATGGACTGGTCGACCGCCGCGAGGTCGGGGACGCGCTCGCCCGTCCCGGTCATCGCCGCGCGCCGGTCCAGCGCCTCGTTGAGCGCCAGCCGCACGTGCTCGGCGATGAAGTCCGAGCCCTCCTTGAACCCCTTGGGGTCCACCTCGATGAGCTCGACGCGGCCGTCCGGGCCGAGGGTCACGCGGACGCGGCCGCCCCCGGACTCCGCGGTCACCGGCACCGCCTGGTGCTCCTGCGGCGCGGCGGTCGCCTCCGCCAGCGCGGCCCGGGCCTCGGCCAGGCGCGCGGCGTAGTCGTTCGCTTCGGACATCGGTCCTCCCTGGGCGCGTTCGATTCGGGACGATCGTATGCCGACCCGCCGAATCGCGGGGTCCCCGGCCGGGGCCCGCGGGACGCAGGCCACCGGTGTCGAAGGACGACAGCGCGCCGGGCCGCGCCGAACGGCGCGGCCCGGCGTGCGTGCGGTCTACTCGAAGGTCTCCACGCGGAGGTGGCGGATGAGGTGGACGTTCGTGGCGTATCCGGAGGAGGCCGCGAACCCGAACTTGAAGGTCTCGGGCGCCTTGAAGGGCACCTGCGACTCCAGGACGCGCTTCCAGCCGTTGCCGTCCTGGAAGTCGATGTCCACGGTGACCGTCGGGTGCTCGTCGTCGGAGACCTTCAGCTTGACGAGGCGCTTGGCCTCCTCGAGGGTGTCGGTGTTCAGCTTCTCGGGGAAGTCCGTGCCGTAGATGTCGCCGTCGTGGTCGGAGCCGATCTGCTCGTCGATGGCCGTGGTCGCGAGCAGGCAGTAGCCGTCGAGGCCCTGGCCGGGCCCGCGGAGCGCGACGTTGTCGGGGGCGCGGTCGCCCCACTCGCGCAGGTACTCGGGGGCGCGGTACTGCTCGGGGCAGCCGCGGCCGCGGCCCTCGGTGTCGGCCGAGAAGTTGCCCCACGCGTCGAGGCCGAGTCCGAGGTAGCCGCCGTCGACGCCGTGGCGCTGGACGTTGGCGCGGTCGAACTGGGCGTAGCCGAGGCTGCCGCCGTAGGCGCCGACCTGGGTGAGGTCGGTGTCGCCCTCGACGAGGAAGAACGAGATGCCGTCGGCGCCGGTGCCGCCGTACTGGTACTGCGCGAAGGTGATCTCGATGCCGCCCTTGTTCTCCAGGGGCTTGTTGTAGACCATGCCGCCGTAGTCGTAGAGCGCGGCGTCGGTGAGCTGGAGGTAGCCGGGGTCCTTCCCGGAGGCGGGGGTGGGGCCCTCGGCCTCGTCGGAGCAGGAGTCGAACTCGTCCTCGTCGCCGACGACGGTGTTGGCGGTCAGGCAGACGTTGAGGGACTGGAACGCGGGGTCGTCGAGGCTCGCGCCGGTGAAGGACTCCTGGACGAGGAGGGTCTTCTCCTCCGGGCCCTGGGCGCCGGCGGCCCCCGGCAGGGCGGCGAGGGTGCCTGCGAGCAGCATCGAGCCCGCTCCGAACATGGCCATACGGTTCACCGGGACTCCTTCGGTCGCATGTGGACGGAGACGGTCGCCGCCGTCGCGGCCGGCCCCCGTGTCGGGACGACCGGTCCGCTCCGAACGTAGAACAGGATGGCGGGCGAAGTCAGCCGTTTCCGAACATGCGGTCCACAATGGGTGCGATTCCGGCATCAGGGAGCAGGCGTGGCGACACGCCGATCGATAGCTGAACCGAGTAAGCCCCGTGCACCATACCTCATGAATCTAGACTCGTCAATATCCAAGGAATGTTTGCAATCAACTTGCGACACTGCGCATTCCGCCCGTGACCTCGATGTCGACCGGCTATAGGGGCCGCAGCGCATCGACATGTCTCAACATGTGAGAAAAGCACTTGATCGGGCGGGCCGGGTGCCTGGGATTTCGCCTTCCTCTCTTGACACGCATTGACGCTCATGATTCAGTGCCATCACTGACCCGGTTAAGTTGCGCTCCTCACACCGTCGACCGCGTCGTCGCGCCAGCGTCCGACCGGGTCCCTCCATCCCTCGAATCGAAGCGGAGCAGAAGATGATCAGAAGGCGCACAATCTTCACCATCGCCGCGGGCACCGCCTTCGCGGCCACGGCGTGCACCGACGAGAGCACCGGCGACGAGGACCCCTCGGAGCTCTCGATGGACCAGTTCCCCCGCAACCAGACCCTCTACTCGACCGGCACCGCCTGGGGCCCGCCGGCCGACTGGAACACGGTCAACCCCGGCGAGGTCACCGGCCTCAACGGCCTCGGCTACGAGACCCTGTTCCTCTTCGACCCCAACACCACCGAGCTCACGCCCTGGCTCGCCGAGTCCGGCGAGTGGACCGAGGAGCTCGTGTACACGCTCAAGCTCCGGGCCGGCATCAAATGGTCCGACGGCGAGGCGCTCACCGCCGAGGACGTCAAGTACACCGCCGAGCTCGGCCAGATCGAGGCGGTGCCCTACGCCAACATCTGGAACTGGCTCGCCTCCGTCGAGGCCGTCGACGACGTCACCGCGGTCTTCACCTTCACCGAAGCGCGCCACCAGGAGTGGAACAACTTCCTGTGGGCCGAGCAGATCGTGCCCCAGCACGTGTTCTCGGCGCTGTCGGAGGAGGAGATCCTCACCGGCGCGAACGAGAGCCCCGTCGTCTCCGGCCCCTACACCGTCCACAGCTTCGACCAGGACCGGCTCGCCTGGGCCAAGCGCGACGACTGGTGGGCCACCGAGGCGCTCGGCCTGGAGGTCGCGCCCAAGTTCATCGTCGACATCGTCAACACCTCCAACGAGGTCACCCTCAACCTCATGGCGCAGGGCGAACTCGACATCTCCAACAACTTCCTGCCCGGCATCCAGGACCTCATCGCGTCCAACCCCGACCTGAGCACCTACTTCGACGGGCCGCCGTACATGCTCTCGGCGAACACCGCGATGCTCATCCCCAACACCACGATCGAACCTCTGGACGACCCCGAGTTCCGCCGCGCCATGGCCTTCGCGATCGACACCGGCAAGATCGTCGACTCGGTGTACTCCGGGCTCGTCGCCGCCGCCAACCCCACCGGGCTGCTGCCCATCTGGGACAAGTACCTCGACCAGGCCGTCATCGGCGAGGTCGGGTTCTCGTTCAGCACCAGCGAGGCCGCCTCGATCCTCGCCGCCGCCGGGTACGCCGACGCCGACGGCGACGGCTTCGTGGAGACCAAGGGCGGGGACCCGATCGAGTTCAAGCTCAACGTCCCCACCGGCTGGACCGACTGGGAGGAGGCCGCCCGCAGCATGGCCGCGGACCTCCGCGCCGCGGGCATCAACGTCGTCGAGGAGTTCCTCGACGCCGGCGCCGTGGACGACGCCCGCACCACCGGCGACTTCCAGCTCATGCTCAACAACTGGAGCGGCACCAGCCACACGCCGTGGACCCACTACCGGTACCTGTTCCAGCTCCCCGTCCTCGACAGCCAGTCGACGGCGAACTTCTCGCGCTGGACCAACGAGGAGGCGTGGGCCCTCACCGAGGAGCTCGCCGGCACCGCCGCCGAGGACCCGCGCTACCAGGAGATCCTCTCGGCACTCCAGCGGCACGCGCTGGTGGACATGCCGGCCATCCCGGTCTGGTACAACGGCGCCTGGTCCCAGGTCAACAACAGCGTCTGGACCAACTGGCCCTCGGACGCCGGAGGGGGCCCGCAGGTGTTCCCGTCCATGTGGAACAGCCTCTGGAACATGGGTGCGATCTACATGCTGACCGAGCTCAAGCTCGCCGAGTAGACCCGCGGGGCGGGGCCGGTCCCGGCCCCGCCCGACCCGTCACCAGGAGTTCCCATGGGCCGCTACTTCCGGCGCAAACTGCTCATCTACGGACTGACGTTCGTCATCGCCGTCTCGATCAACTTCGCCGTGCCGCGGATGATGCCCGGCGACCCGGTGGCGCGGATGCTCACCCGCAACTCCGTCGCCAACCTCGAGTCCTCCGAGGCCATGCGCGGGTACTTCAACGAGCTGTTCGGCCTCGACGTGCCGCTGTGGCAGCAGTACCTCAACTACTGGGGCGCGCTGTTCCGCGGCGACCTCGGCGTCAGCGTCTTCGCGTTCCCCTCGCCGGTCGCGAGCGTGGTCGCCGACGCCCTGCCGTACACGCTCGCGCTGCTGCTGCCGTCGATCCTGCTCAGCTGGTTCGCCGGCAACGCGCTGGGCGCCATGGCCGCCCGCAACAAGCTCCTCGACAACGGGGCCCTGCCGATCGGGTACGTCCTCACCGCGGTGCCGTACATGTGGCTGGCGATCCTCCTCGCCTGGGTCGGCGGCATCATCCTCGGCTGGTTCCCCGTCGCCGGCGGCTACAGCTTCGCGCTCACCCCGGCGTTCACCTGGACGTTCATCGTGGACCTGCTCCACCACTGGTTCCTGCCGTTCCTGTCGCTGTTCGTGGTCGCCCTCGGCGGCTGGGCCATCGGGATGCGGAACCTGGTCATCTACGAGCTCGAGTCGGACTACTCGAACTACCTCCAGGCCCTCGGGGCGCCGAACCGGCTCGTGCGCCGCTACGCGTTCCGCAACGCCGTCCTGCCCCAGATCACCGGCCTCGCGCTGCAACTGGGCGTGGTCGTCGGCGGGGCGCTGGTCACCGAGGTCGTGTTCGCCTACCCGGGCCTGGGCAGCCTCCTGCTCAACGCCATCAGCAGCCAGGACTTCTTCCTGCTCCAGGGCATCCTGCTGTTCATCGTCATCGGCGTCCTCGTCTTCAACTTCCTGGCCGACGTCGTGTACGTCCTGGTCGACCCCCGCACCCGCCTCGGACTCGAAGGAGGCCAGTCATGAGCGCCGAAGTCGTCCTCGCGACCGAACCGGTCGGGCGCCGCAACGAGCACCTGTACTTCGCCCTGCGCAACCCCAAGGTCGCCGTCGGCCTCTCGATCGTGCTCGCGCTGCTCCTGCTCGGCCTCTTCGGGCCGTTCTTCCTCTCCGACTCCCCCAACGAATACGTCGGCCCCAAGTCCGAGGCGCCCTCCGGGGAGTACTGGTTCGGCACCACCTACTTCGGACAGGACGTGTTCACGCAGTTCGTGCACGGCCTCCGGTCCTCGTACCTGGTCGGGACCCTCGGCGGCGGCATCTCGTTCGTCATCGGCCTCGCGGTCGGCTTCACCGCCGGCTACCGCGGCGGCCTCGTCGACGAGGTCCTCAACATGATCACCAACGTGGTCCTGGTCCTCCCGGCGCTGGCGGTCCTCATCGTCATCAGCTCCTACCTGGAGGTCCGCGGCGTCGTCTCGCAGGCCGTCATCATCGGCGTCTTCTCCTGGCCGTGGGTGGCCAGGGCCGTGCGCGCGCAGACGTTCACGCTCGCGAACCGCGACTACGTGGACCTCGCCCGCCTCACCGGCAAGCGCTCCTCGCAGATCATCGTCCGCGAGATCATGCCGAACATGGCGTCCTACCTGCTCATGTCGATGATCCTGCTCTTCGGCGGCGCGATCCTGTTCGCCGCCATGCTCGACTTCATCGGCCTCGGGCCCGCCAACGCCGTCTCGCTCGGCACCATGATGCAGCAGTCGATGGCGTGGAGCTCCCTCCACCTCGGCATGTGGTGGTGGTTCGTCCCGCCCGGCCTCGCGATCACCCTGATCGTCGGGGCGCTGTACATCACCAACGTCGGCCTCGACGAGGTCTTCAACCCCAAGCTGAGGGAGATGTAGCCGTGACCCTGGAAGTGGAGGGCCTGAAGGTCCACTACCGCACCCTCAAGGGCGACGTGAAGGCCCTCGACGGCGTCTCGTTCTCCCTCGCGGACGGCGAGATCGTCGGCCTCGCCGGCGAGTCCGGCTGCGGGAAGACCACCCTCGGCAAGAGCCTCATCCGCCTCGACGGCCGGATGCGGCACGTCGCCGGCACGGCCGTCCTCGACGGCGACGAGCTGCCCATCGGCGACGACAAGGCGATGAACTCGCGCCGCTGGAACGCCGTCTCGATCATCCCGCAGTACTCCATGAGCGCGCTCAACCCGACCCGCAAGATCGGGAAGATGACCGCCGAGCTGCTGCGCGCGCGAGGCAAGTCGTACCGCGAGTTCAAGGACGAGCTCGTGCGCCGCCTCGCCC
This sequence comes from Glycomyces endophyticus, assembly GCF_039531525.1. Taxonomy (NCBI): domain Bacteria; kingdom Bacillati; phylum Actinomycetota; class Actinomycetes; order Glycomycetales; family Glycomycetaceae; genus Glycomyces; species Glycomyces endophyticus. Next base: position 122,048 of record NZ_BAAAQF010000034.1, read on the forward strand.
TCGTCGGCCTCTCCGAGCGGGTGCTCGACAACTACCCGATCGAGCTGTCCGGCGGCATGAAGCAGCGCGTGGTCATGGTCCTGTCGACCCTCCTCGACCCGAGCCTGCTCATCGCCGACGAGGTCACCTCCGCGCTCGACGTCACCAACCAGAAGGCCGTCGCCGAGACGCTGGTCCGCTTCCGCGACATGGGCTTCGTCAAGTCGATGATCGTGGTCACCCACGACCTGTCCCTGGTGTACCAGATCGCCGACACCATCATGGTCATGTACGCCGGCCAGATCGTCGAGAAGGCCCCCGCCGAGACGATCATCAAGTCCCCCAAGCACCCCTACACGCGCGCGCTCATCGGCGCCCTGCCAGAGGTGGGGCTCGAATACGGCGACGAGCGGCTCCAGAGCATCCCCGGCAAGCCCCCGCACCTGCTGAACCCGCCCACCGGGTGCCGGTTCCGCGCCCGGTGCCCGCTCGCGTCCGAGGAGTGCGAGGCCGAGCCCCCGAAGGTCGCCGTCGAGGCCGGCCACGAGGTCTCCTGCTGGAAGGCGAACTGAGATGCTCGAACTCAAGCACGTGTGGAAGTCGTACCGGGTCGGGGCGCTCGGCTCCAAGCGCCTGACCGCCGTCCGCGACGTCAGCGTCGACATCGCCCCCGGCGAGGTCCTCTCCGTCGTCGGCGAGTCCGGCAGCGGCAAGACCACCATCGGCAAGATGGTCCTCCAGCTCACCTCCGTCACCCGCGGTCGGATCCTGCTCGACGGCGAGGACGTCGCGGCCAAGGGCCACGCCGCCCGGAAGGCCTACTACCGGCGGGTGCAGGGCGTCTTCCAGGACCCGTTCAGCAGCTACAACCCGATCTTCAAGGCCGACAGAATCTTCGAGACCGTCCGCGAGTCCTACTTCCCCGGCGTCAAGCGCGCCGAGTGGACCGCCCGCGTCGAGGACGTCCTCCAAGGGGTGCGCCTCGACCCAGGCGCCGTGCTCGGCAAGTACCCCCACCAGCTCAGCGGCGGGCAGCTCCAGCGGATGCTCATAGCCCGGGCCCTGCTGCTCGACATCAAGGTCCTCGTCGCCGACGAGATCATCTCCATGCTCGACGCCTCGACCCGCATCGACGTGCTCAACCTGCTCGGCGAGCTGAAGGAGCGCGGCCTCGGCGTCCTGTTCATCACGCACGACCTCTCGCTGGCGAACTACATCAGCGAGCGCGTGGTCATCATGCGCCACGGCGCGGTGGTGGAGTGCGGGGCGACCGGCAAGGTGTTCACCGACCCGCGGCACCCGTACTCGCGGAACCTCCTCGCGTCCGTGCCGCAGCTGCACCGCAAGTGGTCCGACAGCGAGGCCGTGCCCGAGAAGCTGGAGCCCGACGGCGACCGCGAACTCCCGCCGCCGCCGCTGACCGAGGTCGACGAGCACCACTGGGTCGCGGCGCACGCCTGAGCCCGTGAGGAGACCCATGGCAAGGCGGTTCACCATCGCGGACATCGCCGCCGCCGCGGGCGTGTCGAAGGGCGCGGTCTCGTACGCGCTCAACGGCCGCCCCGGCGTCTCCGACGCCACCCGCGCCAGGATCCTCGCCATCGCCGCCGAGATGGGGTTCGTCCGCAACCGCGCGGCCCGGTCCCTCTCGGTGGCGTCGGCGCAGGCGGTGGGCATCGCCCTGCGGCGCTCGGCCCGGACCCTCGGGATCGAGCCGTACTTCATGGAGCTCATCTCCGGCATCGAGGCCACGCTCTCGGCCGCGTCCTTCGGCCTGACGCTCCAGATCGTCGACTCCCTCGACGCCGAGCTGGAGGTGTACCGGCGCTGGTGGGCGGAGCGGCGCGTCGACGGCATCCTCCTGTGCGACATCGGGGTCGACGACCCGCGCCTGGACCGCGTCGCCGACCTGGGCCTGCCCGCCGTCGCCGTCGGCGGCCCGGTCCAGGGCGCGCGGCTGCCCGCGGTCTGGCACGACGACGCCGAGCCGTGCCGCGACGTGCTCGAATACCTGCACGCGCTGGGGCACCGCCGCATCGCCCGCGTCGCCGGGCTCCCCCACCTGCTGCACACCGCGATCCGGGACCGGGCGTACGCCGAGACCGCCGCCGGGCTCGGCTTCGCGTCCGTGACCACGGTCCACTGCGACTACACCGGGGAGGAGAGCGCGCGCGTCACGCGGCGGCTCCTCACCGCGCCCGGCCGACCCACCGCGATCGTGTTCGACAACGACGTCATGGCCGTCGCGGGCCTCGGCGTCGCCCACGAGCTCGGCATCGCCGTCCCCGGGGGGCTGTCCATCGTGGCGTGGGACGACTCGCCGCTGTGCCGCCTCACCCACCCCGCGCTGACCTCCCTCACCCGGGACATCACCGCGTACGGCGCCCAGTGCGCCCAGGCGCTCCTCGCCGTCATCGGGGCCGAGCCGGAGCGGCACGCCGCGGTCCGGTGCCGCCCCGCCGAGCTCTCGCCCCGGGGCTCGACCGGGCCGCCCCGGACCTGACCGGTTTCGGCGACGCTCGACCGCGTCCAGCACGCGTAGGCGGTGTCAGGCGTACGGCCGGGCCGCCGCGCGCAGCGCGGTGATGAACGCCGCGGTCGCGGGCGGGTCGGGCGGTTCGCCGTAGGTCGCGAGGTGGATGCGGCGGTGGCGGTCGATCCGGGTGGCCGCGACGTCGCCGCGGCGGTGGGTGCGCAGCGCGAGCCCCGGGATGGTGGTCACGCCCAGGCCGGCCGCGACCAGCGCCTGCTGGACGATGATCTCGTCGCTGGTGTAGGCGATCTCGGGCGTGAACCCGGTGGCCTCGCACAGTTCGAGGAGCTCCTGGCGGCAGCGCACGCACCCGGCGATCCAGGAGGACTCGCGGTGGTCGAGCAGGGTCTCGCCCTCGCGGGAGCTGAGCAGGTACATCGGGTCGTCGAAGAGGTGGACGCCGCGCACGTCGCCGGGCAGCTCGTCGTCGTAGCGGAAGACGAAGGCGGCGTCGACCTCGCCGGCGCGGAGCATCGCGAGCCCGGCCGCGGGGTGCGCGTCGACCAGCTGGAGCCGGATGCCCGGGTGGTCGCGGCGCATCGCGGCCGCCGCCTCGGGGACGAGGGTGCTCAGCACCGACTGGAACCCGGCGACCCGGACCCGGCCGGTGCGGAGGCCGATCATGGCCTCCAGTTCGGCCTCGGCCGCGTCCGCGCGGCCGAGGATCTCGACGGCGCGCCGCGCCAGCATCTCGCCTTCGGGGGTGAGCCGGATGCCGCGCCCGACGCGCTGGACCAGCCGCGCCCCGGTCTCGGCCTCCAGCCGGGAGAGGTGGTGGCTGACGGAGGGCTGCGCGTAGTGGAGGTGCTTCGCGGCCTGGGTGACCGATCCGTGCGCGGCGACCGCCGCCAGGACGCGGAGCCGCTGGAGATCGAGCATGTATCGATGATATCTATCGGTCACCAACGAATCCGGCATTGGACTGATGGGTCGTTCGGGGGGAGGCTGTCCCCATGACCACCACGATCATCGCGACACCCGCGCTCGCCGGTGTCACCGGCGCGGTCCGCACCGCGCTCCGCAGCCGGCCCGACTGGGCCGCGGCCGCCGAACTCGTCGCGGACGCGCTCCGCGGCCGCCTGCCCGGACCCGAGGTCCTCACGCCCGAGCAGCGGCTCGGCGACCCCGACGGCCCGGTCGGGCACCTCCTGCACGCCGAGCCCGACGGGAGCTTCTCCGTGACCGCCGTGATCTGGCGGCCGGGCCAGACCACCCGCATCCACGACCACGTCACCTGGTGCGTGGTCGGCGTCCTCCAGGGCGTCGAGCACGAGGAGCGCTTCGACGCGGACCTGCGCCCGATCGGCGCCGGCGACAACCGCGTCGGCGAGGTCACCGGCTTCGCCCCGCCCGGGGACATCCACCTGATCCGCAACACCGGCGCCGAGACCGCGATCTCATTGCATGTGTACGGCACCGACCTGAGCCGGGTGGGCAGCAGCGCCCGCCGCTACTACGAGTCCGCGGACGCGGAAGGACGGAGGTGAACCGAGATGGCGCTCAAACGCATGGACCACGTCGGCATCGTCGTGGAGGACCTGCCCGCGGCGATCGCGTTCTTCCTGGAGCTGGGCATGGAGCTCGAAGGGGAGACCACGGTCCAGGGCCCCGAGGTGGACCTGCTCATCGGGCTCGAGGGCGTCGTCTCCGACGTCGCCTTCGTGAAGTCGCCCGACGGCGCCGGCCGGGTCGAGCTCTCGGTGTTCCACTCCCCCGACGACGGCGGCCCCGCGCCGAGGCCGGCGCTGCACGTCCCGGGCATCCCCCGGCTCACGTTCGTCGTCGACTCGGTCGACGACACCGCCGCGCGACTCCGCGCCCACGGGGCCGAGCCCCTCGGCGGGACGGCGCGCTTCGGCGATCAGTACCGGTACCTCAACGTCCGCGGCCCCGCAGGGGTCATCATCGGCCTGGTCGAGGAGACCGGCTAGGACACCGGCGCGCGGGCGCCGCCTCCGGTCAGGAGCCGATGATCCGGACGGCGGCGCCGGCGCCGCTCAGGCGGGCCTTCGCGGCGGCCGCGGCCTCCTGGCCGACCCCCGAGAGGATCGTCGACGGCGTGCGCTCGGAGAGCTGCTTCGCCTCGGCGAGGCCGACGCTGGTGAGCGCCCGGATCTCCTTGATGACCTGGATCTTCTTGGGGCCCGCGCCGTCGAGGACGACGTTGAACCGGCCCTCGGCCGGCGGGGCGGACTCCGGGGTGCCGGTCTCGGTGATCCGGACGGTCGCGCCGACCGCGGCCAGCATCCGGTAGGCGGCGCTGGCCGAGGCGTGGTCGACGCCGGCGAGCACGGTCGAGGGGGTGCGGTCGGTCAGCTGCTTCGCTTCAAGGAGCCCCAGCCCGGTGATGGCCCGGATCTCCTTGACGACGTGGACCTGCCGGGCGCCGGTCGCGTCGAGCACCAGCGACCACTCGCCCGGCCGCGCGGGCCCGAGCGGCGCCGACGCGGCGATCGAGGCGCGGTTCCGGTTGGAGCGCAGCGCACCCGCCACGGCCGCCACCGCGCCGACGATCAGGATCAGCGCCAGCGCGATCAAAGCGGTTCCGGAGTCGCTCATGAGGGTCCTTCCAGGCGGGCCGCTCCCCTGCCGCGGGCTCGGCGTCGACCGCCCAGCCTAGTGCGGCCCCGCCTCCCCGGGGTCCCGGCGGCGCGCGGGCGCAGAACGGCACCGCGAGGGTCTTCCCAGACCGCACCCGACCGTTGCTTAATGGACTTCGGTTCTGGGCACACTCCGAGACCTCCGGGTGGGCCCAGGTCCGCGCGGAGCTTGCTCGTCACCGGGCATGGAGCGAAAGGCAGACGGCATGGCGGCGTTGACCGAAGACGAAGCGGCGGAGTTCATCGGCAGGACGGGGTTCACGACCGGCCCGGCCCGGCGCGTCGGAGTGGAGCTGGAGTGGCTGGTCGAGCCGCGGGGCGATCTGGAGACCGGCTGGGACCTGCCGTTCGGCGGGCTGGTGACCAGGGAGGCGGGCGGCCAGGTCGAGTTGAGCTCGCCTCCGGCGGAGGACCTGGCCGCGTGCGTCGCGGCGGTGGAGGCGGACCAGGCCGCGCTGGAGGCGGCGCTCGCGGAGCGGGGGCAGTCGGTGCGCGGGGGCGGGTTCGACGGGGTGCGCGATCCGGTGCGGTTCGTGGACGACCAGCGGTACCGGGCGATGGAGGCGTACTACGACCGGACGGGCCCGTGGGGCCGGCGGGTCATGTGCGGCACGGCGTCGATCCAGGTCAATCTCGATGCGGGCGAGGACGGTCCGGGGATCACGGGGCTCCGCGGGCGCTGGGACCTGGTGCACCGGCTGGGCCCGGTGCTGGTGGCCGCGTTCGCGAACTCGCCGGTGCTGGAGGGGCGCGCGAGCGGGTGGAAGTCGATGCGGCAGGCGCTGTGGTCGAAGCTCCCCGGGTGGGGCCGGCCGATCTCCGAGTCGGGCGACCTGCGCGCGGACTTCGCGCGGTACGCGCTGGACGCCGAGGTCATGTGCGTGCGGTGCGATCCGCCGGGGTCGTGGTCGGCGCCGCCGGGGCTGACGCTGCGGTCGTGGATCAGGGACGGCGTGGACGGGGCGCGGCCGACGCTGGAGGACGTCGAGTACCACTTGAGCACGCTCTTCCCGCAGGTGCGGCCGCGCGGCTGGCTGGAGCTGCGGATGATCGACCAGCAGCACGGCGACGGCTGGATCGTCCCGGCGGTCGTGGCGACGACGCTGGTGGACGACCCGGTCGCGGCCGAGGCCGCCTTCGAGGCGACCTCGGCGCTGTGCGGGGACCGTCCGCAGCCGCCGGAGCCGGTGTGGGAGCGGGCCGCCCGCATCGGCCTGGACGACCCGGTCCTCCACAAGACGGCGCTGGCGTGCTTCACGGCGGCGTCGGAGGCGTTGCGGCGCAACGGCACGCCCCTGCGGTTGCAGTCGGTGCTCGCGGCGTTCCGGGACCGCTACGTGGACCGGGGCCGCTGCCCGGCGGACGACGTGCTGGACGGGCTGCGGCCGTGACCGGGGGCGCCGGTCACCAGTCGTGGACGGTGCCGTCGTGGAGGCGGTTGAACGGCAGGTAGGCCTGCACGTACGGGTACTTGCCGGCCTCGTCGGGGTCGAGCTCGACCCCGAGGCCGGGCGCGTCGCCGGGGTGCAGGTACCCGTCGGTCCAGGTGAAGGACTGGCGGAAGACCTCGTCGGTCCTGGCGCCGTGCCGCATGTACTCCTGGATGCCGAAGTTGTGGATCGACAGGCCCAGGTGCATGGCGGCGGCCATGCCGACGGGGCTGATGTCGGTGGGGCCGTGCATGCCGGACTTGATCTGGTACTGCGCGGCGTAGTCGAGGACCTTCTTGAGGTGCGAGATGCCGCCGGTGTGGGTGACCGCCGAGCGCACGTAGTCGATGAGCTGCTCGCGGATGATCTGCTGGTAGTCCCACACGGTGTTGAAGATCTCGCCGATCGCGAGGGGCGTGGTGGTGTGCTGCCGGACCAGGCGCAGGGCCTCCTGGTTCTCGGCGGGGGTGACGTCCTCGAGCCAGAACAGGTCGTACGGCTCGAGGGACTTGCCGAGCTGCGCGGCCTGGATCGGGGTGAGGCGGTGGTGGGCGTCGTGCAGGAGCGGCAGCTCGGGTCCGAACTCGGCCCGGACGGCTTCGAAGACGGCGGGCACGTGGCGCAGGTAGGAGCGGGTGTCCCAGTCCTCCTCGGCGGGGCGGGCGCCGCGCTGGGCGGGCTCGTGGTCGTAGCGGACGCCGTCCATGGCCTCGTAGGTGGCGTTGGAGGCGATGCCGTAGATCGACTTCAGGCCCGGGACGCCGGTCTGGACGCGGATCGCGCGGTAGCCCTGCTCCTGGTGGGCGCGTATGGAGTCGAAGAGTTCGGGGAGGTCCTTGCCGGAGGCGTGGCCGTAGGTGAGGAGCCCGGTGCGGGAGGCGCCGCCGAGGAGCTGGTAGACCGGCATGCCGGCGGCCTTGCCCTTGATGTCCCACAGGGCCGTGTCGACCGCCGCGACGGCGGCCATGGTGACCGGGCCGCGCCGCCAGTACGCGGAGCGGTAGAGGAACTGCCAGGTGTCCTCGATGCGGTGGGCGTCGCGGCCGAGGAGCAGCGGGACGACGTGCTCGGTGAGGTAGGCGACGACGGCCAGTTCGCGGCCGTTCAGGGTCGCGTCGCCGAGCCCGGTGAGGCCGTCGTCGGTGGTCAGCTTGAGGGTGACGAAGTTCCGGTCCGGGCTGGTGACGATGACTTCGGCGCTGTCGATGATCAAGTCGAACCTCGATGTTCGTTGGGGCGAGCGGTTGCCGGTGCGGTCGAGGGTACGTCGCGGGCCGCGGCGCGGCTAGCGCCGCTCCTTGGTCAGCCGCAGGACGCGGGCGGTGGGCGCGGGGACGTCGGTCGCGATGCGGAGCACGCCGTCGGCGGCGTTCCAGGCGTGGCTCCACTCGCCCATGCCGGGGGTGCCGGGGGCGGGGAAGACCTGGTCGCAGGTGACGTGCTCGCCGCGGAGGGCGGGCAGGGCGAGTTCGAGCGCGCCGGGGGCGCCGGGGAGGCGCCAGACGGTGAGGACCGCGGCGGTCTCGGTGTGCAGGGCGAAGGCCTGCCAGGGGCCGCGGTGGTCGAGGCCGAGCGGCCAGGACGACACGGCGGTCCTGGTGTGCGGCAGGAGTTCCCGGTGGGCGGCGACGGCGGTGGCGACGAGCGCGAGCTGCTCGGCGTCCATGCGGGCGAGGTGGCCGCTCAGGTAGAGGCGGCCGGTGAGCCCGGCGACGAGGGTGAAGGCCGACTCCTCGGCGCTCATCTCGGGCTGGGCGTAGCCCCAGTGGCCGGCCTGCTCGGGGAGGATCGAGGCGGGCGTGGCGGCGGCGATGGCGGGGTACAGGACCGGATCTTGCTGGTCCGATGTGGACTGGAGGTGGAGCCGGGAGAGGGTGGCGTAGTCGGCCCGCATGCCGCCGGAGGCGCAGTTCTCGATCAAAAGGCCGGGGTGGCGGGCGAGGACGGCGTCGAGCCAGTCGAGGTAGGCGCGGCAGTGCCCGAGCAGGCCCGCGCCGGGGGCGAGGCCGCCGGTGTCGGTCCCGGGTCCGGGCATGATGTTGTAGTCGAGCTTGAAGAAGCCGACGCCCATGCCGACCAGGCGGTCGACCACGGCGTCGAGGTGCGCGCGGGCGGCCGGGTGGCGCAGGTCGAGCTGGTAGCGGCCGTGCTCGACCACGCGGTGGCCGCCGCGCTGGAAGAACGCGTCGGCGGGCAGGGTGTCGGCGAGCGCCGAGCGGACGCCGACGACCTCGGGTTCGAGCCAGATCCCGGGCACCATGCCGAGTCCGCGGATCGCGGCCAGGACGGCGTCGAGGCCGTCGGGGAAGCGCGAGCGGCTGGGCTCCCACTCCCCCACCGCGTCCCACCAGCCGCCGGCGTGGTCGTCGTACCACCCGGCGTCGATGCAGTAGTAGTCCGCGCCGGCGCGGGCCGCGGCTTCGGCGAGCGGGAGGATCTTCGCGGCGGTGGGGTCGCCCATGAGGGTGTTCATGTAGTCGTTGAAGACCACCGGCAGCGGGCCGTCGAGGCCGGCGGTGCCCCCGGCGGTGAGGGCGCGGCGGTGGGCGGTGAGGTTGGCGAGGGCGGCGGCGACCGGGTCGTCGGCGTCCTCGGCGACGGTGACGGCGACGGGCACGGAGGTGAACGACTCGCCGGGGGCGAGCTCGGCGCTCCACTGGTGCTCGGCGTCGGTGGGGCCCAGGAGCGCGAGCGACGCGCCGGTGCGGTCCTCGCCGAGCTCCCAGTGCCATGCGCCGTTGTGCTCGATCTGGAAGGCGAGCCCGGCGCCGCCGCCGCGGCGGACGACGAGGCCGGTCGGCAGCCGCTCCCCTGTGGACCAGGAGCTGCGGGTGGTCACGGCCATGCGGGCGCGGTTCATGTGGTGGTGGACCGCGGGGTCCATGGCGGGGAGGCCGACCTCGCGCAGCGGGGCGCGGTGCCAGCGGGACTCGGCGACCCAGTCGTTGTCGCCCCACAGGACGTCGAGGTCGTCGATCGCGGTGCGGGCGTTGACGAACGTGCCGAGGACGAGCGAGGTCACGGCCTGGACCACGACGGGCCGGTCGCCGGCGCGCAGGACGGTCCAGGTGCGCACGGCGCGGTCCGAGGGCGTGAAGACGCTGGTGGCGTGGAGGCCGGTGACCGGGTCGGCCTGGTGGAGGCGGAGCTCGCCGCCGGCGAGGTCGTGCCCGGTGTAGCGCAGGCGCGCGCCGACGGCGGTGGCGCTGTAGCGGTGGCTGCCGGGGAAGCGGCCGTGGCCGAGCGCCTGGACCTCCACGAGGGGCGGCGTGGTCGCGGGCGGGCCGGGCGGCGCTCCGGCGGCGGTGAGAGACCGGAGGGTCACCGGTGCGCCGTCGTCCGTGGCGAACTCGAGGTCGAAGTCCGGTGTGGACCATCGCAGTGCCATGTCGCGTCTCCTCGCGGCGCCGCCCGGCCTCGCGGGCCGGGCGGCGGATCGTCGTACTAGAGCAGGTCGTTCGCGCAGCGCAGGGCGGCGGCGAACGCGTCCGGGGCGGCCCCGGCGGGGGTCGCGACGCGGATGACGGCCGACTCCCCCGCGCGCAGCGTGATCATGCCCCGGTCGGCCCGGGCGCGCGGGTCCGCGGTGTCGGCGTGGCAGTACACGTCACGCGCCAGGGAGGTCGCGGTCAGGCGCAGCTCCACGGCGCCCTGGGCCGCGACGGCCTCGACGCGCAGCGGGCTCGGGTCGAGCCGCTGGTCGGCCACCTCGGCCCCGTACCCGTACGCCGTTGCGAAGGCGCCGTCGTCGGCGACGGCGGCCACGAACTCCGCGGTCGGGTCGCCGAACGCGGCCACCTCGTCCGGGACGGTGACGGTGGCCGCGCCGCGGGCGGGCACCGCGGCGCGCACGGCGGCCTTGGCGAGGACGGTGCCGTCGAAGGCCTCGCGCACCAGGGTGAACGCGCCCTCGTAGTCCTCGCCGGTGTCGTTGACCAGGACCAGCGCGAGCGCGTCGAGCTCGGGCGGCAGGCCCTCCCAGGCCTCGGCGAGCGCCCGCTCGGACGGCCGCGGCTGGAGGGTCGCCAGGCGCGGGGCGTACATGTCGCGCAGGGCGTGCCACAGCGGCTTGCGGTGCTCGGCGAAGTCGACCGCGGCCCAGGAGACCACGGGCCAGTTGTCGTTGAGCTGCCACAGGATCGTGCCGGTGTTGTGGGGCGTGAGCGAGCGGAAGTGCTCGACGCCGAACCGGATCGCGTGCGCCTGGTTCAGCTGCGTGGTCCAGTGCCAGTCCTCGATGGACTTCGGGTCGGGCAGGTGGCCCTGCCAGCCGCGCTGGAGCTTGGCGTTGCCGAGGTTCGCCTTCTGGTGCACCAGCATCTGGTGGCCGAAGGGGTCCAGCGGCTCGTCGTGGACGACCCCGGTGAGGGTCGACCAGGCGGGCGGGGCTTGGAAGCCGAACTCGGAGACGAAGCGGGGCCGGTAGTCGGCGTAGACGCGGTAGTCGACCCGGTTCCACACGTCCCAGATGTGCATCGTGCCGTAGCGCTCGTCGTTGGGGTGGCGGTAGTCGCCGAACGAGTGCGGGCTCGCGGGCGAGTACGGCCGGGTCGGGTCCAGTTCGGACAGGACCGCCGGGAGCAGCTCGGTGTAGTACGCGTCGCCCCAGCCGCGGCCGCCGAGGCGGTGCGCCCAGGACCAGTCGACCGAGCCCCAGGTGTTCTCGTTGTTGCCGTTCCACAGGATCAGCGACGGGTGCGGGCTGAGGCGGGCCACGTTCTCGCGGACCTCGGCCTCGACCTCGGACCGCAGCGGGTCCTCCTCGCTGTAGGCGGCGCAGGCGAACAGGAAGTCCTGCCACATGAGCAGGCCGCGCTCGTCGGCGAGGTCGTAGAGGTCGTCGGACTCGTAGATCCCGCCGCCCCACACGCGCAGCAGGTTGACGTTGGCGTCCAGGGCGTCGTCCACGCGCCTGGTGTACCGGTCGCGGTCGATCTCGGTGAGGAAGGCGTGGTCGGGGATCCAGTTGGCGCCGCGCACCAGGACGCGCTCGCCGTTGACGCTGATCTCGAACGGGGCCCCGGCGGCGTCGGGCGCGGTGTCGAGCGCGACGGTGCGGAAGCCGACGCGGCCGTGCCAGTCGCCCTCGCCGGCGGTGACCGCGACGGCGTAGAGGGGCTGGTCGCCGTGGCCGACGGGCCACCAGCGGCGCACGTCCGGCACCGTCAGGGTGACCACAGTGGAGGATTTGCCGTCGGCGACGGTCGCATCGGCGCGCAGCACCTCGCCGTCGGGGCCGGTCACGGCGACCTCGACGGGCACCGGGCCGGTCCCGGCGGCGCGCTCGACGTCGACGTGCGCGGTCAGGACGCCGTCGTGGCCGCCGCCCGCGTTCGCCACGACGTCGACCAGGGGGCGCACCCCGGTGACGCGGACGCCGGACCACGAGTCGAGGCCGATCGGCTTCCAGATCCCGGCGCCCGCGACGTCGACGCCCCAGTCCCACCCGAAGGAGCAGGCCATCTTGCGGAGCTGGTTGTAGTCGTGGTGGTTGGTGCGCGGCAGCGCGCCGTCGCGCTCGGCCCGCGCCGCGGCCTCGGGGACCGGGGCGGCGAAGACCACCGCGAGGCGGTTCTCGCCCTCGCGCAGCAGCTCGCGCACGTCCCACCGGTAGGAGCGGAACTGGTTCTGCGTGCGGCCCACCTCGGTGCCGTTGAGCGACACGGTCGCGACGGTGTCGAGGCCGAGGGCCACGAGGTCGTGGCGCTCGGACCCGTCCGCCGTCCACGTGAACGCGGCCTCGAACCGCCATGACGTGTCGCCGATCCACTGCTGCGCGGCCTCGTTGTCGCCGTCGAACGGGTCGGCGATGAGCCCGGCGCGGCGCAGGTCCAGGTGCGCCTCGCCCGGCACGGCGGCCGGGACGCCGGCGGCCAGCGCCGCCGCGTCGACGGGCGCGTCCGCGGGGAGGTCGGCGGCGGTCAGGGTCCAGCCCTCGTGGAGCGGACGGAACGTCGCGGGAAGGTAGGTCATGTGGGTCCTCAAAGGTTGGTGCGGTCGCGCGGGAGCGCCGGTCCCGGGCGGTGTCAGGTGGGGGTGACGGTCTGCGCCTTCGCGGCGGGGACGCCGGCCTCGCGCCATTCGCCGGCGAAGTGGTCGTAGCAGGCGCTGTTGTCGATGGCGTCCCGGTCGACCGGATCGGAGGCGGTGACGCGGCCGAGGCGCTCGGGGTCGGGCGCGGCGGCGGCGAGGAGCTTGGTGTACGCGTGGTGCGGGTCGAGGATGACCGCGTCGGCGGGTCCGCGCTCGACCACGCGGCCGCGGTAGAGCACGGTGATCTCGTCGGAGAAGTGGCGGGCGGTGGCGAGGTCGTGGGTGATGTACAGGACGGCGAGGTCGTCCTCGCGCTGGAGGCGGCCGAGGAGGTTGAGCACGCCGAGGCGGATCGAGACGTCCAGCATGGACACCGGTTCGTCGGCGATGAGGACCTTGGCGCCGGGGGCGAGCGCGCGGGCGATGGCGACGCGCTGGCGCTGCCCGCCGGAGAGCTCGTGGGGGCGCCGGGGCGCGATGGTCGCGGCGGGGGTGAGGTTGACGCGTTCGAGCATCTCCAGCACGCGCGCCCGGGTCTCCTCGCCCGCGGCGGTGCGGCCGTGGATGCGCAGGGGCCGGGCGATGTGGTGCTCGATGGAGTGGAACGGGTTGAGGGAGGCGAAGGGGTCCTGGAAGACCATCTGGACCTCGCGGCGGTAGGCGGCCCGTTCGACGGCGGTGCCGTCGTCGCGCTTGACGTCGACCGTGCCGGAGGTGGGGGTCTCCATGCGGGTGAGGATCTTCGCGATGGTGGACTTCCCGGAGCCGGACTCGCCGACGAGGGCGACGGTGCGCCCGGGGGTAAGGTCGAGGCTGACGTGGTCGACCGCGCGCAGCCGGGTGCGCTTGAGGCCGTTGCGGATCGTGTAGTCCTTCACCAGGTCGGCGACGTGGACGCTGGTCATGCTCGCTCCTCGGTGGATGCTCCGGCGGCGGCGGTCTCGGTCTCGTCGACGCCGGTGCGGATGAAGGCGCCGCGCTCGCCCGAGAGGCTCGGGAAGGAGCCCAGGAGCTTCTTGGTGTACGGGTGCTTGGCGTCGCGGTAGAGGCCCTCGGCGGTGTCGAGTTCGACGATCTCGCCTTCGAGCATGACGGCGATGCGGTCGCTGATCTCCAGGAGCAGCGGCAGGTCGTGGGTGATGAAGACGACGGCGAAGTCGAGTTCGTCGCGCAGGCGCACGATCTCGCGGAGGATGTCGCGCTGGACGACCACGTCGAGCGCGGTGGTCGGCTCGTCCATGATCATGATCTGCGGTTCCAGGAGCATGGCCATGGCGATCATGACGCGCTGGCGCATGCCGCCGGAGAGCTCGTGCGGGTAGGAGCCGAGGCGGCGGGGGTCGACGCCGACGCGGCGGAGCACGTCCTCGGAGCGCTCGCGGACCTCCTTGCGGGACATGCGGGGCCGGTGGGCGAGGAGGGTGTCGCGGAGCTGGGCGCGGACGGTGCCGACCGGGTTGAGGGCGTTCATCGCGCCCTGGAAGACCATGGAGAGCTTGTCCCAGCGGAAGGCGCGGAGCTCGCGGTCCTCCAGGGCGAGGATGTCGACGTCCTCGCCGGAGCGGTCGTGGAAGGTGATGCGGCCCGAGGCGATGCGGGCCGGCGGGCGGTGGAGCCGGTTGACGGCGTAGGCGAGGGTGGTCTTGCCGCAGCCGGACTCGCCGGCGAGGCCGAGGATCTCGCCGCGGTGGAGGGTGAGGTCGGCGCCGCGCACGGCGGTGACGGGCTCCTCGACCTCGTACACGACGGTGAGGTCCTCGACGGTGAGCACGGGGGGCGCGGTGGTGGTGGTCACCGGTCGGTCTCCAAGCTGGCGCGGCGTGCGAGGTCGCGTTCGAGGCGGAGGGCGCGGCGGGCGCGCTTGCGGTGCTGGCGCAGGTTCTTGAGCTTGGGGTTGATGACCTCGTCGATGGAGAAGTTGACGAGGGACAGGCCCATGCCGAACAGGGCGATCATGAGGCCCGGCGGCACGAACCACCACCAGGCGCCGAGTGAGAGCGCGAACCCGTTCTGGGCGTAGAAGAGCATGGTGCCCAGGGTCGCGGAGTTGGAGGCGCCGAGCCCGATGTAGGAGAGGCCGGCCTCGCCGAGGATCGCGGCGATGACCGCGAAGACGAACTGCGAGGCGATGACCGGCAGCAGGTTCGGGAGGATCTCGACGACGATGACGCGCCAGGGGCGCTCGCCCGAGACCTGGGAGGCGGCCACGTAGTCGCGCTGGCGCACCGAGAGGGTCTGGGCGTGGAGGACGCGCGCGGAGGCGGCCCAGCCGGTGACGGCGAGGACGACGGCGATGGTCCACAGTCCGCGGCTCTCGCGGGGCACGAACCCGGAGATGACGATGACCAGCGGCAGGCCCGGGATGACCAGGAAGACGTTGGTGAACAGGGAGAACGCGTCGTCGAGGAACTTGCCGCGGTAGGCGCCGTAGATGCCGAAGAAGGCGGAGAGCACGGTGGCGAGGACGCCGACGAGGAGTCCGATCTGGAGGGAGCCGCGGGTCGCGTAGGCGAGCTGCGCGAGGACGTCCTGGCCGGTCTGGGTGGTGCCGAGCCAGAACTCCGCGGACGGCGGGGTCAGGCCCTGGTCGCGGATCTGCCGCGGGTCGCCCACGAAGAGCGGCCCGAGGACGCCGAACAGGGTGATGCCGACGACGAGGACGAGGCCGATCGCGAGCCAGGGGGTCATGGTCGGCAGGAGGGAGCGCCAGCCGGCGCGGGCGCGCCCGGCGGGGGCCGCGGGGTCGCCTCCTCCGGCGTCGGCGACGGGGGTGGTGTTGGCGGGCTTGAGGTTCGTCATGTCGCCGCTCCTTACGCCCGCGCCCGGGTGCGGGGGTCGATCAGGCCGTAGAGCAGGTCGACCAGGAGGTTCGCGCCCAACACGGCGAGGGTGATGAACAGGAAGACGCCCTGCATCAGGGCGTAGTCGTTGTTGGTGACCGCGCCGAGGAGGCGCCCCCCGATGCCGGGGTAGGAGAACACCTGCTCGGTGATGACCGAGCCGGAGACGACGAAGCCGAGCGAGATGGCGAAGCCGGCGACCGAGGGCAGCACGGCGTTGCGGGAGGCGTAGGACCGCAGGATCTTCCGCGGCGACAGGCCCTTGGCCTCGGCGGTGAGGATGTAGTCCTCGGAGAGGGTGGAGACCATCATGTTGCGCATGCCCAGGACCCAGCCGCCGATGGAGGCGAGGACGATCGTGAGGGCCGGCAGGAACCCGTACTGGATCGCGGAGCCGATGAACTCGGCGTTCCAGCCGGGGGTGAGGACGACGTCGTAGCCGCCCTGGAGCGGGAACCAGCCCAGGACGCGGGCCAGGACGTACGCCAGGATGAGGGCGAGCCAGAAGTACGGGACGGCGGCCAGGAGCGTGGTGGAGGGGACGAGCGAGTCCAGCCACGTGCCGGGCTTCCAGCCCACGACCGCCCCGAGCAGGACGCCGAGGACGGCCGCGAGGATCGTGGCGATCCCGACCAGCACCACCGTCCAGGGCAGCGACGTGAGGATCACGTCGCTGACCTTGGCCGGGTAGTAGCTGACCGAGACGCCGAGGTCCCCGTGGACGAGGTTCTTCAGGTAGTCCCAGTACTGGACCCACAGGGGGTCCGAGCTGTCGCCCCCGAGGAGGAGCGCGTACGCCTTCCGCGTCTCCGGGGTCACCGTCTCGCCTCGCTGCTGGAGCTTGGCCAGCAGGATGTCGACGGGGTTGCCCGGCAGCAGGCGCGGGATGGCGAAGTTCAGCGTCAGCGCCGCCCACAGGGCGACGGCGTAGAAGCTCAGTTTGCGCAGGAAATAGTTCACTGTGTCTCGACTCCTCCTCGGGGGCGAAGGCCCGCTAGCCCTTCGGTTCGAGGTGCTTGAAGATCTCGGCGCAGTCCCAGGCGGACCAGACCGCCGGGAACGCGTAGAGGTCCTCGTCGGAGGGCCAGCCGGTGAACTCGGCCGTGTTCCACACGCTGGTGGTGCCGCCGGTCATGATCGGCACGTACGGCATGTCCTCCCAGATCGCGGCCTGGATGGTGTCGAAGTACGGCTGGCGGGCGGCCACGTCGTCCAGCGGCAGCGACGAGAGCGTGGCGAGGGCCTCGTCCACGTCGGGGTCGCTGAAGCGCGCGTAGTTGTTGCCCGCCGACTCGCCGACCTGCGCGGTCGCGGTGGAGACGAAGAAGTAGTTGTACAGGTAGTACGGGTCGGCCGTGGGGCCCTGCCACAGGGAGTCGATCGCGAGCTGGAACTCGCCCTTGAGGCGCTTGTCGGTCCACTCGTTCCAGGACGACTGGGCGGCGGTGATCTCGATGCCCGCGGTCTTGGCCTGGGAGGCGATGGTGTCGACGGCGGTGATGTAGTCGGTCCAGCCGGTCACGACCTCGACGGTGAGCGAGAGGCGCTCGCCGTCCTTCTCGTAGATGCCGTCCGAGCCCTTGGTCCAGCCGGCGGCCTCGAGGGTCTGGGTGGCGGTGTCGGCCTGCGCGGTCGACGGGGCGACGGGCTCCTCGATCGCGGCCGAGACGAACCCGTCCTGGCTCGGGGTCAGGGTGAACACCGGGGAGACGTCATTGGCGGTGTCCATGAACGCCAGCGAGTTCAGCTGGTCGCGGTCCATCGCGTAGTAGAGGGCCTTGCGCACGGCCGGGTCGGTCTGCGGCCCTTCGCAGCCGAGGTCCGGGTTGGAGCAGGTGCCGAGGACCATCTGGTTCTGCCACTGCGTGTACGCGTCGTAGTTCGGGAAGTTCTTGTTCGTGTTCTGGATGTCCGGGATGGGCCCGGTCTGCCAGTCGATGGTCCCGGCCGCGATCGCGTCGGCGCCGGCCTGGTTGCCCGAGAGCGACAGGTAGCGGATCTCCTTGACCTTCGGCTCGCCGCCCCAGTAGTCGGGGTTGGACGCGAGCGTGTAGGCCTGCGGCTTGAACTCCTTGAGCGTGAACGCGCCCGTGCCGACCGGCTTCTCGACGACGTCGGCCGTCGGGTCGATCTCCGACCACAGGTGCTCGGGCACGATCGGGGTGCTCAGCAGGTCGGGGGACTTGGTGAACATCGGCGTCGCGAAGGTGAGGGTCACGTGCGTGTCGTCGACCGCCGCGGCGGTGCCGTCGTAGCCGCCGCCGTTGATGGCGGGGGTGGCCTTGAGCATGTCGAAGGTGAAGACCACGTCGTCGGCGGTGAACGCCTCGCCGTCGGTCCACTCGACGCCCTCGCGGAGCGTGATCGACAGGACGGTGCCGTCCTCGTTCCACGCCTCCTCGGTGCCCAGCAGCGGGACCGGGTCCTGGACCTGGGCCTTGTTGTAGAAGAAGAGGGACTCGTAGATCGTCCCCATGCCGCCGATCTTGGTGGGCGAGAAGGGGTTGAAGTTGATCTGGTAGTCGCCGGCCTGGCCGGTGTAGACCACGAGCGTGTCGCTGGAGCCGGAACCGCCGGAGGCCCCGCCGCACGCGCTCAGCGCCATGCCGAGCACGGCCGCGCCCGCGAGGGCGGCCGCGGCGCGGCGCCGCAATCCGTTCTTGGGTGACATCGTCGTCCTTTCGAGTCCGGGGCGCCGTCGCCCGCGGAACTGGAGGGGATGCGCCCGCTTGGGCGTCGGGGCAATTATTAACCTGTTAAATTTAACGTGTCAAGAATAAGAACGGATGAAGTTTCGCGAGGAGGCCGCTCGATGCCCACCCCTGCCGGGGCCCGCGCCGGCGCGGCCAGACGCGTCCTCGACCTGCTCCGGGTCGAGGGCACCTTCAGCCGCGTCGAGCTCGCCGAGCGCACCGGACTGACCCCCGCGACCATCACCAACACCGTGCGACCGCTCATCGCCGACGGCCTCGTCCGCGAGGTCGGCCGCGACCCGCAACCCGGCCGCGGCCAGCCGCGCCGCCTCCTCCAGCTCGTCGCCGGCGCCTGGCACGCCGTCGGCATCCAGCTCGACCGCACCACCACCACGATCGAGGTCCTCGACTTCGCCGGCGGCCGCACCGCGACCGCGAACCTCCCCGGCACCGGCGGCGCCGGCCCCGACGAGACCGTCGCGGTCCTCGCCGGCCACGTGGACGCGCTGCTCGACCGCGCCGGCGTCCCCCGCTCCCGCGTCCTCGGCGTCGGCCTGGTGACCCACGGGCCCCAGGACCTCGACCGGGGCATCCTGCTGACCGCCCAGCCCGGCCCCGACTGGCTGGAGTACCCGCTCACCGCGACGCTCGCCGCGCGCCTGGACCTGCCGGTGCTGCTGGAGAACGACGCCACCGCCGCCGCGGTCGGCGAGCTCTGGGCCGGCGCGCCCGAGACCGACACGTTCGGCCTGGTCTACATGTCCTCGGGGATAGGCGGCGGCGTCATCGTCGACGGCGAGGTCTACCGCGGGCGCGCCTCCAACGCCGTCGAGATCGGGCACGTGGCCCTCGCCGGCGGCAGCACGCCGTGCGTCTGCGGCGGCTCCGGATGCGCGCAGGCCGAGGCCGCGCCCCAGGCCGTGGTCGCGCGGGTCCTCGCCGACGCCGACCTCGCCCGGCGCTTCGCCGTGACCGGCGCCCGGGACGGCGCGCTCGCCGACTTCGACCGGATCGCGCGGGCCTGGCGCGCGGGCGACCGCGTCGCCGCCGCGATGCTGGAGCAGTCCGCGCGCTGGATCGGCCAGGCCGCCGTCACACTGGTGAACCTGTTCGACCTCGACACCGTCGTCCTCGCGGGCCCGGCGTTCACCGTCGCCGGGAACCTGTACCGCGACCACGTCGCGGCCGAGCTGGAGCGGCTGGCGCTCAGCCGCGCGCTCATCCGCCCCAAGGTGCTGGTGTCCTCCGACGCCGGCTCCGCCGCCGCGCTCGGCGGCGCCCTGCACGTGCTCCGCACCGTGCACATCGGCGCACCGCCGAGCCCGCCCGCCCGAACCGACCCACTGGCGACCGCCACCGAAGGAGCACTGTGAACACACGATCCTGGACCGTCCTGCGCCGCGACGGCGTGTCGCTGGTCCTCGCCCACCCGGAGGCGGGACTGCCCGCCGTGCTGCACTGGGGCGCCGACCTCGGCGACCTCGGCCCGGACGACCTCGCGGCCCTCGACCGCGCCACCAGCCGCCAGACCGCGCCCGGCACCCTCGACGCCGCCTGGCGCCTGCCGCTCGTCCCCCAGGACGCCGACGGCTGGTCCGGCCGCCCCGGCCTCCTCGCCACCCGCGACGGCCGCCCCGTCTTCCCCCGCTGGACCACCGAGGTCGAGCACGAGAGCGGCACCGAACTGCGGCTCACCGCCACCGACGCGGACTCCGGTCTGGTCCTGCGCACCGCGATCGCGATCGGCGCGGGCGGCCTGGTCCTCCTCGACCACGAGGTCGCCAACACCGGCGGCGGCGACCTGGACGTGGCCTGGCTGGAGGCGACCCTCCCGGTGCCGAAGGCCGCCGACAGCCTGACGCAGTTCGCGGGCCGCTGGACCCGCGAGAAGTCCCCGCTGACGACGCCGATGCCGCGCGGCACCACCGTGCGCGAGTCGCGGCGCGGCCGCGGCGGGCACGACGCCCCGTGGGTCACTTTGGCGTCCAAGGGGACCCCGCGCAACCGCGACGGCGCGGTGTGGGCCGTGCACCTGGGCTGGAGCGCCGACGTGCGCCACCGCGTCGACCGCGTCAACGAGCACCTCACCGCCATCGGCGCCGGGGAGCTGGTCCGGCCCGGCGAGATCCGCCTCGCGGCGGGCGAGTCGTACCGCACGCCGACCGCGTACTTCGCGTGGTCCGCGGCCGGCCTCGACGGCGTCGCCGACCGGTTCCACACCTGGATGCGCGCCCGCCCGCAGCACCCGTCGACGCCGCGCCCGCTGGTCCTCAACACCTGGGAGGCGGTCTACTTCGACCACGACCGGTCGCGGCTGGAGGCTTTGGCGCGCAAGGCCGCCGAAGTCGGCGTGGAGCGCTTCGTCCTCGACGACGGCTGGTTCCCCGCCCGCCGCGACGACACCGCCGGCCTCGGCGACTGGACCGTCGACCGCTCGGTCTGGCCCGACGGCCTCGAACCGCTCGCCGGCCTCGTCCACGACCTCGGCATGCAGTTCGGACTGTGGTTCGAGCCCGAGATGGTCAACCTCGACTCCGACCTCGCCCGCGCCCACCCCGAGTGGCTGCTGGCGAGCCCCGCGTCCGTGCCCTCGCCCGCGGGACTGTCGTTCCGGACCCAGTACGTGCTCGACCTCGCGAACCACGACGCGTTCGAGCACGTCAGGTCGCAGATGTCGGCCCTGGTGCGGGACCTCGGCATCGACTTCATCAAGTGGGACCACAACCGCGACCTCGTCGAGGCCGTCCACGAGGGCCGGCCCGGCACGCACGAGCAGACCCTCGCCGCGTACCGGCTGATCGCCCGCCTCAAGGCCGACCACCCCGGCCTCGAGATCGAGTCGTGCTCCTCCGGCGGCGCCCGCACCGACCTCGGCATCCTCGCCCACACCGACCGCGTCTGGGCCTCCGACTCCAACGACCCGGTCGAACGCCAGGACATCCAGCGCTGGACCGAGCTCGTCCTCCCGCCCGAGCTCATCGGCGCGCACGTCGGCCCCTCCCCCGCGCACTCCTCGGGCCGGGCCACGCCCCTGCCGTACCGGATCGCGACCTCGCTCCAGGGCTCCTCGGGCTTCGAATGGGACCTGCTGTCCTGCAACGAGGAGGAGACCGCGCAGGTCACCGCGTTCGCCGCGCTGTACAAGGAGCTGCGGGGGCTGCTGCACTCCGGTACGGTCGTGCGCCCCGACGTGCTCGACCCCGCGCTGCGGGTCCGCGGCGTCGTCGCCCCCGACCGGTCAGAAGCGGTCTTCACCGTCGCCACGGTGGCGTCGCTGGAGGACGCGCTCGCCGAGCGGCTGTGCCTGCCGGGGCTCGATCCCGAACGGCGCTACCGGGTCCGGATGCGCGACGAGATCGGCGCCGCGCGCTGGGGCTGGGTGCACCCGGGCTGGCTCGACGGCGGCGAGACCGTCCTCTCCGGGCGGGTCCTGGCCGAGGCGGGACTCCAGCTGCCGGTCCTGTGGCCGGTCCAGGCGCTCCTGCTCCACGCCACCGCGGTCTGACGCCCCGGGCCGCCCGCCGGATCGGGGCGGGCGGCCGCCGACCCCCGTGGACTCGGCCGATTTCGCCCGGTCACCGGACGGGCGTGTCCAGTAAGGTGATACCTGCCCGCCCGCCCCGAGTAAGGAGTCCGCATTGCGCTCGTTCGGCGCCGACACGCGGCTGCCCACCCTGGCGGTCGTGCTCGACATCATCCGCGAGCGCGGTGCCGTCAGCCGGGTGGAGCTCGCCGACACCACGGGCATGACCCCGGCGACCATGACTCACGCGGTCCGCAAGCTCACGGCCCTGGGCCTGGTCCACGAGGTCGGCACCGTCCAGGCCAACCGCGGCACCCCGCGGCGGCTCATCGGCATCAGGGAGGACGCCTGCTACATGGTCGGCGTCCAGCTCGACCAGTTCGCGGCCGTCGGCGTCGTCGTCGACCTGGCAGGGCGGGTCGTGGTCCGCCACGACATGCCCGGCGCGGGCAAGCGGGCCCTGGCCTCGGTCGTGGCCGACCTCGCCGGGCACGTGCGGGACATGCTCGGGGACGCGGCCGTGCCCCGCGACAAGGTCCTCGGCATCGGCCTCGCCACCTACGGGCCGCAGGACCGCGAGGCCGGCGTGGTCATCACGCCCCACCCGACTCCCGAGTGGACCGGCTACCCGCTCGCCGAGACGCTCGCGGAGGCGACCGGTCTGCCGGTGGCCCTGGAGAACGACGCGACGGCGGCGGGGCTCGGCGTGCAGACCCTGGCCGGGTCCGGGTCGAGCTTCGCGGTCGTGTTCATGTCCGGCGGCATCGGCGGCGGCGTCATCCTCGACGGCCACCCCTACCGGGGCGTGACCTCCAACGGCGTCGAGCTCGGCCACATCTCGGTCGACGCCCTCGGCGAGGACTGCTCCTGCGGCAACCGCGGCTGCCTCGACCCCGTCGCCGGCCCGCGGCCGGTCGTCGAACGGGCCCTTGAGAACCCGGCGCTCGCCGCCCGCCTCGGGCTCGGCGCCGACACCCTCACCGACTTCAACCTGATCGGCCGCGGCGCCCGCGAGGGCGACGCCGACGCGGCCGCGCTCATCGCGGACTCGGCGCAGCGCCTCGCGGTCGGGACCGTCACCCTGGTCAACATGTTCGACGTGGGCCGGGTGGTCCTCGCCGGGCAGGCCTTCGCCGAGTCGGGGCAGGCGTACCGCGACGTCCTCGAGGAGTGGCTCAACCGCTCGGTGTTCATGCGGCACGTCCACACCGTCGAGGTCGAGCTCGCCGACGACGTCGCGCAGGCCGCGGCCCTCGGCGGCGCGGCCGTCGTCCTGCGCAACCTCCTCGAGTCCCCGAACCCCGAGCTCCGCACCGCCGGCAGGCCCTAGGCGCTGCGGACGCAGCCGCCAGATCGTGCCGACCGGGCGTCAGCAGCAGCGCGCCCCCGGATGCGCGTCGCCCCGGTCGGTGCGGCGGCGTTCGAACTCGCGGCGCGGCAGGACCGGCGACCCCGGGTGGGCGAGGCGGTGCCGCTCCAGGTAGCGGTCGTAGGCGGCCTCGCCGGTGAGTTCCCGCAGGTACCACCGGACGAGGCCGAAGAGGCGGCGCGGGGTCACGGACGGTCGTCCGGGGCCGGCGGGCCGGCGGGCTCCGGGGCGGAGCGGGCGGCGCCGGCCGAGACCAGCAGCTTCGACTCCACGTACGGGGCCTCGGTCGTCGGCAGCGGCTCGGGGGCGCGGACCGCGCGCCAGCAGACCCACGCCGCGTTGAGGATGACGATGACGACGAGCAGCGCGAAGAACGCGGCCAGGACGCCGTCGACCGTGGAGTTGACGACCACGGTCCGCATCTGGTCGAGGTCCTTCGCGGGGGCGAGGACCTCGCCGTTCGCCAGCGCGTCGGCGTACCGCTCGCGCTGTGCGAAGAACCCGATCCGCGGGTCGTCGGAGAAGACCTTCTGCCAGCTGGCGGTCAGCGTGACCACGGCGGTCCAGGCGAGCGGCGCGGCCGTCACCCAGGCCCATCTGAGGCGTCCGGTCTTGACGAGCACCGTGGTGGCGACGGTGAGGGCGATGGCGGCGAGGAGCTGGTTGGCGATGCCGAACAGCGGGAAGAGCTGGTTGATGCCGCCGAGCGGGTCGTTGACGCCGGCGTAGAGGAAGTACCCCCACGCGGCGACCACGATCGCGCTGGTCGCCCAGATGCCGGGCTTCCAGCCGACGCGGCCGAGGGGCTTCCAGACGTTGCCGAGGGTGTCCTGGAGCATGAAGCGCCCGACGCGGGTCCCGGCGTCCACGGTGGTCAGGATGAAGAGGGCCTCGAACATGATCGCGAAGTGGTACCAGAAGGCCTTGAGCCCGTCGCCGCCGAAGACGGAGGAGAGGATCTCGGACATGCCGACCGCGAGGGTCGGCGCGCCGCCGGTGCGGGCGACGAGGGACTCCTCGCCGACGGCGTCGGCGGCCGCCTGGAGGTCCTGCGGGCTGATGGTGAACCCGAGGTTGGCCACGGCGGTGGACGCGGACTCGACGGTGGTGCCGAGCACCCCTGCCGGGGCGTTCATGGCGTAGTACAGGCCGGGGTCGAGGATGCACGCGGCGATGAGGGCCATGATGGCGACGAACGACTCCATGAGCATGGCGCCGTAGCCGATCATGCGGACCTGCGACTCCTTCTGGATCATCTTCGGCGTGGTGCCGGAGGCGATGAGCGCGTGGAATCCGGAGAGGGCGCCGCAGGCGATGGTGATGAACACGAACGGGAAGAGGGAGCCGGCGAAGACCGGTCCGGTGCCGTCGAGGGCGAACTGGGTGACGGCCTCGGTCTGGAGGGTCGGGGCGACGATGAGCACCCCGATCGCGAGGAGGCCGATGGTGCCGATCTTCATGAACGTGGAGAGGTAGTCGCGCGGCGCTAGGAGCATCCACACCGGCAGGACCGCGGCGACGAAGCCGTAGGCCACCAGGCAGAAGACGAGCGTCTGGGGGCTGAGCGTGAACGCGTCGGCCCAGGACGAGGCCTGGACCCAGCCGCCGGCGACGATGGCGAGGATGAGCAGGGCGACGCCGATGAGGCTGGTCTCGATGACCCGGCCCGGTCGCAGGGTGCGCAGGTAGAAGCCCATGAGGAGGGCGATCGGGATGGTCATGGCGATGGAGAAGGTGCCCCACGGGGATTCGGCGAGCGCGTTGACGACGACGAGCGCGAGGACCGCGAGGAGGATGATCATGATGGAGAAGACGCCGACGAGGGCGGCGACGCCGCCGATCGGGCCGATCTCGTCGCGGGCGAGCTGGCCGAGGCTTCTGCCGTTGCGGCGCATGGAGATGAAGAGGACGACCATGTCCTGGACGGCGCCGGCGAAGACGACGCCGATGATGATCCACATGGTGCCGGGGAGGTAGCCCATCTGGGCGGCGAGCACGGGGCCGACGAGCGGTCCGGCGCCGGCGATGGCGGCGAAGTGGTGGCCGAGGAGGACGCGGCGGTCGGTGGGCTGGTAGTCGACGCCGTCGTCGAGCCGTTCGGCGGGGGTGGCGCGGGTGTCGTCGACCTGCAGGACCCTGCGGGCGATGAAGCGGGCGTAGAAGCGGTAGCCGATGGCGTAGGTGCCGAGGGCCGCCACGACGAGCCAGAACGCGGAGATCTCCTCGCCGCGGACCAGGGCGATGATGCCCCAGGCGACGGCGCCGGCGATGGAGATCGCCGTCCAGACGAGGATGGACCGCCAGCTGGGCCTGGTTCTGGTGGTGTCGGGGATGGTCATGTCGTCCTCCGAGTCTTCGGCCCCTGGGCCGAGGGGTTGTCGGGGAGCCGGGGCGCGCGGCCGGGCCGTCGCACGCTCCGAAATTATGTAGATGTCTCTATACCGAGGATCCGGTGCCGCCTCCTGCGTCGTTCGGGGTTCGCCCGACTCGCGTCTTGGTTTACCAGTATTTCGTACGGATTTCCAGTGGATCGATGCCGCTGCGACCGAAATACCGCGAAACGGCGCCCCGCGGCCGGTTGGGTCGCGGGGCGACGGTGTCGCGGCGGGCCGGTCACTCGGCCGGCGGGCGCGCCTCCCTGCGGGCGGCGGCCTCGGCGTCGGCGGCCGCGGGCGCCTCGGTCTGGCGGTCGTACATGGTGCGGCTCGGGTTCGCGAACGGCTCCCCCGGCTGGGTGTCCTTGGTGGACCAGTCCGGGGCCTCGGACGCCCGGTAGCCGTCGTACTCGGCCTCGGCCGCGGTGCTGGACGCCGCCAGGGACCAGATGACGAACACGTCGATCGCGATCACGACCATCGCCCACAGCGGCTGGTAGGGCATCCAGAAGAACTGCGCGGTCGCCGAGAGGACCGCGAGCATGATGCCGGCCCAGCGGGCCCACGCCCGCCCGGTGAAGATGAACGCACCGGTCACGGCCGCGAGCGCGCCGAGGATCAGGTGGGTCCAGCCCCAGGCGGTGAGGTCGAGTTGGAGCACGTAGTTCGGGGTGGTCACGAAGATGTCGTCCGCGGCGACCGCGGCGATGCCCATGATCACCTGCCAGACGCCGACCATGACCATCAGGCAGGCGGCGAACGTCGTGCCCCCGGCCGCCCATGCCGCTCGTCTCTCCGTCTGTGCCATCGTCCTGCCTCCGTTTCGGACCTGTCATTCGGTTTCACGGTATCCACGAAATGCGCCGTTCACCTGCAAGATGAGGAAAAATCCCCTATGCCCGCACTCGCGGGCGGCCGGGCGCATCGATGCCGCGCGCCCGGGTATCCGGGCACGTCGAGACAGGGGGATCGCACCGTGGGAGAAGTCGAGACCGTCGACGCGGTCGTGATCGGGGCCGGCCCGAACGGGCTCGTGGCCGCGAACCTACTGGCCGATGCGGGCTGGGACGTGCTGGTCCTGGAGACCGAGGCCGAACCGGGCGGGGCGGTCCGCACCGCCGAGCTCGCCGCGCCGGGCTTCCGCGCCGACGTGTGCAGCGCCTTCTACCCGCTGGGCGCGATCTCACCGGTGATCGCCGGGCTGCGCCTGGAGTCGTTCGGGCTGAGGTGGCGGAGCGCGCCGGACGTGCTCGCGCACGTGCTGCCCGACGGCCGCGCCGCGGTCCTGTCGCGGGACCTCGACCGCACCGCCGCCTCCCTCGACGCGTTCGCACCGGGCGACGGCGACGCCTGGCGCGCGGAGTTCGCGCTGTGGCGGCGCGTGCGCGAGCCGCTGGTCGACGCGCTGCTGCGCCCGTTCCCGCCGGTCCGCGCGTCCACGCGGCTGCTGCGGGCCCTCGGCCCCGGCGACGCGCTCCGGTTCGCCAGGACCGCGGTGACGACGTCCCGACGCCTCGCGGAGGAGCGCTTCGCGGGCGAGGGCGCCCGACTCCTGTTCGCGGGCAACGCGATGCACAGCGGCCTCGGCCCCGACCAGTCCGCCGGAGCCCTGTTCGGGTGGCTGCTGTCGATGGTCGGCCAGGACGCGGGCTTCCCCGTCCCCGAAGGGGGCGCCGGAAGCCTGACGGCGGCCCTGGTCGCGCGGCTCGCGTCGAAGGGCGGGCGGATCCACTGCGGCAGGCCCGCGTCGAAGGTCCTCCATGCGCGCGGCGTCGCGGTGGGCGTGCGCGACGGCGAGGGCACGCCGATCCGCGCCAGGCGCGCCGTCCTCGCCGACACCGGTGCGCCGCAGCTCTACCGGGACCTCGTGGGCGTCGAGCACCTCCCGCGCCGCTTCGCCGCCGACCTCGACGCGTTCGAGTGGGACGCCGCGACGCTCAAAGTCGACTGGGCCCTCGACGGGCCGGTGCCGTGGAAGGCCGCGGAGGTCGCCGGGGCGGGGACGGTGCACCTCGGCGCGGACCTCGACGACCTCTCGCGACACGGCCTGGCGCTGGCGGCCGGGCTCGACCCCGAGCGGCCGCTGCTCCTCGCCGGGCAGATGACGACCACCGACCCGACCCGGTCGCCCGCGGGCACCGAGACGCTGTGGGCGTACACGCGGCTGCCGCGCGGTCTCGACTG
Source organism: Glycomyces endophyticus (assembly GCF_039531525.1). Taxonomy (NCBI): domain Bacteria; kingdom Bacillati; phylum Actinomycetota; class Actinomycetes; order Glycomycetales; family Glycomycetaceae; genus Glycomyces; species Glycomyces endophyticus. The sequence continues at coordinate 149,607 of NZ_BAAAQF010000034.1, forward strand.
GAGCGCCGATCAGGCCCGGCGGCGCGTCGACCGGATCGAGGAGGCCGTCGAGCGGCAGGCACCCGGCTTCCGCGACCGCGTCGTCGGCCGCCACGTCTCCGGTCCGCGCGAACTCCAGGACCGCGACCGGAACCTCGACCAGGGCGCCATCAACGGCGGCACGGCCGCGATCCACCAGCAGCTCGTCTTCCGACCCGTCCCGGGCCTCGGCCGGGCCGACACGCCCTTGGACCGCCTCTACCTGGCGAGCGCGGCGGCGCATCCCGGCGGCGCCGTCCACGGCGCCCCGGGCGCGAACGCGGCCCGCGCCGCCCTGGTGCGCAACGGCCTCGCCGGAAGCTGGTACCGCGCCGGTGTCGACCGGGCCCACCGCTGGCTCTACGAGCGGAGTGCGGCGTGAACCGGGTCCGCGGCGTCACCGCCGCGGTGCGCGCCCCCATCGACGACGTCTTCGCGGTCCTCGCCGACGGCTGGAGCTACGCGTCCTGGGTCGTGGGCGCGTCCCGCATCCGCGACGCCGACGAGGACTGGCCCGCGCGAGGCGCCCGACTCCACCACAGCGTCGGGCCGTGGCCACTGCTCATCGAGGACACGACCCGCGTGGTCGAAGTCCGGCCACCGCGCCTGCTGGTGCTCGACGCCCGCATGTGGCCGCTCGGCACGGCCCGTGTCAGGTTCGATCTGACCGCCGTCGAGGGCGGCACCGCGATCACCATGCGCGAGCTCGCGACCGCCGGCCCACTCGCGCTGCTCCCCGTACGGGCGCAGGACCGCCTGATCGCGCCTCGGAACCGCGAGTCCCTCGACCGGCTCGGCCGCCTGGCAGTGGCCGAGCGCGACGACGAGCGCTGAACACGGCCACGCAGCGACCGCTCTGCGCGCGGGCTCGCCGAGCGGTGAGCTCGCGGGCACGCGACCGGCACGGCAGTCGGACTCACGCGGCGCTCGTCCGGCCGTGGCGGGCCGCGATCGAGAGGCATGTGATCGTGGCGATCGGCAGCAGCGCGTAGCAGACCGCGGCGCAGACCGTGAACATGAGCGTGCCCTCGTGCACGCGGCCGTCGCGGACCAGCGGGGACACGAGCGCGGCGAGGATCGGCAGCGGTGCGGCCAGCGTGCCGTAGGCCCACCTGCGCCAGGCGGTGCGGGCGGGGGCCAGGTTGGCCGCCAGGACGGCCAGCTGCGGTGCCGCGGCCAGGAGCACCAGCGGGAACAGCAGCAGCATGCCGGTGGGGAGGTCGCCGTCGGCGCCTCGCGGCGCCGCGGGTTCGACGTAGTAGGAGTCGGCGAAGAAGCCCAGTGTGAACGCCAGCCCGCAGTACGGGAGCGACAGTGCGAACTGGACCCAGAGCAGCACGCGGACCGTTGACGCGATGAGCGGGAGCGGCGGCGCGCTCGGAGTGAGGGGGTAGGTCATGGTGCACCTCTGCGGGGTCGGTCGATCGGCCCTTCAATCGTCGGCACCGGACCGTCACGGAACGGAACCGGTCAGGCCGCTGTTCGGGGCCGCCTCGCGGCGGCCCCGGTCGCGGTCATCGCCAGAGTTCGGCGAGGTGCTCGGCGAGGGCGAGGCCCTGGCGGTGGCCGGCGCGGGCGGAGGGCGGGCGGGCCGCGGGGTCCATGAGGCTGTCGCCGAAGGCGGCGCGGGCGTCGTCGTCGGGGAGGACGGTGGCGACGCGGCTGCCGGCGGCGCGGAGCTCGTCGGTCTGCGCGGCGAGGTGCATGCCCCATGCCGGCGGCGTCAGGGTCGTGCCGCCGAGGGGCGAGAGGACGAGGACGCGCTCGCAGCCGGCGGCGAGGTCGGCGTTGTCGTTGCGGCGGAAGCCGCCGTCGATGAACCGGTGGCCGCCGACGCGGTGGGGCGGGCCGCTGGAGCAGCTGGCGGCGACGGCGTCGGCGAGGTCGACGCCGCTGCGGCGGTCGAGGACGACCGGTTCGCCGGTGCGGGCGTCGACGGCGGTGAGGAGCACGGCCCGGTCGGGCCAGTCCGGTGCGGGCAGCCGGGCGGCGACGGTGGCGCGCCACTGGGCGGACCTGGTGCCGTCGGCGCCGGCGTCCAGGTCCATCGCCGCCGCGGCCAGTGCGCGGCGCAGGTCGTCGGGGCCGGTCGCGGCGGCGATGAGGCGGCGCATGCGGTCCATGTGCGCGGCCACGGCGGCCGCGATCCGGTCGGCGGCCGGGCCGGGTCGCGGCGGGGGTGGGGCGAGGGTGGCGGTGAGCAGGTCGGCGGGGTTCGCGCCGGTGATCTGGGTGGCGGCCGTGGCGCCGGCGGAGGTGCCGACGACGAGGTCGGCGCCGGTGACGTCGAGCCCGGCCTCGGCCAGGCCGGCGACGACGCCGATCAGCCAGGCGTTGCCGGCCGATCCGCCGCCGCCGAGGACGAGCGCGCGCGTGCCGGAGGGCACGCGCGCGGTGGCGTCGAGCGGCGGGCCGGAGGCCGCCGGTACGGCGTGGAGCGGTGAGGATTCGTTCATGGGAGTCGCCTTTCGCGGGTTGCGGGGGGCGCTCCTGGCGACTAGCTCGGTCGCGGGATCGTGACGTGCAGGGGAGCACCCATTGCGGACACTGCGGTCATGGGTCTCACCTCCTGCGGTCGGGTCGCGATCGCCGCAACGCTAGCACGCGGGCGCTAGGCGGCCGCGGTCGAAGCCCTCCGGCGGGCCCGGGCCGCGGTGACCGCGACGCCCGCGGCCGCGGTGAGCACGGCGGCGGCGTAGGCGGCGAGCGAGGCGGCGTCGGGGGCGGTGAAGGCCTGGCCGCGGACGGCCTGCCACACCGTGATCGCGAAGACCCCGAGGTAGCCGACGGCGGCCCACCGGACGATCGCGCCGCGGACCCGGTCGTCGCGCAGCCAGGCGCGGCGCGCGGCGAGGAGGCTCAGGAGCATCGCCAGGCCGATGAGGACCTGGATGCCGTGGAGGCCGATGAAGTGGGAGACGCGCAGGTCGCCGCCGGTGGTGGACCAGCCGGTGAGAACCATGCCGTTGCCGTCGGGGTCGCCGACGCCGTGGCCGCCGCTGAGCGGGATCGTGTCGCCGTTCGCGTCGGTGCGGGTGCGGTCGTGCTGCTCGGCGACGGCGAGGATGAAGAACGCGGCGAACATGCCGAGGCTCGACAGCGCGAGGCCCCAGCGGATCACGGCGGTCACCGCGCGGTCGCCGATGCGCTGGAACAGGACCAGGACCGCGATCGCGGCGTTCGTGAGGAACAGGAGCGGCACGAAGTCGAACGCGAGCTGGACGACCTGGTTCAACACGGTGTCGGTGTCGTTGAAGTGGCTGAAGGTGCCCGCCGCGGCCGCGGCGACGACGACCGCGAAGTCGACGGCGCTGACGACCGCGAACACGGTGCCGACGACCCAGCCGGTGCGGCGCAGCTTCGTCATGTGCGACAGGAGCCACGCGAGGCTGAGCCCGTACGCGAAGAACGCGAAGCCGAACTTGAAGGGCTTGGACCAGACGCTGTCGCCCAGGAGCGTCCGGTCGTCGAAGGGCATGGCGGCGAGCGAGCACAGGGCGACCGCGCCGCCGAAGACCGCGAGGGCGACGAGCGGCCGGTGCCACCGGCGCCCGCCGTGCGTGAGCGCCAGTCCGGCGTCGGCGGCGCGGCCGGCGAGGACGCCGGCCGCGGATGAAGGGGTGTGGTTCATGCCCCTGACGCTATGGAGGATCCCGCCCGACCGCACTGACGCTGCCTGCCGGTTCGGTGGTGGGGCCTGCCTCACCGGCGCCCGGTCACCCGCTGCACTCGCTGCAGTGGACGTCGGCCGGGGGATCGTCCCCGACCAGGGCCTCGACCCACTCGGCAAGGCCGACGCCCTCGACCTCGAGGTCGTAGAACTTGTCGGGCTCGAAGATCTGGTGGTCGGCGCCGGGCGCGGTGAAGCTGTGCAGGGGCACCCCTTCACCCTCGATGAAGGCCTCGTTGCGGTCGATCTCGGCGAGGAGGTCCGGCGGGTCCGCGAGCCACTCGGTGAGTTCGGAGGTGGCGTTGGGGTCGTACGCGAAGTCGAAGCGGCCCAGGACGAGGTCGGGCCGGTGCAGGCCGGCCCGGACCCAGAGCTGCGGGACGCCCCACTCGTCGGCGGTGAGGCCGTCCGTCGCCCAGGCGGGCGCCGCATCGTAAGCGCCCCAGGCGGTGTCAAGGACCTCGGTGTTGAAGCCCGGGTGGTCGGGCCAGGCCCCGGACTGGGCGCCGAACACCGTCACCTCGGCGTCGGGCAGCAGGTCGGCGACGAGGCCGCCGTAGACCGGGGCCGCGACCGAGCCCGCGGTCTTGCCGACGACCACGACCTCCTCGGCGTCCGGGTACTGCGCGGCGAGGTGCGCGAGCGCGGCCGCGCCGTTGGCGGCGCCGCGGTGCGCGACCGTCAGGCCCGGCGCGTACTCCCGCACCGCGTCGCCGAGGTGCGCGTCCCCCGTGCAGGCGGGCACGTACACGAAGGAGAAGTCCGCGAACGGGTTGTCGCCCCTGGTGGTGTCGAACATGCCGCTCCGGTTCTCCGGCTCGACGCCCTGCACGCTCCAGGTGTATGCGTCGCTCTCCCCGCGTTCGCCGGTGAACGCGCAGGTCGCGGCCGTCCAGCACACGCCGCCGCCGTTGAGGAAGAGCACCACCTTCGTGGTGTCGGCGCGGCGCTCCCAGAACGCGAAGGGGCTGCCGTCGGCGCACCGGCAGTCGCCCTCCGGCACGACCTGCGTCCACTCCAGCGGTTCGCGGTCGCTGAACAGGGCGCACCCGCTGAGCGCCAAGGACATCGCGAGCAGCAGGAGGAGCGGGACGCGGCGGGGGCCGCGGAACGGATACTTCATCGGCCCAGTGTGCGCAGCGCGGAGGCGAACGCGCGCCTGCCTGGAGTCATGGTCGCGAACCTGACTCCAGTCGGGTTCCGCGCCGCGGCCTCGGCACCTAAGATGGCGTCTGACATGGCACACCACCCCTCCGCGCTGCGCGCCGCCCTGCGGCGGCCGGTCCTCCGGGACGCCGCCCTGGCCGCCGTGCTGCTCGCCGCCACCGGGGCGGTGATCGACACCGCCGCCGCATCCGCGCACAGCGGCCTGCTCCCCCAGGCCGTCTGGCTCCGGGAGCCGGCGGCGCAGTGGACGCTGGTCGCGATCGCCGCCGCCGCCGTCGCGGTCAGGCGCATCCGGACGGTCCCGGCGCTCGCGGTCGCGGCGGCGGTCGCCGCGGCGCAGATGGCGCTGGCCCTGGAGCCGCTGCCGGTCGCCGCCGCCGTGCCGATCGTCCTCTACACGGCCGCAGCGCGTCTGCGCCCGAGCACCTCGCTCGCGCTCCTCGGCGCCCTGTCGGCGCCGGCCGTCGCATGGTCGCTATACACCGCGCTCGACGGGAAGGCGAACGGCTGGACGTACGCGGGCTGGCCGTTCGGCGCGGGCGGCCGCGAGCAGGCACCGGACGCCGAACTGGGGCCGACCGACTGGGGCGGCGTCCCCGTGCTCGGGGCCTGCCTGGTCGTGGCGTGGGCGGTCGGGTGGGGCGTCCGCAGTCGGCGCGCGTACCTCGCCCAGGTCAGGGACCGCGAACGCGGTCTGGAGCGCGAGCGCGAGCAGCGGGCCGCACTGGCGGTGGCGCAGGAGCGGGCGCGGATCACCAGGGAGCTGCACGACGTGGTCGCGCACGGCCTGGCCGTCATCGTGATGCAGGCGCAGGGCGGTGCGGCCGCGTTCGGCAAGCGGCCCGAGGCCACGCTCGCCGCACTCGACACCATCGCCGCGACCGGCCGCGCATCGCTGGCCGACATCCGGCAGGTGCTGGCCGAGCCGGACCCGGACGACCCGGTGCCGGGCCTGGCGGACCTGCCCGCCCTGGTCGAGCGGGTCCGGGACGCGGGCACGCCGGTCCGGTTGCGCACCAGAGGGACTCGGTCGGTACCCGGGGACGTCGGCGCCGCCGCGTACCGGGTCGTGCAGGAGGCGCTGACCAACAGCATGAAGCACGCGGGCCCCGGGGCCGGAGTGTCGGTCGAGATCGACTGCGGCCATGAGGGATTGACGATCGAGGTGGTCGACGACGGCGTCGGCGGGCCGGTCTCGGCCGACGGCGGGAACGGCATGCGGGGCATGCGCGAGCGCGCGGCGGCGCTCGGCGGCGAGGTGACCGCGGGGCCGGTCCCGGGCGGTTTCGCCGTGAGCGCCCGCTTCCCGCTCGAGGAGTCGCCGTGATCCGGGTCCTGCTGGCCGACGACCAGGCCCTCCTGCGCGAGGGGCTGCGGATGATCCTGGAGGCCGCCGACGACATGGACGTGGTCGGCGAAGCGGACGACGGCGCCGCCGCGGTCGCCCTCGCGGTCGAGACCGCGCCCGACGTAATCCTCATGGACGTCCGGATGCCCGGCGTCGACGGCCTGGAGGCCACCGTCCGCCTCCGCGCGCTGCTCCCGGACGGGCCGCGCATCCTCATCCTGACCACGTTCGACCTCGACGAGTACGTGTACGCCTCGCTCCGCGCGGGCGCGAGCGGCTTCCTGCTCAAGGACGCGCTCACCGCCGACCTGCTGTCCGGCATCCGGGCCGTGGCCCGGGGCGACGCCATCGTCGCGCCGCCGGTCACCCGGCGGCTCATCGAGCGCCACATCGGCGCGGCGGGCGACCCGCTCCCCCGGACCGGGGACGACCTCCGGGTCCTGACCGCGCGCGAGCGCGAGGTGCTCGAACTGGTCGCCCGCGGCCTGTCCAACGCCGAGATCGCCGCCCGCCTCTTCCTCGCCGAGGGCACGGTGAAAGGGCACGTCGGCCGCGTCTTCACCAAGCTCGGCCTGCGGGACCGGGTGCAGGCGGTGATCCTCGCCTACGAGTGCGGGCTCGTACGCGCCGGATGAGCCGGGCCGCGATCCGGATCGGCGCGCGCGGCTATGATTGACGCGTCAGCTACATTCCCGAGGAGGTCACGATGCCGCAGCGCAAGGGTCGCACCGCGCTCACCCGCACCGAGCTCGACAGCTGGCGCGTGTTCATCGAGACGACCGAGGACCTGCGCTCGGCGCTGGGCGGGCGGCTCCAGGCCGACAGCGGGATCTCGACCGGCGACTACCGGGTGCTGCTGGAGCTGAGCGAGGCGCCGGGGCGGCGGATGCGGTCCTCGCATCTCGCCGAGGCGATCTGCTGGGAGCGCAGCCGGCTCTCGCATCATCTGGGGCGCATGGAGAAGCGCGGACTGATCCGCCGCGAGGCCGCGGCGGGCGACAACCGCGGGGCGGAGGCCGTGCTCACCGACGAGGGGCGCGACGCGCTGCGGCGGTCGAGCGTCCCGCACTTCCACGCCATCCGCGAGCTCTTCCTCGACGCGCTCACACCGGCGCAGCTCGCCGCGGCGCGGGACGTCGCCGAGACGCTCCGCGACCACCTCGCGGCGCGCCGGACGTAGTCACCGCGGGTTGCGGCGGGGCATGATGACGGCGTTGGGCAGGGCCGGCGCGGGCAGGCGGCGGCCGGGGTAGCCCTCGACGGCGCCGAAGCGGTCGGCGGCGGCCTCCCAGTCCTCGCGGGCCCGCACGATGTCGTCGTGGCTGCGGCCGATGAAGTTCCACCACATGACGATCGCCTCCTCGAACGGCGGCCCGCCGAGCAGGATCGCGCGCGCCGCCGCGCCGGAGTCGTTGACGAGCGTCAGCGTGTCGGATCCGGTGGGCGCGTAGCCGAGTTCGGCCGGGCGGAGCGCGGTCCCGTCGAGGCTGAGGTCGCCGGTGTCGACGAGCAGGCCGTGCTCGAAGGCCGGGTCGACGGCGAGGGTGGCGCTCGCGTGCGGGTCGAGGTCGATCTGGGCGCCCAGCAGCGGCGTGAACGTGCGGACCGGGGAGGTGGACCCGGCGAGCGAGCCGAGGAAGACCCGGATCTCGGCGCCGCCGGCGCGGACCGGGGCGGGCACGTGGTGCTCGAAGGCGCGCGGCGCGTCCCGGTCGGACTCGGGGAGGGCGACCCAGAGCTGGACGCCGTGGAGGACGGTCGTGTCGGGAGTGGAGACCTCGGAGTGGGCGATGCCCAGGCCGCCGGTCATCAGGTTCATCTCGCCGGGGCGCACGATCGCGTGGGTGCCGAGGCTGTCGCGGTGCTCGACCTCGCCGGCGAAGAGCCACGAGACGGTCTGGAGGCCGGTGTGCGGATGCGGCGGGACGTCCATGCCGCCCGAGCGGGGCACTTCGACCGGGCCGTAGTGGTCGGCGAAGCACCAGGCGCCGATGAGGCTCCGGGCACGCTGGGGCAGCGTGCGGCGCACCTGGAGCGCCCGCGGGCCGCCCAGCGGCACCTCCCGCGCCTCCAGCACCTCGATCCCGGTCCCGGCGGGGGCCGAGGCCCCGCACCGCGTCTCCTGGGGCGCCGCTTCCGCGTTGCTCACCTGGGCCTCCCGTGCGCCGAGTTGATTGTCATGTCAGCCATCCCGAGCATAGCCCCGCGGCGGCGCGCGGCGGCGGATCCGCTCCGGGACGGGCCCGTACGTGCCGCTCGTCGCACTCGGCCCCGGATGGTTGACGCGTCAGCCACCTCGACCTACGATTGACATGTCAATCAGTTCCCGGCGTCCGCGCCGGCGATCGAGGAGAGCACCGTGAACGGCATCGAGTTCGGCATCGACAGCTTCGGGGACCTGCCCCGGGACGACCAGGGCAATGTCACCTCGTTCGCCCAGGCCATCCGCGCCACCGTGGACGAGGCGGTCCTCGCCGACCAGGTCGGCATCGACGTGGTCGCGCTCGGCGAGCACCACCGGCCCGAGTTCGCGATCTCCTCCCCCGAGACGGTCCTGGCGGGCATCGCGACCCGGACCTCCCGCATCCGCCTCTCCTCCGGCGTGACCGTGCTCAGCTCCGACGACCCGGTGCGGGTGTTCCAGCGCTTCGCCACCGTCGACGCGCTCTCGAACGGGCGCGCCGAGATCATCCTCGGCCGCGGCTCGTTCACCGAGTCGTTCCCGCTGTTCGGCTACGACCTGGCCGACTACGACGCGCTGTTCGAGGAGAAGATCGACCTCTTCCACCGGCTCCTCGACGAGAAGCCCGTGACCTGGAGCGGCACGCAGCGCGCGGCCCTGGTCGACCAGGACGTCTTCCCCAAGACCGAGTCCGGGCGCCTCCCCACCTGGGTCGGCGTCGGCGGCAGCCCCCAGTCGGTGATCCGCACCGCGAAGTACGGGTTCCGGCTCATGCTCGCCGTCATCGGCGGCGCGCCCGAGCGCTTCGCGCCGTACGTCGACCTCTACCGGCGCGCGACCGACCAGCTCGGCACCGAGGCGCACCCCGTCGGGCTCCACTCCCCCGGCCTGGTCGCCGACACCGACGAGGAGGCCAGGGAGCTGTTCTACCCGGGCTACAAGGTGGTCCGCGACCGCATCGGGAAGCTCCGCGGCTGGCAGCCGCTGCGCCGCGAGGAGTTCGAGCACGAGGTCGAGCACGGCTCGCTCTACATCGGATCGCCCGAGACGGTGGCCCGCAAGGTCGCGGCCGCCGTGCGCGCGCTCGACGTCGGCCGCTTCGACATGATCTACTCCGCGGGCGGCGCGATGTCCGCGAGCGCGCGGCTGCGGGCCGTGGAGCTGTACGGCGCCAAGGTCGTCCCGATGGTGCGCGACATGCTGGCCGACGGCCGATGAGCGGGCCGCGGCAGACCGTCGGCGTCCTCGGCGCGGGCAAGGTCGGCACCGTCCTGGCGCGCCTCGCGGTCGCGGCCGGGTACCGGGTCCTCGTGGCGGGCTCGGGCGATCCGGACCGGATCGCGCTCACCGTCGAGGTCCTCGTGCCCGGCGCCGCAGCGGTGACCGCGGCCGAGGCCGCGCGCGAGGCCGACGTCGTGGTCCTCGCGCTGCCGCTGGGGAAGTACCGCGCGATCCCGGCGGTCGGCGACGCGCTCGTCGTCGACGCCATGAACCACTGGTGGGAGGTCGACGGCCCGCGCGAGCGCGTACTCGATCCGGGCACGTCGTCGAGCGAGGCCGTGCAGAGCTTCCTTGGTACGCGCCGGGTGGTCAAGGCGTTCAACCACATGGGCTACCACGATCTCGAGGCGGAGGCGCGGCCTGCGGGCGCGCCGGGCCGCAAGGCGATCGCGGTCGCCGGGGACGACGGCGCGGACGTGGCCGCGGCGGCGTCCTTCGTGGACGCCCTCGGCTTCGACCCGGTCGTCGCCGGACCGCTCGCCGAGGGCGTCCGCATGGAGCCGGGCACGCCGGTGTTCGGCGCGAACGTGGCGGCCGACCGGCTCCAAGCGCTGCTCGCGGGCTAGGGACCCGGACACCGCCCGTCCGGATGCACCGGACAGGCCCTAAGCGCCGGTGCGCCGGGCCAGGAGGACGGTGTCGTGGGTGTGGTGCGCGCCCTCCGGCGGCGGCGTGGTGCGCGGGCGGGTCTCGTCGGCCTCGACGGTCCAGCCGTCGCCGAGCGCGGCCGCGATGTCGCCGGGGTGCACGAAGTCGTCGAACGCGAAGTCGCCGCCCGCGTCGGGGCCCGGCGGCCGGGCGTGCCCGACCACGAGCAGCGTCCCGCCGGGGGCGACGGCGTCGAGGAGCGCGCGCACGACGCCCTCGCCGTCGGCGCGCAGGATCGGGAAGTACTGCGCCGAGACCAGGTCGAACACCCTCGCGGGCGGCGGGGCGGTCACGAGGTCGCCCTGCGACCACGAGACGCGGTCGGCGACGTGGGCGCCGGCCGCGGCGGCGCGTTCGAGCGCGACCCGCGAGAGGTCGACGGCGGTGACGCGCCAGCCGCGCTCGGCCAGCCAGATCGCGTCCCCGCCCTCGCCGCAGCCGACGTCGAGTGCCTGGCCGGCGTCGAGGTCCTCGACCTCGTGCACGAGCACGGGGTTCGGCCTGCCGCTGAACAGCCGCTCCCGGCTGCCGTACCTGTCGTCCCAGAACCGCGCGTCCATCGCTCTCCCTGTCTCCCGCCGGTCCTCCGACCTTCCCGCACCGGAGCCGCATCCGGCAAGGTTTCTTGCGGAACCGGCAAACCGCCCCGCATGAGCGTCCGCCGCGGCGGGGGCGCGCCGATCGGGACGGGCCCCGGGGGCCTCAGGTCACCGCTTGGGGACGAAGCGCAGGGCCGTCGCGCCCGAGAGGAACTCCCTGCGCTGCACGAGTTCGAGGTCGAGGTGCTCGGTGAGTCCGGCGAACGGCGCGGGGCCGCGGCCGGCGATGCGGGGGTGCACGATGAACTCGTACTCGTCGATGAGGCCGAGGCCGGCGAGGGCGAGCGGGAGGGTCACGCCGCCCACGTAGACGCCGCCCTCGTGCGCCGCCTTGATCCGGCGGACGGCGTCGGCGAGGTCGCCGTGCACGAGTTCGGCGTTCCAGTCGACCCGGTCGAGGGTGCTCGACACGACGTACTTCGGCATGGCGTCGATGCGGCGGGCGAACGCGACCGTCGCGGCGTCCTGCATCCACTCCGGGGTCTCGCCCGAGGGCGGGAGGCGCCAGGCCTCCTCCATCATGGAGTAGACGACCCGGCCGAAGAGGAGGGCCTCGACCCGGTCGAAGCCCTCGGCCGCGTAGCGGTGCATCTCCTCGGTGCCGTCCATCGCGTCGTGCGCGCAGCAGCCGTCCAGTGTGGTGTTGATCGAGTATCGAAGTGCGCCCATGGCGCGATGCTACCGCCGGGGTCCGACACCGCGCCCGGTTCGCGCGGTCAGGAGGACTCGCGGTCGGGGACGGCGAGGCCGACGACCCAGGAGACGACGCCGACGATGACCGCGCCCCAGAACGCGGGCCAGAACCCGTCGATGCTGAACGGCAGGCCCAGCAGGCCCGCGATCCACTCGGTGAGCAGGAACAGCAGCGCGTTGACCACCAGCGCGGCGAGGCCGAGCGTCACCCAGTAGACGCACCCGCCCGCCTTGCGGAACAGCGGTTTGAGGGTGGCGTTGACGAGGCCGAACACGAGCGCGACCCCGATGAGCGTGAGCGTGTTGCGCACCGGCCCCGAGGCGTCGACGCGGATGCCGTCCAGCATCAGCGCCGCCAGGGCGAGCGCGGCGGCGGTGATGAGCGTCCGGATCAGGAATCGCACGGCGCCGCCTCTCAGGCCAGGAGCTTCGCTTTGGCCGCGGCGAACTCGGCGTCGTCGAGGACGCCGGTGGCGTGCAGCTGCGCGAGGCGGTCGAGCTTGGCGAACAGGTCGTCCCCGCCCGCCGGCTGCGGTGCGGCGGCCGGAGGCGGCGCGGCCTGCTGCTGCCGGTAGGCCTCGGCGTCGGCCTGGGTCTGCTGGCGGTTGTCGGCGGCGCGGTTCATGGAGCGGTTGACCGCTCCGGCGGTGCCGGCGATGACGGCGGTGCGGGCCATGGTGCCCAGCAGGCCGGGCCTGCCCACGCGGCGGATCATGACGAGGCCTCCTCGGCGAGCGCGGTCAGTGCGGTGGCCGGGACGCGCTGCCAGTCGACGAGGCGGCCGCCGACGCCGCGCACGGCCTCGGCGAGCGTGGCGGCCCAGGTGTGCTCGAAGACGAGCATCCCGATCGCGGTGTCGGGCTGGAGCTCCTCGGCGATGAGCTCGGCGTCCTCGGCGGCGAGGACCCCGGAGGGCTCGCCGACCAGGGAGGCCAGCCGCTCGTCGACGTTCGCGGCCTCCATCCAGGTCACGGCGCCGTCGGGCCCGCGCGAGACGAGCAGGGCGTCCAGGACGGTGATCGTGCCGTCGGCGGCGAGCCGTTCGAGCTCGGCGAGCACCCGCCCGTCGAACCGGTCGCCGGAGAACTCGACCAGGACCAGGTCGACCGGTGCGTTTCCTGCCATGCGCTGCTCCCCCACCCGTGCGGTCACTTCCTGGCTGGGACGCTACACCGGCGTCCGTCCCCAGTCCGCGCTTCGCGCAAGACCGGGGCCGCGGGCGGCCCGGTGAAAGCGGTTGACGGCGGATCTAGGCTCGCCGCATGGACACCACCGCGCTCCTCTGGCTCGTCGGCGCCGCCGGTTCGGGGAAGACCGCGACCGCTTGGGCGCTGTTCCGGCAGCTGGCCGACGCGGGCGTGCGGGCCGCTTACGTGGACGGCGACCAGGTCGGCATGGCCTACCCGGCCCCGGCCGGCGACCCGGACAACGAGCGCGTCAAGGCCCGCGGCCTCGGTGCGGTGTGGTCGGGCTTCCGGGCCGCCGGGGCGCAGTGCGTCGTCGTCTCCGGCGGAGTCGGGAGCGCGGCCGTGGTCGCCGACTACGCCGGCCAGGTGCCGGGCGCGGCGATGACGCTGGTGGAGCTCGCCGTGGACGCGGCGGAGCGGCGCAGGCGCCTCCTCGGGCGCGGGAACTCCGAGTACCTGATCGAGCCGGCCGCGGCGCACGCGGCCGAGCTGGCCCGGAACCCGCTGACGGCGCACCGCGTCGACACGGGCGGCCGCACGGTCGCCGAGGTGGTGGCGCTGGTCCGCGAGCGCGTCGGCGACTGGCCCGGGGCGGCGCCGGGACCGTGGCCGGCACGTTCGTTCCCCGCAGTGGAGTCCACTGAGGAGGAACGGGCCCCGATGGTGTGGGTGTGCGGGGCGGCCGGGGTCGGCAAGTCCACCACCGCGTTCCCCGTCTTCCTGCGGCTCCTCGCGTCGGGCGTGCGGGCGTCCTATGTCGATCTGGCCCAGATCGGCTGGGCCGCACCGGAGACGCCGGACGACCCCGGCGGCCACCGCCTCCGCGCGCACAACCTCGGGGCGCTGTGGCGGGCGCACCGGGACGCCGGGTCGCGGTGCCTCGTCGTGTCCGGCGCCGGGGGCGGCGCGGCCGCGATGCGCGGGTACCTCGGCGCGGTGCCCGACTGCGATCCCGTCGTGGTGCGCCTCGACGCCCGGCCGGACGTCCTCGCCGAGCGGATTCAGATGCGCAGCAACGGTATCGGCGTCGAGCTGCCGGGCGACGCGCTGCGGGGCCTCGCGGGCGCGGACCTCGCCCGCGCCGTGGCGGAGGCGCAGGACGAGGCCGCCCGGCTCGCGGCCGAGGGGGTCGGCGACTCGTGCGTGGACACGAGCGACCGCACGGTGGAGCAGGTCGCCGCGGACATCGCCGCCGTCGCCGGGGTGCCGGGCGTCAGCGGGCGACCGCGGCGTTCCTGACCGACGGCGCGGGGACCGCGGCGATGTCGAGGTAGACGCGCTCGTACTCGGCGAGGGTCGATTCGAGGTCGTGGGAGGCGATCAGGTCGAGGCTGGCCCTGCCCATCGCGGCGAGGGTCGACTCGTCGGCGATGACGGCCGCGATGCACCGCGCCATCTCGGCGGTGTCGCCGGGCGGGTAGAGCCAGCCGTTGCGCCCGGGCCGCACCAGGTGCGGGAGGGCCATGGCGTCGGCGGCGACGACCGGCCGACCCGCGGCCATGGCCTCCATGGTCGCGATGCTCTGGAGCTCGGCCGTGCCGGGCATGCAGAACACGTCGGCCCGCTGGTACGCCTGCACCAGTTCGCGGTCGGCGACGAACCCGTGGAAGCGCACGCGCTCGGCGACGCCGAGTTCGGCGGCCAGCGCCTCCAGGCGGGGGCGGACGCTGCCGTCGCCGACGATCTCGACGCGGGTCTGCGGCAGGAGCGCGGCGGCTTCGAGGAGTTCGTGGACGTTCTTCTCGGCTTCGAGCCGGCCGACGAAGAGCAGGGTCGGGGCGTCGGGGCGCGCGGCGTCGCCGGCGTAGCGGGCCCGGTCGATGCCGCAGGAGATCGCCATGACGGGGCGGTCGAGCCCGTTGCGCTCCAGGAGTTCCGCGGCGCGCGGGGTGGGGGTGGTGCAGACGGTGGCCCGGCCGTAGACGCGGGCGAGGTCGCGCCAGGCGAGCGCGGCGACGAGGCGGTGGGACCAGCGCGGCAGCGGTCCGAAGCCGAGGAGGTTCTCGGGCATGAAGTGGTTGGTGGCGACGACGGGGATGCCCGCGGCGGTGGCGGCGCGGACGGCGGCGCGGCCGACGATGAAGTGGGCCTGGGTGTGGACGACGTCGGGCGCGATCGCGTCGAGCAGTGCGGGCACGGCCTTGTCGGCGCGCCAGGGCCAGCAGAACCGGAAGTCGGGGTGGAACGGGGTGCCCGTGGAGCCGATGCGGTGGACGGTCACGCCGCCGACGGTCTCGGTGAGTCCGGAGGCGGTGGTGGAGGGGCAGACGACGTGCACGTCGTGGCCGCGTTCGGCGAGGCCGGTGGCGAGGCGGTGCGCGAAGTTCGCGGCGCCGTTGACGTCGGGCCAGTAGGTGTCGGCGGTGAGCGCGATGCGAAGGGGGCCTTCGGGTCGGCGCTCCCGGGCGGGCGCGGCGGGGTCGCGCGGCGGGAGGACGCGAGCGAGGACGGCGAGTCCGGCGACGGCGGCGAGCGCGGGGACGACCATGGCGGCGAGGGTGCCGGTGCCGGTCTCCCCGTAGGCGAAGGCGCCGATGAGGACGGCGACCAGGGGGTCGACGACGGTGAGGGCGCCGACGACCGTGGCGGCGGGCCCGGCGGCGTAGGCCTGGTGGACCAGCCACGCCCCGGCGAGGGCGGCCGCGGCGGCCTCGGCGATAACGACGGCGACGAGTTCGGGCGCGATCGGGGCGACGGCGGCGGCCCTGACGAGCGCCGAGGTGAATCCGAAGAGGACGGCCGCGGCGACGGCGAGGAGCAGGCACCTGGTGCGGCCCTTCGCGAAGCGGGCGCCGAGGGCGAGTGCGGCCGCGGCGGGGAGGGCCCAGTGGGCGGCGGCGACGTCGGGCGCGGGGACGACGGTCCCGGTGCCGAGGGCGGCGCACACGGTGAGCGCGGCGATGCCGGTGACGCTGAGCGCCATCGCGGCGACGACGGAGCGGGTGAGCGCGATCCCGGAGAGGACCGCGGTGAGGACGAGGGCGATCATGCCGATGGGCTGCACGACGGCGAGCGGGGCCAGGGTGAGGGCGATGATGTGCAGGCCGGAGCCGAGGACGACGAGGCCGTTCCCGACGTACCAGGCGGGCGTGCGCAGGATCGTCAGGACGGCGGGCAGCCGCAGCACCGGCTCGGTCGCCGACCGGTGGACGGCGCCGTGCTGGAGGCAGGCCGCGGCGGCCAGGCAGCAGGCGCCGACGGCGGCGAGGACGATGGCAAGGATCAGCATGGATTCCTCTCGGACCGCATGACGGCGAAGGTCGGATCGCGGCAGGGGCGAGTGCGCAGGCACGGGACGGATGCACGATCAGACTGGCGTATCCGGGTACGAGGTGGCATGAAGAACGGCCGTCGAGTCGGTGAAGAGCACGTGTCCGTTCCGTCCGCGGACCGGCGCGGCGGGGCGCGGGGCCGGTGCGGGTTCACCGTGGGCGGGCTCAGTCCCAGGACTGCGGGGGGAGCTGGGTCCAGGCGTGGCAGGCGGCGACGAGCTCGGCGACGTCGCCCGGTCGGGTGAGGCTCCGCCCGGTGGCGACCTCGATGCGCCGCAGGCGGTGCCGGACGGTGTTGGGGTGGCAGGTGAGGAGGCCGCCGGTGGCCTGCGCGGAGCCGCCGGACTCGATCCAGGCCTCGAAGGTCTCCAGGAGCATGTCCCGGCGGTCGGCGGGCAGGTCGAGGAGGCCGCCGAGGATGGTCCGGGAGGTCTCCTGCGCGGCGTCGGGGGCGGACGCGACGAGGACGTTCATGGGGTTGTCGCGGAACTGCTCGACGGTGCTGGTCCCGGGGTGGCGCCGGAGCACCAGGCGGGCGAGCCCGAGCGCCCAGGAGGCGCGCCGCAGCGGGGTGAACACGGGGCTGACGCCGATCGGTCCGGAGGCGTGGCGCCGCAGCACGTCGAGCACGGCTCCCATCCGGGCGGCCCGCTCCAGCGACAGGACGCCGACCAGGGAGTCCTGGGTGAGGTGCCAGACCGAGGCCACGTCGATCGCGGAGAGGTGGGAGTCGACGCGCGGGATGGGGTCCCGGCCGAGTCCGGTGGCGGCCGCGACGACGACGAAGGCGCCTTCGGCGGACAGGCGCAGCTTCTCGGCGACCTCGACCACGGTCGCGAGGCCGACGTTGTCGGCGAGCAGGACGCTCACCAGCGCGGCGCGTTCGCGCTCGCGGGTGAGCAGGAGGTGCTGGGCCTCTTCGCGGTAGGCGTGGATGAGGGTGTCGCCGACGAGGTTGTGGAGGTGGAACCAGTTGCGGGACAGGTCGACGATCTCGTCGGCGGGCATGGCCGGGGCGGTGCGCGCGGCCTGGATGAGGGCGCTCCAGGCCTCGTCGTAGCCGATGCGGAAGGAGGACAGGAGGTCGGCGAGGGGGACGCCCTGCTGGGCCCGCACGCGGCCGGTCTTGACGGCGGTCGCGAGGTCGAACTTGCGGCCGCACAACCGGTCGAACGCGTCCTCGACGTTGGCGACGACGGAGGCGTGCACGAACTCCCGGCTCCCCACCGCGCCCGCGGCGTAGACCGGGATCTCGGCGAAGAGCCGGCCGGTGATGCGGTCGGCGATCCCGGCGACGCCCGATCCGACGCGGGCGATCACCTTCTCCGCTGTCCTGCTTGTCGACTCGATGAGATCGACCGTCATTCCCGCCACCTCCCCAGTCCGGGCCCGGCCCGCTCGTCGCGCGAACTGTCTCCCAGGACAACGCGCCGGTCGAAACACTGTCCCGCCTGCCAACGACCTGGACCGCGTTCAAGCGTCAATCTATACGGCGTGGCGCACTGTGGCCGGTCCGCGCTGCTCCGGCGGGCATTGACAACCCGGCCGGGTGATAGGCGCGCTCCATTGCAGGCACCACCGAAGGGCGGGAATCCGTGAAGACGATGATCGTGGGACTGGCGACCGAGGAGGCCAGGGACCGGATCGCCGCGTGCGCCGAGTACATGGGCGTCGGGCGGTCGGTCGCGACGGTCGCCGACGCCGGAGAGCTGCTCGAGCTCCACCGCCGCACCCCCTCCGACCTGGTGGTGGCGGACCTCGCCTTCGCCGGGACGGATCCGGTCGTCTTCGCCGGGGCCGTGCACGCGCAGAGCCGGTACACGCAGGTCGTGCTGACGGGCCCGTTCTCGCCGTTCACGGCCTCGCGCGCGATGGCGTCGGGGGCCGCGGCGCTGGTGTGCGGGCCGAACGGGGAGCCGGACGGGCTCACCGCCTCGGTCGCGCGGTCGATCATCCTGACGTTCCCGGGGGCGGTGCGGGCGGCCGCGGCGATCCCCCTCCAGGCGATGCGGCCGCGCCGAGACCGGTTGACGCCGCGGGAGGTGCAGGTGCTGCGGGCGATGAGCGACGGCAAGTCGAACGCGCAGATCGCGACCGAGCTGTTCCTGTCGGTGGACACCGTCAAGTGCCACGCGAAGCGCCTGTTCCGCAAGCTCGGCGTCCACGACCGGGCGCACGCCGTGGCCGAGGCGTTCCGGTCGCGGCTGATCTGCTGAGCGGCTACCGGAGGGCGCGGACGCCCGCGTAGCCGTCGGGGACCGTCGCGGACGGCGTGTCGAACACGCGGGTGCGCGGCGACGCGGCGGTGGCGGCGGGCCAGCCGGGGTCGCCGGTGCGGGCGAACGCGACCGCGGCGCCGTGGACCTCGGCGGCGAGGGCCCGCGGCGGCGCGCTCCCGGTGAGGCGGTCGATGCCGACGGCGTCGAGGTGGTCGAAGAAGAACGGGATGTCGAGGCAGTGGACGGCGGCGCCGTACACCGGCGAACGCCACGCGAAGCGGTACAGCCGGGTCGGGGCCGCCCCCTCGCGGGCCGCGAGCAGGCCGGGGATCGCGGCCCGGAAGGCCCGGTCGGTGGTGTACCGGGCGAGCGTCGGGATGGTGCCGCGGCGGCGGACGTCGGCGTTGTCGGCCAGCCAGGCGCGGCGGGCGGCGCCGGTGAGCCCGATCCGGCCGAGCAGGAACCGGGCGGGGAGGAACCGCAGGAACCGCTTCGCGTTGCGGAAGGCGGGCACGAGTTCGTCGTCGCAGGTGCCGACCACGAGCGGGACCTCGGCGCCGTGCCCGGCGGCGAGCGCGTCGGGCACCGCCGCGGGGAGGAGGTCGCCGTCGACGACGGGGCCGTACGGGAGGCCCTCGTCGAGCGCGGCGGTGATCGCCGTCGTGATGTTCCCCGACTTCAGGCCCATCTCCTTGCGCTGGAGCTTGAGCAGGCGCTTCTCGGCGACGGCGGTGAGCGACTCGCGGGTGGGCAGGGCCCCGGCGCGTTCGGCGATGAGGCGGGTGAGCGCCTCGGCCGCGGCGGGGTCGCCGTACGCGGGCGCGGGCGAGAGCGCCCAGCCGCGGGCGAGCAGGCCCTTCGCGCGGGGCGAGGCGAGGAGGGTGAGGACGGCGGTGCCGCCGGCGGACTGGCCCGCGACCGTGACCCGCGAGGGGTCGCCGCCGAACGCGGCGATGTGGTCCTGGACCCATGCGAGGGCGGCGATCCAGTCGAGGACGCCGCGGTTGGCGGGCGCGCCCTGGATCGGGGCGAACCCGTCGAAGCCGAGCCGGTAGGAGAGGTTGGCGGTGACGACCCCGTCGCGGCAGAACGCGGCCCCGTCGTACCAGGGCGAGGCCGGGGACCCGGCGGTGAACGCGCCGCCGTGGATCCAGACCAGGACCGGCAGGTTCGCGCCGGGGCCCGGGTCGGGGGTGAAGACGTCGACGTTGAGCGTGGCGTCGCCGGGGACGGCGGCCTCGGGGAGGAGGTTCGCGGTGCCCCCTTTGCGATAGGGCGTGGGCCCGGGTTCGAGGGCGTCGCGCACGCCGTCCCAGGGGGCCTGCGGGACCGGGGCCCCGTAGCGGCGCTCGCCGGTCGGGGCCTCGGCGAAGGGGACGCCCAGGAAGGCCGCGCTGGCGCCGGGCGTGCCGGGTTCGCCGCGCCAGCGGCCCCGGAGGCGTCCGCTGGGGGTCAGGACCTCGGCGAAGCGGTCGGGTTCGCGCACGCTCGGCCTCCTTCCCCCGCCGCCGGCCGCGCGGCGGGTAGAGCCCGTAGGGTACCGGCGCGGCGGCGGCGCCGCGGCGATTCGCGGGGGCCGGCCCACGCGCGAGGGCCCGCGCGGGTCGCGGGGGCC
>NZ_BAAAQF010000035.1:0-14526 GCF_039531525.1 Glycomyces endophyticus
ACTCGCCGCCGACGCCCCCGCCGAAGTGCGCGCCGCACTCGACGGGCTCACCGCCGACCAGCGGCCCGTGCCCGACGCCGACCCCGCCGACCTCCCCGCGCTGCTCACCGCCCCGCCGTGGACCGTCAAGCGCCGCAAGCCGAAAGCGGTCGTCCTCGAACTCGAGCCGATCGGGGAGCCGTACGTCGACGAGGACGACCGCCTCGCCCGGCGGCGGGAGCGCGACGACACGGTCTACGAGCAGGAGGACCGCTGGATGGAGGAGTCGCGCCGCCTGGTGCACACCGGCAACTGGCGGCTCGACGACTACCGCATCCCTGAGATCACCGCCAGCGGCCCCGACGACCTCGCCGCCCAGACGCTGCTCGTCTGGTCCCGCCCGGAATGCCTCGCCTACCCCGGCCACTCCGAGACGATCGTCGCCCGCTTCGGCACCGCCGCGATCGAAGGCGCGCTCAACATCGCCCGGCGCTGGCAGGCGGAGGACCTTCCGGTGCAGGTCTTCAGCGTCGACGTCGCCCGGTTCATCGCCGAGCGGTTCTCCCGGCGCAAGACCGAGCGCCCCGCCGCCGCGATCTGGCTGGAGCGCCACGGCCCCGCCGCGGCGACCGCGCTCGTCCCCGACGCGCTCGGCGCCGACCGGAAGCGCCGCAAGGCCGCCGAGGCCGTCCTGATCCACCTGGCCCGGAACCTCGGCGACCCCGCCGTGCTCGCCGCCGCCGAACCCTATGGGCCCGAAGCGGTCGCGGGTGTCGCCGCGCTCTTCGAGGGCGACCCGCTGGAGCCGCGCGGCGTCAAGGTCCCCAAGCCCGGCCCGTGGGCCGCGCCCGTCATGTTCCCGCAGGTCCTGCTGAAGAGCGGCGACCGCGCCTTCCCCGAGGACTCGGTCCGGCACCTCGTCACCGTCCTCGCGCTCGCGGACCCCGGCGAGCGCTACCCGGGCCTCGACGTCGTCGCCGCGACCTGCGACCGGGCCTCGCTCTCGCGCTTCAGCCGCGCGGTCTTCGAGCAGTGGCTCGCCGTCGGCGCGCCCGTGAAGGACCAGTGGGCGCTCACCCAGCTCGCGCACTTCGCCGAGGACGAGACCGTGTGGGCGCTCGCCCCGCGCCTGCGCGAATGGCCCGGCGACGGCCAGCACCGCCGGGCCGTGACCGCCCTCAAGGTGCTCGGCGCGATCGGCACCGAGGAGGCCCTGCGGGCCGTCCAGACCACCGCCGACAAGGTCAGGTTCGAGGGCCTCCGGTACGAGGCCCAGCAGCAGATCGACAAGATCGCGAAGGAGCTCGGCCTCTCGCAGGAGCAGCTCGCCGACCGGCTCGTGCCGGACTTCGGGCTCGGCGAGGAGGCCGCGCGCGTCGTCGACTACGGCGCCCGGACGTTCACCGTCGCCTTCGACGAGCAGCTGCGGCCCTTCGTGATCGACGAGGCCGGCAAGGCCCGCAAGAACCTCCCCAAGCCCGGCGCGAAGGACGACGCGGCGGTCGCCGCGGACGCCTACCAGCGCTTCCTGGCGTTCCGCAAGGAGCTCAAGGCCGTCGCCGCCGGGCAGGTCAAGCGCCTCGAACGCGCCATGCTCGACGGCCGCACCTGGACCGCTGGGGAGTTCCGCCGCTTCCACGTCGAGCACGCCCTCGCCGGGCTCCTCGCCCGCCGCGTCGTGTGGCTCTCCCTCCACGACGGATCGACGACCGCGTTCCGCGTCGCCGAGGACGGGTCCCTCGGCGACGCCGACGACGACGCGTTCGACCTCCCTGCCGACGCCGCGGTCCGCCTCGCCCACCCCGCGCTCCTGGGCGACCGCGTCGGCGACTGGGCCGCGCTGTTCGCCGACTACGAGATCCTCCAGCCCTTCGACCAGCTCGACCGGCCCGTGCTGGCCTTCACCGACGAGGAGCTGGCGACCGGCCGCGTGCCCCGCTTCGAAGGCGCGACCGTCGGGACCGGCGGCCTCCTCGGCCTCGCGCGGCGCGGCTGGCACCGCGCCTACCCCGGCGACGGCGGCCTCGTGCCCGGCTTCACCTTCCACCTCGCCGCCCACCAGTACCTGGTGCTCACCGTGGAACCCGGCATCCCGATCGGGTACGCCGTCGAGGAGCCGCACCAGAAGATCGCCTCCGTGCGCTTCAACGACCACGGGAGCTTCGGCGCCGAACCCGTGCCGCCCACCGCCCCCCTCGACCCCGTCCGCGCCGCCGAGGCCCTCGGCGGCCTCGCCCGCCTCGTCCGCCCCTGAACCCCGAAGGAACCGCGATGACCGCATACGACGCCTCCCAAGAGGACCGCCTCCAGATCCCCGCGCACTGGGAGCCCGACTTCGTGCCCCGCCGCGCCGACCCCGGCGCCCCGGTCGAGCTCGACCCCGACGCCGCGACGGCGCTCGCGGCGCTCGTGCGCACGCACGACGCCGACCTGCGGCACGCGCTCGCCCAGCACGCCCGCTTCGCGCCGCCGGCCCTGCGCCACCTCGACGGCGACCCCGACCCCGAAGGCGCGGCGGTGGTCTCGGCGATCCTCGGGGCCCGCGACAACAGCGGCCAGACCTCAGTGCTCCGTCCTGACCTCGACGCCTGGGTCCAGGAGCACGGCCTGCCGTTCGCCGCCGCCGCGTCCGTCGCGCGTCTCGGCATGTACGCCTGGCGCCAGTACAAGGCCAGCCACCGCGAGACCACCCTGCGGGCCTCGACCCTGCCCCAGCTCCACACGCTCCGCCACGAGCTGGGCCGCGGCATCGAGACCTTCCGCAGCCTCCTCGCCCATGCGTCCGAAGCGGACTACGCGGCCGCAGTCGCCGAGGTCGAGCGGCACCGCGGCACCCAGATCCAGCGGTTCATCGCCGCGGTCCTGTTCCCCGACGAGTCCGACTGGCTCGAGGAGGTCTGCCGCGAGTACAAGGGCACCGGCGACCACAGCTCCGCCGTCGTCCTGTGGCTCGTCGTCGACCGGCCCGAACTCCTGGCCGCCGCCGGGCTCTCCAGCCTCGACCACTGGCAGGTCTCGCGCTGGATGATCTCGGCGGTCGTGCGCAACCTCGGCGCCGCGAGCCTCCCGTTCCTCATCGCGAGCATGCGCCAGCAGCTCGGCACCGACGCCCGCCACCTCCTGCTCGACGCGATGTCGCTGCTGCCCAGCGACGAGGCCGCCGCCCACCTGGTCGGGCGCCTCGGCGAGGAGTACATGTTCCAGGCCGCCACCGAGGCCGCCAAGCGCTTCCCGCGGCGCGTCCTGCGCGTCGCCGCCGCCGAGGCCGCCGCCGTCCCGCCCGAGCTGCGGCCGCGCCTGGCCGCGCTCGTCTCCGAGATCCCCGCCGAGCACCGCGACGCCCTCCCCGCGGCGGACCGCGCCGCCGTCGAGGCGCTCCTCGCGCCCTCCCCGACCCCGCTCGCCGACCCCGCGAAGCTCCCGGCCCTCCTCACCGCCCCGCCGTGGACCGTCAAGGGCGCCAAGCGCACGCCCGCGGTCCTCGACCTCACCGCCGACGCGAGGCCGGCCATGGTCTGGGCCGACGGCGAGGCCGAACGGTGGTCGAAGCCCGAGCACGACTACTTCCGCAACCACACCGACGCCGACTGGGAGAAGACGCTCGCCCGCGGCGGCGTCGGGCCCGGCGGGGTCCGCCACAACTACGGCGTCATCCTGACCTACGCGCCCACCTCCATCGCGCTGCGCGCCCTGGAGAAATGGGACGGCTTCTACAGCCCCTACACGACCAGCGACCTCAAGGTCATCGCCGGCCGCTTCGGCGCCCTCGCCGCCGCCCCGCTCGTGGTCGCCCTGCGCGCCAACCCGACCTACTACGACGCGCTCGTGCCGATCCTCAGCGTCGACGCCGCCCGCCTCGCCGCCGACTGGTACGCCCGCCTCAAGGGCGCCCGCGTCGGCGCCATCGCCTGGTTCGAGCGCCACGGCGCCGCCGGCGCGGCCCTCCTCGTCCCCGACGCCCTCGGCGCCGACAAGAAGCTTCGCAGCAACGCCGAAGGCGCCCTGTGGAACATCGCGCTGCGCAACGGCGCCGAGGCCGTCACCGCCGCCGCCGAGCAGTACGGACCCGAAGCGGCCGAGGCGATCCGGGAGCTCCTCGCGGGCGACCCCCTCGAACCGCGCGGCGTCAAGCTCCCCAAGCCCGGCACCTGGGCCTCCCCGATCATGCTCCCCGAGGTACTCACCGCCGACAGGTCCGGCGCGCTGCCCGCGGACTCGGTGCGCCACCTCGTCACCGTCCTCGCGCTCGCCACCCCCGAGTACCCGTACGCCGGGCTCGACGTCGTCGCCGAAGCGCTCGACCGCGACTCGCTCTCGCGCTTCAGCCGCGGTCTGTTCCAGCTCTGGCTCTCGATGGGGTCGCCCTCGAAGGACGGCTGGGCCCTCACCCAGCTCGCCCACTTCGCCGACGACGACACCGTGCGCCTGCTCGCCCCGCTCGTGCGCGAATGGCCCGGCCAGTCCCAGCACAAGCGCGCCGTCACCGGCCTCGGCGTGCTCGGCGCGATCGGCTCCGAGACGGCCCTGCGCGCCATCCAGGGCATCGCCGAGAAGGTGAAGTTCAAGGCGCTCAAGGAGGAGGCGCGCGTCCAGATCGCGGCCATCGCCGAGGGCCTCGGCCTCACCCGCGACCAGCTCGCCGACCGGCTCCTCCCGGACTTCGGCCTCGGCGAGGACGGCTCGCTCGTCCTCGACTACGGGCCCCGCTCCTTCACCGTGGTCTTCGACGAGCAGCTCAAGCCGTTCGTCAAGGACGACCAGGGCAAGCCCCGCAAGGCCCTGCCCAAGCCCGGTGCGAAGGACGACGCCGAGCTGGCCGACGCCTCCTACAAGCGGTTCGCGGCCCTGAAGAAGGAGCTGCGCACCGTCTCCTCCGACCAGGTCCTGCGCCTGGAGGTGGCGATGGTCAACGGCCGCACCTGGACCAAGGACGAGTTCGAGGCCTACTACGTGCGCCACCCCCTCACCTGGCACCTCACCCGGCGCCTGGTCTGGTCGGCCGAGTCCCAGGGGACCGTCTCGGGCTTCCGCGTCGCCGAGGACCGCACCTACACCGACGCCGCCGACGACGCCTTCGACCTCCCCGACGACGCCGTCATTCGCCTCGACCACCCCGTGCGCATGGGGGACAAGGCCGCCGAGTGGGCCGAGCTGCTCGCCGACTACGAGATCCTCCAGCCCTTCGAGCAGCTCTCTCGCCCCGTCCTCACGTTCACGCCCGAGGAGCTCGCC
Organism: Glycomyces endophyticus; assembly: GCF_039531525.1. Taxonomy (NCBI): domain Bacteria; kingdom Bacillati; phylum Actinomycetota; class Actinomycetes; order Glycomycetales; family Glycomycetaceae; genus Glycomyces; species Glycomyces endophyticus. Next base: position 5,212 of record NZ_BAAAQF010000035.1, read on the forward strand.
ACCGGCCGCCTGGAGCGCTTCGAGGGCGCCAAGGTCGAGGTCGGCAAGCTCCTGGGCCTCACCTCGCGCGGCTGGCACCGCGCCGCCCCCGAGGACGGCGGCGTCGAGCCCGGGATCCACTTCCCGCTGCCCGCGGGCGGGTACGTCGTCATCGCGCTCGACCCGGGCATCTGGGTCGGCATGGTGGGGGAGAACCCGATCCAGACCCTCGAATCCGTGCGCGTCTCGGCCCACGAGGACTACTGGTGGCGCCGCAACAACGGCGAGGACGCCCACCCCACCGGCATCGACCCGGTCACCGTCTCCGAGGTCCTCGCCGCCCTCACCCGCATCACCGCAAAGGAGTAGGCGTGCGCCTCCCCGACGAGGACGCCTTCGCCCTCACCCCGGAGCAGCTCGCCGCCGCCGCGCCCCGGCGCGGCGGGCGCTCCGCCCGCCCGTTCACCATGCGGCCCAATGACACCGAGTGGTGGCGGCGCGCCGGGATCGAAGCGCGGCGAGAGGTCTTCCTCGCGGCGATCACCGCGCCGTCGACCGAGCCGCCGATCGCCGCCGCCCTGCGGCGGTACCTCGACGGCGGACCCGACCCGGTCGGCGCCGCCGCGGCCTTCCTCGCGAGCGACGCCGCGGGCTCCGGCCTCTGGCTGGAGCGCGGGTACAGCCAGTACGACGCCTGGCTCGGCGAGCACAGCACCGAGTTCGCGGCGACCGCGGTGATGGAGTACTTCACGCTCAGGACGGCCCATCCGAGCAACAGGCGGCCGTTCGACCCGGACCGCGACCACGCCGACCGCTTCGCGATCGTCCGAGCCCCCGCCGACTGCACCGAAGGCCCGGCCCGGAACCTCCTGCACGAGCTCCGGCAGTTGCGGACCCACCTCTCGACGCTGCCCGAGGACGAGTACCGGCGGATCGAGGCGGTGCTCGAACACCAAGGCCGCGAACCGTACCAGCGCCGGGCCCGCGCATTCGCCATGCCCGAGCGCACCGACTGGGTCGAGCAGACCTGCGCCGAGCAGCCCGCCTGGCCGTTCCGCGACTCGCGGCACCGAGGACTCCTCCTGGAGAGCGTCGCCTCGATCGACCAGCTCGCGAAGGCGGGCGTCACCGGCCTGCCCCGCGGCGGCGACCACGCGCGTATCGTCGCCAGCCTCCTCGACGCCGTCGGCCCCGACATCGTCCCCGTCATCCTCGACGCCGACGTCCTAGCCTGGTCCGACCCCGAACCCAGAGACCACCTGATCGACGTGCTCGCGACCCTGCCGCGCGACGAGGCCGTGCGGTACTTCCTCGGCCGCATCGAGGAGCACCGCGAACAGCCCCGCCTCCGGCAGGTCGCCGACCGGTTCCCCGTGCGCACCCTCCGCGCGATCACCGACCTCGCCGAGGACGCCGACACGGTCCGGCGCGCCCGCTTCGTCGCGCTCGTCCGCTCCAGCCCGCTCCTCGACGGCCCCGCCCGCGACGCGCTCGACCCCGCCGACCGCGACCGCATCGACGGCCTGCTGGCCTGGCGCGGCCTCCCGCCCGAGACCGCCGACGCGCCCGCTGCGCTCGCCGAACCGCCTCGCCTTCAGCCCCACCGACGCATCCCCAGAGCCCCGGACTGGGCCCCGATGGTCACCGCGATCCCGCTGCTCACCAAGGGCCGCACGGCGCGACTCCCGCAGGCCGCCGCCGGGCACCTGCTCGCCGCGCTCGCGCTCGACACCGCCAAGCACCCCCACCCCGCCGTCGAGGCCGCGATCGAGCACTGCGACCCCGCGAGCCTCCGCGAGTTCTCCTGGGCCGTCTTCGCCACCTGGAACCTCGCCGGCGACCGCGCGAACCCGTGGGCGTTCACGCAGCTCTCCCGGTTCGCCGACGACGGCGTCGTGCACCGCCTCGCCGCGCTCGTGGGCGAGTGGCCCGGCCAAGGCCTCCACAAGCGGGCCGTGCGCGGCCTGGAGATGCTCGGGGCCATCGGCACCGAGGAGGCCCTGACCGCTGTCCACCGCCTCTCGCGGCAGGCGGCCTTCAAGGGGCTCAAGAAGGCCGCATCGGCCGAAGTGGACCGGATCGCCGCCCGGCTCGGCCTCGACCAGGACCGGCTCCTCGACCGGCTCGTGCCGGACGTGGAACTCGACGCCGAGGGTCGCATGACCCTCGACTTCGGGCCCCGGAGCTTCAGCGTCGGCTTCGACGAGCAGCTCAGGCCCCTCGTGGTCGAACCCGGGGGCAGGACCCGCAGGAGCCTGCCCAAGCCCGCCGCCGGCGACGACCCCGAGGCCGCCGCGGCCGCGGCCGCCCGCTTCGAACGGCTCAAACGCGGCCTGAAGTCCGTCGGCACCGAGCAGGTGCGGCGCATGGAGCGGGCCATGACCGGCGGCCGGGTCTGGTCCCGGCCCGACTTCGAGCGGTACGTCGCCGGCCACGCCCTCATGCGCCATCTCGCCCGCCGCCTGGTGTGGCAGTACACGACCGGCAAGGGGTGGACCGCGTTCCGGATCGCCGAGGACGGCGGCTTCGCCGACCTCCGCGACGACGAGCTGCGCCTGCCCGAGCGCTCGGCCGTGCGCCTGCCGCACCCGCTCCACCTCGGAGCGGAGGCCGCCGCGTGGGCCGAGCTCCTCGCCGACTACGAAGTGGTGCAGCCCTTCGCGCAGCTCGACCGCCGCGTCTTCACCCTCACCCGCGAGGAGGCCGCCACCGGCCGCGTCGCCCGCTTCGAGGGCCGCGTCCTGCCGGCCAAGGTCCTCACCGGCCTGGCGCGCGGCCGCACCCGCTGGAAGTACACCCAGGCGTTCAGCGGCCGCGGCGGCTCCGGCACGTACGGCCTGTGCCGGGAGCTCGCCGACGGCGGCTTCCTCATGCTCGACCTGGACCCGGGCATCGGCTTCCCGGTCGCGGCCGCCGCCCCGGAGCAGCGCCTGCGCGCGGTCCGGTTCACCACCGAGGAGGCCGCCGACGCCCCCGCCCTGCGCGGCCTCGACCCGGTCCCGGTCTCCGAACTCCTCGCCCTCCTCGACGGCCACGCCGTTCGATGACCGGAGCCGGAGCGGCTGTCGCACCCTGACTCTAGAATCTGTGGGAACCGAACGCCCCCGCGAAGGACTGAGATGACCCAACCCGTTGCAGCGCAAGAAGATCAACTGATCCTTCCTGCCGAGTGGACGGGACTGGTCCTGCCGCGGCGCGGGCACGGGACGGACATTCCGGTCGAGCCGGGCAACGCCTCCGAGATGCGCGAGGCCGCCGCGAGGGTCGGCGCCGTCGTCGCCGCCCGCCGCGACGACCTCGTCGCGGCCCTCGAACACCCCGACTGCGAACCGGACCTCGGCCGGGCCGGCCTCGCCCACCTGCGCGGTGAGGCCAGCCCGGCCGGCGCCGCCGCCGTCACCACCCTGCTCCGCTTCGCCGACCCGTTCCGCGGCTCGCTCTACCAGAGCGGCGGCGAGCACGCCGCCGCCAACCGCGACCTGTTCTCGGCGATGGTGACCGATCACGGGCTCCCGTTCGCCGTCTGCGCCGCCATGGAGGAGCTCGACGCCGAGACCCGCTGGGGCTCCGCCACCGGCTGGGGCCCCAACGAGATCCCCACCCTCGCCCCCGGCGAGTCCGGCAGCCTCAAGTGGATCGTCGTCTGGTCCGACCGGCAGGGCGCCCTCCCGCTCGCCCGCGGCCTCCTCGCCGCCGCGGGCGACGACGAGTACCGGCGCGTCGTGGCCGCCGCCGCGGCCCACCGCGACTCGCCCCTCAAGCGCATCGCCGCCGCGCTCCTCCTGCCCGACGAGGCCGACTGGGTCGCCGCCGCCTGCGCCGAGCGCGCCGCCTTCCACGGCAGCACCGGCCCCGAGCAGGCCGTCTGGTCAGCGCTCAGCGGCGGGGACCAGCTGCGCGCCTCCGGGCTCACACGGCTCCCCACCCACCACGTCAAGGCCTGGCTCATCGCCGAACTCGTGCGCAACCTCGGCCCCGCCGCCCTCCCCCTGCTCACCAAGACCCTCGAAGGCAAGGGCCTCGACCTCGCCCAGCGCACCCTCCTGTTCCAGGCGATCGGCGTCCTCCCCAGCGACGACGCCGCGCGGACGCTCGTCGCCCGCGCCCACGAGCCCGGCGCGCTCGCCGCCGTCAAGCCCGCCGCCGTGCGCCACCCGCACCGCTTCGCGCGCGCCGTCGCCGCCCTCGCCGCCGAGACCGCCGCCACCGAGCGCTTCCGCCTCGCCGGCGCCCTCCGCCAGGAGGAGGTCCCCCTCGACGCCGTCCTCGCCGGGCTCGACGACGCCGGCCGGGCCGCCGTCGAGACGCTCCTCGCCGAGGCCGCGCCCGCCGTCGCGGCCCCCGAAGGCCTCCCCGCCGTCCTCACCGCGCCCCCCTGGGCCGAGCGCCGCCGCCGCGGCGCCCCCGACCCCGTCCCCGGCCTGACCGCCCCCGCGGGCGTCGACATCGTTTGGGGCCCAGGCGAACGCGAGGCCGCGCTGGCCCTCGAACCGACCTACGCCGAGTGGGACGAGGACAAGTTCTGGACCGACACCGAGAGCCTGACCGGCCTCGGCTTCGCCGACCGCGTCGCCGGCCGCCTCGCCCGCGGCGGCGAGGCCGAGGCCGCCGCCGTCCTCGCCAAGCTCGTCGACGCCCCCAAGCACGCGAAGGCCCTCGTGCCCATCCGCAGCGCGGAGGCGGCCGCCGTCGCCGCCGACTGGTTCGCGCGCCTCAAGTCCGCGCGCGCCCACGCCGCCGACTGGCTCGACCGCCACGGCGAGCACGCCGTCCCCCTGCTCGTGCCCTGCGCGCTCGGCCCGGACAAGCGCCTGCGCGACGGCGGCGAAGCCGCCCTCCGCTACCTCGGCCGCCGCCTCGGCGACCGGGCCGTCCTCGACGCCGCCGCGCCCCATGGCCCCGCCGCCGTCGCCCGCGTCGAGGCCCTCCTCGCCACCGACCCCCGCATCCCGCTCGCCGGCACCGTCACCCCCGGCGCCTGGGCCGACCCCCATATGCTCCCGCCGGTCATGCTGCGCGACAGCGAGACCGCGCTCCCCGCCGCCAGCGTCCGGCACCTCATCGCCGCGCTCGCCCTGTGGTCGCCGCGGCTGCCGTTCCCCGGCGTCGACGCCGCCGCCGCCCACTGCGACCCCGGCTCGCTCCAGCGCTTCTCGCTCGCCCTGTTCGACCTGTGGCTCCGCGCCGAGGCCCCCAGCAAGGACTCCTGGGCCGTCGACCAGCTGGGCGCCTTCGGGAACGACGACACCGTCGCCGTCCTCGGGCCCCTCGTCGCCGACTGGCCCGGCCGCAGCCAGCTCGACCGGGCCCTCCACGGCCTCGACGTCCTCGCCCACATCGGGTCCGTGGCCGCGTTCGACGCCCTGCGCGGCGTCGTCGACGCCTTCAAGTTCCCCAACACCGCCACCCAGCGCGCCCGCGAGCTCGCCGAGCGGATCGCCGCCGACCGCGGCCTCACCTACGAGGGCCTCGCCGACCGGCTCCTGCCCGACCTCGGCGTCACCGACCCGGACACGCTCACGTTCGACTACGGCCCCAGGCGGTTCCACCTCGCCTTCGACCGCCTCCTCACCCCGCGCCTCACCGACGGCGACGGCAAGGCCCGCAAGGCCCTCCCCAAGCCCGGCGTGCGCGACGACGCCGCCGTCGCGAAGGCCTCCCAGCGGCGGTACCGGAACCTCGTCAAGACCGTCGAGACCACCGCCGAGGCGCAGGCCGAGCACCTGAAGGCCGCCATGCTCTCGGGCCGCGTCTTCACCCTCGACGACCTCCGCGCCCTCGACGCCCACCCGCTCACCGGCGTCTTCACGCGCCGCCTCGCCTGGCACAGCCGCGGCGCCGGGTTCCGCATCGCCGAGGACGGCGGCTTCGCCGACGTCGACGACCGCGAGTTCCACCCCGACCCCGCCGCGATCCGCCTCGCCCACCCCGCACTCCTCGGCGACGACACCCCCGCCTGGGTCGCCCTGTTCGCCGACTACGAAGTGCTCCAGCCGTTCGACCAGCTCTCGCGCCCCGGCGCCGGCTTCACCGCCGAGGAGCTGGAGACCGGCCGCCTCACCCGCCATGACGGCCTCCGCGGCACGTTCACCGAACTCGGCGAGCGCATCGGCTGGACCCAGCTGTACCGCTCCGGCGACGAGCCGCCCGCCTGGGTCTGGCGCCTCCAGCGCCCGATCCTCGGCGGCTGGCTCCTCGCCGACGCCGACCCCGCCCCCGACCGGCACGCCCCCGACCCCGACCTCGTCCACACCGCCACGGCCATCCGGCTCCAGGCGAACCGCAACCGCCGCCCCGACCACGCGCGCCCGCTCCCCGGCCGCGCCGTCGACCCGGTGGCCGCCGCGGAACTCATCGCCCGGCTCACGCACCCGACCAGCTAGAAAGACACCCATGAGCGACACCGCAACCGCCGCACCACGCCTCCAGAGGCCCCCCGCCGAGCAGCGCTACGCCGACGAGCTCGCCAAGCTCGCCGCCGAGGACGACGCCCCGCGCCCGCCCGGCTGGGCCCTGAGCCTCCAGGCCGCCCGCACCTTCATCTGCGGCGACGAGTCCCGCGGCGTCGCCAAGAAGTTCGTCGGCGACCCGTCCCTCATCGACCGCGCCCTCGTCACCCTCGCCACCAGCCGCGGCCTCATGCTCGTCGGCGAGCCCGGCACCGCCAAGTCGCTGCTGTCCGAGCTCATCGCCGCCGCCGTCTCCGGCGACTCCACCCTCACCATCCAGGGCGGTGCCTCCACCACCGAGGACCAGATCGCCTACTCCTGGAACTACTCCCTCCTCGTCTCCGAAGGCCCCACCCAGCGCGCCCTCGTGCCCGCGCCCCTGCTGCGCGGCATGGCCGAAGGCCGCGTCGTCCGCTTCGAGGAGATCACCCGCTGCCCCCTCGAAGTGCAGGACTCGCTCCTGTCGCCGCTCTCCGACCGCGTGCTCGCCATCCCCGAGCTCGAAGGCGACTCGATGGTCTTCGCCCGCGAAGGCTTCAACATCATCGCCACCGCCAACACCCGCGACCGCGGCGTCAACGAGATGAGCGCGGCCCTCAAGCGCCGCTTCAACTTCGAGACCGTGTTCCCCATCGGCGACTTCAAGACCGAGCTCGACCTCGTCGAGCACGAGGCCGCCAACGCGCTCGCCCGCTCCGGCGTCCCCCAGGCCCCCTCCCGCGACGTCCTCGAAGTGCTCGTGCGCGTCTTCCGCGACCTCCGCGTCGGCGACGCCAACGGCGGCCGCCCCCAGGCCGTCATGTCCACCGCCGAGGCCGTCTCCGTCGCCCACGCCGTCGGCATCAAGGCCTGGTACCTGCGCGGCGGCGTCGCCGAGGCCGGCGACATCGTCGACTGCATGGCCGGCGCCGCCGCCAAGGACTCCGCCGAGGACCTCGCGCGCCTGCGCCGCTACCTGGAACAGAAGGCCCCCAAACGCAAAGGCCCGCACTGGCAGTCGCTCTACCAGGCCCGGAACCTGCTGCCGGGATGATCGACCGCCTCCACGTCCAGGGCGTGCGGCACCACTCGCCCGCCTGCGCCCGCCTCGTCGCCGACCGCATCGAGGCGCTCAAGCCCGCCGCCGTCCTCATCGAGGGCCCGGCCGACTTCAACGAGCGCCTCGACGAGCTCGCCCTCGAACACGAACTCCCCGTGGCGATCTACTCCTACGCGAGCACCGGCTCCTCGGTGCGCCGCTCGTGGACCCCGCTCTGCGACTACTCTCCTGAGTGGACGGCCCTCACCGAGGGCCGCCGCAGCGGCGCCCAGGTCCGCTTCATCGACCTCCCCGCCTGGCACGACGCCTTCGAAGGGGTCGAGAACCGCTACTCCGACGCCGAGCGCCGCTACACCGAGGCCACCGACCGCCTCTGCGCCGCCTTCAGCGCCGACAACCAGGACGCCCTCTGGGACCACCTGGTCGAGAACGCCGACCCCGACGGCCTCGCCGAACGCCTCGACACCTACTTCGACCTCGTGCGCGGCGAAGCCGACGCCAACGGCGCCGACACCGCCCGCGAAGCCCACATGGCCCAGTGGATCCGGGCCGCGCTCGCCGAGCACGACGGGCCCGTCCTCGTCGTCTGCGGCGGCTTCCACGCCCCCGCGCTGCGCCGCCTCGCAGAAGCCGGCGACACCGCCGCCCCCGAGGTCCCGCGCCCGCCGGAGGGCACCGACACCGGCGGGTTCCTCGTCCCGTACTCGTTCAAGCGCCTCGACGCGTTCGCCGGCTACCAGTCCGGGATGCCCTCCCCCGAGTACTACCAGCGCCTGTGGGAGGACGGCCCCGCCGTCGCCGCCGGCGCGCTCATGGAGCGCATCACGACCCGCCTGCGCGGCAAGGGACTCCACGTCTCCACCGCCGACCTCATCGGCGCCCGCGCCCTCACCGACGGCCTCGCGCGCCTGCGCGGCCATGACGTGCCCGGCCGCACCGACCTCCTCGACGGCCTCGCCAGCGCCCTCATCAGCGACGACCTCGAAGGGCCGCTGCCGTGGACCCGGCGCGGCACCCTCACGCCCGGCACCCACCCGGTCGTCGTCGAGATGACCGCCGCCCTCACCGGCGAGCGCGTCGGCCGCCTCCACTCGTCCACCCCCGCGCCGCCGCTCGTCGCCGACGCGCAGGCCGAGATGGAGCGGCTGGGCCTCGACAAGGACGGCTCCCTCCGCCTCGACCTCGCCCGCCCCGCCGACCTCGAACGCAGCCGCGCCCTCCACTGCCTGCGGCTCCTGTCGGTCCCCGGCGTGCGCCGCGACGACGGCCCCGCCGCCGGCGCCGACGTCACCGCCGAGGAGCACTGGACGCTCCGGCCCACCGAGGACCGCCTCCCCGCGCTCATCGAGGCCGGCGCGCTCGGCGCGACCCTCGGCGACGCCGCCCAGACCGTCCTCGAACACCGCCTCGACCGCGACGGCGCCCTGGACGCGCTGGCCGCCATCCTCTTCGACGCGGCCCTGTGCGGACGCGCCCACCTCACCGACCGCCTCGGCGCGGCCGTGGAGTCGGCCGTCGCCGAGTCCAGCGACATCGCCGCGGTCGGCCAGGCCCTCGCGGTAGCGCTCGCCCTGTGGCGCCACGACCACCTGTTCGGCACCGCGGGCAGCGACCTGTACGGCTCGGTCGTGACCGCCTGCTGCGACCGCGTCCTGTGGCTCGCCGAAGGACTCCACGCCGCGCCCGGCCCCGCCGACCCCGGCCGCCTGCAGGCCCTCGTCGCCCTCCGCGACGCCGTCCGCCACGCGCCCGGCCTCACCCCGGCCGCGGGCACCGTCACAGGCGCGGCCGACCGGATCGCGCTCGACCCCCAGGCCCCGCCGGACCTGCGCGGCGCCGCCCTCGGCC
>NZ_BAAAQF010000036.1:0-32479 GCF_039531525.1 Glycomyces endophyticus
GCGCCGGCCGCGAGGGCCCCGGCGCGGTGTGGCGCTGCTGGAGCGAGGCCGAGCACCTGCGCCGGCCCGCCCAGCCGGTCCCCGACGTCGCCGCCGCCGACCTCACCGCGTTCCGCCTCCAGGCCGCCTGCTGGGGCACCCCCGTCGCCGACCTCGCCCTGCCCGGCCCGCCGCCCGCGGGCGCGGTCGAGGCCGCCGAGGCGACCCTGCAGGCCTTGGGCGCCATCGACGACGGCGGCTCGGCCACCGAGCGGGGCCGCGTCCTCGCCAGGGCCGGGCTGCATCCGCGGCTGGCCCGGGCGCTCGTGGACGGCGCCGCGCGCGTCGGCTCCGTGAAGGCCGCCGAGGTCGCCGCCCTCCTCGGCCTCGACAAGCGCGGCAGAGGCGACGACCTGCTCGCGCAGTGGCGGCAGCTGCGCGCGGGCCGGGACCGCGAGTGGGAGCGGGAGGTCAAGCGCCTCTCCCGCGCCGTGTCCGCCGTCGACAGGGCGAGCGGCGACGACGAGGCCGCCGCGACCGTGGTCGCCCTCGCGTTCCCCGAGCGCGTCGCGAAGCGCAGCGGCGGCCAGTGGCTCACGGCCGGCGGCACCGGCGCGGTCTGCGCCGACGGGTCCGCGCTCGCCGGGAGCGAGTGGCTGGCGATCGCCGACGCCGCCCGGGACCCCGGCCGCGCCGCCGCGATGATCCGCGCCGGCGTGCCCATCGACGGCGGCCTCGCGCGCGAGCTCGTCGGCGAGCGGCGCGAGCAGCGCGTCGAGTGGGACCGGGAGCGGCGCGACGTGTCGGCCCGGTCGGTGCGCATGGTCGGCGCGATCGAGGACGCCGCCGAGCCGATCCGCGACCCCGACCCCGCGCTCGTCGGCGCGGCGCTCCTCGACGGGCTCCGCGAGGAGGGCCTGGGCGTCCTCAAGTGGACCGACGCGGCCCGGCGGCTGCGCGAGCGGATGGCGTTCTGCCACCGGGAGATCGGGGACCCGTGGCCCGACGTGGCCGACGCGGCGCTGCTGGCGGGCGCCGACTGGCTGGAGCCGTGGTGGGGCCGGGCCCGCCGCCGCCGCGACCTGGAGCGGATCGAGGCCGGGGCGGCGCTGCGCAACCTCGTCCCCTGGTCGGAGGACCTGGAGCGGACCGCGCCGGTCCGGCTCCGCCTCGACAACGGCACCGAGACGGCCGTGGACTACGCGAGCGGGCGGCCGGTCGTGTCGATGAAGCTCCAGCTGTTCTTCGGCGCGGCCGCGATCCCGCCGGTGGCGGGCGTCCCGGTGCAGGCGCACCTGCTCGACCCGGCCGGGCGGCCGCTCGCGGTGACCGCCGACCTCGCGTCGTTCTGGCGGGGCCCGTACCTCCAGGTCCGCAAGGAGATGCGGGGCCGCTACCCGAAGCACCCGTGGCCGGAGGACCCGGTGGCGGCGGCGCCGACCGCGTGGACGAACGCGCGCCTGCGCCGGGGCTGAGCGACCTAGGCCGCGTCGAGCCAGGCGTCGATCGGCAGGAGCAGCCAGGTGCCCCAGCACGCGGCGGCGATGGTGGCGAGCATGAACACGAAGATCCAGAACGCGGCCGGGAACGGGGTGATGCCGGCGAGCTGGTCGGCGTCGGACTGGCCCGAGCCGCGCCCGCCGCGCCGCCGCGACCCCAGCTCCAGCACGGGCTTGACCGCGCCGAGCAGGAGCAGCCACACACCCGCGTACGCCGCGACGGTCTGCACGATCGCGGTCCCGTACCAGGTCGCGGCGAACACGCCCGCGCCCGTCACCAGGAGCGCCAGCGCTCCGTACCAGTTGCGGATGAACACGAGCATGACGGCCAGGAGCACCAGGGCGATCCACAGCAGCAGCACGATCCGGCCCGCGCCGACCAGGGCGGCCGCGCCGAGGCCGAGGAGCGCCGGGGCGGTGTAGCCCGCGACGAGGGTCATGGCCGCGCCGAACCCGGTGGGGCGGCCGCGGGAGAAGGTGAGGCCGGAGGTGTCGGCGTGGAGCCGGATGCCGGTGAGGCGGCGCCGCATGAGGACCGCCATGAGCGCGTGGCCGCCCTCGTGGGCGATGGTGACCAGGCCGCGGCTCCAGCGCCAGACCGGGGCGGAGAGGACGGCGGCGGCAGCGGCGGCGAGGCACGCGAGCGCCACCCAGACCGGCGGGGCGGCCTGGGTCTGCGTGAGGGTGTCGATGACGGACTCGATCGGTGCCACAGGACCTCGTCTTCGGGGTGAAACGGACGCGCGGTGAAGGATGATCGTAGCGGCGGGCATATGGTAGAGGAGGAAGAGGCACCTCCTCGTGGAAGGACGTCCCCGATGGGCACCGACGACCGCACCGATCCGCACTTGAGCTTCCTCGAGATGAGCGATCGGCTCGTGGAGGAGCTGACGATGCACAACCTGCGGGCGCGCGACCGGGTCCGGGAGGGCATCGCCTGGCTGGAGGCGCGCCGGGCGGACGCGGACGAGGCGGAGCACGGGGACATCGAGATCCTGGTGGCGCAGTGCCACGACGCGCTCAAGCGGATGGAGTCGCTGCGGGGCGCGTACCAGGACGTGCGGGCGATCAACGCGGCGGCGCACGCCGAGCACCTGGAGTGGCTGGACAAGCGGATCCTCGGCGGCACGGAGTCGCCGGAGGAGCGGATCGAGCGCGCGCAGCGCCTGGAGCGGCTCCGGGAGGAGCGGCAGGCGCGCATGGGCGAGCTGCGGCGGCGGGCCGACGAGGCGCAGCGGCCGCCGCAGACGGACGGCGAGGACGGCGCGCGCTGAGCGCTCGGCCCGGTCGGGCCCGGAAATGCTGAGCTGCAAGGGCTTACATCGACCGCGGGGGCCGCCGCGGATAACGTTTCGGCCACGACCCATTGACATGTGCCTATCGGTTGGGTACGAATGAGTCCTGGACCAAATGAGAGAGCGCTCTCTGGATCTGGACTTGATTGCAGATCAGACCTGAGAGAGCGGTCTCTCCATCCCGGCAGAGGAGCCTTCATGGCAGACGTTCAGACCTCCGTACGCACGAGAACCCGGCGGCGGCTCGCCCGCGCGATCGCCGCCGTCACCGCGGGCGCCGCGCTCATCGCGAGCGTCGGCCTCGCGATCGCGAACGCCAGCGCGCAGACCGACGACCTCCAGGCCGCGCAGGCCTGGAACCTCGTCTGGTCCGACGAGTTCAACGGGTCGGCGGGGCAGCTGCCCTCGACCCAGAACTGGCGGTTCGATCTCGGCAACTCCTATCCCGGCGGCCCCGCGAACTGGGGCACCGGCGAGATCGCCTCCCACACGAACAACCCGGCGAACGTCTCCCTGGACGGCGCGGGCAACCTCAAGATCACGGCGCTGCGCGACGGCGCGGGCGCGTGGACCTCCGCGCGGATCGAGACCCAGCGCGCCGACTTCAAGGCGCCCTCGGGCGGCGTCCTCGCGATCGAGGGCCGCCTCCAGCTCCCCCAGGTCAGCGGGAACGCCGCGCTCGGGTACTGGCCCGCGTTCTGGGCCCTGGGCTCGCCGTTCCGCGGCAACTACTGGAACTGGCCGGGCATCGGCGAGTACGACATCATGGAGAACGTCAACGGGCTGAGCACCGTCCACGGCGTCCTCCACTGCGGCGTCGCCCCCGGCGGCCCCTGCAACGAGTTCAACGGCCTGGGCGCGACGACCCAGTGCGGCGGGACCTGCCACACCGGGTTCCACACCTACCGGTTCGAGTGGGACGACTCCGGCGCCTCGGGCCAGCTGCGCTGGTACGCGGACGGGCAGCTGTTCCACACCGTGAACGAGAGCGCGCTGCCGGCCGACACGTGGGCGTCGATGACGAACCACGCCGGGTACTTCGTGCTGCTGAACCTGGCGATGGGCGGGGCGTTCCCCGACGGCGTGGCGGGCTTCTCGACGCCGACCGCGGCGACGCAGCCCGGCGCCTCGATGCTCGTCGACTACGTGCGGGTCTACACCGCGGCCGGCTCCGGCGAACCGACCGGGGAGCCGACGACGACGCCCGGCGGGGGCGGGAACCGCGACGCCTACGCCGCGATCGAGGCGACCTCGTTCAACGCCTCGTCGACGGGCCTGCCGTCCTCGGGCGGGGCGATCGGCCCGCTCGGGAACGGCGACTGGGTCCGGTACGACGACGTGGCCTTCGGGTCGACGGCCCCGCTCGACTTCATGGCCCGCGTCGCCTCCGGCGCCGCCGGCGGGGTGAGCGGCCTGGTCGAGGTCAGGATCGACTCGCGCACGGCGACCCCGATCGGATCGTTCGCCCTCGCGAACACCGGCGGGTGGACGTCGTGGCAGAACATCCCGGGCAACGTGTCGTCGGTGACCGGCACCCACGACGTGTTCCTGACGTTCACGTCCGGCCAGCCCCAGGACTTCGTGTCCGTGGACCAGTTCTACTTCCGGCGCTGATCCCCGGGGGTGCGGGCGGGCGGCGCTCACCGCCCGCCCGCGCACCCGCGCCCCGCACGGGGCAGTGGCACGTCACATGTCACACATTGCTTGAGAGGGCGAAGCGAAGGCCGGCATCCGCCTGCGGCCAGAGAGCGCTCTCTCATCGCGCGCGAGCGTGAACCCCTCATCCGAATCCCGATAACCACAGTGGAGAACCAGTGAACACAAGCAGACCGATCCGCGCCGCGGCCCTCGCCGCGGCACTCGTCACCGCGGCCGGACTCACCGCCTGCTCGGGCGGGGACGACGACGGCAAGATCACCTTGAGCGTCGGCCTGTTCGGCGACTTCGGCTTCGGCCCGCTCTACGAGGAGTACACGAAGCTCCACCCCGACATCGAGTTCGAGGAGCGCATCTCCGAGTTCGCCGACCACCACACGAACCTGACCACGCACCTGGCGACCGGCTCCGGCGCGGCCGACATCGAGGCGGTCGAGGTCGGGTACATCTCGCAGTACACGGCCCAGCCCGACCGGTTCCACAACCTCCTCGACCTCGGCGCCGACGAGCTCGAGGGCCAGTGGCTGGACTGGAAGTGGCAGCAGGCGCTGTCGGCCGACGGCGAGTCGCTCATCGGCCTCGGCACCGACGTCGGCGGCATGGCGATGTGCTACCGCCGCGACCTGTTCGAGGCCGCCGGGCTCCCGGTGGAGCGCGACGAGGTCTCGGCCCTGTGGGCCGGGTCGTGGGCGGACTACGTGGCCGTCGGCGAGCAGTACACCGCCGACACCGGCGGGTACTTCTTCGAGTCCTCCGGGAACATGTTCCGCGCCATGGTGGAGCAGGCCGACGAGGGCGTGTACGACCGCGAGGACAACCTCATCGTCGAGTCGAACCCCGCGATCGGCGAGGCGTGGGACCTCACCGTGCAGGCGATCGAGGCCGGCATGTCGAACCGGCTGACCGCGTGGACGCCGGAGTGGAACGCCGGGTTCAACGAGGGCACGTTCGCGACGATCATCTGCCCCGCGTGGATGACGTCGTACATCGAGACGAACGCGCCCGACGCGACCGGCCTGTGGGACATCGCGACCGTGCCCGGCGGCGCCGGGAACATGGGCGGCTCGCACCTGGTGCTGCCCTCGCAGGGCGAGCACGCCGAGGAGGCGTACGCGTTCATCGAGTGGCTGACCGCCCCCGAGCAGCAGCTCAAGGTCTTCGAGGCGACCGGGAACTTCCCGTCCACCCCTGAGCTGTACGAGGACCCGGCCCTGACCGGCCTCAGCAAGGCGTACTTCAACGACGCGCCGGTCGGCGAGATCTTCACCGCCGCCGCGACGGCCGTCCAGCCGCAGTACCAGGGCCCGCTCCAGGGCGACGTGCTCGCCACGATCGGCCAGGGCCTCGGCCGGATCGAGGACGGCAGCCAGTCCGCGGACGAGGCGTGGAGCCAGGTGATGTCGGACCTCGAATCGTTCTAGCCCCAGCGGGGCGGCGGGCCCGATTCCTTCCCGGGCCCGCCGCCCTCCCCCGGACCGTGCTCCCCCGAGCCGGTGCCGCACGGCGCGCCCCGCAGGGGCCGCGCCGCCGCGGACCGCGCTCCCTCCGACCGTGAAAGCGACCCGATGACCATCGCCGCCAAGGGGACCGGCGCGCGAGGCGGCCCTGCGGGCCTCCTGCGCTACCGCCTGGACCTGAAAGCCTCCCCGTACCTGTACATCGCCCCGTTCTTCGTGCTGTTCGCCGTGTTCGGCCTGTTCCCGCTGGCGTTCACCGCGTGGGTCTCGACCCACGAGTGGAGCCTCCTCTCCGACGACCACGTGTTCGTCGGGTTCGGGAACTACGAGGCGCTCCTGACCGACCCGTACTTCTGGAACGCCCTGGGCAACACCGTCTCGATCCTGCTCCTGGCGACCGTCCCGCAGCTGCTGGCGGCGCTCCTCCTCGCGCACCTGCTGACGATGCGGCTGCGCGCGCAGACGTTCTGGCGCATGGGGATGCTCCTGCCGAACGTCGCCTCCGTGGTCGCCGTCGCCGTCATCTTCAGCCAGCTGTTCGGCCGCGACTTCGGCCTCATCAACTGGGTCCTGGAGTCCCTCGGCGCGGGCCGCGTCGACTGGCAGACCGGCAGCGCCACGTCGCACGTCGCCATCGCGGTCATGGTGGCGTGGAAGTGGACCGGGTACAACGCCCTCATCTACCTCGCGGCGATGCAGGCCGTGCCGCGCGAGGTGTACGAGGCCGCGCACCTCGACGGCGCCTCCCGCATGCAGCAGCTGTTCCACGTGACCGTGCCGATGATCCGCCCGACCATCGTGTTCACGGTGATCGTCTCGACGATCTACGGCCTCCAGATCTTCGCCGAGCCGCAGCTGTTCGGCGGCGGCGGGCAGAACGGCGTCACCGGCGGCGCCTCCCGCCAGTTCCAGACGCTCACGCTCTACCTGTACGAGCACGGCTTCAACCGCGGCTTCGAGTTCGGCTACGCCTCGGCGGTGGCCTGGACGATGTTCGCCGTCATCGTCCTCGTCGCCCTCGTCAACTACCTGTTCATCCGCCGCATCAGGAGCGCCTCGTGACCGCCTCGGACCTCGCCGCGCCCGCGGCCGACCGCACCGCCGCCGACTCCCGGCGGTCGGGGACCGCCTCGCCGGGCCGGCCCGACCGCCGGGCCCGGGCCCGCCTCCGCGCCCTGCGCGAGCAGCCCGGACGCCTCGCCTACCTGACGCTCGTCGCGGTCCTGTTCTTCTCCGGGTTCCCGCTGTACTACAGCTTCGTGGTGGCCTCGCGCGACAACTCCGCGCTCGCGACGGTCCCGCCGCCGGTGCTGCCGGGCGCGAACCTGGTGGAGAACGTGCGGCGCGTGTTCGAGACCGTCCCGTTCGGGACCGCCCTGTTCAACTCGGTCGTGGTGAGCGGCACCGTGACCGCCTCGGTCGTGTTCTTCTCCACGCTCGCGGGGTTCGCGTTCGCGAAACTGGAGTTCAAGGGCGCCAAGGTGCTCCTGGTGTCGGTCGTGGCGACCATGATGGTGCCGGTGCAGCTGGGCGTCATCCCGCTGTTCATGCTCATGGTCGAACTGGAGTGGACGGACACGCTGTGGGCGGTGATCGCGCCGGGCCTGGTCAACGCGTTCGGCGTCTTCTTCATGACCCAGTACCTGCGCGGCGCGCTCCCGGGCTCGCTCATCGAGTCGGCGCGCATGGACGGGGCCTCGACGTTCCGGATCTTCTGGCAGATCGTCATGCCGGCGGCCCGCCCGGCCGCCGTCGTCCTGGGCGTGCTCACGTTCCTGACCGCGTGGAACGACTACTTCTGGCCCCTCATCGTCCTCTCCAGCCCCGAGCACCAGACGGTGCAGGTGGCGCTGTCGACGCTGTCGGGCGGGTACGTGACCGACCAGTCGCTCGTCCTCACCGGCACGATGCTGGCTACGCTTCCTCTGCTGGCGGTGTTCGCGCTCTTGGGCAAGTACATGATCAGCGGGATCATGCAGGGCGCGGTCAAAGGCT
Source organism: Glycomyces endophyticus (assembly GCF_039531525.1). NCBI lineage: Bacteria > Bacillati > Actinomycetota > Actinomycetes > Glycomycetales > Glycomycetaceae > Glycomyces > Glycomyces endophyticus. Next base: position 7,882 of record NZ_BAAAQF010000036.1, read on the forward strand.
GACACGGAGACGGAGGCGGACGCGATGCGGCGTGCGGAAGCGGGGCCGGTGCGGGGCCCCCGCCAGGGGCGGCCGACCCTGGAGGAGGTCGCCGAGCGCGCGGGGGTCTCGCGCGCCACGGTCTCCCGGGTGGTGAACGGGCAGACCACGGTGAACGAGGACCTGCGGCGGGCCGTGGAGGCCGCGGCCGACGAGCTCGGGTACGTCCCCCACGCCGCCGCGAGGTCCCTGGTCACGCACCGGACCGACTCGGTGGCGCTCATCCTCCCCGAGTCCCCCAGCCGCGTGTTCTCCGACGACCAGTTCTTCCCAAGCGTCATCCGCGGCGTCGCCACCGAGCTCGACGCCGCCGGGAAGCTGCTGGTGCTCATGACGACCGGGTCGGCCGAGGCCCGCCAGCGCGCCGAGCGGTACGCCGTCGGCGGCCACGTCGACGGCGTCATGTTCGCGTCGCTCCACGACGCGGACCTGCTGCCGGAGCTGATGATCCGCCGGGGCGTGCCGGTGGTGTGCAACGGGCTGCCGCAGCTGGAGGCGCCGTGCATCGACGTCGACCACCTGGGCGGCGTGAAGGCCGCGGTCGAGTACCTGGTGGCGCAGGGACGGCGGCGGATCGCGACGATCGCGGGGCCGCTGGACATGGTCGCGGGCCGGGCGCGCCTGGACGGGTACCGGGAGGCGCTCGCGGGCGCGGACCGGCGGTCGATCGTGGCGGTCGGGGACTTCACGGCGGAGTCGGGCCAGGCGGCGATGCGGCAGCTGCTGGCGGACGAGCCGGAGCTGGACGCGATGTTCGTGGCCTCGGACCTGATGGCGCACGGGGCGCTCCAGGCGCTGCGCGAGGCGGGGCGGCGGGTGCCGGAGGACGTGGCGGTGGTCGGGTTCGACGACATCGCGCTGGCGACGTACTCGGATCCGCCGCTGACGACGGTGCGGCAGCCGATCGCGGAGATCGGGCGGACGATGGCGCGGACGATGCTGCGGCTGCTGGAGGGCTACGACGTGGAGCCGATGACGATCCTGCCGACGGAGCTGGTGATCCGCGAGTCCGCGTGACGCGGGACCGGGTGTGAGACGGGGGGCCCGCGTGCGAGGCGGGGCCCGGTGAAAGGGTTCGGCGCCCGGACGAGGGCGTGCCGGTGGCCCGGTCCGCTGTCGCGGGCCGGGCCTCCGGGTCGTTTCGTCCTGGTTGCGGCCGCCTGCGCGCGCCCTGAGGGGCGCGTGCGGGGCGGCCTGGCTAGGTGAAGACGCTCACCCCGCCGGGGCCGACCAGCAGGCCGACGATGATGACCACGATCCCGAGGAGCACCTGGCCTCGGAAGATCATGTAGATACCGTAAACCACGAGTAGGACCGCGAGGATCCAGAGAATCAATGCCATGCGGTCCGTATACCCATAGGCCGAAGGAATATGTCTACATTCCCCGAAATCGCTTCCGGGGCGGCGTGAGCCGGGCGTGATGTCGGTGGGTCGTGGTGCACTGGTGGCGTGGAGGTCGCGCTGGTGCACGGGCGCGCCGGGGAGGGCTGGACGATGCCCCTGCCCGGCGGCGCCGTGGCCTACCATGCGGACCTGGCGGGGGCGGTGCGCGAGGCGGAGGCCGGCGACCCGCCGCGGTGGGTGGTGGCGGACGCGGCGCGCGACTACGCGGTGCTGCTGGCGGCCGGGGCGCGGCTGGACCGGGTGCGCGACCTGCGGCTGGCGGAGCGGATCCTGTCGCGGGTGGAGGCGCACGAGCCGCCGGCGTACGTGGTGGCGTCCGATCCCGACGCGGGGACGCTGTTCGAGCGCGAACCGGACCCGGTGGACGGGCCGGCGGAGCTGACGCGGCTCCAGGCGGCGTGGCTGGACCAGCGGCGGCGCACGGCGCACGCGGCGATCCCGGGCCTGGGGGCGCTGCTGGCGGCGGAGTCGGCGGGGGCGCTGGTGGCGGCGGAGATGGGCCGCACGGGGGTGCCGTTCGACCGGGAGGTCCACGACCGGCTGCTGCGGGACCTGCTGGGGCCGCGCCCGTCGAAGGGGATGCGGCCGCGGAAGCTGCAGGCGCTGGCCGACCGGGTCGCGGAAGCGTTCGGGCACCAGTTGAACCCGGATTCGACGAAGCAGGTGCTGGCGGCGTTCCACGCGGCCGGGGTCGAGGTGAAGACGACGCACGCGTGGGAGCTCCACTCGGTGGACCATCCGGCGGTGGAGGCGCTCAAGGTGTACCGGGAGCATGCGCGGGTGTGGAGCGCGTTCGGCTGGAACTGGGCCGACGCGTGGGTGCACGACGCGGTGGACCGGGAGACCGGGCGGACGGCGGGCCGGTTCCGGCCGGTGTACATCGTGGGCGGCGCGGACACGGGCCGGTGGGGCACCGACGGGGGCGGGGCGCTGCAGCTCCCCCACTCGGTGCGGGAGGCGATCCGGGCCGATCCGGGCTGGAAGCTGGTGGCGGCCGACGCGGCGCAGCTGGAGCCGCGGCTGCTGGCGGCGATCAGCGGCGACCGGGCGATGATCGCGGCGACGGCGGCCGACGACCTGTACACGGAGCTGGCGCCGGACCTGGGCGGCGAGCGGGGGAAGGCGAAGATCGCGCTGATCTCGGCGATGTACGGGGGGACGGCGGGCGACGCGCGGCAGCTGGTGCAGCTCATGCGGGACCGGTTCCCGGCGGCGTTCGAGAAGGTCGAGTCGGCGGCGCGCATCGGCGAGAAGGGCGGGCTGGTGCGCACGTGGCTGGGCCGCACGGTGCCGGCGCCGTCGGAGCGGTGGTGGCGCACGCTCAGCTCGGAGGACGGGACGAAGTCGTCGGCGAGCCGGGGCCGGTTCACCAGGAACTTCATCGTGCAGGGCACGGCCGCGGAGTGGGCGCTGGTGCTGCTGGCGCTGCTGCGGCGCGACCTGTTCGAGCAGGGGGCGGGCGAGCTGGTGTTCTTCCTGCACGACGAGGTGATGGTCCACTGCCCCGCGGACCGCGCGGCCGAGGTGTCGGCGATGATCGAGCGGGCCGCCGAGGAGGCGACGCGGACCCTGTTCGGGTCGATGCCGGTGCGCATCCCGCTGCGCCCGAAGGTCGTCGACAGCTACGCCGAGGCGAAGTAACCCGGCGGACCGGGCCCGGAGGGGAGCCGCGCCGTGGGGTCCGCACCGGGGCGCTCGGCGCGGACCCACCCGTGCCGGAGTGGGTCCGGGGCCCGCAAACCGGGTGCCATGTGACATGTCATATGGCACCGGTCGACGAGCCACGCAGGTCGCGGCCGCGGGGACGGCTGCGAGGAGGAGTCGCGACAGCGCTTTCTTCTCCTGGAGGCGTAGTACCGGGGTACCACTCGCGTCTCGCAAGATCGCTCCCGAAACCGATGAACGCCCGCTCCGCGGGCCGTAGCGTCGTGGGCATGATCGAGATCGAGCACTTGACGAAGCGCTACGGCAAGAAGACCGCCGTGGACGATCTGACGTTCGCCGTCAAACCAGGCGTCGTCACCGGGTTCCTCGGCCCGAACGGCGCCGGGAAGTCCACCACGATGCGCGCCATCGTCGGCTTGGACGCCCCGACCGCCGGCCTCGCCCGCGTGAACGGGAAGCACTACTCCGAGTTCCGGTCCCCGCTGACCGAGGTCGGCGCGCTCCTGGAGGCGAAGTCGGTGCACGCAGGCCGCAGCGCGTACAAGCACCTGCTGGCGCTCGCCCGCACGCACGGCATCCCGACCCGCCGCGTCCACGAGGTCATCGACCTCGTCGGCCTGCACGAGGTCGCCGGGAAGCGCGTCGGCGGCTTCAGCCTCGGCATGGGCCAGCGCCTGGGCATCGCGGTCGCGCTGCTGGGCGACCCGGCCGTGCTGATCCTCGACGAGCCGGTGAACGGCCTCGACCCCGACGGCGTGAAGTGGATCCGCCTGCTGCTCAAGGGCCTCGCCTCGGAGGGCCGGACGGTGTTCCTGTCCTCGCACCTGATGAGCGAGCTCGCGCAGACCGCCGAGCACCTCATCGTGATCGGGCAGGGCCGCCTACTGGCCGACACCACGGTCGACGACTTCGTGTCGGGCAACGGGAAGGCGCGCGTGCGCGTCGTCTCCCCCGACGCCGCGAGACTGGCCGAGCACCTGGCCGGTCCGGGCATCACGATCGCGAGTCCCGAGCGCGGCGTCCTGGACGTGAGCGGGACCGAGGCCGCGGTGGTGGGCCAGACGGCCGCCGCGCACGGCCTGGTCCTGCACGAGCTGCGGACCGACCGCGGCTCGCTCGAGGACGCGTTCATGCAGCTGACCGCCGACGCGGTCGAGTACCGACAGCCCACGGAAGGGGTCAAGTGATGACCGCGGCAGCGATGACCGAGCGGCCGGCGTACTCGCCGCCGCAGCAGTACCGGCTCACCTTCGTGGGTGAGCTGCGCTCGGAGTGGACCAAGCTGTGGTCGCTGCGCTCGACGTGGATCGTGCTCCTGTGCGCGGTCGTGTTCTCGGGCGGGCTCGGGGCGCTGATCTCGGCGAGCGTCCCGGACGACCAGGCGGTCGGCGGGGCCGACGCGGCGCTGTCGTTCGCGATGGCGGGCGTGTCGCTGTCGTCGGTGTTCGTGGCGGTGCTGGGCATCCTGACGATCACCGGCGAGTACACGACCGGTTCGATCCGCTCGACGCTGTCGGCGGCCCCGAAGCGGCTCGGCATGCTGTGGTCGAAGGCCCTGGTGTTCGGCGCGGTCGTGGCGGTCCTGTTCACCGCCATGGTGTTCGCGACGTTCTACATGTCGCAGGCGCTGCTCGACGGGACGGCGATCGGCGACGTGTCGCTGAGCGACGACGGGGTCCTGCGGGCGATGTTCGGGTACGTGGCGATGATCGTGTATCTGGCGCTGCTGGCGATCGCGATCGGCGCGATCCTGCGGAACTCGGCCGGTTCGATCGGGTTCTACGTGGGCGTCATCATGATCCTGCCGCAGCTGGCGACGCTGCTGCCGTGGGAGTGGGTCGACGACGTGGTGCCGTACGCGCCGGGCAACGTCCCGAACACCATCGCGGTGGTCGACACCTCGATGGGGACGCTGTCGCTGGGCGAGTCGTGGCTGTGGATGGGGATCTGGCTGGTCGTCGCCTACGGGCTGGCGGGCGTGCTGCTGAAGCGCCGGGACGTGTGACAATCCCGTCGTGGCGCAGGCCGTGAACGTGTCCCGCAAGCGCGGGCTGTGGCAGCGGGTGTCGGAGTTCGACTCCAGGCACCCGCTGCTGTGGGATCTCTTCCCGATCTTCCTGTACGTCTTCTTCGGGTGCATCGGCGCGATCGGGGCGGCGCTGGGCGACGTGGAGCTCCGGCACCCGGCGTGGCAGGTCGTGGCCGCGCTCCTGTTCCTGGTGCCGACGGTCTGGCGGCGGCGGTACCCGTTCGCGGTGCTGCTGAGCCAGGCCGTGCCGCTGTGCATCACGGTCCCGCTGGCGCTGACGGGGGTCGGCTCGGGGGTCGTCGACGGGGCGGCGGCGCTGTCGTTCACGGTGGTGGTCTACAACATCGTGCTGCGGCGGCCGCTGCGGCTGCTGTGGTGGGCGGCGGCGGCGTCGCTGGCGCTGTCGCTGGTGGACTGGATCGTCAACCACCCGCTGGGGGTCGGCAGTTTCATCGGGTACTTCGCGCCGGGGGCGGTGTACTTCGGGTTCATCGTGGCGATCGGCCTGCTGGTGCGGACCCGCCGGGACTTCCAGAGCACGCAGCGCGACCAGGCGACGCGCGAGGCCGTATCCGACGAGCGGAACCGGATCGCGCGGGAGATGCACGACATCATCGGGCACAACCTGGCGGTGATCAACGCGCTGGCGGACGGGGGCGCGTACGCGGCGGCGGCGTCGCCGGAGAAGGCGAAGGAGGCCCTGGAGGTCATCGGGCGGACGAGCCGGGAGGCGCTGGGCGAGCTGCGGCGGGTGCTGTCGGTGCTCAAGGCGGAGGATCCGGCGGAGGTCGAGCTCGCGCCGCAGCCGGGGCTGTCCGACATGGACGCGCTGATCGAGCGGGTGCGGGAGGCGGGCCTGCCGGTGGTGCTGACGGTGTCGGGCGAGCGGTGGGAGCTGTCGGAGAACCAGCAGCTGGCGGTGTACCGGACGGTGCAGGAGTCGCTGACGAACGTCCTGAAGCACGCGAAGGGGCCGAAGCGGGCCGAGGTGTCGCTGGAGTACCGGGGCGAGGGGCTGGCGGTGACGGTGTCGAACTCGGGCAACCGGGTCGACGAGGCGGGGACGGCGCGGGGCCTGGCGGGGCTGGCGGAGCGGGCGGCGGCGTTCGGCGGCACAATGATGGCCGGGCCGGAGGCGCACGGCGGTTGGCGCGTCGCGCTGTGGATGCCCGCGAACGGGAAGGAGCGCCGGTGACCACCCTGCTCATCGTTGACGACCATCCTCTGCAGCGCATGGGGTTCCGGATGCTGGTGGAGAGCCAGCCGGACCTCGTGGTGCTCGGCGAGGCGGAGAACGGCGCGGACGCGGTGCGCCGCGCGACGGAGCTGGGCCCCGACGTGGTGCTCATGGACGTGCGGATGCCGGGGGTCGACGGGATCGAGGCGACGCGGCGGATCATCGCGGCGGGCGGGCGCAGCCGGGTGCTGGTGCTGACGACGTTCGACCTGGACGAGTACGCGTACGCGGCGCTGCGAGCGGGGGCGAGCGGGTTCCTGGTCAAGGACGCGCAGCCGGAGGAGCTCCTGTCGGGCATCCGGGTGGTGGCCGCGGGGGACGCGGTGGTGGCGCCGAAGCTGACGCGGCGGCTGCTGGACCGGTTCGCCGACCAGTTCCCGGTGGACGGGGAGGACGAGGCGCGGGCGGCGGCGGCGCAGCTGGACGTGCTCACCGAGCGCGAGCGCGAGGTGCTGACGGCGATCGGCAGGGGCTGGAACAACACCGAGATCGCGGAGCGGTTCCATCTGGCGGAGTCGACGGTGAAGACGCACGTGGGGCGCATCCTCGCGAAGATCGGCGCCCGGGACCGGGTGCAGGCCGTCATCTTCGCGTACAACACGGGCCTGGTCGCGCCGGACGGGAGCTGACGGGTCCCGGTCAGGCGGCGGGCGAGGTCGGCGCCCAGTAGCGGAGCTTGTCGCCGCGGCGGTCGTCGAGGACGCCGCCGTTGCGTTCGATCACCTTGCGGGAGGCGGTGTTCGACTCGTCGCAGGTGATGAGGGCGGTGTCGATGCCGAGGGCGGCGGCGCGGGGCAGGGCGGCGGCGAGCATCGCGGTGGCGTGGCCGCGGCCGCGCGCGGAGGGCCGCACGTCGTAGCCGATGTGGCCGCCGATGTCGCGGAGGTGCTCGTTGAGGCGGTGGCGGATGGAGATCCGGCCGAGGTAGGTGTCGCCGTCGGCCCACCAGAGGGTGGTGAAGGGGACGAAGCCGGCGGGAGGGACGGTGCGCCAGCCGAGTTCGGCCTCGACGTATCCGGCGACCCAGTCGGTGCCGGGCCGCTGGAACCGCTCGATGACGGTCCCGGTCCAGGAGCGGCCGACGTCGGGGTCGGCGGCGGAGAACTCGTGCAGGGCTGCGGTGAACGACGCGGCGAGGCGCGTGGTCGGGTCGATGAGCTCGGGCACGGCCTCGACGGTAGTGGAGGGCCCGCGGGCCTGCAACCGCATTCGGCGGTGGCGCACGGGGTGTTCTCGGGCATGCGTGCGGAATGTAGCGCGGTCGTCATCTTCCGTTGGTAGCGTTGCGGGTCGGTTCTAGGGAGGTTCGGCATGAGCGGTTCGGTGCTGGCGGCTTCGGTGCTGCTGTTCGACATGGACGGGACGCTGGTCGACTCGACGGCGTCGGTGGAGCGGGCGTGGGGGCGGTTCGCGGACCGGCACGGCCTGGAGGCGTCCGCGATCCTGGCGGTGGCGCACGGGCGGCCGACGATCGAGGTGGTCGCGGACTTCGCGCCGGCGGGTGTGGACGTGGTCGCCGAGACCGACCGGATCGAGGCCGAGGAGATCGACCGGACGGACGGGATCAGCGAGATCCCGGGCGCGGCCGCGCTCCTGGACTCGATCGACCGGTCCCGCTGGGCGGTGGTCACGTCGGCGACGCGGGCGCTGACGTTGAAGCGCCTGGCGGCGGTCGGCATCCCCCTGCCGAAGGTCCTGGTGGCGGCCGACGACGTCACGAAGGGCAAGCCGCATCCGCAGCCGTACATGCTGGCGGCCCGCGCGCTCGGCTTCGACGCCGCCGACGCGGTCGCGTTCGAGGACGCGCCCGCGGGGCTGACGTCGGCGACGGCGGCCGGCGCGGCCGCGGTCGTGGTCGGCGGCTACCGGGGCGAGGCGGCCGCGGGACTCCCCCGCGTCCCTGACCTGTCGGGCGTCCGCGTCGCCCGCGACGGCGCGGACTTGTCAGTGCTCCTGCCCTGATCTCCACGGCCGCAGCATCGTCGGTATTCCGGCACCGCTGCGACCTCGTCTTCGGCGCCTCGTCCCCTCGGGCGCTCCCCCCGAGTTGCGTGCAGCGGATCCGGTCGCCTCGGGGCCGTGCTCAGCCCACGGGCTGGGCGGCCTCCATGCTGGCGAGGCGGGCGGCGCGGAGGCGTCCGGCGAGGTCGCGGGTGGGGCCGCCGCGGACGAGGAGGACCAGCCACGGGTCGTCGTCCATGCGGGCGGCGCTGACGAGGGCGAGCGCCATGATGTGGGCGCAGACCTCGCGGGCGTCGGCGCAGCCGCAGGAGGTGGTGATGCGGTTGTGGTCCTCGGTGACGAACTTCTTGGGCAGCAGGCGCATCCCGGCTTCGGCGAGGACGTCGTCGATGCGCTTGGGGAGGCGTCCGGCGAGGAGCCCGGCGACGCACGAGGGCGAGAGCGACAGGGCGGTCATGCCGGCGGCCCAGGCGGAGGCGTTGTAGACGGGGATGCGGATCTCGGCGTCGTAGGCGCGGGCGGCGTCGGCGACGGTCCCGGAGACGTGGCCGGGCTCGATGGCGAGGCCGGTGACGGCGCCGTGGCCGGCGAGCGCGCGGCCTTTGACAATGCGCTGGTCGGGGTAGTTCAGGCCGATGGTCTCGAGGGCGCGCCACCATTTGCGGCCCCACCAGGTCCGGCCGTACGGGTCGCTCACAGGTGGCCCCCTTCGTCGTCGAGTTCGATGAGTTTGCGCAGCTGGGAGTCGTCGAGTTCGCCGAGCCAGTCCTCGCCGGAGCCGACGACGGCCTCGGCGATGGCGCGCTTGCGGGCGAGGAGCTCGTCGACGCGCTCCTCGAGGGAGCCGGCGGTGACGAGCTTGTGGACGTGCACGGTCTGGGTCTGGCCGATGCGGTGGGCGCGGTCGGTGGCCTGGTCCTCGACGGCGGGGTTCCACCAGCGGTCGTAGTGGACGACGTGGGAGGCGCCGGTGAGGTTGAGGCCGGTGCCGCCGGCGCGCAGGGAGACGAGGAGGATCGCGGGCCCCTCGACGGTCTGGAACTCGTCGACGAGCTTGTCGCGGGCGGGCTGGTCGAGGCCGCCGTGGAGGAAGGGCGCGGCGACGCCGAGCTCCGCTTCGAGGTGGCGGGAGAGCAGGTCGCCCATCTGGCGGTACTGGGTGAAGATGAGGGTCTTGTCGCCCTCTTCGACGACCTCCGTGAGCATCTCGGTGACGCGGTCGAGCTTCCCGGACCGCTCGGCGAGGCCGCCGTCGCCGACCCCGACGTACTGGGCGGGGTGGTTGCAGATCTGCTTGAGGCGGGTGAGGAGCTTGAGGACGCGGCCGCGGCGGGTGATGCCGTCGCCGAGGCCCTCGTCGAAGGCCTCGCGGATGGCCTCGCGGTAGAGGCCGGACTGCTCGTCGGTCATGGTGCAGGCGACGACGGCCTCGATCTTCGGGGGCAGGTCGGCGGCGACGTCCTCCTTCATGCGGCGCAGGACGACGGGGTCGATGCGGGCGCGGAGGGTGGCGGCGGCGACGGGGTCGCGGCCGATCTCGATGGGGTCGGCGAAGCGGCGCTTGAAGTCGGCCTGGATCCCGAGGAGGCCGGGGTTGACGAACTCGGAGATGGACCAGAGCTCGGCGAGGTGGTTCTCGACGGGGGTGCCGGTGAGGGCGATGCGGACGCGGCCGGTGAGGTCGCGGACGGCGCCGGCGGTGCGGGAGCGGTGGTTCTTGATGGCCTGGGCCTCGTCGATGACGATGGTGTCCCAGCCGATGGCGCGCAGGAGCTTGATGTCGCGCAGCGCGATCGAGTACGAGGTGACGACCACGTCGGCGTCGGCGAGCGGCGCCGGGGACTTGCTGCGGGCGGGGCCGTGGTGGAGGTGCACGGTGAGCTGGGGCGCGAAGCGGGCGATCTCGCGCTGCCAGTTGCCGACGAGGGAGGTCGGGCAGACGACGAGGTGGGGGGCGATGCCGGCGCGGCGCACGAGCAGGCCGATGGACTGGAGGGTCTTGCCGAGGCCCATGTCGTCGGCGAGGATGACGCCGGCGCCGCCGTCGGCGGCCGCTTCGAGCCAGGCGATGCCGTGGGACTGGTAGCGGCGGAGGTCGGCGTTGACGCGGACGTCGCCGGGGTCGGCGTGCTGGGCGGTGATGAGGCGGAGGTTGAGGCCCGAGTCGGAGCGGAGGAGCTCGGTGTACGACTCGACGAAGGCACCCACCAGGGCCTTCGCGGTCCAGACGTGTCCTTCGGAGTGGGGCGCGCAGTGGCCTTCGGCGGGGAGTTCGCCGGCGATGCGGTCGAGGTCGTCGAACTTGTCGTCGTCGACGGCGTTCGCGATGCGCGCCCAGACGGCGACGGACTCGGTGATGTCGGGGCGGGAGGCGATGCGGGTCAGCGCGGGCAGGACCGGGCGGACGGGCATGGCGACGCCCTCGACCTCGAGGAGCTCGCCGCCGAGGTAGAGCTCGGCGTCGACGGGGTCGCCCGGGGGCAGTCCGAGCTCGGCCACCGCGGCCTCCGGTCGCGCGCCGCCGAAGAACAGGAGCCGCCCGTCCGCCGGTGAGGCGTGGTCGGGCAGGAAGGTGGCGTGCAGTTCGCTGGGTGGCAACGAGGCTCCTACGGTGGGAAGGCAGACGTGCCATTTTGCCACAAGCGCGGGCCCGAACCCAAACGCGCGAACCGTTATGGACCGTTTTGAGCGGTTCACTGCAGGAACGGGGCGGGTCGCTCGGAGTGCTGCGTCACGGTCTCCCGCGGCGGCAGCGGCGCCGGCCGGCCCGCCCCGTCAACCCCAGAGCAAGGTCTGCGGGAGGGCCGGCGCCGCCGAGCGGGCGGCGCGGGTGCGCCGGGGGCGCGAACCTCCACAATGTGGTCGAGCGGGCATCCTTCGGACAGCAGGATGTTCGAACGTGTAGAAGTTAGCGGTAATTTCGAACACTGTCAATACCCGGACGGCGGCGCGGAGGGGCGCCGGGTCAGGTGATCGGGCAGCGCAGGGCGAGGCTGAAGGCGGCGGCGTCCTGGTACCGGGCGAGGGCCTCGTCGAGGTCGTCGGGGTCGGTGGCGGCGACGAGGTCCTGGGCGTCCGTGGCGTAGGCCGCGGCGAGGGTCTTGAGGGCGGGGTCCTCGATCTCGTTGCCGAGGGTCGCCATCTGGTCGACGACCGCGTCGACGGACGCGCCGTCGGCCTCGCCGACGAGGTCGAGGGCCTGCCAGGCGCGGTCGCAGTCGGCGGCGTACTGCTCGGTGTCGCGGTCGAGGTCCTGGTTGCGGGGGTCGGCCTCGTCGGCGCCGCCGAGGCACTCCGCGAGCAGCCACAGCAGCATGAGCACTCCGATGACCCAGGCGAAGAGCTTGACCAGGCGCGCGTCGATCATGTTCGCCCCCATCAGGAGAGGCCGTCCGCTTCAGTCTACGCGGGACCGGGCGCGAACGGCGCTTTGAGAATGCGCTTTCCAGTGGGTAGGCTGAGTCGACCCCCCGACCCCGACCGCGGACGGCCGCGGACGAAGGAGCCCCCTTGTTGGACGTCCTGTGCCTCGGCGAGTCGATGTGCGTGTTCGCGCCCACGACCGCCGGCCCTCTGCGCACGGCCCATGAGCTGTACGCCGGCGTCGCCGGCGCCGAATCGAACGTCGCGATCGCGCTCGCCCGGCTGGGTGCGCGCGCCGCCTGGCACGGGAAGGTCGGCGCGGACCCGTTCGGGCTGCGCGTCCGCGACGTGCTGGAGTCCGCGGGCGTCGACTGCGCGGGCGTCGCGACCGACGCGGCGCGCCCCACGGGCGTGTACTTCAAGGACCCCGGCCCCGAGGGCACCGTGGTCCACTACTACCGGCGCGGTTCGGCGGCGTCGACGATGGCCCCGGGCCACCTGGCCGGGATCGAGCCGCCGCGGATCCTGCACCTGTCGGGCATCACTCCGGCCCTGTCGGCGTCGTGCGCGGCGCTCGTGGAGGAGCTGCTGGTGGAGCGGGCGCTGGCGCCGGCCACGGTGAGCTTCGACGTGAACTACCGGCCGGCGCTGTGGCCGGTCGAGGAGGCCGGGCCGGTGCTGGCGCGGCTCGCGGGGGCGGCGGACGTCGCGTTCGTGGGCCTCGACGAGGCGCAGACCCTGTGGGGCGTGAAGACCGTGGAGGACGTGCGGGAGCTCGTGCCGGGCGCGGGCGTGCTCGTCGTCAAGGACGGCGGGAACGGCGTCACCGCGTTCGAGGGCGACGAGCGCCGCTTCTCCCCCGCCGAGCCGGTCGAGGTGGTCGAGCCGGTCGGCGCGGGCGACGCGTTCGCGGCGGGCTTCCTGTTCGGGCGCCTGCGCGGCGCGTCGGCCGCGGCGTCGATGCGCCTGGGCCACCGGCTCGCCGCCGGGGCCCTCCAGACCGTCGGGGACCTCGCGCCCCCGCCTGCACCTGAGACCGTTCGAGCCATCCTGGAGGACCAGTGACCCTTGATCAAGGCGCATTCTTCGACCGCCTCTTCGCCGGGCAGCGCGTCATGGCGATCTGGCGGGGTCTGCCCGCCGACGAGACCGTGGCGCTCTCGGAGCGGCTGTGGGACGCGGGGATCGACCTGGTCGAGGTGCCGATCGGGCGACCGGGCCAGGAGGAGGCGCTCGCGGCGGCGGTGAAGGCCGCCGCGCCGCGCGGGCACCTGGTCGGGGCCGGCACCGTGGTGACGGCCGGGCACGTGGAGCGCGCGGCGGCCGCGGGCGCGGCGTACACGATCGCGCCGGGCCTGAATCCGGAGGTGCTGGCCGCGTCGCACGCGGCGGGCCTGCCGCATCTGCCGGGCGTGGCGACCGCGAGCGAGGTCGGCCTCGCCCGGGAGCTGGGCTGCACCTGGGTGAAGGTCTTCCCCGCCTCGTCGCTGGGCAAGGACTGGTTCAAGGCGATGGCCGGGCCGTTCCCCGACGTGAAGTACGTGGCGACCGGCGGCGTCGGCCCCGACGAGGTCGAGGCCTACCGCAGCGCGGGCGCCGCGGTGATCGGCATGGGCTCGGCCCTGGCCGACCCGGCGAATATCGAGAAGCTCCTGGCGTGACCCGAGCGGGCCCGGCGCCGTGCGCCGGGCCCGCTGGGGAGTGCTGCGCGTGTGCCTTGCGGAGCCGGTGCCATGTGACATGTGATGTACCACCGGTATCACGGGCCCCCCGCTGCAACCCTGCCTCAGAGGTACGACAGACGCGCGGAACATGACTGTTCCGCGCGTCTTGCGTTCCGGGCGCCGGTCGGCCGGGCGCTGTCAGGCACCGGGCCGGTCGGCGAGCGGCGTCGGCTGCGACGACGATCGGTTCCGATCAGAGTCCTCGCGGCCGGTCAGAGCTTGCCGAGGAGAGAGACGACCGGGTAGCCGTCAAGGCGGTCGCGGCCGGACAGGGCGCCGATCTCGAGGAGGGCCGCGCAGGCGGCGACGGTGCCGCCGAGGCCTTCGACGAGGCGCACGCCGGCGGCCATGGACTCGCCGGTGGCGATGACGTCGTCGACGAGGAGGACCCGGTCGCCGTCCTTGACAGCGTCGGCGTGGAGTTCGACGCGGACCTCGGCGTACTCGCCGCGGTAGGTCTCGACGGCGGCTTCGCGGGGCAGCTTCCCGGCCTTGCGGATCGGCAGGAGGGGCTTGCCGGTGCGGTCGGCGAGCGGCGCGGCCCACAGGAACCCGCGGGCGTCGAACGCCGCGATCGAGTCGTACGGGTACGCCTCGACCGCCTCCTGGAGGCGGTCGATCGAGGCGCGGAACGCCTCAGGGGCCGCCAGCAGCGGCGTGATGTCCCGGAAGCCCACCCCGGGCTCGGGGAAGTCGGGCACGACGGGCACGTATTCGGTCAGGTCCACGTCGAGAAGGGTATCCGGTCGCCGGCCCCCGGACCCGCGACCGCGCCCCACCGTGACCAGATCCGAGCCTTCCTCGCCTGCTCCGGATGTCGCACCCCTGAGGCAGGGTTGCGACGGGGGGCCCGTGATACCGGTGGTACATCACATGTCACATGGCACCCGGGATACGGCGAAGCCCCCGGCCGGGGCCGGGGGCTCGGGAATCGACGAGGCTCGCTAGGCCGCGACGGGCTGGGGCTGCTTGGCCTGGACGGCCGCGACGACCAGGTTCTGCTGCGACTGCACGTAACAGACGTGGGTGCTCGCCAGGAAGACGAACAGGGTGGCGAGGCCGGTCGAGAAGGTGGGGGCGAGGCCGGCGGCCTCCTGCTCCTGGCGGATCGAGGCGCAGAACTTGAACCAGTTCACGATCGGCCAGATGAACAGCGTCAAGGCTCCAATGAGGAGCGACCACACCATGGAGGCGGGGTTGACGTTCTTCTCGCCGTTCGGGTTCACGGCCTTCACTTCGGCGGCGGTCTTCGCGAACCACACGAGGTAGTAGATGCCGAAGGAGATGATGCTCAGGATCCAGACGGCGAACGGGCCGCGGGTCTTCAACTCGGGCATGGGGGCAGTGCTCCTTGCGATAAGGGGAAACGGGCCACGGTCGAAACGCACGGCTGCGGGACGAATCCCGCAGCCGGTTGGGCTCGCCGACCGGAGTGCGGCTCACGTTAGCATGTTCGATTGTCGCGTTAGGAGGACGGTGCTCCTCTTTGTTCAGCCCTTTAGTCCGGTTTGAGCCACCCCTTGCACGAGGAAACGCTGCAAGAACAGGAAGACGAACACCAAGGGGAGAATCGCGACCAATGCCGCAGCGAACAATTGCGAGAGGCTCACGGTCTGCGCGGTCAGGAACGTCGACAGCGCGACCTGCACGGTCCACGAGTCCGGCGACCGGCCGATCACCAGCGGCCACAGGAACGAGTTCCACGCCCCCACGAAGGTGATCACCGCGATCGCCGCGAGGAAGCTCCCCGAGTTCGGGATGACGATGCGCCAGAACGCGCCCCAGTGGCTGAGCCCGTCCACCCGCGCGGCCTCCTCCAGCTCCCGCGGGAACCCCAGGAAGTACTGCCGGCACAGGAACGCCGCGAACCCGCTGAACAGGCCCGGGATGATCAGGCCCCGGTAGTCCGAGAGCCAGCCGAGGCTCGAGACCATCACGAAGCTCGGCACGAACGTGATCGCGCCGGGAATCATGAGCGTCGCCAGCACCAGGTAGAACACCTTGTTCGCGTGCCGCCACGGGACGCGGGCGAGTCCGTATCCGGCGGTGGTGCACAGGAACAGCGTCCCGACCGTGGTCAGGACCGCGACGACCGCGGAGTTCAGCATCGAGCGCGCCATCGGCACGGCCGGGTCGTCGAACAGCCGCTGGAGGTTGCCCCAGGCCGGGTCCGGCGAGAACCACATCCATTCGGGCGCGGTGATCTCCGCGTCCGTGGCGAACGCGTTGCGCAGGATCAGGTAGAACGGGATCAGGAACAGGACGGCGAGCACCGCGAGGACGGTGAAGACCGCCGCGTTCGCGCCCTTCGAGCCCGCGCCCGGCCGGTAGCCCACCGGCTTGCTGCGCGCAGTGGTAGGTGACATGGTGCTACTTCTCCTCCGCGTTGCCGAATCCGAGGAACCTGCCCTGGAGCACGGTCACGATCGCGATGATGAGCGCCAGGATCAGCGCCCCCGCGGAGCCGCGGCCCAGGTCCTGCTGGGTGCCGAGCGCGGTCGTGTACAGGTACATCAGCGGCGGCCGGGCGTACGCCTGGTTGCCGATGAGGTTGTAGAACTCGTCGAACGCCTGGTAGGCGGCGATGAGGATGAGCATCAGCACCGCCACGGACGTGGCCCGCAGCTGCGGCAGCGTGATATGCCAGAACGTCTGCCACCCCGGCTTCGCGCCGTCCACGTAGGCGGCCTCGTACAGGTGCTCGGGGATCTGCTGGAGCGCGGCGATGAACAGGATCATGTAGAAGCCGCACTGGATCCACAGCCGCAGCGACACGATGACCAGCCAGTACCACGGCGGGCTCGGGTCGAACAGCCACGGCACGTCCTCGATGCCGAACAGGTCCAGCACCGAGTTCGCCATGCCGTAGCGCACCCCGTTGAAGATCGACATCTTCCACACCAGCGAGGCGACCACATAGGAGCACGCGAACGGGAGGAAGAACACCGAGCGGAAGAACGCGCGCATCAGCCGCACCCGGTTGAGCAGCAGCGCCAGCCCGAGCGAGCACGCGAAGGTGAGCGGGACGATGAAGGCCGCGAACACGGTGAAGGTCACGAGGCTGTCGGTGAACGCGGCGTCCTGGAGCATCCGCACGTAGTTGCCGAAGCCCACGAAGTCCTCGGGGAGCGGCGTGACGGTGTTGCGGGCGTCGAAGAAGGAGAGGTAGGCGCTCCAGAGCACCGGGATGTAGGTGAAGACGAGGAGGCCGGCGAGGAACGGCCCCACGAAGTACCAGAAGGTGAGTGCGGTCCGCCAGCCGCCCTTGCGGCGGCGGGGCCGGGGAGCGCGTCCCCCGGCACCCGCCGTCGCGTCGGGCGGGGCGGTCTCGGTCGAGACGGCCACGGTGCCTCCGGTCAGCCGAAGATCGAGTCGAGCTCGGTCTGGATGGTCTGGGCGGCGGCGTCGAACTCGGCGGAGGGGTCGGCGCCTTCGAGGACGATGTGGGTCATCATGTCGTCGACGGCGGTCTCCATGGTGGGGGTCCAGTTGGGGTCGTCGCCCCAGCCGAAGTCCTGGGAGATCTGGACGGCGGTGGCGGCGGGGCCTTCGGCGAGGGCGTCGGCGTTGGCGGCCATGGACTTGCGGGGCGGGATGTGGAAGCCGTACGAGAGGCACCAGTCCTGGATGTACTCCTCGTTGTCGATCCAGAGCCACTTGGCGAAGGCCTTGGCCTCGTCGACGTGTTCGGACTTGGCGTTGACGAAGGTGGACCAGCCGCCGTTGTAGACGGTCTGGGCGCCGCCGCCGAAGCCGGGGAAGGGCATGACGGCGATGTCGTCGCCGTAGGTGTCGATGATCTGCGGGAGGGCCCAGAGGCCGCACCACTGGATGGCGCAGAGCCCCTGGATGATCGAGGAGGGGTCCCAGGCTTCGGTGGGGGCGCCGATGAGGAGCGAGTCCGAGTCGTGGAGGGCCTTGACCTGAAGCGCGCCTTGGATGACGGTGTCCTTGTCGAAGCCGATCTGGAAGTCGTCGGTGAGGAGCGTCTGGCCGGCGGAGTAGACGATGGGCTGGAAGAGCTTGGTGGCGGAGTCGTCGTTGCCGAGGAAGAGGCCTTTGACGTCGGAGTCGGTGAGTTCGGCTGCGGCGGCGGCGAGTTCGTCGAACGTGGTGGGCTCGGCGATGCCGGCGTCGGCGAGGAGGGACGGCCGGTAGTAGAGGAACTGGGGGTCGTCGATCATCTGGATGCCGTAGATCTTGCCGTCGATCGAGTTGCGCTTGACGTCGATGTCGGTGAAGTCGTCGAGGACGCCTTCGAACAGGTCGTCGAGTGGGACGATCTGGCCGGAGTCGACCATGGAGCGGTTGAGGTGGCTCTCGAAGACGTCGGGGTAGTCGCCGGGGTTCTCGGCGAGGAGTCCTGAGGAGAGGGTGGTGTCGTAGTCGCCGGGGACCCAGTTGATGGTGACGGTGGCGTCTTCGTAGGCGCCGGCGTACTTCTCGGCGGCCTCCTTGGTGCCGGCCTCGCCGTACTGGTGGTACCACTGGTAGAGGTTGACGCCGTCGCTGGAGCCGCGGCCGGTGTTGGAGCCGCAGGCGCCGAGGGCGCCGGCTCCCGCGGCGAGTCCGCCGAGCGCGAGCATGCGGCGGCGGTTGAACGCCAGGGCGGCAAGCGCCTGCTTGGCCTGGCGGCTGTTGTCGTGGGCGGCCATTTCTAGCTCCTCGCTACGTTGAGAGGTCGGATGGGCTCCCGTGCGACCCCGGGTCATGGTCGATGCCGCAGCGGAGAATCGACATGCGCCGATCCGCCTCTCAGTGTTGCGAGCGCCACTCACTTTGTCAATGGGTTGTAGTAAGGCTCGGGGTAACGATTTGCGCGCGGTTCCCTTGGGGGCACTCGCTTCTCGGAGACGAGCGTTCGCGCAGCGTGCAGCCTTGGAAGCGCCCCCGCGGCGGTGACGCGTGGGGCGCTTGGGACTGCGGCGGCGGGCCGTCGGGCCGCTGCCGCGCGGTATTCGGATGGGGCGCTGGGGGTCCGGTCAGCGGCGGCTGCGGGACCCGACGGTGTTCAGGCGGTTCAGGTGGCCCTCCAGGGCGAGCGCGGCGGCGCCGAGGGCGACCATGTTGCGCTCCTGGGTGTTCCGCTTGAGGCGGGCGGCCTTGAGCGGGGCCTCCATAGCGTGGTCGGCGAGGCGGCGCTCGAACTCGGGGACGAGGGCGTCGCCGAGGGCGGCGGTGACCCAGCCGTCGAAGACGACGAGGTCGGGGTTGACCAGGTTGAGCAGGTTGGCGACGCCGGCGGCGAGCGACTCGGCGACGGTCTCGACGGTGCGGACGGCGGCGGGCTCGCCGGCCTCCCAGGCGGCGGCGAGCGCGGCCATGGCCTCGGTCTGGGACCCGGCGGCGTCGCGGCCGTCGAGCCGGGCCCACTGCCGCAGGATCGCGGGGGCGCCCACATAGGCCTCGATGCATCCCTTCGCGCCGCAGCGGCACTGGGGGCCGGCGGGGTTGATGGTGGTGTGGCCCCACTCCCCCGCGGAGTTGGTGGCGCCGCGGTAGAGCTGGCCGCCGAAGGCGAGGCCGGCGCCGACGCCGGTGCCGAGGATGAGGACGGCGAGGCGGTCGACGCCGCGGCCGTCGCCGAACCAGAGCTCGCCGACGGTGATGGTCTTGAGGGGGTTGTCGAGGTAGACGGGGACGTCGAGTCGCAGCCGCTCGGTGAGGAGCTGGCGGAAGGGGACGTCGTGCCAGTTCCAGTTGGGGGCGAAGCCGGAGACGCCCCAGGTGACGTCGACCTGGCCGGGGAGGCTGACGCCGACGCCGAGGATGGCGCGGTCGCCGAGGCGGCCGCGGACCTGGTCCATTGCGGAGGCGATGTGGCCGATGACCTGGTCGGGGCTGTTCTCGCTGGCCTCCATGCGCTCTTCGACCCTGTCGACCACGGTGAGTGCGAGGTCGTACACTTCGAGTTGCACGTACGTCTCGGCGACGTCGACGCCGATCATGACGCCGCCGCCCGCGTTCGGGGCGAGCAGGGCGCGGGGGCGTCCGCCGCCGGAGTCCTCGCGGCCCACCTCGACGACGACTCCGAGTTCGATCAGGTCGGTGACCAGGTTGGACACCGTCGCCACGGACAGGTCGGTCTCGCGGGCGAGGATCTGGCGGGAGGTCGGCGCGTCGGCGATGAGGTGCCGCAGGACCGCGAAGCAGTTGCGGAGGCGGATGTCGCGCGAGGTGGACTTCATGGCTGAATGCTACGGCGGGAACGCCACTTTGTAAATGGGTTAGTTGAAGTGGCGGCCTCCGGTTCGTCCGGCGACGGCCGTGGGCGCCGCCGCGGCCGGTATGCTCTGGTGCGGTTTTCGGCGACATCGAGGGGGACGGCATGGAAGCACGCGTGCTCGGCAGGACCGGCGCGAGCGTCGGCGTCGTGGGGTTCGGCGCCTGGCAGATCGGGGCCGACTGGAGCGAGGTCAGCGAGTCCGACGCCGAGGCGGCCCTGGAGGCCGCGGCCGCGGCGGGCGTGACCTTCTACGACACGGCCGACGTCTACGGCGACGGCCGCTCCGAGCGCATCGTCGGCGCCTTCCGCAAGTCCCATCCGGGCGTCGTCGTCGCCACCAAGATGGGCCGGCGCGCCGAGCAGCTCCACGCGAACTACAGCGAGGCGAACTTCCTCGCCTGGAACGACGACTCGCGCTCGCGCCTCGACATGACACCGCTCGACCTGGTGCAGCTGCACTGCCCGCCGACGAGCGTCTACGGCGACGACACGGTGTTCGCCGCCCTCGACGCCATGGTCGCCGACGGCCGCATCGCCCACTACGGCGTCAGCGTCGAGACCTGCGAGGAGGCCCTGGCCGCGATCGCCCGTCCCGGCGTCGCCTCGGTGCAGATCATCCTGAACCCGTTCCGCCAGAAGCCCCTCGAACGCGTGCTCCCGGCCGCCGCGGACGCCGGGGTCGGCGTCATCGCGCGCGTCCCCCTCGCCTCCGGCCTCCTGTCGGGCAAGTACACCGCCCGCACCGAGTTCGCCGCCGACGACCACCGCAACTACAACCGCCGCGGCGAGGCGTTCGACGTCGGCGAGACCTTCGCCGGCGTCGACTTCGCGACCGGCCTCGAAGCGGTCGAGCGCCTCCGACCCCTCGTGCCCGACGGCATGACCATGGCCCAGTTCGCCCTCCGCTGGATCCTCGACCAGCCCGGCCTCACCGTCGTCATCCCCGGCGCCCGCAACGCCGCCCAGGCGGAGGCCAACGCGGCCGCGGCCGCCTTCGCGCCCCTCGGCGACGACCTCCACGCCGAGGTCGCGAAGGTCTACGACGACCTCGTCCGCCCGCAGGTCCACCACCGCTGGTGACGGCCCGGGCGGGCGTCAGACCGAAGGCTCCCAGGGCACCTCGGCGCTGAAGCTCGCCCCCAGCAGCCGCGCCAGGTTCCAGTAGTCGTCCTCCTCTACACCGGTCTGGTCCCCGAGGAGCATCCGCGCCGGCGGGAACGCCCGGCCCTCCCGCAGCTGCGCGATCTCGACCAGGCGCGCCCGGTCGGCCTCGGCGTCGGCCGGCGCCTCCAGGCTCGCCAGCGCGGCGCGCAGCGCCGGCTGGAACGTGCCCGGCTCCCACAGCCCCTCGATCTCGTCGAGCTCGATCGTCAGGTACGCCCCGGGCGCGTCGGCGACCGCGCGGCGCAGCATCGCGGCGTGCTCGTCCAGCGGCCCCTCACCGGCGAAGAGCCGGTTGAGCACGGGCACGGCGGCGTCGAGCCGGGCGAGCGCGAGGTCCTTGCCGACCAGTGGCGCGACGGCCTCGACCACTTGGTCCACCGCCTCCTCGGCCGGGGTCTCGACCTCCACGAAGTCCCCGTCCGGCCCGAACTCGTAGTAGACCGCGTCCGGATCGGGTTCGATCACGATCGTCTGCGCGACCAGGTCCGCGGGCCGGAACAGCGCGAGCCACAGCAGCGGCACGCACCGCACGTCATACGCGACGACATCGGTGTCGGGCACGAAGCCCTTGTCGGTGGTCGAGGGGTACAGCGTCCGCTGGTCGGTCGCGCACAGGTACGAGGAGTTCGGCATCCCCGCAGCCTAGATCGCCCCGCCGACACCGGCTCGGAGGATCACTCGCAGGGCGGAGGCGGCGGTCCGATGCGGCTCGGGTGGGGCTACTGGTCACCGGTCCAGTGGTGGACGACGAGGGCGAGGGCGTCCATGGGGAGGCAGCCGTAGCCGAGGACGGTGTCGTGGAAGCCGCGGATGTCGAAGCGCGGGCCGAGGGCCTGTTCGGCTTCGGTGCGCAGGCGCTGGATCTCCAGGCGGCCGACCATGTAGGCGAGGGCCTGGCCGGGCGCGGCGATGTAGCGGTCGATCTCGGTCTCGACCTCGATCGGGGCGGTCGCGGTGTTGGCGGCCATGAACTCGACTGCTTGGGCGCGGGTCCAGCCGAGGGCGTGGAGGCCGGTGTCGACGACGAGGCGGCAGGCGCGCACGGACTCCTCGCTGAGCATGCCGAGCCGGTCGAGGTCGCTCGAGAACAGGCCCATCTCGTCGGCCAGGCGTTCGGCGTACAGGCCCCAGCCCTCGCTGTAGGCGTTCACGTCGGCGATCCGCTGGAACAGGGGCACGTCGGTGAGCTCCTGCGCGAGCGCGATCTGCAGGTGGTGGCCGGGGACGGCCTCGTGGAACGCGGTCGTCTCGGCGCTGAACCGGTCGCGCTTGTCGGCCTCGTAGGTGTTGGCGAAGTAGATCCCGGGCCGGGCGCCGTCGAGCGCGGGCAGCACGTAGTAGGCGGAGGGGGCGCCGGGGGCCTCGCCGTCGGGGACCGGTCTGACGGTGCAGCTCTGGGACGGCAGGCGCCCGAACCAGGCCGGGGCGGCCGCCTCGGCGCGTGCGATGGCCTCGCGGGCGGCGTCGAGGAGTTCGTCGCCGTCGCGCCAGCGCAGCGCGGGGTCGGTGCGCAGCCGGTCGAGGGCTTCGTCGGCGTCGCCCGTCCGCAGGGCGCGGGCGCCGGTCTCGGCGATCTCGTCGCGGAGGCGGCCGACGAGTTCCAGTCCGAGGTCGTGGAGTTCGCGGGCGGTGCGGCCGGTGGTCGTGTGGTACTTGACGAGTTTGGCGTAGTAGTCGTCGCCGCCGGGCAGCCAGGTCAGTCCGGGCCGCTCGTCGGGCCGCGTGTGCGGCAGCACCTCGTCGCGGAGGACGTCGCGGTAGCGCGCCAGCGCGGGTCTGAGGGCGGTCTCCAGGAGGCGGTCGCGTTCGGCGCGGAACGCGACGGCGTCGACGCCGCTGTCGGGGGCCGGCTCGGTGTCGGCGAGCACCTCGATGCGGTCTGAGGCGAGGATCCGTTCGAAGTAGGCGATCGTCGACTCGGTGAGGCGGTGCACGGGGACCCGCCCGGCCGCGACGCCGTCGCGGTGGCGCTGGGCGATCGCCTCGAACACGTCGGGGAGTGCGGCGAGGCGCGCGAGGTGGCCGTCGGCGTGGCGCTGCTCGGCGACGCCGACCATGCCGAGCAGCACGAGCGTCTCGACGGCCGGGCTGAAGAGCGTGTCGGAGACGGTGTACTCGGGCGCGCGGACGTGCACCTGGTCCTGTGCGGCGGCGATCTGTTGCAGCAGCACGGTTCTGGTGACCTGCTCCGTGAGGGCGAGCGCGCTCGGGTCGACGGCCTCGGCCCGGGCCCGGAGGGCCGCGAGGCGGCGGACGTACGCCTCGCCGCCGGCTTCGCTGTGGTCGGGGAGCCGGTCCTCGCGGCCCTCGACGCCGAGGAGGGAGGCGCCGATCGGGTGCCGGTCGAGGAGCACGTCGAGGTACTCCTGCGACAGGGTCGCGATCTCGGTGGGGGCGGGGGTGTTCGAGGGGGAGGTCATGAGTGGATTATCCCCAGATCCGCTGTCCGGTGGGGTCCCGTGCGGGTTTCCGGGGCGCGGTCGGGGTCGTTGACAGTGGGAGCGTCGAAGTACTATAGTACTAACATACTAGCTATATAGAGATAGCTCGGAGGCACTTCCACCCCAGCCGCGCGCGGCGCGGCGCCGTTCGTCGTGCCCGTCGCCGTTTCGGCACGGGTGAGGCGGGCGGTTCGATCGCAAGGAGCGGCCCCTCATGGACATCCTCAAGAAGACGGCGTTGTGGACGGGCATCGTCCTGCTCGGCATGTGCGGCGTGGTGCTGCTGGGCGGCGGGAAGATCACGTCGGGGATCCTGCTGATCGTCGTGGCGTTCGCGCTGGTGCTGACGGTCGGACGCAGGCGGCTTCCCCTGTGGGGGAACGTGGCGCTGACGGCCCTGGTGCTCGTCGTGCTGGGCCTCGTCGCGTGGAACGTCTCCACGACCGACCTGCCGCCCAAGGGCGTCGAGGCGGCGATGGCGTGCAGCGAGGCCGTCGACTACCCGTCGACCGGGGTCAGGCTGTTCGACCAGGCGGTGTACATCTTCAACGGGTTCGCCGCGCAGGCGGCGCCGTGACGGCGGGCGGTCAGAGCAGGTAGACCCGGCCGGTCTCGAACGACTCGATCGAGCGTGCGTACGCGCGGGCGACGTCGGCGGCGGGGACCGTGGGGAAGCCCGGGAAGGACTCGTCGTAGACGTCGAGCGACTCGGTGAGGACCGTGGGGCTCACGGCGTTGATCCGGAAGCGGCCCTGGAGTTCGAGGGCGCTGGCGCGGACCCACGCCTCCAGGGCGCCGTTGACGGCGGCGGCGATCGCGCCGCCGCGGATGGGTTCGCGGGCGAGGACGCCGGTGATGAGCGTGAACGAGCCGCCCTCGCGCACGTGCGCGGTGCCGCGGCGGACGAGTTCGACCTGGCCGAGGAGCTTGGAGTCGAGGCCGGCCCGCCAGGCGTCGCGGTCGAGGCCGTCCCAGGGCCCGAACGGGGTCGTGCCGGCGGTGCACGCGATCGCGTCGACGGTGCCGGCCTTGTCCAGGAGGCGTTCGATCTGGGCGGGGTCGGCGAGGTCGACGGGCCACTCCGGGGAGGAGCGGTGCGCCGCGATGACGTCGTGGCCGCGCGCGGTGAGGCCGTCGCGGACCGCCGAGCCGACGGTGCCGGTCGCGCCGACGAGGAGGATCTTCATGCGGGTGCCTTCCTGTTGCGGTGCAGCGGTTCAGCGCAGGGCGCGGGCGGGGTCCGGGTTCGCGGTGACCTGGACGGCGGCGAGGTCGATGTCGTCGGCGCCGGGCATGCGGCTGCCGGGGAGGGCGACCGCGGCGGTGCCCCAGGCGACGGCGGC
>NZ_BAAAQF010000037.1:0-5971 GCF_039531525.1 Glycomyces endophyticus
GCCGGGGCCGGAGCGCGCTTCGCGGCGGGGGCGGCCTCGGCGGCCGGGGCGGGCGGCACGTCCGCGTCGGCGAGGGCCGCGGCCGGGACGGACTGGGTCGCGCCCTCGTCGACCGTGGGCGCGGGCTCGGCGGCGGGCGCCGGGGCCTCCTCGGCCGGGCTCGCGGGACGCTCCGGCTCGGCGGGACCCGGCGTGGGGTCCGCGTCGGCGGTGGTCTCGGCGGTCCCTGCGGCCTGCTCCGACGGGCCGTCAGCCGCGGCGCCGGCCGCGGCCGGGCTGCTCTCGGCAGTGCCCTGGTCGGCTGCGCTCTGGTCGTCAGGGGCCTCGCCCTTTGCTGGCGGGTTGCCTTGCTCGGAGGTCACGGCTGCTCCTCAATGCTGCTTCCGGCCTGGCGTCTTGGGGGCACGCCAGACGGCAACACGGTACCGCAGCGACGCCAGCGATCACTCGACAGGGTTAAGCGGGAACGGGGAAGGCGCCGGTCCGGCGGTGCGAACGCGGCGCCGGAAGCGCGCGGGGCCCGGAGGGCAGCGAAAAGGCCGGGCGCACACGGTTGCCCACCCCTCATGGCAAACGCGGCGCCCGGCCGGTGTGAGAACCCCCTGGAGAGGGTCTCCGCGGTGTGGCGACTCGGCGCTGTCGTCCACACCAGTTGGAGGAGAAAAGTTCGCGGTCCTTATGTCCCTGACGGTTCCCGGCTTGCGAGCACTGTCAGGACTCGGGACACGGAAACTTCGAAGTCATGTTTCCCCGTTGTTTCCGTGCCTCAATTACAACATCGAACCACGAGATCCGCCAACGATTCCCTGGTGCGCTTGATCACGTCCAGGCGAGGAGCGTTTCCCCAGGGTGCGACAGGAACGCGCCGACGTCGGCGAGGAACTGCGCGCCGAGCTCCCCGTCGATGAGTCGGTGATCGAACGACAGTCCGAGCGTCGTCACCTGGCGCACCGCGATCTCGCCCTCGTGCACCCACGGCTGCGGCCGGACCGCGCCGAACACGAGGATCGCCGACTCGCCGGGCGGCAGGATCGGGGTGCCGGTGTCGATGCCGAAGACGCCCACGTTCGAGATCGAGAACGTCCCCCCGGCCATGTCGGCCGGCGTGGTCTTCCCGTCCCGGGCGGTGCGGGCCAGCGAGGTGAGGGCCTCGGCCAGCTCGACCAGGCTCAGGTCCTGGGCGGCCTTCACGTTCGGGACGACCAGGCCGCGCGGGGTGGCGGCGGCGATGCCGAGGTTCACGTCGTGCTTGACGACGATCTCCTGGGCGGCCTCGTCCCAGCGGGCGTTGATCATCGGGTGGCGGCGGGCGGCCAGCAGGACCGCCTTGGCCACGAACAGGAGCGGCGTGACCTTGACGTCCGCGAACTCCCGGCGCGCCTTGAACTCCTTGACCGTCTCCATCATGCCGGTGACGTCGCAGGTCAGGAACACGGTCACGTGCGGCGCGGTGAACGCCGAGGCGACCATGTTCTGCGCGGTCAGCTTGCGCACGCCCTTGATGGGGATCCGCTGGTCCTCCGCGGCGGCGGCGACCCGCTGCGGCGCGGCCGGGGCCGGGCCCGCGACCGCCGCCTCCACGTCGGCGCGCGAGACCGTCCCGTTCGGGCCGGTCGGCACCACCGACGCCAGGTCGACGCCGAGGTCCTTGGCGAGCTTCCGGACCGGCGGCTTCGCGAGCACCGGGCCGCCGGGCGCCGGAGCGGCGGCGACCGGGGCGCCCGTCACCGGAGCGGCGGCCGGGGCGGCCGGAGGCGGCGTGAACGACGGCGCGATGACCGACGGCGGGGTCACCGGCGCGAGCGACCGCGCCGGCTCGGCGGCGGGCGCCTCGCCCTTGCGGCGGCGCCGCTTGGAACCCGCCTCGCGGGCGCCGTAGCCGACGAGGTTCGGCGTGCGCTCCTCCTTCGCGGGCGCGGGCGCGTCGGCGCCCTCGACCTCGAAGGTCGCGAGCGGCTTGCCGACGTCGACCGTGGTCCCGGCCTCGGCGTGGTGCTCGGCAAGCACCCCGTCGTAGGGGCTGGGCACCTCGACGAGCGCCTTCGCGGTCTCGACCTCGACGAACGGCTGGTTGAGCTTGACCTCGCCGCCGGGCTCCACGAGCCACGCGGCGACCTCGCCCTCGGTGAGTCCCTCACCGAGGTCGGGCAGGTTGAACGTGATCTTCTGTCCCATGTGCTCCTCCTCAGTGCTCGAGGGACCGGTCGACGGCGTCGAGCACCCGGTCCAGGTTCGGAAGGTAGTCGTCTTCGAGGCGGCTCGCCGGATAAGGGACGTCGTAGCCGGTCACCCGCAGGACGGGCGCCTCCAGGGAGTAGAAGCACTCCTCGGTGATCCGGGCGGCGACCTCCGCGCCGATGCCGACGTTCCCGGGGGCCTCGTGGACCACCACGGCCCGGCCGGTCTTGCGGACCGACGCGAACAGCGGCTCCCAGTCGATCGGCGACAGCGACCGCAGGTCGATCACCTCGAGGTCGAGGCCCTCCTCCGCGGCGGCCTTGGCGGCGTTCTCGGCCACGTCCACGGTGGGGCCGTAGGCGATGAGCGTCGCGGTGCGGCCCTCCCGGACCGTGCGGGCCCGGTACAGGTCCAGCCCCGCCCGCTCGGTGTCGACCTCGCCCTTGGAGTGGTAGCGGCGCTTCGGCTCGAAGAACACCACCGGGTCGTCGCCGGCCGCGGCCTGCTGGATCATCCAGTAGGCGTCCGCCGGGTTCGAGCAGGTCACGACCTTCAGGCCCGCGGTGTGCGCGAAGTACGCCTCGGGGGACTCGGAGTGGTGCTCGATCGCGCCGATGCCGCCGCCGAACGGGATGCGGACGACGACGGGCAGGCGGATGCGCCCGCCGGACCGGTTCGGGATCTTCGCGAGCTGCGACACCAGCTGGTCGAACGCGGGGTACACGAAGCCGTCGAACTGGATCTCGCAGATCGGCCGGTAGCCGCGCATCGCGAGGCCGATCGCGGTGCCGATGATCGCGGACTCGGCGAGCGGGGTGTCGATGATGCGGTCGGCGCCGAAGTCCTTCTGGAGGCCGTCGGTCACGCGGAAGACGCCGCCGAGGCGGCCCACGTCCTCACCCATGACCAGCGACTTCGGCTGGTCCTCCAGGACGCGGCGGAGCCCCTCGTTGAGGCCCTTGATCATGGACATGGTCGTCATCGAACGTCGCTCCCGTCCTCGAGGGAGGCCTGGAAGTCGACCGCCTCCGCACGCTGGGCCGCGATGCCGGGGGGCATCTCGGCGTACACGTTGTCGAACATCTCCGACACCTCGGGATCGGTCAGCGCCATGACGCGGGCGCGCAGCGCCCGGACCTGCTCGCCGGCCTCGGTGTCGATCTCGGCGAAGTACGCCTCGTCGGCCAGGCCCTCGGCCGCCAGCCACCTGCGGTAGCGGACGATCGGGTCCTTGGCCCGCCAGAAGTCCAGCTCGGCCTCGTCGCGGTAGCGGGTGGCGTCGTCGGACGTGGTGTGCGGCTGCATGCGGTAGGTGTAGGCCTCGACGAGGCTGGGGCCCTCGCCGCGGCGGGCGCGGTCGAGCGCGTCCCGGGTGACCGCGTAGGTCGCGAGGACGTCGTTGCCGTCCACGAAGATCCCGGGGACGCCGAAGCCCTCGGCGCGGCGGTACGGGGGGAGCCGGAACTGGCGCGCGTTCGTCTCCGAGATCGCGTACTGGTTGTTCTGGCAGAAGAAGACCAGCGGCGAGTTGAACACGCCGGCCCACACCAGCGCCTCGTTGAAGTCGCCCTCGCTGGTCGCGCCGTCGCCGTGGTAGACCATGACGGCCTCGCCGTCGTCGGTCCCGACCGCACCGTCCATGGCCACGCCCATGGCGTACCCGGCGGCGTGGAGGGTCTGGGAGGCGATGACGATCGCGTACATGTTGAAGCGGTCGGCGACCGTGTCGCGGCCGCCGAGGTCGGTGCCGCGGAACAGCGCGAACGCCGAGATCAGGTCGATGCCCCGGCACCACTGGACCCCGAGTTCCCGGTAGGCCGGGAAGACGGTGTCCTGGGCCCGGAGGGCCCGGCCGGAGCCGATCTGGGCGGCCTCCTGGCCGAGGAGGCTCGGCCACAGGCCGAGCTGCCCCTGGCGCTGGAGGGCGGTGCCCTGGGCGTCCAGTTCGCGGGTGATGACGAGGTCGCGGTAGAGGCCGCGGAACTCGTCGTCGCTCAGGTCGATGTCGTAGTCGGGATGCTTGACGCGCTGGCCCTCCGGGGAGAGCAGCTGCACGAACTGTGGTTCGTTCGTCGAGGCGGGTTTCGGACGGCTCTTGGCCGTCTTCTTGGCTGGACGCTGTGTGTCGCCCATTGATGCCTCCTCATATTCGTATTCCGGTACATCCAAGCATCCCAAAGCCCTGGGCGGTGCGCGTCACACCCTTCACCCGATTACTATTCGGGACTGAAGTCTGACACTGAGTAGCCGAGGGCCGTCGATTCATCGACATCATGGGCCCTGAACGGCCGTTTCGTCGCACGGGGGTGGCGGGAAGGAGCGCGCGGTGCGCGGCAGAGGCAGCGACCAGGGGGGACGCTGGCCGGTGGGGATCTGGTTCGCCCTCGTGGGGGTGAGCGCCGGCACGGTGGCGTCTTTCGCGATGCTCGGATGGACCTTCGCCCGCGGGCTCTACACCGGGGCGGACGGGGACGAGCCCTACGAGATCGAGTCGGGCACCGTCGTCATCGAGGGCGAGGAGCCCGCGGTCGACCCCGGCGGCCTCGACGGCGCCCCCGGCGACCCCGCCCCCGGCGGCCTGGCCGGCCCCGGCGCGGGCGTCGACCCGGAGGCCGCGAAGCCGCAGGTCGAACCGCTTCCGGAACCGGAACCCGAGCCCGCGGCCGAGCCCGGGCCGCCGGTCGAGGAGGCCCCGGAGGAGTCCGCCGAGGCGACCGAGCCCCCGCGCCTGGTCCCCGTCGAGGAGGAGGAGGAGGAGCTCCCCTGCCCCGAGGAGTCCGGCGACGACCCCGGGCACGGCGGGGGCGACTGGGAGTGGGACCGCGGCCGCTGGGGCGACCACCACGGCCCGGACCTCGAGATCGACCTCGATCTGCAAGCGCCCGAACACCTCCGGCCCCACCACCGGGACTGAGCGGGGGCCTCCCGCGCCCGCGAGGCCCGCTCGCCCGAAGGGGTGAGTTGTGGGGAAGGACACCTCGCAGCCGTAACCTGCATATGCGGATTGCCGTTACCCCCTTTGAGAGCGCGTCGCCGAGCGATCAACGCGCTCACGGATCTAGGTGGGGTACAGGCAAATGGATCTCTTCTCTCGCAGCATGCTGGCGAGTTCGGCCGAGGCCGGGCTCACCACGACCGCGCTCTCCCGGCACGTTCCGCTCCTTCGCCGCAACATCGCACCGGGCGACCAGGTGTCGCTGCTGAGCCGGTGCGTGGGCTCCGACGGCCTCGGCAGCGGCGACCACGTCCTCATGCTCACCGGCCAGCGCCTGGTCGTGACGCGCCAGTCGCGGCTTCTCGGGCGGGTGCGGCTGTGCCTCGACGCGCCGGTCGCGGCGATCGAGAACCTCCGCTGGTCGGCGGACCCGGCCGGGCCGGGCGTCGAGCTCAACTTCACCGTCCTGGAGGGCCCGGGCGCGACCGAGCCGCACCGCTGGCACTTCTGGCTGCCCGCGAGCCACGCGAAGCGGGTGTGGCGGGTGGACGCCCTGCTCGCGCGGGCGTTCCGGCGGCCCAAGGCCACGGCCCGCCCGGCGGGGAAGCCGCGGTCGCAGCGCGCGAACCCGCTGCTGTCCCCCAGCGGCGTCTTCCCGGTGGTGCCCGCGCCGAT
Organism: Glycomyces endophyticus; assembly: GCF_039531525.1. Lineage (NCBI taxonomy): Bacteria > Bacillati > Actinomycetota > Actinomycetes > Glycomycetales > Glycomycetaceae > Glycomyces > Glycomyces endophyticus. The sequence goes on from NZ_BAAAQF010000037.1 coordinate 5,789, forward strand.
CGCGGGCGCGCTCTTCCCGTCGAGCCCGCTCCACTCGCACGACACGGTCCGCCTGGCTCGCCCGGTGATCGCGGCGGTCGGCGTCCCGCGCGGCCCTGCTCCCGCCCCGCGGGCGCTGTGCGCCCCGGTCGACCGGCAGCGCCCGGAGCCGGGCCCCGGCCCGCGCCCGGTCGGCCCGGCCCC
>NZ_BAAAQF010000038.1:0-3856 GCF_039531525.1 Glycomyces endophyticus
GCGATCGCCGACCTGCCGCGCGCGGGCCGCACCGCGCTCGCCGTCCTCGGCCTGCTCGGCCGCCCGGCGCACCCGAGCCTGCTGGGCGAGGGCGCACCGGTCCTCGCCGACGCCGGCCTCGCGGTGTGGGACGGGCCGTTCCTGCGGCCCGCGTCGCCGTGGATGGCCGAGATCGCTGCGGGCATCCTCGACTCCGACGCCCGCCGGTCCATGCACGAGCACCTCGCCGACGCCACCGCCGGCGTCGAGTCCGCCCGCCACGCCCACGCCGCCGGCCTCGCCGACCGCGCCCTCCACGCAGCGCTGACCGCCGCGGCCGACGGGTCGCCGCAGACGCGCGCCGAAGCGCTCCTGCTCGCCGCCGAACTCGACGGCGCCCACGCCGTGCCGGCCGCGCGCGCCGCCCTGGAGGCCGGACGCACCAACGCCGCCCTCGCCGTCCTCGACCGCGCCCCCGACGCCGGCGGGGAGACCGCGATCGTGCGCGCCTGGGCGCTGCTGGCCGTCGGCGAGACCCCGCGCGCCCGCGCGGTCCTCGACACCGCCCCGGCCGGGCCCGAGACCGACCAGCTGCGGCTGCTGTGCGCGCCCGTGCACGAGCGGGCCGCGCTCGCGGTCGAGGTCCGCTCGGCGTACGCCGCCGTCGACCACCCCGGGCTCGCGGCCGCGCTCGCCGGGGACGACCCGGACGCGCTCGCGCACGCCGAGGCCCTGGCCCGCGCCGCCGGGGACGCGACGACCGCCGCCTGGTGCGCGTGGTCGCGGGTCATCGCCCTGGCCGACGCGGCCCGCCTGGTCGAGGCCGAAGCGGTCGCGCACGAGGCGGCCGACCGGGCCGGCGCCGAGGGCGCCTACTCGTGGCAGACCCGGTTCCTCGCCGCCGCCGCCTGGTGCCTGGTCCTGTCGGGCACGGGCCTGGACAACGTGATCGCCGCGGCCCAGTCCCTGGCCGACCACGCGCTCCCGGCCGTCGCCGACACGCTCATCGCCGCGTCGATCGCGCTCGCCGAGGCCGACACCGGGGCCCTCGGGGCGGCCCGGGCGCGCCTGTCGCGCCTGCACGACGCCCCCGCGGCCCTCGACGGGCTCGTCGCGTGGCTCGAGCACGAGACCGCGTGGCTCGACGGCCAACCGGGCCCCGAGGCCCCCGAGGCCCAGCCGGGCCTGGTCGGCGGGCTCGCGCACATCACCGGCCGGTGGATCGCCTACGACACCGGGACCGAGCCGGTCGCCGCCGACGCCGCGCCCTGGCCCGCGCCGGTGGCGACGACCCTCGCGGCGTGGGACAAGGCCGCGCCGGGCCCGTTCGCGCAGGCCGCGACCGCGTGGGACGGTCTGGCCGCCCGCGAGCAGGTCCGCTGCCTCCTGGCGCTGGCCGCGCACTCGGGGGAGCCGCACGCCGCGGTCGCCGCGCTGGAGGCGGCCGAGCGGATCGCCGACGAGCACGGGCTGATCGTCCTGGCCGGGCGCGCCCGCCGGGGCCTGCGCAAGCACGACGTGCGCCGCGACCGCCGGTCGGCGCGCGGCGGCGGGGGTTTGACCGACCGCGAGTCCGAGGTGCTGCGCCACGTCGCCTCCGGGCACCCGTCGCGGCGGATCGCCGAGATACTGGGGATCACCGCCGAGACGGTCGAGACGCACATCCGCTCGGGGATGCGCAAGCTCGGCGCGAAGACGCGCACCGAGGCCGCGGTGCTGCTGTCGGCCGCGCCGGCCGAGGGCGGTGACCTCTGATGGGCGAGCAGGTGCCCCTGCACGTCGTCGGCGCCGCGGGCGAGGCCGAGGCGCTGGTGCGCCGGTGCGCGGCCGGCGGCTGGTCGGCGCACCGCGGGTTCGCGCTGCTGGAGCCGGCGTGGGACCTGGCCGACCGGCGCCTGGTGTGCCACGGGCACGTCGGCGACGACCACACCGCGTCGCAGGCGGTCCTGGCGGCCGCGCGCGGGGCGGGGATCATCGCGGTCGCCTCCGGGCAGCTGGCGCTCAACCTCGCGGCGGACCTGCGCCGGGTCGGGCCCCTCGGTCTGACCCCGGGGAAGGTCGAGGCCGCCGACGGCCTCGACCTCGACACCGAGCAGCGGGCGCTCCTGTCGCGCCTGGCCGCCGGGTCGACGATCGCCGCCGCCGCCGAGGCCGAGTTCGTGTCGCTGCGCACCGCCAACCGCCGCATCGCCGCCGCCCGGCAGTCCCTGGGCGTCAAGACGACCCGCGAGGCGGTCATGATCTACATCAAGCACGCCCGCGACTGACCCCGGGCCGGCTCCGTTTCCTGAAGTCTCCTTCAGGCGTCTTCAGCTCCCCTTCAGCCCGCTCCAGGCACGATGGCTCCAGCACCCCGACAGGGCACGAACGAGAGGAGCCGACCCGACCGAGCCGCGACACGGCACCGACCCGCACCGGCGCCGCCGGTGCACCAGAACGACAGGGCGGTGGAGGGAGGGTGGGGGCGGGGGGGGAGGGGCCCCCAGGCAGGGGACACAGCCGGGCCCGGTCCGCCGCGTTCGGCGTCCCGGGCCCGTCGGCTCCGCTTCTGCGGCTACTTCAGTTCGGCGAGGCGCGCTTCGGCCTCGTCGAGCTGGCGGCGCAGCCGGGCGGCCTCCTCGGCGGCCTCGGAGCGGATCTTCTCCACCACCTCGGACACGACCTCGCCGACCTCGTCGGACCCCGCGGCCTGGCACATCGCCAGCGCGTTCGTGTGGGTGACCTTGGCGCCCTTGACGACGGCGCGGGCGCCGCGCGTGGCGGCCACCGACCATTCGCCGTCCTCATAGGTCAGGACCACCTGAAGCTCGGGGTGCTTGGCGGCCGCGGTGCGGGGCCGGGCGATCTTCTTCTTCACCGGGGCCGGTTCGGCCGCGGGTGCGGGCGTCTCGGGTTCGGTCACGGGCTTCCTCTCGCTCACAACGGGTTTCGGTTTCGGTGCAGGGTCGTCGGGGAGCAGCCCGGGCCCGGTGAGCTCGGTGCTGCGCTGCCGCGGGGCGGCGGCGCGGCGGGCGCCTTCGCCGGGGGCCGGGAGGCGCAGCTCGGCCGCGGAGAACGACAGCTCGTCGGATCCGAACGCGACCTGCACGAAGTCGTCGACGCCGGCGGGGTCGAGGGCGACGACCTTGCCGGTGCGGCCGGCGACCTGCCCGGCGGCGTCGGTGAACACCACCTTGGGTTTCTTCCCTTGCGCCAGCACCGCTTCCAGATGGGCGATGTCGGCACTCGACAGTGACATCGGGGGCTCCTTCACATGGGTTCGGAGGCGCGCGCCTGGACGGGTGCGGCCTGGTGAACTGGGTTGCATCCTCCAATACGTACCCGCAGGGTCCGACACTGGCCCGCCCTCCAGTCGCGCGCGCCGCCGCCGATGTCGGTGCCGCGCGGTACGGTTGCGGGCATGGAGTCCGGGCCCGGCGCCTATGAGGAGCGTCCCGCGCCCGCGGGCGCGCCCTGGTCGGCGTGCCTGTGGGTGCGCCGCGCCCCGGCCGCCCAGACCGCGTCGATCGTGCCCGACGGGTGCCTCGACCTGCTGTGGCGCGCAGGCCGGCTCGAGGTCGCCGGCCCCGACACGGGCCCGCGCGAGACCGCCCTGGCCCCCGGGGAGGTCATCGCCGGGGTGCGGCTGCGCCCGGGCGCGGCGCGCGTCCTGCTCGGGCCGGTCCCGGCCACCGCGGTCCGCGACGCCCAGCCGGCCCTCGCCGACCTCTGGCCCCACAACGACCTGTTCGACCGCCTCGACGCCGACCGCGAGGCGTGGCGCCGCGCCGCGCTCCTCGCCGGGGCCCTGACCGTGCGGGCCGGGGCCGGGCACGGGCCCGANACGCCGACCGCGAGGCGTGGCGCCGCGCCGCGCTCCTCGCCGGGGCCCTGACCG
>NZ_BAAAQF010000039.1:0-511 GCF_039531525.1 Glycomyces endophyticus
CACCCATTGGGTGAAAGAAAAGTGCTCAAAAATATGTTAAATTATCAGCTTTTATGACTCGATATATGGTAAAATAATAGTAAGAAAAGTAGTAAAAAGGGGTTCTAATTATGATTAATAAAATTGATTTCAAAGCTAAGAATCTAACATCAAATGCAGGTCTTTTTCTGCTCCTTGAGAATGCAAAAAGCAATGGGATTTTTGATTTTATTGAAAATGACCTCGTATTTGATAATGACTCAACAAATAAAATCAAGATGAATCATATAAAGACCATGCTCTGCGGTCACTTCATTGGCATTGATAAGTTAGAACGTCTAAAGCTACTTCAAAATGATCCCCTCGTCAACGAGTTTGATATTTCCGTAAAAGAACCTGAAACAGTGTCACGGTTTCTAGGAAACTTCAACTTCAAGACAACCCAAATGTTTAGAGACATTAATTTTAAAGTCTTTAAAAAACTGCTCACTAAAAGTAAATTGACATCCATTACGATTGATATTGATAGTAG
>NZ_BAAAQF010000040.1:0-537 GCF_039531525.1 Glycomyces endophyticus
GCCGGAGCGGAAGGTCTTTTAAACATACAATGCGGACGGCCCGGAAAAATGACAAAGCCAAAAAATATCCCACCACTAACAGATAAAGAGCTGGAAAAACTCTCCCCCGAAGAACTCAGGGCCGAACTGCGTTATCTGCGGGCAGAGAATGCCTATCTAAAAAAGTTGAAAGCCTTGGTTCAGAGCGAAAAAAATGGCAAAAAGCCCTGATAATCAGTGAACTAAGGCATGAACACGCTCTGCGGGACCTTCTGCGGGCGGCCGGTATGTCCCGTAGCACGTGGTATTACAATATGAATGCACTGAAGCAAGGGGACAGGTATGCGGGTCTTAAAGAGAACATCAGGAAGATATACCACTATCACAAAGGTCGTTATGGCTACCGCAGGATCACGCTCGCACTGAGAAAACAGGGGCTGCGGATAAACCATAAAACAGTGCAGCGGCTGATGGCAGAACTGTCACTCCGGTCTGTGATAAGGGCGAAAAAATATCGTGCCTGGAAAGGGAGAACGGGCGAGGCCGCGCCCAATATCC
>NZ_BAAAQF010000041.1:0-574 GCF_039531525.1 Glycomyces endophyticus
ATAGTGGCTACTTTGATGAAAAAATTATCGAAACGATAGAATCTCTTGGATGCAAATATTTAATTAAAGCCAAAAGTTATTCTACACTCACCTCACAAGCAACGAATTCATCAATTGTATTCGTTAAAGGAGAAGAAGGTAGAGAAACTACAGAACTGTATACAAAATTAGTTAAATGGGAAAAAGACAGAAGATTTGTCGTATCTCGCGTACTGAAACCAGAAAAAGAAAGAGCACAATTATCACTTTTAGAAGGTTCCGAATACGACTACTTTTTCTTTGTAACAAATACTACCTTGCTTTCTGAAAAAGTAGTTATATACTATGAAAAGCGTGGTAATGCTGAAAACTATATCAAAGAAGCCAAATACGACATGGCGGTGGGTCATCTCTTGCTAAAGTCATTTTGGGCGAATGAAGCCGTGTTTCAAATGATGATGCTTTCATATAACCTATTTTTGTTGTTCAAGTTTGATTCCTTGGACTCTTCAGAATACAGACAGCAAATAAAGACCTTTCGTTTGAAGTATGTATTTCTTGCAGCAAAAATAATCAAAACCGCAAGATATGTAAT
>NZ_BAAAQF010000042.1:0-825 GCF_039531525.1 Glycomyces endophyticus
AAGGGCACTGTTGCAAAGTTAGCGATGAGGCAGCCTTTTGTCTTATTCAAAGGCCTTACATTTCAAAAACTCTGCTTACCAGGCGCATTTCGCCCAGGGGATCACCATAATAAAATGCTGAGGCCTGGCCTTTGCGTAGTGCACGCATCACCTCAATACCTTTGATGGTGGCGTAAGCCGTCTTCATGGATTTAAATCCCAGCGTGGCGCCGATTATCCGTTTCAGTTTGCCATGATCGCATTCAATCACGTTGTTCCGGTACTTAATCTGTCGGTGTTCAACGTCAGACGGGCACCGGCCTTCGCGTTTGAGCAGAGCAAGCGCGCGACCATAGGCGGGCGCTTTATCCGTGTTGATGAATCGCGGGATCTGCCACTTCTTCACGTTGTTGAGGATTTTACCCAGAAACCGGTATGCAGCTTTGCTGTTACGACGGGAGGAGAGATAAAAATCGACAGTGCGGCCCCGGCTGTCGACGGCCCGGTACAGATACGCCCAGCGGCCATTGACCTTCACGTAGGTTTCATCCATGTGCCACGGGCAAAGATCGGAAGGGTTACGCCAGTACCAGCGCAGCCGTTTTTCCATTTCAGGCGCATAACGCTGAACCCAGCGGTAAATCGTGGAGTGATCGACATTCACTCCGCGTTCAGCCAGCATCTCCTGCAGCTCACGGTAACTGATGCCGTATTTGCAGTACCAGCGTACGGCCCACAGAATGATGTCACGCTGAAAATGCCGGCCTTTGAATGGGTTCATGTGCAGCTCCATCAGCAAAAGGGGATGATAAGTTTATCACCACCGACTATTTGCAACAGTGCCCT
>NZ_BAAAQF010000043.1:0-832 GCF_039531525.1 Glycomyces endophyticus
GGTGTTCCTCCACATATCTGCGCATTTCACCGCTACACGTAGAATTCCGATCTCCCCTAATTGCCTCAAGTCGACCCGTATCCACCGCAAAACCCCGGTTAAGCCGAGGCCTTTCACGACAGACGCAATCAACCGCCTACGAGCCCTTTACGCCCAATAAATCCGGACAACGCTCGCGCCCTACGTCTTACCGCGGCTGCTGGCACGTAGTTAGCCGGCGCTTATTCAACCACTACCGTCAACACGGCGAATACCGTGCCTTCGTGGTGGATAAAAGAGGTTTACAACCCGAAAGCCGTCATCCCTCACGCGGCGTCGCTGCATCAGGCTTCCGCCCATTGTGCAAAATTCCCCACTGCTGCCTCCCGTAGGAGTCTGGGCCGTATCTCAGTCCCAATGTGACCGACCGCCCTCTCAGGCCGGCTACCCGTCAAAGCCTTGGTGCGCCATCACCGCACCAACAAGCTGATAGGCCGCGGGCCCCTCCCCAACCGCAAAAACTTTCCACCACAATCCATGCAGACCGTGGTCGTATCCGGTATTAGCCGCCGTTTCCAACGGTTATCCCAGAGATGGGGGCAGGTTACCCACGTGTTACTCACCCGTTCGCCACTCGAGTACCCGCAAGCGGGCCTTTCCGTTCGACTTGCATGTGTGAAGCACGCCGCCAGCGTTCGTCCTGAGCCAGGATCAAACTCTCCAACAAAAACTTGTCGCGCACCACCCTCTTACGAGAGCAGTGACTCACTCGTTGTGTCGAAGCATGCCCTGACCGATTTTTCACGGGACACCAAGCAAGTGTCCCAAGGAAAAGACAGTCAAAAACAGTACC
>NZ_BAAAQF010000044.1:0-1871 GCF_039531525.1 Glycomyces endophyticus
CGGCGTCGCGGTCGGCGCGGGCCAGGCGGCCGACGCCCGCAGGAAGAGCGAGCGGTCCGACGAGGACGAGGAGGCGGAGGAGCAGGACGACCTGCTGTTCCGCGAGACCGGCAACGTCTGGGGCTACGTGCGCCCCGGCGACGACCCGTACAGCTAGGAGGATGCGATGGCGGAGCGGGTGTTCGATCCCGAAGCGGTCGAGGAGTACCGCGTGTTCCTGCTCGGGCTGCTCGACCAGCTCGAGGGGCAGGTGGTCCCGGTACTCGCCGCGGGGACCCTGAGCCGGGCCCCGGCGTTCGGCACCGCGCCCGGCGCGGCCGACAACGCGGCCGGGCAGTACCAGGAGTTCCACGAAGCGACCTGGCGGCACCTCCAGTACCTGCGGGGCGCGCTGCACGGCATGGAGTCGGCGCTCGCCGAGATCGCGGGCGGCGGGACCGACGCCGACGACGAGGCGTCGCTCGCGTTCGCCGCGACCGACACGGGCGGCACAGGGAGCACGGGCGGATCTGCTGACGGCACCGGGACGGCCTTCGTGGACGCCTCGGGCACCGCACCGGCCGACGGCCCCGGCCTCTCCACCGACGCCTGGACGGCGGCCTTCGACGCGGACGCATCCGGGCCGCCCGCCGCGACGATCAGCGCCGACGAAGTGGTCGTGACCGAATGAGGCCCACCGGATCGCGACCGACCAGGCCCGGGGCACCGCGGCCCGAGCGGGTTCGGGCATGAGCGCAGCTCGCGACCCCCGCTACCATCCCGAACCCCCACCCACTCCAGAGGGGACCGAAATCGTCGCCGCACCCGATCCTGGCAGAGGGGTCCGACAGGATCGACGCCGAAAACGGCTGGGATGAACCGAAAGTCATCCGAACGAGTGCGGTGATATGAGCGCCGGTCCGATCCAAAGCTCGGACCGGCGCTTCCTCGCGCCCCGGGTGTCCCCGCCCCGCCGCCCCGCCTCGGACGGCCGGTCGTCGCCCGCTCCCGGGGATGACCGATCGGTGACCGATCGGTGGCGGGGGCCGCGACGGTGTGGGGCGTCAGCGCCACGAGGAGGTACACCCGATGAACCGGATCGAGATCCCCGACGACTACGAGGACCGCCTGGAGGCCGCGCGCCGGGACGCGAAGCGGCTCCCCGCCGGACCGGTGCGGGACGCCGTGGAGCGCGCGCTGGCCGCCGCCCCGGACCGGGAGCGGTACGCGCGGGCGGCCGACCTCGCCGAGCGGGCGCAGGCGCTTACCGAGGAGCTCGCGACGCGCGCGTTCGACGGCACCGACCCCGGCCGGGTCGCCTGGGTCCGGCTCGACCACCTCGGGCGCCTGGTCTCGCTCGCGCTGAGCCCCACCGTCGACCGGCTCAGCAACCGCGCGGCCGCCGACGCCGTGCAGGCCGCGTGGACCGGCGCCGAGAAGTCCCGGTCCGAGCACGTGCTCAACCTCGAACGCGCCCACCCGGACCTCCTCGCCGGCCGCGTCCCCGACCGCAAGGGCGACGAGCTGCGCGACCGCATCGCCGCCCGCGCCGGGGACCGCTTCGCGCACACCGCCGACGACGACCTGTGCTCCGCCGAGGTCGACGTCGAGGGCCGCCTCACCGCCTTCAAGTTCCTGGTCCCGAACGCGACCCTCGACACCGAGTGCGAGGAGCTGTCCGCCCGCGCCGCCGCCGCCGTCCAGGCGGCCCAGGCCGACGCGCACGACGCCCTCGCCGCCCTCCTCGCGCCGCCCGCGCGCTGATCCACTGCGCCGAAGCGGCCCGGTCCCCCTGCCGGGACCGGGCCTGCGCCGACGGCTACTCGTACCGGTCGTCGGCGGCCTTCGCGATGCCCCAGACGTCCTCGTCGGGGTCCTCGGTCAGGAACGAC